>NZ_JBIVLW010000004.1:0-419341 GCF_044752765.1 Streptomyces sp. NPDC088706
GTGAGCATCGAGGCGTCCACGGCGGAGCTGCCCTCCACGACCGTGCCGTCGGTGGCGATCTTCTCCCCGGGCCGGACCACGAAACGGTCCCCGACCTGGAGTTCGGCGGTCGGCACGGTCACCTCGCGGCCGTCGCGCAGGACGGTGACCTCCTTGGCGCCCAGCTCCATGAGCGCCCGGAGCGCGGCTCCGGCCTTCCGCTTGGAGCGGGCCTCGAAGTAGCGCCCGGCGAGGATGAAGGCGGTCACCCCGGCGGCGGCTTCGAGGTAGATGTTCCCGGCGCCGTCGCCGCGCGCGATGGTCAGCTCGAACGGGTGGGTCATCCCGGTCATGCCCGCCGTGCCGAAGAACAGCGCCCACACCGACCACAGGAACGCGGCCGATGTACCGACCGAGATCAGCGTGTCCATCGTCGCCGCGCCGTGCCGGAGGTTGGTCCAGGCGGCGCGGTGGAAAGGCCAGCCGGCGTAGGTGACGACGGGGGCGGCCAGGGTCAGGGAGAGCCACTGCCAGTTGTCGAACTGGAGGGCCGGGATCATCGCCATCGCGATGACCGGGACGGCGAGGACGAGCGAGGTGATCAGGCGCTGCCGCAGAGTGGTGAGCTCGTCGTCGGCTTGTCCGGTCTCCGCTGTCCCGGTCTCCCTCGTCTCCGGGGGTGGCGGTTCCTGGGCGGTGTAGCCGGTGGCTTCGACGGTGGAGATCAGGTCCTGTACGGAGACGTCCTCGCCCCGGTACGTCACCTTCGCCTTCTCGGTGGCGTAGTTGACGGTCGCCTCCACGCCGTCCATCCGGTTGAGCTTCTTCTCGATGCGGGCCGCGCAGGAGGCGCAGGTCATCCCGCCGATGGCGAGCTCGACGGTGCCGGTGGCGGTGCCGGAGCCGGGGGCGGATGCCGTGCGGGGGGTGGTGGCGGAGTGTGCGGACACGAGGGCCTCCTCGGGGTCTCGGATACCCCTGGGGGGTATCTACTTCTCTTCCCATGTATACCCCCCTCCCCTATGAACCGCAAGGCGCGCCGGAGTGCTCCTGCCGGGCGGGGTCGCGCCTGTCCGCGATCATGCGTTCAGATGGAGGGCTGTGCGGCCGCCGGGCCGCCCCGTAGGCTGGCCATTGGACTAGACCTATAGCCGCGTATCGGAGGAATGGGGACCCATGAGCAACCGTGCAGTCCTGGAGGTGATCGCTCTCGACGCGGAGGACGCGGTCGCCGCCCAGGCGGGTGGTGCAGACCGCCTCGAACTGGTCACCGACATGGCCGCGGACGGCCTGACGCCGTCACGGGGGACCTTCGCGGCGATCCGGTCCGCCGTGGACATCCCGCTGCGCGTCATGCTCAGGATGGCGGACGGCTTCGCCGCCGGTGACATCGACGTGCTGGTCGACAAGGTCCGCGAGATGCGGGAGGCGGGCGCCGACGAGTTCGTCCTCGGCTTCCTCGACGAGGACGGCCACGCCGACCGCGTCGCCGTCGAGCGGCTCGTCGCCGAGCTGGACGGCTGCCGGTGGACGTTCCACCGCGCGATCGACCGGGCCGCCGACCGCGATGCCCTGCGCAAGCAGCTCGCGGACCTGCCGGGCCTGGACACGTACCTCACGGCGGGTTCACCGGCCGGGGTCGACGAGGGCGTCCCGACGCTCCTGGCCGAGGCCGCCCGCACCCGCGAGCCGGGGTACGAGGCGCAGATCCTGGTCGGCGGCGGCCTCCAGCTCCACCACCTGCCGCAGCTCCGGGCGGCGGGCATCGACGCCTTCCACATCGGCGGCGCGGCCCGCCCCGCCGGCTGGTCGGCGCCGGTGGACGCGACGGCGGTACGGCAGTGGCGCGAGGCGCTCGACACCTGAGGCTCCGGAAGGCGGGGGCGGGAGCCGCCAAGGCCCCCGCCCCCCGCCCCGGCCTATCCCAGCGCCTCCGGCAACGCCGCCGCGTGCACCACCGTCAGCCCCGACACCGCACGGGTCAGCGCCACGTACAGCCGCCGCAGCCCGGTCCGCTCGTCCGGCTCGCCGCCCACCACGGCCGCCGGTTCGTCGAGCACCACGTAGTCGTACTCCAGCCCCTTGGCGAGAGACGCGGGCACCAGCGTCAGCCGGGACTCGGCGGTGGTCTCCTCACCGGGGGACAGGTACGCGTGATCCGCGGCCGCCAACGCGGCGCCCAGCGCCGCAATCCGGGCGTCGGCGGCGATCAGCCCGATCGACCCCGCATGGCGCAGCGACTCCTCGCAGGCGGTGACGACAGCCGCGTCCAGGGCCTCCGCACCGTCGGCGACCTCGCGTACGACCAGCGAACCGGGCGACTCACGCACCGACTCCACCGCCGCGAGACCCGGCGAGATCGCGGGCAGCAGCCGGGAGGCGTACGCGATCACCTCGCGCGGCACGCGGAAGCCGGCCGTCAGCTCCTCCACCACCGCGTCCGCCTTCCCGAGGTGGAACAGCGCCTCGTCCCAGCTCTCCGTGGACCACGGCGTCGTCCCCTGCGCGAGGTCGCCGAGGACGGTGGCCGAGCCGGTGGAGCAGCGCCGCCCCACCGCCCGGTACTGCATCGGGGAGAGGTCCTGCGCCTCGTCGAGCACGACATGGCCGAGCGAGTGCGTACGGGCCACCAGGTCACGGGCCTCGTCGATGAGCACCGCGTCCGCCGCCGACCACCTGGCCGACTTCACGCTCCGGGCGGGCTTCGCCCACAGGATCAGCTTCTGCTCGTCCTCGCTGAGCAGCCCCTCCGCGTGGACGGCCAGGAACTCCGGGTCGGCCAGCAGCCGCAGCACCAGCTTCCGCGGGTCGACGCCGGGCCAGATCGCCTTCACGGCCGCCTTCACCGCGGGGTTGCGGGCCACGGTGTTCTGCACCCGGTCGTCGGGGGCCTCACCGGCCTCCTCCATCCGTACGAGGACGGCGTGCGCGATCCGCTGCGGCAGGGCCTCGTGGGCGGAGCCGTACCGCATGTCCCGGGCCAGCAGCTCGCCGACCATCTCCGCGATCTCGTAGGCGGGCACGCGCCAGCGCCGCGACCCGCGCACCACGACCACGGGCTCGGTCGGCGTCGTCACATGGGAGCGGATCGCCCGGCGCAGCACCTCGGCCATCCGGGCGTCGCCCTTGACGACGGCGCCGGCCGCGTCGTCCGCGCCCCGGACCTCCACGTCCGCGGTGACCAGGTCGTCGACGGTGGCCTGCTTGACCTCCAGCTCGCCGAGGGCGGGCAGGACCTGCTCGATGTAGTGGAGGAAGGACCGGTTCGGCCCGATGACGAGGGTCCCGGTGCGGGCGAGCCGGTCCCGGTGCGCGTACAGCAGGAACGCGACACGGTGCAGGCCGACGGCGGTCTTCCCGGTGCCGGGACCGCCCTGGACGCAGACCGTGCCGCCGAGCCCGCTCCGGACGATCTCGTCCTGCTCGGGCTGGATGGTGGCCACGATGTCGCGCATCGGGCCGACGCGCGGCCGTTCGATCTCCGCCTGGAGGAGGCGGCTGGTGTGCGCCACCTCGGCGGGGTCGGTGAGGTGCTCGTCCTCGTACGCGGTGAGCTCGCCGGCGGTGTAGCCGAAGCGGCGGCGGAGCCCGACGTCCTGGGGGTTCTTCGGGGACGCCTGGTAGTACGGCTGGGAGACCGGGGCCCGCCAGTCGATGACCATCGGGTCCCCGGCGGCGTCGTGGACGTGCCGGCGCCCGATGTAGAACCGCTCGCCCTCCGCGCCCTCGGCCAACTCGCCGCCGACGGCGTGGAGGTAGTCGAGGCGGCCGAAGAACAGGGGGGTGTGGGAGAGGTCGGCGAGCGCCTTGACGCGGTCGTCGATCTGGGACTGGAGCACGGCGGCGTTGACCCAGTTCGCGGTGACATCGCGGATGTCGAGGGCCTGGACGTCCTCGCGCATCGCGCGCAGGGCGGCGCGGGACGCGGCGAGGTGGGCGCGTTCGTGCGCCAGGGGATCGGTGGTGGAATCGCTTTCTGCTACGTGCGCGGGCACGGTGTTGCCTCCGGCTCTTCAACGGATACCCGACGGCTCTTCGACGCGGGGCGGCGGACCGCGCGGTTCCGGTGGCGCCGGAGCCGTCGGGTGGTCCGCGGGGAAGGTTCGATCGCGTAGGTGTCGGCCGGTTTCCGTCCGGTCGGCGGCGCTCCCGGGGCCGTCGACTCGGCGCGGGAGGCGGGCAGACCGGCGATTGTAGCCACAGGGCGGGGCGGCGGCGAAACGGAATACGGCTTCCCCGGGGCGGAGGGGACCAGGGGTACCCGTAGGGGATGCGCTCGGCCCGAGCGGTACTGGAGAGCTACCCGCCCGGAGTGCGGGTTCCGCCTGCGGGCCGACGCGCCCGAACGGGTGATGGGAGCACCATGGATACATGAGCACAGCCACCCTGAACCCACGCAGCACCGGCCCCGCGCACGGCGCGACCGCGGTCACCGGTCACCACCGACCCCACCGCGTCGGAGACGCGGTGCGCGCCGTGAAGGTCTTCGTGACGACGGCCTTCGGAGTCGTCGTCCTGGGGGAGTACGCGGAGGAGGCGGGGGTACGGCGGGCCCGCTGAGGCACCGCCGTACCCCCGCCTCCCTCGGCTTCCACTGTCAGTTACCGGCGAGCAGCTCGTCCGCGTCGACGATCCGGTACGCGTACCCCTGCTCGGCCAGGAACCGCTGGCGGTGCGCCGCGAAGTCCTGGTCGATGGTGTCGCGGGCGACGACCGAGTAGAACCGCGCCTCGTGCCCGTCGGCCTTCGGCCGCAGGACGCGCCCCAGCCGCTGGGCCTCCTCCTGCCGCGACCCGAAGGTCCCGGAGACCTGGATGGCGACGGTGGCCTCCGGCAGGTCGATGGAGAAGTTGGCGACCTTGGACACGACGAGGACGCTGATCTCCCCGTTCCGGAAGGCGCCGAACAGCTTCTCGCGCTGGGCGTTGCTGGTCTCGCCCTTGATGACGGGGGCGTCCAGGTGCTCGCCGAGCTCGTCGAGCTGGTCGATGTACTGCCCGATGACGAGGGTCTGCTCGCCCTGGTGCTTGCGTACCAGCGCCTCGGTCACCTTCCGCTTGGTCGCGGTGGTGGCGCAGAACCGGTACTTCTCCTCCGCCTCGGCGGTCGCGTACGCGAGCCGCTCGGAGTCGGTGAGGTTGACCCGTACCTCCACGCAGTCGGCGGGCGCGATGTAGCCCTGCGCCTCGATCTCCTTCCAGGGGGCGTCGAAGCGCTTGGGCCCGATGAGCGAGAACACGTCGGACTCCCGCCCGTCCTCCCGCACCAGGGTCGCGGTGAGCCCCAGCCGCCGCCGGGCCTGGAGGTCGGCGGTGAACTTGAAGACGGGTGCGGGCAGCAGGTGGACCTCGTCGTAGACGACCAGGCCCCAGTCGCGGGAGTCGAAGAGCTCCAGGTGCGGGTAGATGCCCTTGCGCCGGGTGGTCAGCACCTGGTAGGTGGCGATGGTGACCGGCCGGATCTCCTTCTTCGTACCGCTGTACTCACCGATCTCGTCCTCGGTCAGCGAGGTCCGCTTCACCAGCTCGTGCTTCCACTGCCGGGCGGAGACGGTGTTGGTGACCAGGATCAGGGTGGTCGCCTTGGCCTCGGCCATGGCACCGGCGCCCACGAGCGTCTTCCCGGCCCCGCAGGGCAGCACCACCACGCCCGACCCGCCGTGCCAGAACCCCTCGACGGCCTGCTTCTGGTACGGCCGCAGCGCCCAGCCGTCCTCGGCCAGCTCGATCGGATGGGCCTCACCGTCCACGTACCCCGCGAGGTCCTCGGCGGGCCACCCCAGCTTCAGCAGCGTCTGCTTGATCTGCCCGCGCTCGGAGGGGTGCACGGCCACGGTGTCCGGGTCGATGCGGGCGCCGACCAGCGGCTGCACCTTCTTCGACCGCAGGATCTCCTCCAGCACGGGCCGGTCGGTGCTGGTGAGCACCAGCCCGTGCACCGGGTGCTTGGAGAGGGTGAGCCGCCCGTACCGCGCCATCGTCTCGGCGATGTCGACCAGGAGCGCGTGCGGCACGGGGTAGCGGGAGTACTCCACCAGGGCGTCGACGACCTGCTCGGCGTCGTGCCCGGCGGCACGGGCGTTCCACAGCCCGAGCGGGGTGACCCGGTACGTGTGGATGTGCTCGGGCGCACGCTCCAGCTCCGCGAAGGGGGCGATGACCCGGCGGCAGGCGTCCGCCAGCTCGTGGTCGACTTCGAGGAGCAGCGTCTTGTCGCTCTGGACGATGAGGGGTCCGGTCACGCGCTTCGGCCCTTTCTGCGGGGTGCGGCCACGGCTGCGGCCAAACGTCCAGTGTGCCTCATCGGGGGTCGGGGCGGGGTGGGTGCGCGCTTCGGGGGCCGGGCCGGGCCGGGGCGGGTGCGCGGTCAGGCTCCGGCGCGGGGCCTGCGCTGCGGACCGAAGCGCACATGGACGCCCGGCGAGTACAGCACGCTCACCGGATCACCGGCCGGCGCGGGCAGCCCTCCGGCCGTCACCAGGTCCTCGTCGCACTCCAGGAGCTCCGCCCGGTGCAGCGGCCACCGGGGGTGGGCGTTGGGCAGGTACACGGTCCGCCCGAAGAACGAACTGTGCAGGGCCCAGCGCGCGGTCAGGAAGTGCTCCAGGGCCGTGGGTTCGTCGATCGCCTCCCCCGCCCGCAGCACGATCCCGCTCCGCGCGCCCCAGGGGCCGGGCAGGCGCCGGTCGCTGGTGTACGTGAGGGTGTCGCCGGAGCGCGTGATGTCCATCCGGGACCACATGTACGGCAGCCGGAACGCGGCCCGCGCCACGGCGACCGGGATCAGCCGCGAGGCGTCGAGCGAGCGGAAGACGACGCCGCGCCTGCCCTGGGAGTCCACGGAGTACAGCCGCACATTGGTCTCGGGGAACGTCCCCAGGTAGGGGATGCCCGGCAGCCCGAACCACCCCACCCGGTACATCCGGAACGCCACGAGCCCCACATAGGTCGCCCCCTCGAAGGTGTCCGGCACGGTCCCCGGCGGCAACAGGGGTGCCACATCGGCCGGGTCGACCGCCCAGTGCAGGAACGCCAGGTCCAGCCAGGACTGCGTGAGCAGCGGCCGCATCGGCGCGCCGGGCGGGTCGGGCGTCACCGGTTCGGGCGCCACACGCTCCGGCTCGGGGCCTCGGTCGGCGAAGGACATGCCCGCAGCATCGCAGACCGCGTCACCGGGGACGGGCGGCCGGGTGAACTCCGGAGCGTCCCTTGAGCGTCCGCCCCCGCTCGGTTGCTCCGTCCGCCTACTCCGTCCCGTCCTCCGCCAGTTCCGCCACCCCCGTGATCCGGTGCAGCGGGTAGGTACGGACCTCGTCGGCCGTGTGGTCGTACGCCGTGACGAAGCCGCCCTCCACGCGCACCGGGGCGATCACGCGCTGGCTGGCCGCGCCCTCCGCGTTGACGTAGCCGATCCAGACCGCGGAGCCCGTCATCGCGGCCGCCTGGACCGTGGCCAGGGTCTCCGCGGAGGTGGTGCGGGGCAGGGCGCCGGAGGCCGTGGCGGACGACGGGCCGCCCTCCGCCGGTTCCTTGCGGACGACCGTGGCGGCCGTGTCACCTGCGCGGATGGCCCGCACCGCCGCGCCCAGCAGGGTGGCGTCCGGGACCGGCGGGCCCTCGGGGACCGGGACCGGAGGGGTGCGGGGCGGGGTGCGGCGGGCGCCGGCCCGGCTGATCAGGACGTCGCCGTCGGCGGACTCGGCGGCGGGGGCGTAGCCCATCTCGCGCAGCGCCTCCAGGAGCGAGCCGGGGTCGGCCTGGGAGGCCAGCACCGTGGGGGCGAGGCGGCGCAGGCGCAGGCCGGTGGAGCGGCGGTCGGCCAGGATCTCGTTGAGCACCGCTTCGTCGTCGCAGCGCACGTACGCGGACGCCGCCCCGATCCGCAGGTGGCCGTGGCGGCGGGCCACGTCGTCGATCAGGTAGCTCAGCGGCTGCGGCACCGGCGTACGGCTGTGCGCGGCCAGGAACGCGTGCAGGTCGGCCGCCGCCTGCCCGGCGTCCAGCGCGCGGCGCACCGAGCCGGGCGTGAAGCGGTACACCGTCGCCCCGCCCTTGGATTCGACGTCGGCCAGGACGGAGAGGGTTTCCGCCAGCGGGCGTTCCAGCGGACCCGGTGCCACCGCCGTCAGGTCCGCCTGGAGCAGGACGTGGTCCAGGGGCTCGGGCAGGAGCGGGGCGAGGAGGGCCGCCGCCGCCTCCTCGCCCTCGTCCAGCAGGGCGCGGGCCTGTGCGGAGAGCGCGCCCCGGCCCGTGATCCCCAGCAGCTCCGACTCGTTCAGCGTCCACAGGGCGAGGCGGGAGCGGAGATCCGTGCCGTCTCCGGAGGGCGAAGAACCCCGCAACGGGCGCTCCCAGCGCAGCCGTCGCAGCAGCGTCTCCGGGTCGGGCGCGGTGCCCGGCGGCAGTTCGGCGAAGAGGGCCAGGACCCGGTGGCGTACGTCGGGGGCGGCCGAACGGTCCAGCTCGGGGCCGAGCGCGGAGAGGGCCCGGCCCTTGGCGTCCTGGCCGCCGACCAGGCCGGGGACCCGGGTGGCCGGGAGCCAGGCGGTGATCAGGTGGGTCCAGCGGTCCTGGGCGGACAGGTCGAGCCACTCGTCGTACGCGGGCGTCGGCGCGTACCGCTCGTCCGTCTCCCCGTCGGAGGCCAACAGTCCCGCCGCATAGGTGAGTTCGACCCAGAACGCGGCGACCGGCTCGGTCACCTCCAGCGCGGTCGCCACCCGTTTCAGCTCCCGTACGCTCAGCCCGCCCGCGCGCAGGATCGCCGGGCCGCCGCCGTTCCAGAGCTTCAGCAGCTCCTCGACCGTGGACAGCGCCGTGAACGCCTGGCCGGCCGCCGCTCTGTCCACAGCCTGTGGATCGCGTTCGGCGGCCGCCACCACGACCGGCGGGACCGGTTCCGGTACGTGGTGGGCGCGGCCGGCGCGCAGGTGGAGGGCCGCCTCACGCGGCAGGACCACCGTGCGCGTCGACACCGGCAGCAGCAGGCCCCGGTCGCGCAGCCACTTCACGGGCGGGGTGGGGTTCGGGGTGACCTCCCCGTACGGCGGCCCCCACACCAGCCGGTCCAGGACGGACAACGCCTCCACCGGGGCGGTGTCCAGCAGCTCCGCCATCCTCGTCCGGTCCGTGAACAGGGCCGAGAGCGCGGCCACCGCCGAGACCGGGTCGTGCGTGGCGGGCAGCCCCGCCGTGGTCAGGATCTCCTGGAGCCGGCCCGGCGACATCCCGGCCGTCGCCTCGGCGACCGTGGGGCCGAGGCCGGTGGGGGAGGGGTGCTGCGGCGACGGGGCCAGCAGTTCGCGCGCGGTGCGCACCAGCCGCAGCCGTTCGTCCTCGCCCCAGACCAGGGCCTGTGCACGCAGGGTCGCCAGCGCGCCCGGCAGCGCGGCGGTGACCGCGGCACCCGCGTCGTCGCGCTGGTCGCCGTCGTCGAGTCCGTCGCCGGTGAGCAGGGAGAGCAGGGTGCCGTACGGGGCCGGGTCCGGGGCCACCGCCAGCGCCTCGGCGGTCTGTAGCGCGAACCGGTCCAGGTGCTCCAGGGCCCGCACCACGGAGGCCCGGGTGCCGGCCCTGGTGGCGAGCTGGGTGATGTCGTTCGGCACCGGGTTGAGGAGGTCGGGGCGGGCACGCAGCAGCCCGGCCAGCGATTCGTCGCCCCGGGCGCGCAGGGCTTCGGCGAGCGTGCGCGGTGGTGTGGTCGTCCCCATCCGTCCCACGTTAGCCGCTGAAACGCTACCGTCGGGGCAGGGCCGGGAGAGGGGACGCACCGCGTGGGGATCGAGAGCGACCAGCTCGTCTACGACTACCTGAGCCGGGTCGGCGACCTGGCCCAGCGGCAGCAGCTGTCGTCGGGCGCCCGGATGCGGCTCGTCTCGACGCTCCGGGGCGAGATCGACCGGCAGCGCGCCGCGGAGGGCGCGGATTCCCCGGCGGCGGTGCGGCGCATCATCGGCAGGCTCGGCACCCCGGACGAACTGGTCGGCGCGGCGGCGGAGTCGGGTGACGGGGCGGTGTCGCGGCCATCGGCGCGGACGGCCGGGCCGGGGGTGGAGGGGCGGCGGCGCCCCGTCCCCCGGCCCCGGGACGGGCTCCTCCGCAAGAGCCCCGGGGGGCCGGACCCCGACCCGGGCCCGGCTCCGGCCTCCACCCCGGGACCCGGCCCGAAAGCCGGTTCCGGACGGGGCGCGTCGCGGCCCGCCGCCGGCCGCCCGCGCGCAGACCTCACGAAGACCACCGGCCCCGACTCCCGTACGGGCGAGGCCGATGGGTCCCGGTGGGGCGTGGCGGGCCGGCTGTTCGGTAAGCGGGGCGCCGAGCGGCCCGGCACGGCCGCCACCGGACGGTCCCGTACGAACCCCGACGACACCCCGGCCCCCCAGGACGCCCCCGTCTCCGACTGGCCCGACCCCTCCGCCCCCCACGTCCTCGGCCCCGACCGGCAGGGCACCGGCGAGGGCGACTGGTGGCGGCTGGAGCCCGGGCCCTTCGACGCCGGGACCGCCGTCCCCGGGTTCTTCGGCGGCATCGAGGCCCCGGAGCTCCTGGGCAGGCGGCCCGAGCCCGGGCCCGTCACCCCGGAGGCGCAGAAGGACGCCGAGGACGACGAGCCCGGCACCGAGGAGGACGGCGGCACCCGGCAGGCCACCCCACGCCGCCGCGTCCTCCG
The DNA here is from genome assembly GCF_044752765.1 of Streptomyces sp. NPDC088706. Lineage (NCBI taxonomy): Bacteria > Bacillati > Actinomycetota > Actinomycetes > Kitasatosporales > Streptomycetaceae > Streptomyces > Streptomyces sp. NPDC088706. Next base: position 10,648 of record NZ_JBIVLW010000004.1, read on the forward strand.
CATCCCCCGGCCGCGCCGCGACCCCGTCGTCGTCACCGCACCCGTGGTCGCCGCCGCCCCGGCCCCCCGCGGCGGCTTCGCCCACCCCCTGCTGCTCCTGGCCGCCGTGCTGCTGCTCGCCGGCGTGGTCACCGGCTCCTGGATCCCGCTGGCGGGCGGCTGGCTCATCGCGTACGGCTCGCGCACCCTCTCCCGTACGGAGGCCAAGTGGGCGGCCCTGGGGCTGCCGGGCGTCGTCGCCGCCGGGGCGCTCGTGTGGGTGTGGGGGCGGATGGACGGGCGCTGGGGCGAGCCCGTCGCGGAGGGTGCGCTGCGCGAGGTGCTGGCCGGCGCCTGGCCCGTGGTCGTCCGCGTGGCCGCCGTCGCCTCCGCGCTCTACCTGCTGTGGCGGGCGCGGCGGCGGAGCTGAGGGCCGGGGCCGCGAGCCCCGTCGCGCGGGCCTGACTCCTCGGCGATCCGGCCGGCCGGATCGTCCTTGCCGCCGAGCGCCCTCGCCTGGGCACAATGGTCCGCATGGCTTCCACGGCTTCGCGCCCCCCGACGTTCCCCCTCACGGTCGGGTTCGACCTCGACATGACCCTCATCGACTCCCGGCCCGGTATCGCCGCCACCTACCGGGCCCTGTCCGCGGAGACGGGGGTGTACATCGACGACGCCCTGGTGGTGAGCCGGATCGGCCCGCCGCTGGAGACGGAGCTGGCGCACTGGTTCCCGGCCGACGGGGTGGCCGCCGCCGGTGACCGCTACCGGGAGATCTACCCCGACCACGCGATAGCCCCGACCACGGCCCTCGCCGGGGCGCGGGAGTCGGTGGCCGAGGTGCGGGCGCTCGGCGGCCGGGCGATCGTCGTGACGGCGAAGTACGAGCCGAACGCCAAGCTGCACCTGGCTCACCTGGGCATCGAGCCGGACACGGTGGTCGGCTGGCTGTGGGCGGAGGCCAAGGGCGAGGCGCTGCTGGAATACGGGGCGCAGGTGTACGTCGGAGACCACACCGGCGACGTCCGCGGGGCACGCGCGGCCGGTGCGCTGTCGGTCGCGGTCACGACGGGCCCGTGCGACGCGCAGGAGCTGCGGGCCGCGGGCGCGGACGTGGTGCTGGAGGACCTGACGGAGTTCCCGGCCTGGCTGCGGACGTTCGAGAAGGAGCGCGCGGCGGCCTGAGACCGCTGGAACCTACGCTAGCGCTCCCGCTCGGTCACCCGGTCGATCACCCAGTCCAGGCCGTGCGCCCCCGGCTCGTACGACGGCGCCTGCCGCCAGACGCTGCTGAAGCCGTCGACGAGGGCGGAACGGGCGTCCGCGTCCTCCGGCAGCCGGGACCGCAGCAGCTCCAGCAGGAGTGGGGCGAGCAGGTCGTAGAGCTGACCGAGCGCGTCCCGGCTGCCGTACGCGATCTGTACGAGGAGGTCGTCGACGTGCGCCGTCGCCCGGCCCGGAACGGTGCAGGCCGCACCTCGGCCGTCGTCGGTCCCGGCGGCGGGGTGGACCGGAAAGGCGTGCCCTGCGTGCTTCACATGAATGAGCCTAACCACTTCGGAAGACCGGGGTGATCCGGACGAAAGATCCTAGGTGCGGCTCCCGGCCCGTTTCGGGGAGCTGAGCCAGACCGAACGCACGACGCCCGCCCCGGCGATCAGGAAGCCGACCCCCATGAACATGCAGACCCCGTACGCGATCGGAGGGAACGGCTCCGTGCCGAGGAAGAGCGGAGCCACGGTGACCATGGTGGCCAGTGCGCCGACGAAAAAGACGATCGCGCCGACCTGAACCAGCCGGTCTCCGGCGCCTGAAGGAGTAGTACTCACCCCACCAGGGTAGTTCCCAGCCCGGAGGAACACTCCGGCGACGTCTTGTCACCGGCCGCAGGGCGATTAGCCTTGGACCAGGCGGGTCACGGTGACCCGCTGTACTGCTATCCGGAGCCGTTGTTCTCTTCGAGCACGGCTCTTCCGCACATTGACGAGTATGAGGACGGGGACAGGCGTGCCCACCGACAAGGTCAAGCCGATTACCTAGGCACACAGAGAGCGCTACGCTCCTGCCATGACACCTGGTCTGCGCTACCTCGCCTGTCTCCGCCTCTCCGCCGACTCGGACGGCTCGACGTCCATCGAGTGGCAGCGTGGCGTGATCCGACACCACGTCAGCTCTCCGCTCCTGTCCGGCGTCCTGGTGGGCGAGGCAGAGGACACGGACGTCTCAGGCTCCATCTCTCCCTTCAAGCGTCCGAGACTCGGTAAGTGGCTGACGTCCCGAGCCGATGAGTTCGACGTGATCATTGCGGCCAAGATGGACAGGCTCACCCGTCGCTCGATGCACTTCAACGAACTGTTGGAGTGGGCACAGGAGAACGGGAAGTTCATCGTCTGTGTAGAGGAAGGGTTCGACCTCTCGATTCCCCAAGGCAAGATGATGGCGCGCATGACGGCCGTCTTTGCTGAGGCTGAGTGGGACACGATCCAGGCACGCATCATGAACGGCGTACAGAGCCGTCTGGAGAACCGTTCATGGCTCACAGGTGCGCCGCCTACCGGCTACCGCATCAAAGCCGTAGAGGGAGGCAAGAGGAAGGTTCTGGAGATTGACCAGGACTTCCACCCCTACGTGGAAGAGATCTTCTCTCGTGTCCGTGAGGGTCAGTCCACACACAGGATTGCCCGAGACTTCAACGGCCGTGGCGTACTCACATGGGGAGACCATCTCAGGAAGTTGAAGGGTGAGGAAACCAAGGGGACTCAGTGGCAGTCAACCATCATCAATAAGTTTCTCCGCTCCTCTTGGGTTCCCGGTATCTACACCTATAAGGGTGAGGCTGTATTGGATGACCAGGGAGAGCCTGTGATTCTTCCTGAGAAGCCATTGGTCACCCTGGATGAATGGACAGATCTGGTCGACCGGATCAAACCCGCTCCCAAGGCTGAGGGGGCATCTACAGGAGAGAGCCGTAACGGCGCTAAGAGTCTGCTTGCTGGTATTGCTCGCTGCGGTGAATGCAATTCCCCTGTTACTTCGCTATTGGGTTCCGGGCACACCAAGAAAGACGGGACGAAAGTTCCCGGACACAGGTATTACCGATGCTCCAACAAGTTCAAGGGGGGCGATTGCTCGACTGGGCTCTACGTCCGTGCTGATCTCCTGGACACGTGGGTTGACCAGGAGGTTCGGGGAAGCGTAGGCAAGTGGGACATGTATGAGCGAGCCGGTACGGGACCCTCTCAGGTAAGGGAACTCCAGGAAACCAGGGCACGCCTGGAAAACCTGGAAGCCAAATATATTGCAGGTGAGTACGACGGAGAGGGACAGGAAGAGTCGTACATGCGTATGCACAAGGGTCTGTCGGCAAAGGTCGCTCTACTGGCTAAGCAGGAAGCCGAAAGGGCTAATCCGACTCTCAAGGCAACGGGTAAGAAGTATGGGGAAGTCTGGGAAGCCAAAGACCAGGAAGACCGTAGGGAGTTCCTTCGCACTTATCAGGTAAAGGTCTGGGCTTGGGATAAAGGAACAGAAGAGAACGACCGAGGAATGGTCATGGATCTGGGAGATATTCAGACCATGGCAAATGAGCTAGCGCTCTCACGCCCCGGAAAAGGGAGGATGGCGAGAATGGTGATTAGTCATAACGTGCCCGAAGAATACCGATGGAAAGCATTGGCATTCGCTCGATAAAGGAATGCATAAAGATAAGGATCCGCTGAATAGTGGGGCCTTATTCTTTTCCTCAATTGTTTATTAACTCGCCCCCCTACCATTAACGCTTCGATAACAATTGAGGGTGCCCCGGTCTTTCGGGTGCCTTGAGCTTCCTGGGGGTTGGGCAGTAGCCGGAACGGCTCTCAGAGGCTCTGTACGGCTGTCTGCTGACACAAGAGAGCCCCCGGTGGGGGAATCCGGGGACTCTCGGTCTTGTGGCTCTCTCAGGGGCTCTCAGGGCGACGCTTCACCTGTCGCCACAGTCCCCGGGCAACCTCGCACATTCCTGCCGCGCACCCTGGACACGACGAACCGTGATCCAGGAGCTGTGCGGAATCTTCGGGCTTGCTGTCGGTGCCACGGTCGGCGGTACGGTGCGCCATGTCGGCTCCTGGGGTCGGGCGGTTTCGCGTCTGTCCACCCAGCCGATTCACCGATGCCATAGGGCAGTTGACCAGCGTTGACGAGGATGAGAGTCAACAGTCAACGGGAGCTGCACCATGGTCGACTTCGGGTCTGAGGTATGGACGGCACTCAAGGCGCAGGGGAAGAGCCTCAGAGGTGCGGCAAAGGAACTCCATTACGACGTTGCGTATCTGAGCCGCGTACTCAATGGGAAACAGGCTCCTTCACCCGAGTTGATTCAAGCCGTCAATGAGTTCCTTGGCCTGTCGCTCGAACTAGAAGACGCCGCGCCCCATGACGATGAGATGGACGCATGGGAGCTTGCTCGACGCGTCCAGGCAAGCGGCGTAGGGAAAGCCACCCATGAACGTCTAGAGCGTGCCTCTGACGGTCTGGCCATGGCCTATCCCAAAGCCAAGCCGGAAGACCTCTTGCGCCAGGTCCGTAAGCACTCTGCCTATGTGGGGAAGTTGCTCGACGGTAAGAAGACCCTGTCTGAGCACCGACGCTTGTTGGTTGTCGGGGGCTGGCTTTCACTCCTGGGTGCCACGGTCCATATCGACCTCATGCAAGACGATGCCGCTACGGCTCGACTGGGGAGACAGCAGCAACGCTTGCAAGGGAAGCCGGGCATCCTGAGATTGAGGCATGGTGCTTCGAGACTGAGGCTTGGCGACTGCTCACCGATGGGGATTACGTCCAGGCTGTTGACCTCTCCCGTGCGGCTCAGGGGATAGCTCCCGCTGGTTCCTCTGGACTCATTCAAGCAACTGCCCAAGAGGGAAGAGCACACGCACGGCCAGGGAACGGCGCAGAGACCTACTCAGCCATTGAGCGGGTACAGACTCTGTCGGCTTCCAGGGGTACCCCTGACACTCCAGAGCACCATTACCGGTACGACCCTGCAAAGGCTCTCTCCTATACGGCTACAACCCTTGCTTGGCTTGGGGATGCGGCAGCAGAGCCGTACGCCAGGGATACCCATTCCGCCGAAGGCGGTATTGGTGTCAGTCAGGGCTTTCCCCTGGTCTACTGAATTACTGTCTCTGACTTCTCTTCCCTCCCTGGCTACGCCAGGTAGGGAATTCGTTAGGTCGCCCGAAGATTGCTGAGCGGCTCTCCGGGGCGTGGAGGTTCTTACGGACGGCGTCTCCGATGTTCTCTGCCCCCTGCTCGCTCTGAGCGGCCGTCTCGTCGCCCATGCGGTCAACGGCTGGCATGTTTACGGGTGTCATTCCCATGTCTCTCTCCTCCGCTCTGTCTCATCTGTCCGACTCCTCTCCTCTGTCTTCTATTGTCCCAGTTCTGTAGCGAGCTTTGTAGCGTCTCGGAAACGATGGCTTGTGAGACGGCTCGGCCGGACGGCTCCCGGACCCCGTTGGGGTGTTCAAAACCCGTCTCATGACCCCTCTCGATGCCTTGATGTTTTGAGACGAGTTATGAGACATTTCTGGTGTCGGCAAGGGTCACCAGGAGGGGAACGGCAATGGCGGTCATCGGATACAAGCGAGTCAGCACCAGTGCTCAAGATGCTCAGCTTCAGCAGGACGCACTGAGTGCGGCCGGTTGCTCCAAGGCCTATGAGGACAAGGCTTCTGGGAAGAACACGGAGCGCCCTGGTCTCCTCTCGGCGCTGGAGTACATGAGGGAAGGTGACACCCTCTGCGTCTGGAAGCTTGACCGGTTGGGCCGTTCAACTAAGGACGTACTGACGATTGCTGAGGACTTGCACGCCCGTGGAATCGCGCTCCGCATCCTCACTGGGACTCTCGCCGGTAACTACTCGCCCAAGGGTGAAGGCAAGTTCTTCTTTACGATGATGGTCGCCTTTGCTGAGCTGGAACGAGACATGGTTGTTGAGCGCACCCGTGCTGGTCTGGACGCTGCCAAGGCTCAGGGGCGCACGGGTGGGCGTCCCACCGTCATCACTGAGGACGTGCTCACGGTGGCCAAGGCTCGTAAGGCCAAGGGTGAAAGCGTCTCCGCCATTGCCAAGGCTCTCGGAGTGTCCCGCGCGACTCTCTACCGGCACATTGGGTAGCCCCTCACACTTCCCCCACCACTTTGAGCCTCTGCCGACACAGGCGGGGGCTCAGCCTTGTTTTAAGGCGTGTTGGGTTGGAGAGACCCCCGGTAAGGTGTTTCGTCGGAAGGTCAGGGCGTCTTGGCATGCCAGGACGGATCGAGGGAGTGTGTGCTTTGCCGACTGGCAAGGTCAAGTGGTTCAACAGCGAGAAGGGCTTCGGCTTTCTCTCCCGCGACGACGGCGGCGACGTCTTCGTGCACTCGTCGGTACTCCCTGCCGGGGTCGACGCACTCAAGCCCGGCCAGCGTGTGGAATTCGGCGTGGTCGCGGGCCAGCGCGGCGACCAGGCCCTGTCCGTCGTGGTCCTCGACCCCACCCCGTCCGTCGCGGCCGCCCAGCGCCGCAAGCCGGACGAGCTGGCGTCGATCGTGCAGGACCTGACGACGGTCCTGGAGAACATCACGCCCCAGCTGGAACGTGGCCGCTACCCGGACAAGGCCGCCGGCGCCAAGATCGCGGGCCTGCTGCGAGCCGTCGCGGACCAGCTGGACGTGTAGACGCGTCGCCGGGGTGCTGAGGACTGTGTTCGAAGGGCGAGATCCTCAGCACCTCCGCAAGGGTCCCGACCAGCATCCGCGGCTCGGCCGGCGTGTACTCGGCCTCCCGCTCCCCTGGGCCAGGATCGGTGCACGACGACGTGGTCCTGCCCGATGACCAGCCCGTGGCTCAGGGTGCCCTGGCGCCGGATCTTCCTTGATCATTTCGGTGTCGTCGGGACGAGCCGCCTACCACGATGTCGGTCGCTCAAGGGAACGCCAGCGCGTCCGGGGCCAGGGGCGGTACGAGTCCCTCGGCCGCGGCGCGGGTGAGCAGGCCGCGGACCGCCGCGTAGCCGTCCTCGCCGAGGTCGGCGGTGAACTCGTTCACGTAGAGGCCGATGTGCTGGTCCGCGACGGCCGGGTCCATCTCCTGGGCGTGCTCCTGGACGTACGGGCGCGAGGCCTGCGGGTCGTCCCAGGCCATCCGGACCGAGCTGCGGATCGCGTCGGCCAGGCGGCGCAGCGTCTCCTCGCCGAGGGAGCGCCTGGCGATGATCGCGCCGAGCGGGATCGGCAGGCCGGTGGTGTCCTCCCAGTGGCGTCCCATGTCGGCGAGGTTGTGGAGCCCGAAGTTCCGGTACGTGAAGCGGGCCTCGTGGATGACGAGACCGGCGTCCACCTTGCCGTCCCGCACGGCCGGCATGATCTCGTCGAACGGCATGACGACGACCTCGCCGACCCCGCCCGGGACCCGCTCCGCCGCCCAGAGCCGGAACAGCAGGTACGCCGTCGAGCGCTCGCTCGGCACCGCGACCGTGCGGCCGGTGAGGTCGAGGCCCAGCTCCTTGGTGAGGACCAGCGGGCCGCAGCCCCGGCCCAGCGCGCCGCCGCAAGGCAGGAGCGCGTACTCGTCCAGGACCCACGGCAGGACCGCGTACGACACCTTCAGGACGTCCAGCTCGCCGCGCTCGGCCATGCCGTTGGTGAGGTCGATGTCCGCGAAGGTCACGTCCAGCGCGGGCGCCCCGGGGACCCTGCCGTGGGCCCAGGCGTCGAAGACGAACGTGTCGTTGGGGCAGGGCGAGAAGGCGATCTCGATCGCCTTCTCGGCCGGGCCCGGGTGCGCGTCAGTGGTCATGGCGGTGCCAACCTTCCAGTACGGGTGCCGTCTTCCCGAACGCCTCCGTGAGCGCCGCCAGCGCGTCGCCGATGCGCCAGGTTTCCCGGTCGCGGGGGCCGACGGTGTTGGAGACCGCCCGCAGCTCCAGTACGGGTACCCCGGCCCGCTCCGCCGCCTCCGCGACCCCGAACCCCTCCATCGCCTCGGCCAGCGCACCCGGGTGCGCGGCGAGCAGGGCGGCGGTGCGGGCGGCGGTGCCGGTCACGGTGGAGACGGTGAGGACGGGGCCGGGAGCGGCGCCGGTGGCCGCCGCCACCTCCCGTACCAGCGCGGGCGGGGTGACGAAGCGGTCCCGGCCGAAACCGAGCGCGGTGACGGGCAGGAAGCCCTCCGGGGTCTCGGCGCCCAGGTCCGCCGCGACGATGTCGCTCGCCACGACCAGCGAGCCGAGCGGGGCCGCCGGGGCGAACCCGCCGCCGATCCCGGCCGAGACGACGAGCCCGTACGGCTGGGGCGCGGACGCCAGCGCGAAGGCCGCGGCCGCCGCGGCGGCGGCCGGGCCCGCACCGCCCGCCAGGACGTCGAACGCGCCGCTGCGGTGCAGCTCGGCCCCGGGCACGGCGAGGGTTCGGTCAGCGCCCCCGAACGCACGCGTGACCGCGTCCCGTTCCACCGGGACAGCGGTCACGACGAGCACACGCACAGGGAGAGCCTCAGGGCCTCGGCGGGGAAGGGTACGGAGGGTCAGGACGTCTTCTTGAGCTCGAACTGCCAGATGCCGGTGAGCTTCTTGCCGCTGGTCTCCACGATGGAGACGTTCGTCTTGCTGGCGGGCGCGCCCGTCTGGCTGGCGAAGAAGGCGCTGCCGGGGATCGTCCGGTAGGTCTTCTTGAACGGCTCCTGCTCGGCCTGCTGGCCGTTGATGAAGAGCGTCCAGCCCTTCTCGGCGATCTCGGGGTCGACGCCGAAGCGGACCTTGTCGTCCATCGCCACCTCAAGGGTCTTCTCGGGCTTCTTGTTGAGGCAGCCCTGGATCAGCGACTCCTTGATCGCCTCACCGTCGTTGTAGCAGGCCGCCTCGGAGTTCACCGAGTCGCTGCCGACCGTCACGGTGGCGAGCGGCGTCGGCTTGTCGCAGGCGGACAGGACAAGGAGTCCCGCGGACACGGCACCAAGAGCGACGCCGATTCGACGGCCCTTACCGGAGAAGAACGCAACGGTCATGGGCGGAAGGCTATCGGTCGCCTTCGTTCACGCCACGCGGGGGTGCGGCGTGCCGCGCCGTGCGGCCCCCAGGAGACCCCGTACGGACGTGGCCGCGCCGAGGGTGAGAATCCCGGCGGCGACCGACATCCCGAGCACCGCGTTGAGCGGCAGCGCGATCCCGATGCCGCCGCCGACCACCCACGCCATCTGGAGCAAGGTCTCGGACCGGGCGAAGGCGGAGGTGCGGACCTCCTCGGGGACGTCCCGCTGGATCATCGCGTCCAGCGACAGCTTGGAGAGGGCCTGGGTGAACCCGGCGACCGCGCCGAGCACGGCGACCGCGGCGGTGGAGAAGAAGACCGCGGCGAGGACCGCCGCGCCCAGGGCGAGCCCCAGCACCGTGGCGATGATCACCTCGGGCCCGCGGGCCCGGAGCCAGGCGCCCACCGCCGTACCGCAGGCGTTGCCGGTCCCCGCCGACACGCCGACGATGGCGAGGGAGACGGCCGCGCTCTGGCCCGCCATCGGGTGCTCGCGCAGCAGGAACGCCAGGAAGAAGATCAGGAAGCCCGACAGGGCCCGGTGCGCCGCGTTGGCCTGGAGGCCGTGGAGCACCGATCCGCCCACCGAGCGGAGGCCCGGCGGACGCTCCCTGGCCGGTTTCTCCCCGTTGTTCCCGCCGTTGTTCCTGCCGCGCATCGCCTTCGGGGCGGGGCGCCGTACGGGCTCCTCCCGGTGGGGGAGGTGGGGGTGGTCCTGCGGGTCGATCAGGCGGGCCCGGCGCTCGCCCTTGGCGGAGTCGACCTTGTGAGGCAGCGTGAAGGCGAGGAAGGTGCCCGCGATGAAGATCGCGCAGGCGCCGTAGAGCGGCCAGGCGGAGCCGATCGTCTGGAGGCCGGCCCCGATCGGGGCCGCCACCCCCGTGGCCAGCAGCCCCGCGAGGGTGACCCGTGAGTTGGCTTTGACCAGGGAGAACTTGGGTGGCAGCAGCCGTGGCACGACCGCGCTGCGCACCACCCCGTACGCCTTCGACGAGACCAGGACGCCCAGCGCGGCCGGATACAGCTCCAGGCCGCCGGTGGCCACCGCCCCCGACATGGTGAGCGCGAGCAGGGCGCGGGCCAGCATCGCGCCCGCCATCGCGGCCCGGCGGCCGTGCGGCAGCCGGTCCAGCAGCGGGCCGATCACCGGGGCGAGCAGGGTGAAGGGGGCCATGGTGATGGCGAGGTAGAGCGCGACCCGCCCGCGCGCCTCGTCCGTCGGTACGGAGAAGAAGACCGTGGAGGCGAGGGCGACGGTGATCATGACGTCCCCCGCGCCGTTCACCGCGTGCAGCTCGATGAGTTTTCCGAGGCCCGATTCCCCGGCTCCGTGGGCGTGCGTCGCCTTGCGGATACCGCGTGCCGTGCCGGTGAACGGGGTGTGCAGGGCACGGCCCGCCGCCCGTCCCGCCCTGCGGAGCGGGCCGGGACCGTCGTGCGACCTGGCGGCAGTCACCCCGTCATAGTGCCCCAACCCTGGCCGGTATGAACGGTGATCGGCCGGGGACTCGCGCGTGGCGCCCTGTCGGACCAGTGGGGCCGGGCGGGGCCGCGCGCGCCTCCGGGGCGGGTGCCGGAGCGACGGATACGGCACGTTTGGGACGGGCAGGTGGGCGCGGAGCGGCGGAGAGGGTAGCGTGCGTAACGCGCCACCGGCGGTTGTTCTTGGCCGCGCGCCTCTCCGCGATCCCGCAGAATGGGTGGCAGAAGGCGCGCCCGAGGCAGGCACAACGGGTGTGGACGTCGACGCGGCCCCCAGGTCCGCTCCGCCCGCAACTGTCTGGCCGAAAACGGCAATCGTGCAGCAGCTGGCGCGCTCGTGAGACTGGCGTATGGAGAGAAGCGAGACCTGTGAGTGCTGCGACGACGCGAAGCCGTACGGCCCGTACCCCCGTTCCCGACCGCCTGTGCGCCGAGGCGGTAGACCTCGCGCGCGCGGCGGCGGAGGAAGCCGCCGCGCCCGGCGTGGTCGGTGAGCATGTCGGTGTGGTCTCCGAGGGGGACCGCGTCGTCACGCACTACTTCGAGTCCAAGGAGCCCGGCTACCGGGGCTGGCGCTGGGCCGTGACCGTGGCGCGGGCCTCCCGCGCGAAGAACGTCACCCTGGACGAGACGGTGCTGCTGCCGGGGGCCGACGCGCTCCTGGCGCCGGAGTGGGTGCCGTGGAGCGAGCGGCTGCGCCCCGGTGACATGGGCCCGGGCGACCTGCTGCCGACCGAGGCGGAGGACCTGCGCCTGGAGCCCGGCTGGACCGGCGAGGACGAGCCGCCGCCGAACTCGATCGTCTCCGAGGAGCTGGCCGAGCTCGTCGACGCGGAGGACGCGGAGCTGACGGACCGGCCGGTGGCGATCAGCCGGGGCTCCATCGCGGCGGTCGCCGAGGAGCTGGGTACGCGGCGGGCGCGGGTGCTGTCGCGGTACGGGCTGTACGAGGCGGCGGACCGCTGGGACGAGGCCTTCGGCCCGAAGACCCCGATGGCGCAGGCGGCGCCGGCGACGTGTGTCAGCTGCGCGTTCCTGATCCCGATGGCGGGCTCGCTGAAGCAGGCCTTCGGGGTGTGCGCGAACGAGTTCGGCCCGGCGGACGGGCATGTGGTGTCGCTGGCGTACGGGTGCGGGGGGCACTCGGAGGCGGCGGTGATGCCGAAGCCGCCGAAGCCGGCGGCGCATGCGCTGGACACGATGCGGGTGGACGAGTACGCGCTGCACCCCGAGCGCGGCGGCTGCGTGCCGTCGGAGCCGGACGGCGACTCGGAGGACCTGGGCCACTCGTAGGGCGGTCACCATTCAGCCCGTCCGGCGTTTGAGGACGGAACCGTCGGTGTGGTGTCGGATGCCTCTGCGGGGGGTGCTGCGCCCCAGGGCCCCGTTCTTCTGCCGCCCACCAGGCAAGGGTTCCGTCCTCAAGCGCCGGACGGGCTGGGTGGGGGCGGTCGCCGCACGCGCGGTACCTTCGGGCGCACACTGGGCGGCAGGCACAGGCACAGGCACAGGCACAGCCACCCACCCACGGCGGACGGAGTCGACAGCGTGAGCATGAATGCGACCGAGGGGGCCGACCCGTTCGGGACGGCACGGCTGCGGCGCGGCGTGCTCGACGCCTGGGGCGCGGGCCCCGCCCGCTTCCGGGAGGACGCCAACGCCGAGGAGGACCTCGCGCTCGGCGGCTACCGCGACCGCCTCGTCGTCGAGCTGGCCCAGAACGCCGCCGACGCCGCCGCCCGCGCGGGCGTCCCCGGCAAGCTCCGGCTCACCCTGCACCCCGCTGCCCCCGGTGATCCGGACGGACGCTGCGTGCTGGCCGCCGCCAACACCGGCGCCCCCCTGGACGCCACCGGCGTCGAGTCCCTCTCCACCCTGCGGGCCTCCGCCAAGCGCGAGGGCCACGAGTCCGCCGTGGGCCGGTTCGGCGTCGGGTTCGCCGCCGTCCTCGCGGTCAGCGATGAGCCCGCCGTGCTCGGCCGCCACGGAGGCGTGCGCTGGTCCCTGGCGGAAGCGCGCGAGCTGGCCCACAACGCGGCCGTCGGCTCTCCCGGCCTCGGCGACGAGCTGCGCCGCCGCGACGGCCACGTACCGCTGCTGCGCCTCCCGCTGCCCGCCGAGGGCTCCGCACCCGACGGGTACGACACCGTCGTCGTGCTGCCCCTGCGCGACGGCACCGCCGAGGACCTGGCGGCCCGGCTGCTGGCCGCCGTGGACGACGCGCTGCTGCTCACCCTGTCCGGCCTGGACGAGGTCGTCATCGAGACCCCGGACGGGGTGCGCACCCTGGGCCGCTCGCAGCACGGCCCGTACACGCACATCGACGACTCCGCGCACGGCCTGGGCCGCTGGCGCGCCGTTCTCCGCCAGGGGCCCATCGAGCCCGCCCTGCTCGCCGACCGCCCGGTCGAGGAGCGGCTGCGCCCGCACTGGTCGGTGACCTGGGCGGTCCCGGTCGACGAGGCGGGCGCCCCGCTCCACCCCCGTACGGCCCCGGTCGTCCACGCCCCGACGCCCACCGACGAACCCCTCGGCGTCCCCGCCCTGCTCATCGCCTCGCTGCCGCTGGACACCGCCCGCAGGCACCCCGCGCCGGGGCCGCTCACCGACTTCCTGGTGGAGCGGGCGGCCGAGGCGTACGCGGAGCTGCTGGGCGCCTGGCAGCCGGTGTCAACCGGCACCATCGGCCTGGTGCCCGGGCCGCTCGGCAAGGGCGGCCTGGACGGGGCCCTGCGCGGTGCGATCCTGGCCCGGCTGCCCCGGGTCGCGTTCCTGGAGCCCGCCGCGCCCCGGGACGTCTCCGCCGAGGCCGACGACCGCTGGCAGGACTGGGACCGGGACCGTACGGGGGACTCCGGCGCGCCGGACACCGCCTCCACCGCCCTGCGGCCCGTGGAGGCCGAGGTGGTCGAGGGGGTGGGGGCCGAGACCGTACGGGTCCTCGCCGAGGTGCTGCCCTGTCTGCTGCCCGCGGGCCTGGAGCGCCGCCCCGAGCTGCGGACCCTCGGCGTCGCCCGCGTCCCCCTGACCGAGGCCATCGACCGCCTCGCCGGTCTGGAGCGCGACCCCGCCTGGTGGCACCGGCTCTACGACAGCCTCGCCGGCATCGATCCCGACCGGCTCACCGGCCTCCCCGTCCCGCTCGCCGGTGACCCGGAGGACGAACGGGCGGGCCGCCCGCCGCGCACCACCATCGGCCCCCGCCAGGTGCTGCTGCCCCTCCCGGACGCCCTCACCGGACCGGTGCTCGGCCGGCTCTCCCGGCTCGGCCTCAAGGTCGCCCACCCGGACGCCACCCACCCGCTGCTGGAGAAGCTCGGCGCCCTGCCCGCCACGCCCCGCGCCGTGCTGACGACCCCTCAAGTGCGGGCGGCGGTCGCCGGATCGCTGGACGCGGGGGAGATCTGGGACGAGGAGGCGCTCGACGGCGACGAGCTGGCCGAGACCGTCCTCACCCTCGTCCGGGACGCCGAACTGGCCCCCGGCGACGAACCCTGGCTCGGGGCGCTGGCCCTCCCCGACGAGGACGGCGAACCGGCTCCGGCCGGTGAACTCGTCCTCCCGGGAAGCCCGTTCGCCCAGATCATGCGTGAGGGGGAACTGGCGCTCGTGGACGAGGAGCTGGCCGACCGCTGGGGTGAGGCGCCGCTGACCGCCTGCGGGGTGCTCGCCACCTTCGCCCTGGTCCGCGCCACCGACGTCGTCCTGGACCCGGACGAACTGGAGCCCCGCGACGGCGACTTCGCCGAACCGGACGACGCCGGGCTGCTGGACGCCGTCGACGTGTGGTGCGAGGACCTGCTCGACCAGCTGCCCGAGACCCCGGTGCCGCCGGTCGCCACCGAGATCGTCGCCGTACGTGATCTGGACCTGGTGGACGACGACGCCTGGCCGCAGGTGCTAGCGATGCTGGCCCGGCCCCCGCTGCGCGACGCGCTGACGCAGCCGGTGCGGGTGCTGCTGCCGGACGGGACGACGCGGTCGGTGCGCCCGTACACCGCGTGGTGGCTGCGCGACCACCCGGTACTGGACGGCCGCCGCCCCGCCGGACTGCGCGCGGCGGGCGGGGACCCGCGGCTGGCCGGGCTGTACGACGCGGTGGACGCCACCGGGTTCGACGACGCCCAGGTGCTGCGGGCCCTCGGGGTGCGCACCTCGGTCGCGGCTCTGCTGGACGAGCCGGGCGGCGCGGCCGAGCTGCTGGGCCGGCTCGCCGACGAGGACCGCCCCGTCACCCCCGTACAGCTGCACGCCCTCTACACGGCCCTCGCCGAACTCGACCCGGACCAGGTGACGTTGCCGGACGAGCTGCGGGCGGTGGTGGACGGGGAGGTGGCGGTGGTCGACGCGGCGGACGCCGTGATCGCGGACGCCCCGGACGTGCTGCCGCTGACGGAGGGGCTGCCCCTGCTCCCGGTCGCCCCCGCCCGGGCCGCCGAACTGGCCGACCTCCTCCAGGTGCGGCGGCTCGGCGAGACGATCGAGGCGGGCGTCACCAGTGAGGGCGAGGAGCACCGCGTACCGGACGCGGTCCGCGTCCTGCTCGGCCCCGCCACCCCGGACACGTACGTCGAGCACCCCGAACTCCGCGCGGGCGGCGTCGAGCTGGACTGGCGCCGGACCCGGGACGGCGTCGTGCACGCCGCCACCCTGGAGGGCGTCGCGGCCGGCCTGGCCTGGGCGGCGGGCCAGTGGCCGCGCCGCTTCGAGGTCGCGGCCCTGCTGGAGGACCCGTCGCGCACGGAGGAGCTGGCGCGGAACCGCTGGTTCGACTGAACGGGAAGCGGACCGGGAGGGGCGACCCGATGTACCGCAACGACTGGACCGGCACTTGGTGTCGGCACCAGGTCACTCCGCACACAGGAAAGTCATAAAGTCGTACAACCATTCACGCGCATCGTCCGTCTGATCTTGCGAGCCAACAGGCTCTGGACCAGATGGGTCCCGCCGGGCGGACGACATGCCCCGGGACCCCTTCTCCACTTGGGGAAAACACATGCGTATTCGTGCCACCGTGGCTGCCGTTTCCGGCGCCCTGGCCCTCTCCGCTCTGGCAGTGCCGGCCGTTCAGGCCGATGAGAAGCCGAGCGCCGGTATCAACCTGCCGTCCGGCGCCGAGGTGTTCGGCGCGGAGGCCGCCGGAGCGCCGGCGGCCAAGGCCCGTACCGCCCGGGCGGCTGAGCGGCCCGTCATCAAGAAGGTCGTCGTCAACGGCGGCAAGGACGTCGTGGTGGGTGCGACGTCCAAGAAGAAGTTCACCATCTCGGTCACCGCCTCGTCGCCGTCCGGCATCGCCGACGCGTACGCCTTCCTGTGGCACGGCCACATCGACGAGGTCGACGGCATGATCGTGCCCACGCAGGAGACCGGCGACTGCAAGGTGTCGGCCAGCGCGACCACCTCCACCTGCACGGTCTCGATCACGGTCGACCCCAGGACCGAGGCGCTCTACACCAGCCAGGCGGGCTCCTGGAACGTCGCCGCCGGGGCGCTCGCCGCCACCGGCAGCGAGGACGACTTCATCTGGAACGACAAGGCCGCCAAGACCCGCGTCCAGCGCCTCTCCAAGCTGACGGTGAACGCCTCCCCGGAGCCCGTGAAGAAGGGCAAGACCATCACGGTCACCGGCAAGCTCACGCGCGCCAACTGGGACACCGGCACGTACAAGGGCTACGCGGCCCAGCCCGTGAAGCTCCAGTTCAAGAAGAAGGGCGCCAAGAGCTACACGACGGTCAAGACCGTCAAGACCAGCTCCACCGGTACCCTCAAGACCACGGTGAAGGCCTCCACGGACGGCTACTGGCGCTACAACTTCGCCGGCACGTCGACCACCCCGGCCGTCTCGGCCGCCGGTGACTTCCTCGACGTGAAGTAGCACGCCAAGCGGTACGGGAAGCAGTCCGTGCAGTCGCGGTAGCTGCCCTCGTTCATCGAAGGGCCCCCGGGAGGATCGCCTCCCGGGGGCCCTTCGCCTGCCGTCGTCCTACGCTCCGAAGCGCCGGCCCACCCACCGCCAGCTGAACTCCAGCAGGGCGGCCGCCGCCACCGCGATGCCGACCGCCGTCCACGGCATGGTCGTCCCGACCAGCTTCAGGGCGAAGAAGTCCTGGAGCCACGGCACCACGAGCACGATGAGGAAGCCGAGCCCCATCGCCGCCACCAGGCCGACGCGCCACCAGGTGTACGGGCGGGCGATGATCGCCAGGACCCACATGGAGACCAGGAACAGCGTCAGCGTCGCCGCGCTCGTCTCGGCCTCCAGCGCGCCCGCGCCGGCGTAGTGGTGGCGGGCCACCAGGTACGTGGTGAAGGTGGCCGCCGCCGCGATGGCGCCCGAGGGGATCGCGTACCGCATGACCCGGCGTACGAAGTGGGGCCGGGCGCGCTCCTTGTTCGGCGCGAGGGCCAGGAAGAACGCCGGGACGCCGATGGTCAGCGTGGACAGCAGCGTCAGGTGCCTGGGCAGGAACGGGTACTCCACCTGGAAGCAGACCACCAGGATAGCCAGCAGCACCGAGTACACGGTCTTGGTCAGGAAGAGCGTGGCGACCCGGGTGATGTTGCCGATCACCCGGCGGCCCTCGGCGACCACCGAGGGAAGCGTCGCGAAGCTGTTGTTCAGCAGCACGATCTGCGCCACGGCCCGCGTCGCCTCGGAGCCGGAGCCCATCGAGACCCCGATGTCGGAGTCCTTGAGGGCCAGCACGTCGTTGACGCCGTCGCCCGTCATCGCCACCGTGTGGCCGCGCGACTGGAGGGCGGCCACCATGTCCCGCTTCTGCTGCGGGGTGACCCGGCCGAAGACGGCGTGTCGTTCCATGGCCGTGGCCATCTCGTCCGGGGCGGTGGGCATCTGGCGGGCGTCGAGGGTGTTCTCCGCGCCCGCCAGGCCCAGCTTCCCGGCCACCGCGCCGACCGACACCGCGTTGTCGCCGGAGATGACCTTGGCGGCCACGTTCTGGTCGGCGAAGTAGGCGAGCGTCTCCTCGGCGTCCGGCCGCAGCCGCTGCTCCAGGACGACCAGGGCGGTGGGCACGGCCCCGTCGGCCGCACCGGGCGCGTCGAGCTCGCCCTGTACCCGCGCCAGCAGCAGCACCCGCAGGCCCTGCTCGTTGAGGTGCTCGATCTCGGTGAGCGTCTCGTCGTCGTCCGGGAGCAGCACGTCGGGGGCGCCGAGCAGCCAGGCGGAGGGGGTCCCGTCGCCCTCCTGGAACGCGGCGCCGCTGTACTTGCGGGCGGAGGAGAACGGCATCGCGCCGGTGACCGTCCAGCCGGCCCCCTCGCCCGCCGGGTACGCGTCGATGATGGCCTGGAGGCTGGCGTTGGGGCGGGGGTCGGAGGAGCCGAGGGAGCGCAGCACCTGGTGCACGTACGCCTCGTCGCTCCCGCCCAGCGGCCGGACCTCGGTGATGTCCATGCCGCCCTCGGTGAGGGTGCCGGTCTTGTCCAGGCAGACCACGTCGACCCGGGCGAGCCCTTCGATGGCGGGCAGCTCCTGCACCAGGCACTGCTTGCGGCCCAGGCGTACGACGCCGATGGCGAAGGCCACCGAGGTCAGCAGGACCAGCCCCTCGGGGATCATCGGGACGATGCCGCCGACGGTCCGGGCGACCGAGTCCTTGAAGTTGGTGTCCTTCACGACGAGCTGGCTGATGATCAGCCCGATCGCCGTCGGGACCATCATCCAGGTGACGTACTTCAGAATCGTGCTGATGCCGCTGCGCAGCTCGGAGTGGACGAGCGTGAAGCGCGACGCCTCCTCGGCGAGCTGGGCGGCGTACGCCTCGCGCCCCACCTTGGTCGCGGTGAAGGCGCCGCCGCCCGCGACGACGAAGCTGCCGGACATCACCGGGTCGCCGGCCCGCTTGATGACCGGGTCGGCCTCACCGGTCAGCAGCGACTCGTCGATCTCCAGGCTGTCGGCCTCGGCGACCGTGCCGTCCACGACCACCTTGTCGCCGGGGCCGAGCTCCACCACGTCGCCGAGGACGATCTCGTGGGTGGGGATCTCGGCGGCCCGCCCGTCGCGCCGCACGGTCGGCCTCGCCTCGCCGATCACCGCGAGGCTGTCCAGGGTCTTCTTGGCCCGCCACTCCTGGACGATCCCGATGCCGGTGTTGGCGACGATCACGAAGCCGAAGAGGCTGTCCTGGATCGGCGCGACGAACAGCATGATCACCCAGAGCACGCCGATGATCAGGTTGAACCGGGTGAGGACGTTGGCGCGGACGATCTCGGTGACCGACCGGGAGGACCGCACGGGTACGTCGTTGACCTCGCCCCGCGCCACCCGCTCGGCGACCTCGGCGGTGGTCAGGCCGGTGGCGTGGTGATCCGATGGCGGCAGGTCCACGGGGTGCACGGGATCGAGCTCCGCCCCCGCGTCGATCATGCCCGGCCGGGAGGGTCGGGGGGTCTGCTCCCCGGAGGAGTCGAGTGCCCGCTGCGTCATGGATTAGACGGTACGGGCGTGCGGCACGGATCACCCGCCGGGGGGCCGAAGATCCGACCAGGGGATGAACGGGGCGATCCCGTGGTCGTACGGGTGACCTCGCCCCTGGGGCTCAGGCCGTACGGTCGGTCCCGGTGCCGGTCCCCGTGCCCAGCGCGCCGTTCGCCGCCTCGGCCCCGGCGGCGTCCTTGGCCTCGGCCCGGGCCGCGTGCCGCTTGAGGGCGGCGTCGCGCCCGCGGACGTACCAGATGCCGATCAGTCCGAGCCCGGCGCCGGCCAGCGGGGTCCACGCCCACCAGGTGTGCCCGCGGTCGGCGAACCAGCCGTAGAAGGGGAGCTGGGCGAGGAAGAGGACGAACCAGAGGATCGTGCCGCCGACGACGGTGGAGACGACGGGCCCCTCCAGGGGCTCGGGCGCCTCGTGCTTCGCTGTCCACTTCTCCATGCGTTCAGTCTATGGGGCCCCGGTGCGGCGGGCCGGGGGCCGGTCGGCCCCGGGGGTCTACGCGCGGAGATAGCGATCTTCGCCTTATGTATTCATACTGAATCTGCTGTGGGCTGGCTCGAATTGTTCGTGCGAACATCCAATGTCGATCGTCGGTAACGCCGCCCTCCTTACCCCTACGTACGACTGAGGTCACCCATGTCCCCCTCGGCCACCGCTCCGGTCGACCCCCCGCAGCCCACGGCTCCGCAGCCCCAGGGCAGCCTGGACCGGTTCTTCAAGATCTCCGAGCGGGGGTCGACGGTCGCGCGCGAGTTCCGCGGCGGATTCGCCACGTTCTTCGCCATGGCGTACATCATCGTGCTCAACCCGATCATCCTGGGCAGCGCGAAGGACATGTACGGCCACCAGCTCGACAACGGTCAGCTGGTCACCGCCACCGTGCTCTCCGCCGCCTTCTCCACGCTGCTCATGGGTGTCATCGGCAACGTGCCGATCGCGCTCGCGGCCGGCCTCGGCGTCAACACCGTCGTCGCGCTCCAGCTCGCCCCCCGGATGAGCTGGCCCGACGCGATGGGCATGGTCGTCCTCGCGGGCGTCGTGGTCATGCTGCTGGTGGCGACCGGGCTGCGGGAGCGCGTGATGAACGCCGTACCGCGCTCCCTGCGCAAGGGCATCGCCATCGGCATCGGCTTCTTCATCCTCCTGATCGGCCTGGTCGACTCCGGCTTCGTCTCGCGCATCCCGGACGCCGCCCTCACCACCGTGCCGCTCCAGCTCGGCGGCGACGGCCACCTCACCGGCTGGCCGGTCCTCGTCTTCGTGCTGGGGGCGCTGCTCACGCTGGCGCTGATCGTGCGCAAGGTGCCCGGCGCGATCCTCATCTCGATCATCACCATGACGGTCGTCGCCGTGATCATCGACGCGGTGGCGGGTCTGCCGGAGGGTTCCTGGGGTCTGACGGCGCCCGCGTGGCCGGGGAACCCCGTCTCCGCGCCGGACTTCGGGCTGCTCGGTGAGGTCAGCCTCTTCGGGGGCTTCGGGAAGGTCGGTCTGCTGACCGGCGTCCTCTTCGTCTTCACCGTGCTGCTGTCCTGCTTCTTCGACGCGATGGGCACGATCCTCGGCGTCGGCGACGAGGCGAAGCTGATGGACCAGGAGGGGAACTTCCCCGGCATCAACAAGGTGCTGCTCGTGGACGGCATCGCGGTCGCCGCGGGCGGCGCGAGCTCCTCCTCCGCCACCACCTGCTTCGTGGAGTCCACCGCGGGCGTCGGAGAGGGCGCCCGCACCGGACTGGCGAGCGTGGTGACCGGTCTGCTCTTCTCGGTGGCGCTGTTCCTCACACCGCTGGCGACCATGGTCCCGTCGCAGGCGGCCACGCCCGCCCTGCTGGCGGTCGGCTTCCTGATCATCGCGGGCTCGGTACGGGACATCGACTGGAGCGACCACACGCTCGCGATCCCGGCGTTCCTGGCGATGGTGATGATGCCGTTCACGTACTCGATCACCAACGGCATCGGCATCGGCTTCATCGCCTTCTCCGTGCTGCGGCTGGCGGCGGGCCGGGGCCGTGAGGTCCCGATCGCGATGTACGTGGTGTCGGCGGTCTTCGTCTTCTCCTACGCGATGCCGGCCCTCGGCCTCACGTGACCGGTGGCGTCACGCTCCTCCTGGAGTCGCCGTAGAACTTCTCCGTCTCGTCGACGGCCGCCTTGAAGCGCTCGTCGAAGTCGTCGCGGATGAGCGTCCGGACCACGTAGTCCTGGACGCTCATTCCGCGTTTGGCGGCGTGCTGCCGGAGCCGGTCGAGCAGCTCACCGTCTATCCGCAGGCTGAGCACTGTCGATCCCATGCCAAGCAGGGTCGCCGCCCGGGGGCGCTTTTCGCGTCACTTTCCGCCGCGGTCTCACTCGTTCGGGTGATCGGTTTCTCGCGCGCGTACCACCGGGTGGTATTTAGGTTGGGTAATGAGTTACGCTAACAAACATGCCTGACCTGATCCACGACGGTGCCAGTGCCGCCGCCGTGAGCTCCCTCCGCTCAGCCGTGATGCTGCTGGGCCGGCGCCTGAAGCACCAACGCGTCGACGAATCGCTGAGCCCCACCGAGATGTCGGTGCTCGGCACCCTGGCCCGCTGCGGCTCGGCCACCCCCGGCGAGCTGGCCCGCAAGGAGCACGTGCAGCCCCCGTCGATGACCCGCATCGTCGCGCTGCTGGAAGCGAAGGGACTCGTCAGGCTGGAACCGCACCCCGATGACCGTCGGCAGAAGATGGTCAGCCAGACCGAGCAGGCCGAGGCCATGCTCGCGGAGAGCCGCACCAAGCGGAACGCCTGGCTGGCCCACCTCGCCGAGGGCCTGGACGAGGACGAGTGGGAGACGCTGCGGGCCGCCGCGCCCGTGCTGGAGAAGCTCGCCCACCTGTGACCCCGCAGGCGCACCGGCGTGATGCCTGACCCGTACCGGATGGGACCACCGGTACGGGGAAGACGATCAGCCGGTACCGGCACACCGCCGGCCCCGGACGATCACCGCCGGAGCGCCCGTCGTCACGTCCTCGTCGGACCGCACGCCGCAGACGTATGAGGAGATGAACCCTTTTGAGTACGGGATCCGGAGCAGACTCCGCCCCCGCACCGACTTCCACCCACGAGAGCAAGACCGGCGGGACCTTCTCGTCGCTGAAGATCCGTAACTACCGCCTGTTCGCCACGGGCGCCGTGATCTCCAACACCGGTACCTGGATGTCCCGCATCACGCAGGACTGGCTCGTGCTGAGCCTGACGGGTTCCGCGACGGCCGTGGGCATCACCACGGCCCTCCAGTTCCTTCCCATGCTGCTCTTCGGCCTGTACGGCGGTGTCATCGCCGACCGCCTCCCGAAGCGGCGGATCCTGCTCGTCAGCCAGGCCATGCTCGGCCTGTGCGGTATCGCGCTGGCCGTCCTGACCCTGTCCGGCGCCATCGAGGTCTGGCACGTCTATCTGGTCGCCTTCCTCCTCGGCATGGTGACCGTCGTCGACAACCCGGCCCGCCAGTCGTTCGTCTCCGAGATGGTCGGCCCCGCGCAGCTCCGCAACGCGGTCAGCCTGAACTCGGCGAACTTCCAGTCCGCCCGGCTCATCGGCCCCGCCGTCGCGGGTGTCCTGATCACCACGGTCGGCAGCGGCTGGGCGTTCCTGCTCAACGGTCTCTCCTTCCTGGCCCCGCTCGTCGGCCTGCTGATGATGCGGACGAGCGAACTGCACGCCTCGGTGCGGGTGCCCCGCGCCAAGGGGCAGCTGCGGGAAGGGCTGCGGTACGTCCGCGGGCGCCCCGAGCTGGTCTGGCCGATCGTCCTGGTCGGCTTCGTCGGCACGTTCGGCTTCAACTTCCCGATCTGGCTCACCGCCTTCGCCGACGGGGTCTTCGACGGCGGCGCCGGGATGTACTCGTTCTTCAACATCCTGATGGCCGCCGGTTCGCTGGCCGGCGCACTGCTCTCGGCCCGCCGCCGCTCCACGCGGCTGCGGATGCTGGTGGCGGCGGGCACGGCGTTCGGGCTGCTGGAGATCGCCGCCTCGCTGTCCCCGTCGGTCTGGCTGTTCTCGATCCTGCTGGTCCCGATCGGCATGCTCGGCCTGACGACGAACATCACCGCGAACACCAGCGTGCAGATGGCCGCCGACCCCGGGATGCGGGGCCGGGTGATGAGCCTGTACATGATGGTCTTCGCCGGGGGTACGCCGGTGGGCGCCCCGATCGTCGGCTGGATCAGCGACACGTACGGCGCCCGCGTCGGCTTCGCGTCCGGCGGTGCGATCTCCGTGATCGCCGCCCTGGCCGTCGGCTTCGCCCTCGCCCGCGTCGGCGGCCTGCGCCTGAAGGTGGACCTCCGCCCGGGCCGCCCGCGCGTGCGCTTCGTACCACGCGAGCAGCTGGCGACGGCTGCGTAGGACACCCGGAAACCGCCCCCTCCCGGTCCGGGAGGGGGCGGTTTCCGTCGTTGTGGGTCAGTCGCGGGGGAAGGCGTCGGTCTTCAGGACCAGGTCCATCGAGGTGCCGGTGAGATCGACGTCGAGGCCGAAGTCGACGACGAGCTTCTTGTGGTAGTCGCCGTCCTTCGGCTCCGAGTGGAGGAGGCAGCGACCCACGTACGGGTCGACGATGAGGAACGCGGGGACGCCGGCGGTCGCGTAGGCGTCCTTCTTGGGCCCGTAGTCGGCCGCGGCCGTTCCCTTGGAGATGACCTCGCCGACGAACTCGATGTGCTCGGGGAGCCAGCGTCCGCGGCTGTCCTTGGCCGCCTGGTCGAAGAGCTTCACGATGTCGGGGGCGAAGCCGTTGCCTTCGCCGAAGTCGATGCGTACGTCCGAAAGCAGCCGGTCCTCGGCGAATCGGGGCAGCAGCTGCTTGATGATGGCCAGAATGATGCGCCAGTGCGTGTCCCGCTGCGGCGACATATGGACGGTCCCCTCGACGATCTCGACCTTGAATCCCTCGGGGGTGGGCTCAAGCCACTCGAACATCTCGTCCAGAGTCAGCTCGTCGCTGATGTCGGCCATGTCGATCCTGTCGGTGTCTACGACGGTCATCGTGCCGCTCCTCCCCGCTACCGCACGGGCGTGCGGGCAGCCGCGTAGGACAACGATAGGCCTGGGCATCAGGACACGCCCGGACTTGCTTACGCCGACCCGGGCCCGGGAGGTGGTACGGGCCTGGGCGCGGGGCCGGTGGGCGGTGCGGTTAGGCTCGAAGGGTGGACCCGAAGACCAGAAACCGCATCATGGCGGCCGTGCTCGTGCTCATGTTCGTCGTCGTCGCCGTGGCGGCCGCCTTCGGCGGCTGAGGCGGGCGGCCTACCCGGTGCGGTGGGCGTGTCCGGCGTGGTGGGCGGCGCCCCCTCGCCGCGCTGAGCCAGCACCACCGCGCCGACGACCCCCGCCGCGCCCAGCAGCTGGAGCGGTCCCAGGGTCTGCCCCATGAAGAGGTAGCCCAGGACCGTGGCGCACAGGGGCGAGGCGAACGACAGGAACGAGGCCGCCAGCGCCGGCAGCCGCGCTATGCCGTTGAACCACACGACGTACGCGAGCAGCGCCCCGATGATGCCCAGGTAGGCGAAGCCGCCGACGTTGGTCCAGGTCAGGCGGTCCGGGAGGGGTTCGCCGAGCAGGGTGACGGGGAGCAGTGCCAGGCCGCCGACGGTGAGCTGCCACCCGGTGAAGGCCAGCAGCGGGACCCCTTCGGGGCGTCCCCAGCGCTTGGTGAGCACGATGCCCGACGCCATGCACACGGCTCCCAGCAGTCCGGCGAGGACACCGACGCCGTCCAGGCCGGCCTGCGGCTGGAGGACCAGCAGCGCGACCCCCGTGGCGGCGAGTGCGCAGGCGCCGATGTGCAGGGGGCGTATGCGGGCGCCGAGCAGGAGCGGGCCGAGCAGCAGCACGATCATCGGCTGGACGGTCATGACGAGGGCCGCCACCCCGCCCGGCAGGTGGTAGGCGGCGAGGAAGAGGAAGTAGAAGAAGGCGCCGATGTTCAGGACGCCGAGCACGGTCGCCCGCACCCACCAGATGCCCTGGGGCAGGACGCGGGTCACCAGGAGCAGGATCAGCCCGGCGGGCAGGGCGCGCACGGTGGAGGCGAGCAGCGGCCGGTCGGGCGGCAGGAACTCCGTGGTGACCAGGTAGGTGGAGCCCCAGACGGCGGGGGCGAGGGCGGTGAGGAGGGAGATCCTGACCGAGCGGTGCCGGTCGGCCATGGCGGGCTCCTGGAGGTGTTGGCGGGGAATCATTCGACGTCGAACTATCTCCCGTGGAACAGAAAAGTAGGGCAGGGAGTAGGCTGACGTCAAACAGTTCGATGTGGAAGTATCCGGTGGGGAAGTCTCCGGTGGGGATGAGGCCGGGCGGTGAACGGCGATGGGACGAGGTGGGGCGTACATGCGCGACTCGGTGGACGACTTCCTGGACCAGTGGGCCGCCCTGCGGTCGGACCTGGATCTGGAGGCCATGGGCGCGGTGGGCAGGCTCCTGCGGCTGACCCGGCTCGTGAGCAAGGAGGTCAGCAGCTACTTCGCCGAACACGGCCTGGAGCGCTGGGAGTTCGACGTCCTCGCCACCCTCCGCCGCAGCGACCGCCCGCTCACCCCCAAGGAGCTCGCCGCGAACGTCATGGTCAGCTCCGCCGCGCTGACCAACCGGATCGATCGGCTGGCCGCCCGTGGCCTGGTGGCCCGGGGAGCCGTGCCCGGTGACCGGCGCAGCCTGCATGTCACGCTCACCGACGCCGGACGGACGCTCGTCGACGGCACCGTCGAGGGCCATGTGCGCAACGAGCGCAGGATGCTCGCCGCGCTGGACGCGGAGGACTGCGAGGAGCTGAACCGGCTGCTGCGCACGCTGGTGGTCACGCTGGAGGGCGGCCGCTGAAGGCCGGCTTCCCACGCCCTCGGCCGACGCGCTCGGCCGACGTGTCCGGGGCGCGCGCTTGCCTGGAGTGGACTCGAAGGAGTTGGCTGGGGCGTCATGAAGTACACACAGCTCGGACGCACCGGACTCAAGGTCAGCCGACTCGTCCTCGGGACGATGAACTTCGGCCCGCAGACCAACGAGTCGGACAGCCACGCGATCATGGACTCCGCGCTCGGCGCGGGCCTGAACTTCTTCGACACCGCCAATGTCTACGGCTGGGGTGAGAACAAGGGGCGCACCGAGGAGATCCTCGGCACCTGGTTCGCCCAGGGCGGCGGCCGCCGCGACAAGGTGGTCCTGGCCACCAAGATGTACGCGAACATGGCCCCCGAGGGCGATGCCTGGCCCAACCACGACAAGCTCTCCGCCGTGAACATCCGGCGCGCGGTCGACGCCTCGCTCAAGCGGCTCCAGACGGACCACATCGACGTCTACCAGTTCCACCACGTCGACCGGGACACCCCGTTCGAGGAGATCTGGCAGGCGATCGACGTCCTGGTCCAACAGGGCAAGATCCTGTACGCGGGTTCCTCGAACTTCCCCGGCTACAAGATCGCCCAGGCCAACGAGCAGGCGGCCCGGCGCGGTTCGCTCGGCCTGGTCAGCGAGCAGTGCATCTACAACCTCGCCGAGCGCCGCGCCGAGATGGAGGTCATCCCGGCCGCGCAGGAGTACGGCCTCGGAGTCATCCCCTGGTCGCCGCTGCACGGCGGTCTGCTGGGCGGGGTCATCAAGAAGGAGGCCAAGGACGGCCGCCGCGCCTCGGGCCGCTCGGCCGAATCGCTGGCCAGCAGCACGGTCCGCGCCCAGGTCCAGGCGTACGAGGACCTGCTGGAGAAGCACGGCCTGGAGCCCGGCGAGGCGGCCCTGGCCTGGCTGCTGACCCGCCCCGGCGTCACCGGCCCGATCGTCGGCCCGCGCACCGCCGAACAGCTGGACAGCGCCCTGCGCGCGCTGGAGCTGGAACTCCCCGAGGCCGTACTCACCGGCCTGGACGAGATCTTCCCCGGCCCGGGCCCGTCGCCGGAGGCCTTCGCCTGGTGAGGTGAGCCGGAGCGGGTCCTGCGGCCGCCGCTCTCCGGAGTGGCGGCCGCACGGCTGCGGCAACAGAGCGAGCGACGGACCCGTACCCCCGCGCGCCCTGCGGCAGCCACCGCCTCACGGGGTCAGGACGAGACGTCCCCGTACTCCGCCCTTCGCGAGCCGGGCGTGCGCCTGGGCCGCCTCCTCCGGCCGGTACGTCGCCGCGACCCGGGTCGTCAGCGCGCCCCGGTCCAGTCGTCAGCGCGCCCCGGTCCACCAGGGCCGCCAGTTCGGCCAGGCGGGCCCCGTCCGCCTCCACCTCGACCACCTCCACCCGGACGCCCCGCTCGGCCGGCGGCACCGTGTTCGGGATCACTCCGGCGTAACCTGGGCGCCGTGAACGCCACTCCCCGAGTCCTCGCCGCCTTGAACGACATCCTCGCCTCCGCCGCACCCGGCGAACGCGGGGCGCTGTGGCAACTGGCCGAGCAGGGGCGGGAGCTGGACGCGAACCTGGTGCGGCTGCCGGCCGGTGCGGAGGTCGGCGAGCATCAGGAGGACGTGCTCGATGTGCTCCTGGTCGTGCTGGAGGGCGGGGGACGAGTCCGTGTGGGGGACGGGGGGCCGGCGCTGGGCCCGGGCGCCGTCATCTGGCTGCCCCGCACCTCCCGCCGGGCCCTCGCCGCGGGCCCGGACGGGCTCACGTACCTCACCGTCCACCGCCGCCGCCCCGGCCTCACGATCAAGCCGCCGGGCGGGGCGTACGAGGGGGGCGAAGGGCCCTGCCTGCCGGACCGGGTCTGCCCGGAGTGCGGGCGGCTCTCCGCGGACCCCGCGCCGGTCTTCTGCAGCCGGTGCGGACAGCGGTTTCCGGAGCGGTGAGCCCGCTCCGGTGAACCCCTCCCGGTACCGCCCCGCTCAGTGACCCTCGCACTCCGTCAGGTCGGGCCGGCCCGGTGGGTTCTTGTTGTCCATCAGGGCCGACAGGTTCTTCGTGTACATGTCCTCCCAGGCCTTGCCGCGCATGATCTCCCGCAGCGCCGAACACACCTCGGTCTTCAGCCCCCGGGAACCGGGACGCATCGCCACGCCGTACCCCTCCGCGCCCTGGATGTTCTCCAGCCGCCGCACCTTGCCCGGATTCGCCTTCACATAGCCCGCGAGGATGATGTCGTCCGAGGCCACCGCGTAGACGTCCGACGTCACGTCCAGCAGCTGGTCCAGGCAGTCCTGGTAGGTGTTGGGCTGGGACTCCGTCATGGTGAAGCCCCTCTTGGGCAGCTCCGTCTCGTACGTCGAATCCCGTGCCGTGCACACCTCGACGCCCAGCCGGCGCAGGTCGCTGGAGTCCTCGATCGTGTACTTGCCGGACTTCTCACGGACCAGGAAGCTCCGGCTCGCCTCGTAGTACGGGCCCGCGAAGTCGACACTGTCCTTGCCGGGCGACGCGCTCTTCCGTTCGGGCGTGATGCTGTACGAGGCGATGACCAGGTCCACCCCCTTCGTCCTGAGGGCGGTGCTCCGGTAGTCGGTCGGGACCGTGGTGAAGGCGACCTCGTCCCGGCGGTACCCCATGTGTCCGGCGACCGCGTAGGCGAGGTCGATGTCGTAACCGGCGTACGTCTTCGTCTTCCCGTCGTACTTGCTCAGGCCCGGCTGGTCGTCCTTGACGCCGATCTTCAGGGTGGGGTTCGTGTCCTTCCACTTCTGCGTCAAGGCGCTGCCACCCCGGCCGCCGGAGCCGGTGGTGGTGCTGCCGCCTTCGGCCCCGTCGCCCTCGCCGACGCCCTGCGCGACCAGCCAGCCCGCCGTGCCCAGCAGGGCCACGCACAGGGTCGCCGTCGCCGTCCTCAGCCACGGCCGCTTCCGACGGCCGCCCCGCGCCCGCTGCCCGTCCGGTGCCCGAGGGGCGGCGGCGGGAGGCCCGAGGGGCTCCGGAACGGGACCGGGCTCGGCTTCGGAGACGGCCGTCGGCGGGTGCGCGGTCGCGCCGGTGGCCGTCACGTCCGGCCCGAACGGGTCGCCCAGCACCTCCCGCAGCATCGCCTCCGCCGTGGCCGCGTCCAGGCGCTCGCCGGGGTCCGTGAACAGCAGCCCCTGGATCACCGGGGCGAGCGGACCGGCGTACCGCAGGACCGGGTCGGGGGAGTGCCGGATGTTCTCCTGGACCTCCCAGACCTCGCCGCCGGCGAACGGGACCCGGCCCTCGACCATCTCGTACAGCGTGATCCCCAGCGCCCACAGGTCGGAGGCGGGGGTGGGACCGCGGGAGCCGGGCGCGAAGAGTTCGGGCGCCAGGTACGGGGGCGTACCGATGACGCTGCCGGACCGGGTCACCTGGGCGGCGCCCTCGAACGTCGCGATCCCGAAGTCCACCAGGATCGCCGGCCCGTCCTCCCGGACCAGCACATTGCCCGGCTTCACATCGCGGTGGACGACCGAGGCCGCGTGCACCGCCCGCAGGCCCTGGAGGACCTGGAGGCCGATGTCCGCCGCCCTCGGTACGGCGAGCACCTTCTCACCGCGCAGCAGGTCCGCCAGGGATCTGGCTTCGAGGAGCTTCATCACGATCCAGACCTGGTTGTCGGTCTCGACCTGGTCGTGGACCGTCACCACGTTCGGGTGCTCGATCTTGGCGATCGCCTCCGCCTCCCGGCGCGCCCGCTGCATCGCGGCGGCCTGGGTGCCGGCGGTCATCGCGTTCCGGTCGAGCAGGCCCTTCACGGCGACGAAGCGGCGCAGCCGCCGGTCGTGGGCCCTCCACACCTCGCCCATACCGCCGCTGCCGATCGGTTCCAGCAGCTCGTAGCGGCCCTCGATCACCACGTTCGGGCGGCGGCGGTCCGAGGAGGCCTCGCGCTGCGGTGTCCGGGGCCATTCCTGCGCGGTCCCGGAGTCCGCGCGCTGGAGGTCCTCGCCCGCCCAGCGGTCCTCGGGGCCACCGGCGGCCCCGCCGTCCGCGGCCCTGTCTTCGCCTCGCATGCGACCCCCTGTGCACTACATGGACCAGGCAACAGTAGACGTTCCGTCAGGACCGCACAGGACGGAACGGGAACGTGTCCCGTAGCCGGCTCAGGGGGCCACGCCGCCGTTGCTCTTCAGCAACTGCCCGTTGACCCACTGGCCTTGCGGCGAGCACAGGAAGTCCACCAGATGCGCGGTGTCCCGCGGGGTGCCGAGGCGGCCGAGCGGGGTGGCCCGGGCCACCGCCTCCCGCAGTTCGTCGTTCATCCACCCCGTGTCCACCGGGCCGGGGTTGATGACGTTCGCCGTCACCCCGAGGTGGGCCAGCTCGTGCGCGGCGGCCAGGGTGATGCGGTCCAGGGCGCCCTTGCTCGCGCCGTAGGGCAGGTTGCCGACGGTGTGGTCGCTGGTGAGCGCGACGATGCGGCCCGTCGCCGTACCGGGCACACCGCTGCGGAAGCGGAGCCCGTACTCGCGGATCAGCAGCCAACTGGCCCGCGCGTTCACGGCGAAGTGCCGGTCGAACGCCTCCACGGTGGTGTCCAGCAGCCCCGAGTCCACCGACTCCGCGTGGGAGAGGACGAGCGCGGTGACCGGGCCGAGACCCTGCTCCGCCGCGTCGAAGATGCGGGTGGCGGCGTCGGGGTCGGTCAGATCCGCCTCGATCGCCGCCGTACGGGCTCCGGCGCTCTCCAGCTCCCGCGCGATGGACGCGGCGGCCCCGTCCTCGGCGCCCCACTCCATGCGCCGGTCGTAGGGCGTCCAGTAGGTGAAGGCGACGTCCCAGCCGGAGGCCGCGAGCCGGCGGGCGATACCCGCGCCGATCCCGATGCTGCGTCCGACGCCCGTGCTGAGGGCGACGGGGCGGGTGGGAGCCGGGGCCGGCCGGCGGGCGTGCCCCTTGCCCGGCTCCGGGGCGGAGGACCGTGCGCTCGGCTCCCCGCCCGGCTCCGGGGCGGAGGACCGTGAGCTCGGCTCCCCGCCCGGCTCCGGGGCGGACGAGGGCTGTTCGTCGATCGTCACGGGCCGATCCTTCGTGACCCGTACGCGTACGTCAACGAGGTTGCGCCGAGGTGAGTGAACGCCCCCTCGTCCCCGTACAACCCTCGGGCCCCATAAGTGGTCTCACCTGCACCGGGCGCTACGTACGCTGGGCCGAAACCCTGGCGGGAGCCGGGGGCCGGGTCCCGTGCGCAGTCGGGCCGGAACACCGAACCGGATGGCCGTAACCGGCGTCCCGCGTGCCGTAGGAGAAGAAGACACGCATGCAGCAGCACCTGCGCACCACCCTTGTGACCACCGCCTCGGCCGCCCTCGTCAGCGGGCTGCTCCTCGCCGGCGGAGGCAGCGCCGCCGCCGCGCCGTCCGGGATGTCCGGCGACTTCAACGGCGACGGCTACCGTGACCTCGCCATCGCCGCGCCCATCGGCAAGGCGGGCAACAAGTCGGGGGCCGGATACGTGGCCGTCGTCTACGGCACCAAGAGCGGTCTCGACAAGTCCAAGCGCACCATCATCAGCCAGGCCGACGCCGCCATCCCGGGCACGCCGGAGGGCAGCGACTACTTCGGCGACCGCCTCACCACCGGGGACCTCGACGGCGACGGCTACACCGACCTGGTGGTCGGCGTGCACGCCGAGCGGATCGGCAAGACCGACTCGTTCGGCGTCATCACCGTCGTCTGGGGCAGTCCGAAGGGTCTGACGAAGGCCGTCGACCTCACCACGCCGCTGCCGAAGTACCGCAACGAGCTGGGCTGGGGCCTCGCCACCGGCGACTTCGACGGCGACGGGCGCACCGACCTGGCCGCCGTGAACATCGCCGCACCCGAGCTGAACATCTTCAAGGGGCCGATCTCCCGCGGCGGCAAGGCGGCGGCCCTCGTCGGCATCGACACCCACGACCAGACCGGCATCAACGCCGACCGGATCTTCGCCGGCAACGTCAACGGTGACGGCGCCACCGACCTCCTGGTCATGGGCCAGCAGGAGAAGGGCAAGGGGTACGCGACCCGTAGCGTCCTCTACAAGGGCGCAACGACCGGCCTCAAGCCGGCCGGCAAGGTCGCCGGGGGCTACGACGCGGTGATCGCCGACGTCGACAAGGACGGCTACGGCGACATCGTCACCGGCAACTTCATGGAGAAGGCCGGCGACGAGCCCAACGGCGGCCCCGGCGGCGCGGTCACCGTCACCTACGGCAGCGCCGCCGGTCTCTCCACCCGCACCCCGGCCCGCATCACCCAGGCGACCGCCGGCGTCCCGGGCACCGCGACGAAGAACGACCGCTTCGGCTGGAGCCTGTCCGCCGGGGACACCAACGGTGACAAGTACGCGGACATCGCGGTCGGCGTCCCGGGCAAGGACGTCGGGGGCCGGACCGACGCGGGCGCGGTCGTCGTGCTGCGCGGCTCCGCGAAGGGGCTGACCGGCACCGGTTCCAAGAGCTTCACCCAGAACACGGCGGGCGTGCCCGACACCGCGGAGGCGCGGGACCAGTTCGGCGGCTCCGTCCGGCTGACGGACAGCAACAAGGACGGCCGCGCCGAGCTGGTGGCCGGCGCCTTCGCCGAGAACGACGGCGCCGGTGCGGTCTGGCTGTTCAAGACCACGAGCGGGAGCGGCATCACCGCCACCGGTTCGACGACCTTCGGCGCCACCTCGGTGGGCGGCCCCAAGGGCCTGTCGTACTTCGGTGACGTCCTCGCCGGCTAGGAGCCGACAGGGGCCCCGGCCCGAAACGGTCAGCGCCCGCCGCGAGGCCGGACCCCACCGGGGTCCGGCCTCGCGGTCGTACCGCCCGCTCGACATGCGGCGGCGGGCCGGCCGACAGAGACTCGGTACGGATCTCCGGGGACGCCCGTTCCCGGCCGGGCCGAGGAGGAGCACCATGACCGCATCGATCAGCGACCCGGTGGTGGAGAAGTTCGTCGCCGCCGTCAACGCGGGTGACGAGGCCGCCTTCGCCGCCGTCCTCACCGAGGACGCCACGATGTCCGACGACGGCAGCGAACGGGACCTGCCCGCCTGGACGGAGAAGGAGATCTTCTCCCCGAAGGCGAACGGCCGTATGAAGGTCGTGGAAGCCTCCGACGACGGCCGCGCCCTCGTCGTCGACTACACGAACGACACCTGGGGCACGATGCGGACGCGCTGGATCTTCACGGTCACCGGCGACCGCATCAGCCGCTTCGAGACGGGCCAGGCGCCGGCCTGACCGCGCGGGTCCCGCCTGAGGGGCGATCGATCCGGTAGAGGTAGTGGGCCCGGTCGTCGATGGGGTTGTCCGGCTCCAGTTCGCCCTCGGCCACCCGCCGCATCCCGGCCTTCTCCAGCGCCCGCCAGGACGCCCGGTTGGCCGCCGACACGGGCACCATCACACAGGGGGCATCGGGACGGTCCTCCCAGATCGCCTGGACGGCCGACCGGATCATCCGCGGGCCGAGCCCATGGCCGACCAGCTGCGGCTCACCGATCAGATAGTCGATGGTCATGGCCCCGGAGGGGACCTCGATCAGCGTGGCGACCTCCACCAGATACTCGGGGTAGTCGGCCAGACCGCAACGCTGAAGCAGGCCGAACGGGGCACCGTCGAGGTGGGCGAGCAGCTCTTCCGAGGGCTCCTCGCCCCTGACCGCGGGCCCGAAGTCCCGCCGCACGGCCTCGATCGAGGTGTCGTGGTTCCACCACCGGGCCACGTGCGGCTGCTCCAGCCAGGTGATCAGCAACGGGAAGTCGTCC
The DNA here is from genome assembly GCF_044752765.1 of Streptomyces sp. NPDC088706. Classification (NCBI taxonomy): domain Bacteria; kingdom Bacillati; phylum Actinomycetota; class Actinomycetes; order Kitasatosporales; family Streptomycetaceae; genus Streptomyces; species Streptomyces sp. NPDC088706. The sequence goes on from NZ_JBIVLW010000004.1 coordinate 44,239, forward strand.
TCGGTGAGGCGGCGCCAGGTGATCATCGGAAGGCCTCCAGCGGGGCGCGGCGGCAGGGCTGCCGAGAGCCCCTCGCCGCCAAGCCTAGCCAGCCCACGAGGAGGGCGCGTGTCTCGTCGCTGACGGCCACAGGTCACCCCGGTCGGCCCAGACGGGGGAGTCGTGCTCGGTGAGGGCGATGGGCCCGGTGGCCCCGAAGGTCACCGCGAAGGTGAACTGCCGGGTCCTGCGGCCACTTCGGGAGGCGAGACTGCGGGAAGTCCGCCGTACGCAGGCGCAGGCCGTCGAAGACCATCGGGTGGCTGGGGGAGACCTGTCCCCCCGGGAAGGAGTCGACCACGGCTCGGTGACTGGAGCGGGTCGAACTCGCCAAGGCCCTGTACGACGCCCTGAATCCTCTGGCTTCCGCCATTCGCGCCGGGGAGACCGGGCTGCCCGCGGACCGCATGTGGGGAGCGGATTCGCGGGCGGAAGCACGCTCGTGCTCCTCGGGGGGACGGCTGAGCTCTCGCAGTCGCTTCCGGGGCCGGGGCTGGACAGCCGAGGGCGCCGACGGGGTGTCCGGTACGGTCGCCGACGGGACGCGGTACGCGACCGCGGAGGACGCGGCAACCCACGCGGGGCGTTCCTCAGGGAACACGCCCTTGACATCGCCCGGCATGTGAGGAGAGAACAGCTTTCCGATGGAGACCTTCAGGACGAACAACGGTGTGGTGCAGGGGTTTCGAGTCGCTGACGACGTCGTCGCCGTTCTCGGCATCCCGTACGCGGCCCCGCCGTTCGGCCCCCACCGCTTCCGCGAGCCCCGGCCGGCACCGGCATGGACCGGGGTGCGGGACTGCACGGCCTTCGGCCCCGTCGCCCCGCAGTCGGCGGAGCTGCCCGGCGCACCCGCGTGGTCGCCCGGCGACGAGGACATCCTCACCGTGAACATATGGACCCCCGCCCCTGAGGGGGGCGGTGTGCCCGTTCTGGTCTGGATCCACGGCGGCGCCTACACCATCGGGTCGTCAGCCCAACCCGACTTCGACGGTACCTCGCTGGCCCGTGCCGGTCTGGTCGTGGTCACGCTCAACTACCGGCTGGGCTTCGAAGGGTTCGGCCATGTCCCGGCAACGGGGTCGACCGCCTACCCGGACAACCGCGGTCTGCTCGACCAGGTCGCGGCCCTGCGCTGGGTCCGTGAGAACATCGCCGCCTTCGGTGGCGATCCGGGAAACGTCACGGTCGCCGGGCAGTCCTCCGGGGCCGCTTCGATCGCCTGCCTGATGGTGATGGACCGTGCCCGCGGCCTGTTCCGCCGCGCCATCGCCCACAGCGTCGCCAGCCCCTGCTACACGCTCGACATGGCTTCGGCGACCACCCGCGAGATCGCCGCGGCGGCGAACTGCCCCGCCACGGCAGAGGGCCTGACCTCCGCGACTCCGCATGCCCTGGTCATCGCCTCCGACCGGGTCGTCGACGACTACCGGCACGACCCCGCCTCCGGGTCCCGCCACTACGACCCCTCGCTCTACGCTCCCGTCCTCGACGGGGACGTCCTGCCCACCGATCCCCTCACCGGGATGGCGTCCGGTGCGACCCGGGAGGTGGACCTGCTGGTCTGCCACACCACGGAGGAGTACTGGCTGTTCGACGCGGTCGGCAGCAGCGCGAAGGTCACCACCGAGGAACAGCTGGCTCTCTTCGCCCGGGACTTCCGCCTCCCCGAGGGCCTGGTGGCCGGCTATCGCGCCGCGATGCCCGACGCCCCGGTCCTCGACGTCTACCTCGCCGTCTTCGGAGATCTGCTGTTCGGCGAGTACAGCGCCCGACTCGCCGAGCTGCACGCCCGAGCCGGCGGCCGGGCCTTCCTGGCACGCTTCGACCGTCGGCGTACCGGTGCGGACGGGGTCGTGCGGGCCTGGCACTGTGCGGACATCCCCTTCGCCTTCGGCAACCTCGACACCGAGTGCCTGGCGTTCCTGATCGGCGGAGCACCCACGCCTGCGGACCGCGCACTGGAGCGCCGCATGGTGCGCGCGTGGGCCGACTTCGCCGCCACCGGGAACCCGGGCTGGCCGTCGGTCGACGGCTCCACCGCGCATGCCGAACGCTGGACCACGGAGGACGCCACCGCCGAGGACAGGCCCACGCCCGCCCGCGCTCTGTGGGCCGAGGCCGACTTTCCCCTCCTGCGTCCCTGACCGGAAAGCCCCTGATGAGAGGGCCCCGGTCCGGCTACGGAACCCGCGCCACCGCGACGTACAGTCCGCTCTCCTCCGGCGCGGGCGCCGACGGGCCGTGGAACCACTCGGGGGCCGTCACCAGGCCGGGCTCCACCAGGTCCAGGGCCTCGAAGAACCGCGCGAACTCCTCACGCGTCCGCAGCGCCAGGCGGATGCCGCCCTTCTTGTACTCGTCGGTCCCCCGCTGCCCGCCCTCGGGGTTCACATCGGAGGCGCCCTGCGAGAGGACGACGTAACTGCCGGGGACCAGGGCACTCGTGAGCGTACGGAGGATGGCGCGCGGGTCCTCGTCGTCGGGCAGGAAGTGGAGGAGGCCGAGGAGGGAGAGGGCCACCGGACGGCCGAAGTCCAGCACCTTGCGTGCGGCCTCGATGATGGCGGCGGGCTCGCGTACGTCGGCGTGGACGTAGTCGGTGGCGCCCTCCGGCCGGCTGATCAGCAGAGCTTCCGCGTGCCGCAGGACGATGGGGTCGTTGTCGCAGTAGACGACCCGGGACGAGGGGCGGATCTCCTGAGCGACCTGGTGCAGGTTCGGCGCGGTGGGGATGCCCGTCCCGATGTCCAGGAACTGCGTCACGCCCTCACCCGCCAGCCAGGCCGTCGCCCGGTTCATGAAGGCCCGGTTCTGACGGGCGCCGACCTTGGCCTCGACGGGCAGGTGCTCGGCCACCACCTGGTCCACGGGGTAGTTGTCCTTGCCGCCGAGCAGCCAGTCGTAGACCCGTGCCGAGTGGGGCTTGCCGGTGTCGATCGGGGGGTGGGGCAGCTCTGCCGTCATGCCGGGCTCCCTGGGCAGGTGGTGCGGACCTTTCCGTCGCAGGAGTCTGCCACAGCAACTGGCGTGCAGAGCAGGGGCTTTGGTCGTCCGGCGCGTCGGCATGCGTACGGTACCGGGCGTGGCCGCCCGGGCGCCGCATTGACCTCGGGCGCCGGGGGCCAGCAAGATCCTGGTGTGAAACCCGACATACCTCCTTCGCCCTGGGACCCGCCCTCGACCACGCCCCCGCCCCCCTCCGCCGGACCCGCCTGGCCGGAGACCGGCGGACCCGCCTGGCAGCAGGGCCCTGCCCCCGCCTGGCAGCAGGGCCGGCAGGCGCCCGCGCCCGGCGCTGTTCCGCCGCTCGGTCCCGTACGGGCGGAGTCCGGGGCCCGCTACGACCAGCAGGGGCGCAACGGGCAGGGCGGCAGGTTCGCGTGGCTCGGGGAGCTGACGCTCGTCCTGTTCCTGGTCGTGATGGGCGTGCTGGCCGTCACCGTGGTCGGGGCCTTCCTCGCCGAGGTGCTGGGCGCGGCGCCCGCGTCGGCGGACAGCGAGTTGATCTTCGAGGACCCGGTCGCCGAAACGGCCGTCCTGCTCGTCGGTATCGCGATCGGGACACCGATCGTCCTGTGGGGTGCCCGCTACCTGAACAGGCGCCCGGTCGGCACGGTCTCCTCGGTCGTCGGCCGGCTGCGGTGGAAGTGGCTCGGGCTGTGCGCCGCCGTCGCCTTCCCGCTGACCATCGTCCAGTTCGGCGTGCTGCTGGCGTGGACCTGGGGGGAGGAGTCGGCCGAACCCTCCGGGGGCGGCTGGCCCGGCTGGACCGCCTTTCTGGTGAGCCTGGCCGTGCTGGCGGTGCTGGTGCCGTTCCAGGCGGCGGCGGAGGAGTACGTCTTCCGGGGCTGGCTGGTCCAGGTGATCGGGCGGGCCGTCCGGTCGCCCTGGCCCGCCGTCGTGCTCGCGTCGCTCCTGTTCGCCCTGGCCCACGGGTTCGGTGAACTCTCCGGGTTCATCCTGCTGTTCTACTCGGCGCTGTGGTGGGGCTGGCTGGTGATCCGCACCGGAGGGCTGGAGGCGGTGATCACCCTGCACGTCGCCAACAACCTGCTGGCCTTCGGCCTCGCGGCGGGCTTCGGTGAACTCGCTTCCACCGAGACCGCGGCCGACGCGCCGTGGCAGGCGATGGTCGTCGAGTTCGTCTTCGCGCCGCTGTACTGCCTGGTGATGGCACGGATCGCGGACCGGCGTGGGGTGCAGCGGATGAGTTCCTGAACCCTACGCGGGCCCGGTCTCAGAACTCAACGCGGGCCTGGTCTCAGAACCCCACACGGGCCCGGTCTCAGAACTCAGCGCGGGCCTGGTCTCAGAGCCCCACGCGGGCCCGGTCTCAGAACTCCACGGTCAACTGCGCTTGGACGTGGGCCCGCAGGACGCCCGCCATGTCCGTCGCGCAGTCGCTGATCAGCCACTGGATCTGCAGACCGTCCATCAGGGCGATCAACTGCTGCGCGGCGGACGGCGGTTCGACGTCCTCCCGCAGTTCTCCCGCCTCCCGGGCCTGGCGGTAGGCGCGTTCGGTGTTGGCGACGGACGTGCGGTAGCGGGCCTCGAAGTAGGCGTGGGCCGGGTGGTCGGGGGAGGTGGCCTCCGCCGCGACCACCGAGAACAGCTCGACGATCCCGCGCCGCTTGGCGTTCAGCTCCGCGAGGTCCACCAGCCGGCGCAGGTGGTCCACGCCCCGGGTGACGCCGAGCGCCAGCCACTCGTCGTCCACGTCGTCACGGCGCTGGAGCACCGCGAGGAGCAGCGCCTCCTTGGTCGGGAAGTGGTGCAGGAGGCCCGGGTGGGAGATCCCGCACCGGGTGGCGATGACGCGGAGGGACGCGCCCCGGTATCCGGCCTCGCCGAACAGGGCCATCGCCTGGTCGAGGATCTCGATCCGCTTGGCCCGGCCCTTGGCGTAGCCGCGCCCGGTTCCCGAGGTCACGCGCATTCACCCGCTGTCATCGGACGCCTTTCTCGTTCCGCCCCCACACTCCGCCCCAGATTCTCACAGGGGCGCATCCTTGCCCTTCCAATACTTACCAAGTGGTCGGTATTGAGCGTACGGTACTGCGGAGTGCCGTCGTGAAAGGAACTCCCGTGGGCCTCCTGCCGCCGTACCTCGACCCCGCGCTTCCCGTCGCGGACCGGGTCACCGATCTGCTGAGCCGTATGACGCTGCCCGAGAAGGTCGGCCAGATGCTCCAGCTCAACGCCAAGGAGGGCGTGCGGCACCTCGTGGAGGACCTGCACGCGGGGTCGATCCTGCACGCCTCGCCCGAGCGGGTACGGGAGGCCGCCGCCCTCACCGGGCGGACCCGGCTGCGCATCCCGCTGCTCGTCGCGGAGGACTGCGTCCACGGCCACTCCTTCTGGGAGGGCGCGACGATCTACCCGACGCAGCTCGGCATGGCGGCCACCTGGGACACCGGCCTGGTGGAGCGGATCGCGCGGGCCACGGCGGTGGAGGTGGCGGCGACCGGGGTGCACTGGACGTTCTCACCGGTCCTGTGCATCACCCGGGACCTGCGCTGGGGGCGGGTGAGCGAGACCTTCGGCGAAGACCCGTACCTCATCGGGGAGCTGGCCTCCGCGATGGTGCGCGGCTACCAGGGCGAGGGGCTCGCCGACCCGACCGCGATCCTGGCCTGCGCCAAGCACTTCGCCGGGTACTCCGAGACCCAGGGCGGCCGGGACGCCAGCGAGGCGGACATCTCCCGGCGCAAGCTGCGCTCGTGGTTCCTGCCGCCGTTCGAGCGGGTCGCCGAGGAGGGCTGCCGGACGTTCATGCTCGGCTACCAGTCCATGGACGGCGTGCCGATCACCGTCAACGACTGGCTGCTGGGCGAGGTGCTGCGCGGCGAGTGGGGTTACACCGGCACGCTGGTCACCGACTGGGACAACGTCGGCCGCATGGTGTGGGAGCAGAAGATCTACGCCGACTACGCGCAGGCGTCGGCGGCGGCGGTCCGCGCGGGCAACGACATGGTGATGACGACGTCGAAGTTCTTCGCGGGCGCCCAGGAGGCGGTGGCGCAGGGCATGCTCACGGAGGCGGAGATCGACGCCGCCGTACGACGCATCCTGACGCTCAAGTTCGAACTCGGCCTCTTCGAGAACCCCCGCCACCCCGACGCCGCCCGGCAGGCCGAGTTCATCGGCAGCGCCGAGCACGCGGAGCTCAACCTGGAGGCGGCCCGGCGCTCGCTGGTGCTGCTGACCAACGACGGCACGCTGCCGCTGGCGGGCGGCCTGGAGGCGGAGGAGCCGGGCGGGCCGGACGGTTCCGGGGCGGACGGCACCGCCGCGTTCGGCGGCGGCCGGGCCCGGGCCACGGCCTCCGGCCCCCGTACGGTCGCCGTCGTCGGCCCCAACGCCGACGATCCGCAGACCCAGTTGGGTGACTGGGCGGGCTCCTCCGGGCAGGCGGACTGGCTCCCGGACGGGCAGCCGCGCGCCATGATCCGTACCGTCCTCGACGGGTTCCGCGACCGGGTGCCCGCCGACTGGACCGTGGCGTACGCGCCCGGCGCCCGCATCCTGGACGTCGGGCCCGACCCGGAGGGGGAGTTCCTCCCGGACGGGCAGCCGCGTCCCGAGGTCGTCGTCCCGGCCGCGCCCGACCCGGCGCTGATCGGCGAGGCGGTCGCCGCCGCCGAGGCCGCCGACCACGTGGTCGCCGTCGTCGGTGACCGGATCGAGCTGATCGGCGAGGGCAAGTCGACGGCCACCCTCGAACTCGTCGGCGACCAGGTGGCGTTGCTCGACGCACTGGCGGCGACGGGCACGCCGCTGGTCGTCGTGGTCATCAGCTCCAAGCCGCTGGTGCTGCCGCCGTCCGCGCTCGGTGCGGCGGCGATCGTGTACGCGGCCAACCCGGGGATGCTCGGTGGTACGGCGGTGGCGGAGCTGCTCCTCGGCCTGATCGAGCCGACCGGCCGGCTCCCGCTCTCCTTCGCCCGGCACGCCGGGCAGCAGCCGACGTACTACAACCAGGTGCGCGGCCAGCACGGTTCGCGGTACGCGGACCTCACGCAGAGCCCGGCGTTCGCGTTCGGGGAGGGCCTGAGCTACACCACGGTGGAGTACACGGACCTGGAGCTGCTGACGGCGGTCGTCGAACCGACGGAGACGGTACGGGCCCGGGTGACGCTGAGCAACGCCGGTGCCCGGCCCGCGCTGGAGACCCTTCAGGTGTACGTGAGCGACACGGTGACGTCGGTGACCTGGGCGGAGAAGGAGCTGAAGGCGTACGAGCAGGTCGCGCTGGCCCCGGGGGAGTCGCGGCAGGTGGTGATCGAACTCCCCGTGGCCGCCTGCACATTGGTGGACGCGCGGGGGCGGCGGGTGGTGGAGCCGGGCCGCTTCGAGCTGTTGGTGGGGCCGTCGTCACGGGACGAGGCCCTGCTGCGGGCGGAGTTCACGGTGAAGGGGTGAGCGCGGTGGACGGGGGCGGAGCGGCCGGCCGCGCGGCGCGCTGGCCCAGCACCACTCCGCACAGCGTGAGCACGAGACCGAGGACCTGCCGCCCCGAGAGGGTCTCGCCGGCGAGCAGGAGCCCCAGCAGCACGCCCGTCACGGGGTTGAGCAGTCCCAGCAGGCCGACCGTCCCCGCCGGCAGGTGCTTCAGCCCCAGGAACCACGCGGCGAAGGCGATACCCGTGGCCACCACCGTGAGGTAGCCGAAACCGAGGAGCGCGGGGCGGTCGAGCGCGGGCGGCGCGCCCTCCACGAGGGCGGCGCACGGCAGGAGCAGCAGCCCGCCGCCGAGCAACTGCCAGCTGGTGGCGGCGAGTACATCCACCTCGCCGCTCCACCGTTTGGCCAGGACGTACCCGTACGAGGACATCGCCATGGCCCCGACGGAGGCGAGCACGCCGATCGCGTCCACCGACCCGCTCGCGGTGAACACCATCAGGCAGACGCCGCCGACGCCGGTCATGGCCCCGGCGAGGTGCTGCCGGCCGGGCCGCTCACCGATCAGCGGCCAGGCGAGCATCATCATGAACAGGGGTGCGAGGGCCATGACGATCGACGCCAGGCTGGTGGGGAGGCGCTGCGCCGCCACGTAGACGAGCGCGAAGAAGCCGCTCATGTTCAGGGCGCCGAGCACCAGGGACTTCCACCACCAGCCCCCCTGCGGCAGCTTCCGGCAGAGAGCCAGGAGGAGCAGCCCGGCGGGGAGCGCCCGGAAGGCGGCGCCGTACAGGGGATGACTCGCCGGCAGGTACTCCCGCGTGACGAAGTAGGTCGTGCCCCAGGCCACGGGGGCCACCGCCGTGACCATCGACCATCTCAGGTTGCCTTCCATGGAAGCTATTATGCCTTCCATGGAAGATAGTTTCTCGGACGGTCTGGATGATCCGACTGACCCGACTGACCCGACTGACCCGACTGACCCGACTGACCCGAATGACCCGGATGAGGTGCCGGAGCGCGCGGGTCTCGACCATGTGGCCCGCATCCAGGCCGCATGGGCGCGCGAGCGCCCGGACGTGGACGTGTCCCCGCAGGCGGTCATCGGCCGGCTGCACCGCCTGGGCCACCTCCTGACCGCCCGCCTCGATGTCGTCTACCGGGCCCACGGCCTGTCGGAGGGCGAGTTCGACGTGCTGGCCGCGTTGCGCCGGGCCGGTGCGCCCTTCGAGCGGGCGCCGGGCGAGCTGGCCGCGCACACGATGGTCACCACCGGGGCGATGACCAAGCGGATCGACCGCCTCCAGCGCGCCGGCCTGGTGACCCGGCGCCGCTCGGCGGTGGACGGCCGGGGCCGGGTGGTCGCGCTGACCCCGGCGGGCCGGTCCCTGATCGACCGGGCGTTCACCGAGCACATGCGCAACGAGCGGAGCCTGCTGGATGTGCTGGAGCCACGGGAGGCGGAGCAGTTGGAGCGGCTGTTGGCGGGGTGGCTGGCGCGGGTGGAGCCACCGAACGGCGAGGCATGACCGAAAGCCGCTTGCCCGGGGCGGCGGTTTTGATCGATGCGTCTCGCGTCGGGGTCGAGCCGACCCCGTGTGAACAGGAGTTATGCGGGCAACGGCGGTAAGGGGGCGGACCCGCCGCCGGGACCGACGTGGGAGAACCGCCGTGACGTACACCGATGCCGCAGACCACTCACCTCAGCTGCTGGGCGCCCTCGAATCGGCCATAGGCGGTTACATGGCGGCCGTGGCGGAGGTTCTGCTGGCCGAGGAGATTCCGGTGGTCTCCGTCTCGGCGTACGGGGATGTGCACGACCCGAGCCAGGACGACTTCGAGGGGGATGTCGAGGGGAGCGTGGAGTTCACGCCAGCGTTCGGCCGGAGGCTCCTCGGGGACGGCGGGGAGACAGGGCTGCTGTGGTGCGGGGTCTCCGGATGGTGCTTCTTCCACATCCCTGAGGGTTCCGGTCGCTCGCTCCTGGACTCCGCCCGCTGGATGGGGAGCGGGCTGACGCCCGAGCCGGTACGTGTCGCCGCGTTCCTCTCCGAGGTGCGGCTGGACGCCCGCGAGGCGGGAAGCGGGGAGAGGCCCTTCTACCGCGCGCCGCACAGTGGGCCGGACGCACTGCTGCGGCGGCTGGAGGCCTTCGGCGCGGCGGGCGAGGGCGGGGAGCCGTGGGCCGGGGACCACCACGCCGTCGCCCGCTTGCGGAGCACCGCCTGTCGGCGGCGTGCCGTGGAGGCGCTCACCGCGGAGGGCCAGGAGATCGTCGACGTAGCGCTCCACACCGGCGAACTGGAGGCCCTGGCAGGGCTGCTGGAGTACGTCCAGGGGGACGCGCCGGACGACGGCCTGCGTGAGCTGGCCCGGCGCCTGGCCAGTGACCTGACCCTGCGGGCGCGCGACGGCGTGGAGAGCGTGGACGAGCACCGCGAGGCGTTCTCGTACGCGGACCAGCAGCGCTGAGAGCCGGCGCCCGGGGCGGCTCACCGCTGCCCCTCGGCCTCCGCTGTGCCCTACGCGTCGACCGCCTCACCGGGCCCGGCATCGATCGCCGTTTCGATCCGACTCCGGGACCCGCCGAGAAGAAGCGTTTCCGCGTGCGGGCATTCGCCCGTACGGGTGTGGCGTGGCACTCCGGCGGCCCGCTGGGCGAGCACAATGGGGCGGCGGTTCGTGCAGAGGTGCCGAGGCCCTCTCCCGCACCTTGCGCTGAAGGAGGACCGGTGGCTGATGGCTGGGCGGTTCAACGGACGGGGCCCGGTGACCAGGCCCGTACCCAGGCGAGGGAGCAACTGCTGGACGCCGCACGGGAGCTGTACGGGGTCGTCGGCTACCGGGAGACCTCCGAGGCGGACCTGTGCGAGGCGGCCGGGGTCACGCCCGAGGTGTTCCGCCAGGAGTACGGGACGCGCGAAGGGCTCCTCATCGCCCTGCACAACCGGGTCACCACCATCGGCCTGCGGGCCGCGGAGGCCGCCCTGCTCTCCGAGGGGATCGACGCGTGCTCGATCGCGGAGAGGGTCCGGCGCCTCTTCGACGCCTACGTGGAGGCCGTCACCCGCGATCCGCGCGAGGCCCGGGTGACCTTCGTGGAGGTGCTGGGCGTCAGCGCGGTGGTGGACGAGCACTGCAAGCTCTGGCGCGCGCTGTGGACGGAGTTCCTGACCGGTGAGGCCGAGCGGGCGGTGGAGCGGGGCGAGGCGGAGGACCGGGACCACCGGGTCGACGTCATGGTGATGGTCGGCACGGTCCACGAACTGATGGCCCACCACACCCGCCGCTGCCGCCGGGCCCGCCCGGAGGAGGTCTCCGGCGAACTGACGCAACTGGCGCTGACGATGCTGGGGTCGCAGCCGGTGGGATGAGGGGCCTCGCCCCGGCGCGGTCCGTCCGGGGGCGGGCGCGCCGCGCCCGTTCACCGGTCGCCGCCCACGCAGGCGTTCAGCGGTCGCCGCCCTCTCAGGCGTTCACCGGTCGCCGCCCTCTCAGGCCGGCTGCGGCCGTACGGGCCGGTGGGCGTACGGGCCGCCCAGGCCCCATGCCTGGTGCATCGCGTCGGCGTAGGCGGCGGCCAGCAGGTGTTCGCCGGTCGGGCCGGGGTGGGTGCCGTCGTAGGTGTCCGTGCCGATGGCGTAGTCCGGGGGGCGCGAGGCCAGCAGGAGCGGGGAGGACGCGGTGTCGAGGTCGGCGACGGCCTTGGCGAGGAGTTCGTTGAAGCGGGCGCAGGAGGCGGCGAAGGGGGCGTCCGTCTCGGCCCGGATGTTGGGTATCACCGGGAGCAGCACCATCCGGATGTGCGGGTTGGCCGTGCGGGCCGCCTCGATGAACGCGCGGGCGTTGGCGGCCGTCTGCTCGCTGTCCGTGTAGAACCCGAGGTCTATCAGGCCGAGCGAGACCAGCAGCACGTCCGCCTCCGCCTCGCGCACCGCGTCCGCGATCACCGGGGCCATGTGCAGCCAGCCCTCGCCCCAGCCCGCGAGATGCCGGCGGGCGTCGGGCGGGAAGGACGGATCGGCGTACGCGTGGGAGAGCGGGGCGCCGGCCTCGGGGTCGTACAGCGTCGTGCGTGGCCCGACGATCTCGTACGGGGTCGGGCAGACCGCCTTGAGGTGCTGCCACATCCGGTAGCGCCAGGTGAAGTCGCCGGTGGCGCCGATGGTCATGGAATCGCCGACCGGGAGAAAACGCATGGCGTCATCATGGCCGATCATGCCTGCGGCCTGCGACGTGACGATGGACACGGTGGTGGAGGCCCTGACGGGAGCGCTGTGGGGCGGGACGGGTAGGAGAAGGCCGGGAGCTGCCCGGACGCCGGCGGCGCGGTCTGCGACGATGGGCGGCATGGACGTGCGCCGTAGGAATCAGGTGAGGGTGAGCGGTCGGTCCGGTGGGCCGGTGGTGATGCTGGCGCACGGCTTCGGGTGCGACCAGAACATGTGGCGTCTGGTGATGCCGGCGCTGGAGCGCCACTTCACCGTCGTCGTCTTCGATCACGTGGGCGCGGGGAACTCGGACCTGTCGGCGTGGAACCGGGAGCGGTACTCGACCCTGGACGGGTACGTCGAGGATGTGCTGGAGCTCTGCCGGGAGCTGGAGCTCGGCCCGGTGACGTTCGTGGGGCACTCGGTGAGCGCGATGATGGGGGTGCTGGCCGCCGTGCGGGAGCCCGAGGCGTTCGCCGGGCTGGTTCTGCTGGCGCCCTCGCCGTGCTTCGTCGACGACCCGCGGACCGGTTACCGGGGCGGGTTCAGTGCCGAGGACATCGAGGAGCTGCTCGAATCGCTCGACGCCAACTACCTGGGCTGGTCGGGTGCGATGGCCCCGGTCATCATGGGCAACCCGGAACGGCCGGAGCTGGGCGAGGAGCTGACGAGCAGCTTCTGCCGTACCGATCCGGAGATCGCGCGGGTCTTCGCCCGGGTGACGTTCCTGTCCGACAACCGGGCCGACCTCGCCGAGGTGCAGGTGCCCACGCTGGTCGCCCAGTGCTCGCGTGACGCGATCGCACCGCCGGAGGTGGGCGCGTTCGTGCACGCGCGGATCGCGGGAAGCCGGCTGGTCACGCTGGACGCCACCGGGCACTGCCCCCAGCTGGCCGCCCCCGAGGAGACCGCCACGGCGATCGCCGCGTTCGTGGGAGGCGTCCGGTGATGTCCAGGACCGGCGGCGGGGGACCGGACTGCCACAGGGAGGGCGAGGGGCCGGTGGACGAGCAGGCGCAGTTCTCCGCGCTCCTGGAGGACAGCGCCGAGGACCTGTACGAGCACGCGCCCTGCGGCTACCTCTCCACCCTGCTGGACGGCAAGATCGCCAAGGTCAACCGCACCCTGCTGGACTGGCTCGGCCACCGGCGCGAGGACCTGGTCGGCCGCAAGTACTTCTCCGACCTGCTGACCGTCGGCGGCCGGCTCTACCACGAGACCCACTTCGCCCCGCTGCTGCGGATGCAGGGCGAGGTCAGCGGTGTCGCCCTGGAGCTGAAGGCCGCCGACGGCACCCGGCTGCCGGTCCTGGTCACCTCCGCGGTGAAGACGGGCAGCGACGGGCAGCCGTTGCTGATCCGCACCACCGTCTTCGACGCCCGCGACCGGCGCGCCTACGAAACCGAGCTGTTGCGTGCCCGCCAGGAGGCCGACCGGGAACGCGACCGCCTGAAGACGCTGGCCGCCACCCTGCAGCGGACGCTCCTGCCGCCGGCCCTGGTGAACGTGCCCGGGCTGGACGTCTCGGCCCACTACCACCTCGCCTCCGTCGACGAGGTCGGCGGCGACTTCTACGACCTCTTCCCCCTGGCCGCCGGCGCCTGGGGGCTCTTCCTGGGCGACGTGTGCGGCAAGGGCGCCGCCGCGGCGGCCGTCACCTCCCTCGCCCGCTACACCCTGCGCGCCGCCGCCGTCTACGACCCCGACCCGGTCTCCGTCCTCGGCAACCTCAACACGGTCCTCAACCACGAGTACCACGGCACCGACCCCCGCTTCTGCACCGTCGTCTTCGGCCTGCTGACCCCCGACCCCGACCGGCCCGGCTTCCGCATCGTCCTGGCCAGCGGCGGCCACCCGCCCGCGCTGCTGATGCGGGCCGACGGCACCGCCGACTTCCTGCCCACCCCCGGAGGACAGCTCATCGGCGTCCTGCCCGACGCACACATCGCCACCACCACCGTCCACCTCGCCCCCGGTGACACCCTGCTCCTGCACACCGACGGACTCACCGAAGCCCACCCCCACGCCGGCGGCAAGGAACGCTACGGCGACGACGCCCTCCTCGACTTCGGCCGCGCCCTGGCCCCCACCACCGCGTCGGCCACCATCGGCGCGGTCCGCGACCTGCTCGACACCTTCGGCACCGGCGTGGACGACGACACCGCCGTCCTCGCGGTCCACGTGCCCCGATCCCCCAGTGAAGGCCGGTAGTGACCCAGCACCTGACCCTGACCACCCGCACGACCCCCGCCGGAGCGGTCATCGCACTGACAGGGGATCTCGACCACCACACCACACCCGACGTCCACGCGGCGCTGACCCGCCTCGACCTGCGCCCCGGTCAGCAGCTCGTCTTCGACCTCGGCGGCCTCACCTTCTGCGACTCCACCGGTATCACCGTGATCATCGCCGCCCGCAACCACGCCCTGGCCGCGGACGCGAACATCGTCCTCACCGCGGTCCCCGACCGCGTCAGCCGCATCTTCCGCATCGTCGGCCTGGACCAGGTCTTCGCCACCTACCCGACCACCCAGGACGCCGAAGCCGCCTGGCACCCCACGAGCGGCTGACCCGGCGCGTGGCGGTGGACACTTGGGCCATGCGTTCGAATCCGACCCGTCCGGCGGGCCTTGCCGCCGCCGCAGCCCTGCTGCTGCTCCTGGGGGCCGCCTGCCCCGCCGTCGCCGCCGGCGGGGAGCCCGACCGTGACTTCACGATCGAGGACCCCCGCGTCACCGAATCGAGCGGTCTCGCCGCCAGTCGCGCGCACCCCGGCGTCTACTGGACGCACAACGACAGCGACGACGGCCCCTACGTCTTCGCCGTCGACTCCCGCACGGGCCGGACCGTCGCCACCATCACCCTGCGGGGCGTGGGCGAGCCGCGGGACGTGGAGGGCATCTCCATCGGGCCGGACGGCGACATCTACGTCGGCGACATCGGCGACAACCTGGACGGCTCCTGGGACCATGTCTGGATCTACCGGTTCCCCGAGCCGAAGAAGCTCCGGGACGCCACGGTCACGGCCGCCCAGTACGACGTGGAGTACGCCGACGGGGCCCGCAACGCCGAAGCGCTGATGGTCCACCCGAAGACCGGACGCGTCTACATCGCCTCCAAGAACGAGGACGGCGGCGGGCTCTACGAAGGCCCGGCCGAGCTCACCACCGGCGCCACGAACACGTTCCGGCGGGTGGGGGAGGTGCCGTGGGTGACGGACGGGGCCTTCGCGCCCGACGGGGGCTCGCTGGTGCTGCGCTCGTACTTCAGCGCCCGCGTGTACGGCTTCGAGGGCGGCCGGCTCGGGGAGAGCCGGTCGGTCGCCGCGCCCTTCCAGCGGCAGGCGGAGTCGGTGACGTACACGGCGGACGGCTCGGCCCTGATGTTCGGCTCGGAGGGGGCGCGCAGTGGGGTGGTGCGGGTGGAGGCCGAGGGGGGCGGCAGCCCGGCGGGGGGCGGCCAGGAGAAGGGGAAGCCCTCGGGGAGCGGGAGCCCCTCCCAGGGGGCGGACGACGATCAGGGGGGCGGCGGCAAGGGCAGCGTGGGGCTGGGTGCCGTGCTCATCATCGGGGTGGGGGCCCTGTGGTTCGCGCGGAAGCGGCGCCGGGGGCAGGGGTGAGAGGGCAGGGCTTCCGCCGGGCCCCTCAGTCGCCCTCCGCCACCGGCCACACCTCGTAGTGCAGCGTCCTCTCCCGCTTGAGCCGGTGCACCAGCGGGACGGACACGCCCTGCGCCACCGGGTACTTCCGCGACAGCATCCGCGCCGCGTGCGTGTTCTCCTTCGTGCCCGGCCGCAGCAGCCGCGCGTGCGCGCTGACCTCCGGTCAAAGGAGCTGGCTCCCGGCCGGCGTCCATAGACCCATGGGGGCACGGACCGGGCGCGCTGTCATGTCCGATCCTGTGTCCGGTCCGCCGCGCGCTCCTGGACCAGGACCTCGAAACCGGCGATCAGCCGCTGGAGCCCGAACGTGAAGTGGTCGAAGTCGGGGCTGAAGGTGTCCTGCGACATCCCCGCCATCATCGGGTACTCACCGCTGAGCATCGCCCGCTCCAGGTAGGGGCGCTGGCTCTCCCAGAACTCCTCGTCGCCCAGCCCGGTCTGCGCCACCGCCTCCGCCGCGTCGGCCTGGGTGCGGGCGAGGCCCTCCACGAAGCTGTTGACCGTGATGATCACGCCGATCAGTTCGGGGTCGCGCAGCCCCATGGACCGCAGCGCGGTGAGGGCGAGCTCCAGGCCGCGCAGGGCGCTGGGACCGAGCACCGTACGGGCCTGGTTGATCTTCAGCAGCCAGGGGTGGCGGCGCAGGTTGTCCAGGTAGGTGCGGGCCATGGCGTCGATCGCCGCCCGCCAGTCCACGGGGGCGCTCCCGCCCGAGGCGCTCTCGCCCGAGGCGCTCTCGCCCGAGGCGCTCTCGCCCGAGGCGCTCTCGCCCGAGGCGCTCTCGCCCGAGGCGCTCTCGCCCGAGGCGCTCTCGCCGGCGCCGGGATCGGCCGCCAGGGGCTCGCCCAGCACCCGGTCGAGCATCAGGTCCAGGAGTTCGGCCTTGCCGGGAACGTACCGGTAGAGCGACATCGTGCCTGTGCCGAGCTCGGTGGAGAGCCGGCGCATGGAGACGGCGGGCAGCCCTTCCGCATCCGCGACGGCGACGGCGGAGGTGACGATCCGGTCCAGGGTGAGGCCCGGCTTGGGGCCGCGACTCGGGCGCTCCCCGGCGCCCCAGAGGAGCTCCAGGCTGCGCGCGAGGTCGCCGCTCCCGGTCGCCGTGCCGTCCGCCGCCGCTGTCGATCCGTCTTTCGCCATGGGGTCAGAGTAATGCGCCGGAAGGCGTTTGGGTACGCCGTACTCGAATTAAGGTACGGTGTACTCGATTACGGGTACGGTGTACTCAGTACGGTTCCGTGTCGGTCGGAGAAGCAGGGGGTTGTTCATGTCCATGCCCGAAAGCAGGTCGAGGTCCGCGTCCGGATACGCGGTCGTCGCCGAGGGCCTCGTGAAGCGGTACCGGGGGCGGGGGAGGGGCGGGGTGGAGAAGCGGGCGCTCGACGGATTCGACCTCGCCGTCCGCTCCGGCACCGTCCACGGCCTGCTCGGCCCCAACGGCGCCGGCAAGACCACCGCCGTACGGGTCCTCGCCACCCTCCTCCGGTGCGACGGGGGCCGCGCCGAGGTCGCCGGACTCGACGTGGGGCGCGAACCCCGCCGCGTACGGAGCCGGATCGGGCTCGCCGGCCAGTACGCGGCCGCCGACAAGAGCGCCACGGAGTACAGCGGCGGCATGCGACGCCGGCTCGACCTCGCCTCCTCGATGATCCTCTCGCCCGACGTGCTCTTCCTGGACGAGCCGACCACCGGGCTTGACCCGCGCGGCCGGGGCGAGGTCTGGGGGACGATCCGGGCCCTGGTCGCGGGCGGTACGACGGTGCTGCTCACCACGCAGTACCTGGACGAGGCGGACAGGCTCGCCTCGCACATCACCGTCATCGACCGGGGGCGGGCCATCGCCGACGACACCCCGGACGCGCTGAAGAACCGGGTCGGCGGCGACCGGATCGAGGTCGTCGCCGCGGACGAGGGCGACCTCGCGGCGGTGGCGCAGGCCGTCGGCCGGGTGGCCGGGGGCGGGCTCGTCGTCACCGACGACACCACCCGCCGGGTGCACGCGCAGGTCGCCGACCGGGTGGCCGCGCTGACCGAGGTGACCCGGAGCCTCCAGGACGACGGGATCGCGGTGGAGGACATCGGGCTGCGCAGGCCGAGCCTGGACGACGTGTTCCTGCGCCTGACCGGGCACGACAC
The DNA here is from genome assembly GCF_044752765.1 of Streptomyces sp. NPDC088706. Taxonomy (NCBI): domain Bacteria; kingdom Bacillati; phylum Actinomycetota; class Actinomycetes; order Kitasatosporales; family Streptomycetaceae; genus Streptomyces; species Streptomyces sp. NPDC088706. The sequence goes on from NZ_JBIVLW010000004.1 coordinate 61,693, forward strand.
GGCCGATACCTCCCAGGACATCGACATCCCCGACGCGCGAGAGGTGGCGGCGGCATGACCACGCTCGAACAGAACTCCACGGCGACCGGACTCGAACACAACTTCACGACGACCGGGCCCGAACGGACCTCCACGACGGCCGGGCTCGAACGGACCTCCACGACGGCCGGCGCCGGCCGCGACCACGGCCTCGCCTACTGGGCGGTCTCCGACTGCTGGAACATCACCCGCCGCGTCCTCACCCACTACCAGCGCCGGCCCTCCGCCGTGATCTGGCAGCTCGGCTTCCCGATCCTGTCCGTCCTGCTGTACGGGTACGTCTTCGGCAGCGCCATGAAGGTGCCCGGAGGCGGCGACTACCGGGAGTTCCTGATGCCCGGTATGTTCGCCATGACCATGTCCATGGGCTTCATGAACACCGCCGTGGCCGTCGTCACCGACGCCGGCCAGGGGGTGGTCGACCGCTTCCGGTCCATGCCGATGGCCCCGTCCGCCTTCGCCTCCGGACGCGGGGTCGCCGACCTGGTGGTCGCCACCGCCGAACTGACCATCCTGGCCGCCACCGCCCTGCTGATCGGCTGGCGCACGGACGGCGGGGCCATGGCCGCCCTCGGCGCGTTCGGGCTGCTCCTGCTGCTGCGGTTCAGCCTGATCTGGGTGGGCGTCTGGCTGGGCCTGCTGGTCCCCACCCCGGAGGCGGCGGGCGGTCTGTACGCGGTCGCCTTCCCCCTCACGATGATCTCCAGCACCTTCGTCGCCCCCTCCCTGATGCCGGGCTGGCTGGGCACGGTCGCCGCGTGGAACCCGCTCTCCTCGACCGCGACCGCCACCCGCGAACTGTTCGGCAACCCGGTGGCCGGCGGCGGGACCTGGGTGGAGGAGCACGCCCTGCTGATGGCCGTGGTGTGGCCGGTGGTGATCACGCTGGTCTTCCTGCCGCTGGCGGTGCGCCGGTTCCGGCTGCTGAGCCGGTGAGCCGGCTCGGGGGCCGGGGGCGGTGAGGCGGCCGGGGGCTGGGCCGGGGGCGGGGCCGGGGGCAGGGAGGCGCAGGCGCTGGGGGAGGTGGGCCCGTGGCGGTCGGGCCGGGGGAGCGGCGTAGGGTCGGCCCGTGTCGCACCCTGGGCCCCGGCCCTTCTCCACCCGCCGCCTGGACGCCCTGCCGCTCGACCCGTCGTACGCGGACGAGATGGCCGTCGTCCTCGCCGACCCGGCCCTGTACGTGTTCACCGGCGGCGAGCCACCGGAGCGGCCGCGCTGCGGGCCCGCTACGAGCGCCAGTGCGCGGGTCCGCCGGAGCCCGGGGAGGTGTGGAGCAACTGGGTGCTCCGGGTACGCGCCGAGGGCCGCCTCGCGGGCTATGTGCAGGCGACGGTACGGGAGGGCCGGGCCGAGATCGCCTGGGTGGTCGGGGCCGCGTGGCAGGGGCGCGGCTACGCGAAGGAGGCGGTGGCGGGTCTGGCCACGCACCTGATCGCTCCGGTCGGGGACGGCGACACCGAGGGCGGCGACACCGGGGACGACGACGCCGAGGGCGGCCGTCCCGGGGAGGTCCGTACGCTCGTCGCGCACATCCACCCCGAGCACGCCGCGTCCTGCGCCGTCGCCGCTGCGGCCGGTCTCGCCCCGACCGGGGAGTGGGAGGACGGCGAGCGGCGGTGGCAGCGGGACGGACCGGGAGCCTGAGGCGGCCCCTCGCACACCGGGGGTGGCGGCGGTACCCGAACTCGCCCTAGGGTCCCCGCCCATGACCGAACGCGAACCGGAATCCGAACCCGCCTTCCTGCGCACCACCCGCACCTCCTACGACACCCTGGCCGTCGACTACGTCGCCTTCTCCCGCGCGGAGCTGGCGGCCAAGCCGGTGGAGCGGTCCGTGCTCGCCGCCTTCGCCGAGCTGGCCGCCGCCGACGGACAGGGGCTCCCCGTCGCCGACGTGGGCTGCGGGACCGGTCGGATCACCGGACATCTGCACGGACTCGGCCTGGGCGTCGAGGTGTTCGGGATCGACCTGTCCCCGCGGATGCTGGCCCTCGCGCGCGAGGAACACCCCGGGCTGCGCTTCCAGGAGGGGTCCATGCTCGATCTCGACCTGCCGGAAGGCTCCCTGGGCGGTCTGCTCGCCTGGTACTCGACCATCCACGTCCCGGACGGAGAACTGCCGGGCGCCTTGGCCGAGTTCCACTGTGTTCTGGCGCCGGGCGCCCCCGTACAGCTCGGCTTCCAGGCCGGGGACGAGCCGCTGCGGATGACGGAGGCGTGGGGCCATGCCGTCTCGCTCGTCTTCCACCGCCGGCAGCCGGAGCAGATGGCCGGGCTGCTGCGGGCTGCGGGTCTGGAGGTGCGAGCCGTGCTGTGGAAGGAGCGGGAGACGGAGGGGCCGTTCCCGGAGCGGGCGCCGCAGGGGTTCGTACTGGCGCGGAGGCCGCCCGCGGCCTGAGCCCGGGCCCCGGCCCCGGCGCCCATCGGGCTCCCGGCGTTGCGCGGCGGCCCACCCGGTCCGGGCCGCCCGTACCTGCGCGGTGGCCCGCCCGGACCGGCCGCCCGTGCCCGCGCGTGCCCCGCGCGTGCCGCCCGCCCGGACCGGCCGCCCGTGCCCCCGCGTGCCACCCGGACCGCCCGCCCGTGCCCCCGCCCTGGCCGGGAGCCTTGCCGCGCCCGGTCTCCGGCGGGCCGCGTCGCACCACCGGCTCTCCCAAGATGCGGAGTGCCCCACAGTGACCAGACTGGTCACCATGGCAGAACAACGTTCAGCGCACGCCGGACGCTCCTCGACGGGGACACGGAAGAAGACCCCGTCCAGGCAGGGGCCCGAGCATGCCGCCCGCGCCGCCTGTCGAAGCCTGGAAGCACTGATCAGCCACCCGGCCGAGGGCGTCTCCGCGATCCGGCGCTCCGACGACGACGGCTGGTGCGTCGTCGTGGACGTTCTCGAAGTGGCCCGCATCCCGGACACGACCAGTCTCCTCGCCTCGTACGAGGTTCAGCTCGACAAGGCCGGCGAGCTCATGGAGTACACCCGGGTCCGCCGCTACCGGCGCGGTGCCGCCGACGAGTGACCCGACTCCGCCCGACAGCTGGAAGGACCTCCCCATGACGACCACGACCTACGTCGACGGTGCCGCTCCGTGCCCGCCCCGCGCCGGCACGCTCTACGACGTGCTGGAGCTCATTCTCGACCGGGGCATGGTGATCGACGTATTCGTACGGGTCTCCCTGGTCGGTATCGAGATCCTCAAGATCGACGCACGCATAGTCGTGGCCAGTGTGGACACCTACCTCCGCTTCGCCGAGGCGTGCAACCGCCTGGACCTCGAACGGGACTCCGGCTCCACCACCGTCCCCGAACTGTTCGGCGGCTCCGCGGCCAGGTCCATCGGCAAGCGGAAGGTGCGCAATGCGGCGGAGTCGGTGGGCGACACCGTACGCAAGGCGGTGGGGGCCGGTGACGACTCCGACGAGGAGTACGACGAGGCCGAGGCCGAGGCGGAGGAGAAGCCCGCGCGTCCGAGGAAGCGGCGGGCCCCCGCCGGCAGCACGAGCCGTCGCCGCCGAGCGGAGGTATGACCATGCGTGCCGAAGGGCGGGGTCGACCCGCAGACGGAGGGGGACTGTACGTCTACGCGGTCGTCCGGGCCGGAACGCCGCTGCCCCGCGAGGCCGGGGGCGTGGGCAGCCCGCCCGCTCCGCTGCGGACCGTCCGCGCGGGGATGGTAGCGGCGGTGGTCAGTGCCGCCCCCGCACAGTTGCGTGCCCGGCGCCGCGACCTGCTGGCCCACCAGGAACTCCTGACGCATCTGGCGGGCAGCGGGCCCGTCCTGCCCATGCGTTTCGGCATGGTCGCACCGGACGAGGACGCCCTGTGCGCGCAGTTGGCCGCAGCGGAGGCGTCCCACCTCGCCGACCTGGACCGGGTCGACGGACACGTGGAGATGAACGTCAAGGCCCTGCCGGCCCACGACTCCCTCGCCGCCCTGGTGGCGGGGGACGCGACCGTACGGCGGCTGCGCGACGAGACCCGCAGGCGCCCCGGCTACGAGGCCAATGTGCGGCTGGGCGCGGCCGTCGCCTCCGCCCTGGCCCGCCGGGCGGCCGAGGCCGGCCGGCGGGCCCTGCGGGAGCTGGCACCGATGGCCCGCGCGACGGCCGGGGGTCCCGAGGTCCCCGGCTGCGCGCTCAACGTGTCCTTCCTGGTGGGGCAGGCCGACGGCGACCGGTTCCGCGCGACCGCCGAACGTTTCGCGGCGGCCCACCGCGACCACGTCGAGCTCCGCGTCGCGGGTCCGCTGGCCTGCTACAGCTTCGTCGGCGCCGGGACCCAGAGCCCGCCCGCACCGGTCGGAGGGGCGTGACCATGGGCCTGATCTCCGGAGTGCTGCTGCTCCCCCTCGCACCCGCCCGGGGCGTGATGTGGGTCGCGGAACGGCTGCAGGACGCCGCCGAACGCGAACTGTACGACCCCGGGGTGATCCGCGCGCAGCTGGCGGCCCTCAACCACGAGCTCGACGAAGGACACATCGGGCTGGAGGAGTTCGAAGCGGAAGAGGAAAAGCTGCTCGACCGGCTGTACGCCGCGCAGACCGGCCGGACACCGACGACAGAAGGTGACAGGCATGGATGACCAGGCGAAAGTCACACTCGCAGCCGCCGTGGTGGGCGGATACGTGCTGGGCCGGACGAAGAAGGGCCGACTGGCCCTGAGCGTCGCGACCTATCTGGCGGGGCGCCGGTTCGGACTCGAACCCCGCCAACTGGCGGCCGAGGGGATGCGCAGGCTCGGTGAGGTACCACAAGTCGCCCAGTTGCAGGAGCAGTTGCGGGGCGAGGTCCTCAACGCTGGCCGCCAGGCGGTCACCGCTGCCGCCAACCGCTCCATGGCCTCCCTGGCGGACGCCATCGGCGACCGGACGGCCCGGCTCACCGCGGCGCCGGAGGACGAGGCGGAGGAGGACGAGGAGGGCCAGGAGGACGAGGGGCCCGAGGGTGAGGGCGAGGAGCCGGAAGCCGAGGGCGAGGAGGACGAGGAGCCGGACGAGGACGAGGAGGAGCCTGAGGAAGAGGAGCCCGAGGAAGAGGAAGACGAGGAGCCCGAAGGCGGGGAAGAGGAGGAGCCCGAGGACGAGGAGGACGAGGAGGAGGAGCCCGAGGAAGAAGAGGAGGAGGACGAGGAGGAACCCGAAGACGAGGAAGACGAGGACGAGGAGGAACCCGAAGACGAGGAAGACGAGGAAGAGGAGGAGGGCGAGCAGGAGCCTGAGGAGGAGGAAGACGAGGACGAGGAAGACGCGGACGAGGAAGAGGCGCCGCCCGCTCCGAAGGCCCGGCGCGAGCCTCGCAAGTCCCCGCCCCGGAAGCCTGCTGCCGAGAAGCCGGCCCCTGCCAAGAAGTCCGCCTCGGCCAAGAAGGCGGCCGAAAAGAAGGCGGCTCCGGCCAAGAAGGCCGCTCCCGCGAAGAAGACCGCGGCCAAGAGGGCGGCTCCCGCGAAGAAGACCGCAGCCAAGAGGACGGCTCCCGCAAAGAAGACAGCAGCGAAGAAGACGGCGGCCAAGAAGACGGCGAAGAAGACCGCACCGGCCAAGAAGTCGGCGGCCAAGAAAACAGCCCCCCGCAGCTCGGCCGCCAAGAAGACCGCCGCCAAGAAGACAGCGCCGGCGAAGCGGTCAGCTTCCCAGCGCGCCGACCGCCGGAGGTAGTCAGCCATGGCAAAGACGGACAAAGACGAATCCGAGGCTCCGGCGGCTCCGCAGGAGTCGGGTGTCGACCGCATCAAAGAAGAACTGTCGAAGTTCGCCAGTGCCCAGGTCCAGCAGCTCGCCGAGAAGGCCGGCGGCAAACTCAAGGACCTCACCGGTCAGTTGACCGACTCTGCTGAGAGCGGCTCCATGCCCTCCATCGCCTCGCGCGTCCTCCAGGGCGAATCCCCGGTGAAGGCCTTCATCTCGGAGAAGGCCAAGGGCACCAAGGACGCGGTCATGGACAAGGCGAAGAGCGCGTTCGGCGGGGGCGGCGGCGAAGGAGGCGGCGGGGGTGGCGGAGGCGGCGGGGGCGGCAACCGCAAGGCCGGCGGCGGCAAGTTCATGAACATCATCGAGGTGGTGGACGTCGGCGTGCCGTTGCGCACCGCCTACGACGCCTGGACGCAGTACGACGAGTTCAGCGGTTTCATGAAGGGCGTCCAGAGCGTCTCGAAGGGCGACGACGAGGAGACCGACTGGAAAGTCAAGGTCGGCCCCTCCACCCGCAGCTTCAAGGCCACGGTGCAGGAACAGGTGCCGGACGACCGCATCGTCTGGACCTCCGAGGGTGCCAAGGGCAGCACGCGCGGAGCCATCAGCTTCCACGAGCTGTCCCCGAACCTGACCCGGATCGTGCTGGTCGTGGAGTACTACCCGGCCGGGTTCTTCGAGAAGACGGCCAACCTCTGGCGTGCCCAGGGCCGTCGTGTACGGCTGGACTTCAAGCACTTCCAGCGGTACGTGACCCTCACCGAGGAGGAGCCCGAGGGGTGGCGCGGCGAGATCCGCGACGGCGAGGTCGTGGTCAGCCACGAGGAAGCCGTCGAGCGCGAGGAGGCGGAGGAGGCCGAGGACCAGGAGAACGGTGAGGAGGAGCCCGGCGAGGAGGCGGGCGAGGCAGGCGAAGACGACGAGTACGACGACGAGGACGAGGAGCCCGAGGAGGGCGAAGAGGAAGAGGAAGGGGACGACGAGGAGGAAGAGGGCGACGGGCCGGAGGACGAAGCGGAAGCGGAGGAGGAAGAGGAGCCCGAGGAGGGCGAAGAGGAAGAGGAAGACGAGGAACCCGAGGAGGACGAAGAGGAAGAGGAACCCGAGGAGGACGAAGAGGAAGACGAGGAGCCCGAGGAGCCCCCCGCTCCCAAGCGCGTGAGCCGCCGGCGCCGGTCGGAGGCCGCACGGTGACCGACCTCGACTTCCGCCACGGCGGACAGCCGGCCAACGGCCCCCACACCACCAATCTCGCCGACATCCTCGAACGCGTGCTGGACAAGGGCATCGTCATCGCCGGGGACATCAAGATCGACCTCCTCGACATCGAACTGCTCACCATCCGGCTGCGCCTCTTCGTGGCCTCCGTCGACACCGCGAAGAAGGCGGGTATCGACTGGTGGGAGACCGATCCGGCCCTCAGCTCCCGGGCGTCGCGCAACGCCCTGGAGGACGAGAACCGCCGGTTGCGGGAACGTCTCCAGGCCCTCGAACCGGCCACGGAAGAAGCCGGCGGCCCGGACCACCCGTACGGGGACGCCGACACGGACCGCAGCAAGGAGACCGGGCAGCGATGACGCACCCCACCTCACGGGCCCGGGCTGCGGGCACCGGTGTCACGTACGTGTTCGCGGTCTGCCGGGGCACCCGTGCCACCAACACGGCGGATGTCACCGGCCTGGCCGGAATGCCGGGCGGTGCGGCGGTCCGGCTGCTGCCCTCCGGGCCCCTGACCGCCGTGGTCCAGACCGTCCCGGCCGCCGACTTCACGGACGAGGTCTGGCAGACCCGGCTCGCCGACCGGCAGGAGATCGAGCGGTACGCCCGGGCCCACCACGAGGTCGTGTCCGCCGCGGCCGCCCACGGGCCCGCCGTACCGCTGCCCCTGGCCACGCTGTACCACGACGACGACCGGGCCCGCCGAGCCCTGGACGACGAGGCGCACCGCTTCCACAGCGTGCTGAAGCGCATCGCGCAGCACGCCGAGTGGGGCGTGAAGGTGTACGAGCCCGCGGCCGTCCCGGAGGAGAGGGAACCCGCCACCGCCGGGGGCGGCGGGCGTGAGGCTCCCGCCGCCCCCGGTGCCGGGCTCGCCTACCTGAACCGCAGGCGCGGGGTCCACGAGCGGCGGGAGCGGCGCCGGGAACAGGCCCTGTCCGTCGCCGAATCGGTGGACGCCGAGCTCCGTGAGCTGGCGGCCGCCTCGCGCCGCCTCCGTACGCACGGAGCCGTTCCGGCGGGCGACGGCCGGGTGCACGTGCTCAACGCGACGTACCTCGTGGCCGTGCAGCGGACGGACGAACTGGCCGCACGCGTCAGTGAACTGGGTGAGCGGACCGGGGCGCGGATCGAACTGACCGGGCCCTGGGTGCCGTACTCCTTCGTCGGAGAGGTGTAGTCGTGGTGGCCGAGCGCGCGGTGGTGCCCTGGGACAGCCCGGAGCCTCTGGGCGGGCCCATCGGGGTGCCCTTGGTGGATCTGCTGGACCGTGTTCTGGCGACCGGTGTCGTCGTCAGCGGCGACCTGGTGATCGCCATCGCCGACGTACCTCTCGTACGGGTGTCGCTGCACGCCCTGCTCTCGTCGGTCAGCGAACGGGTTCCGGCGCCGTGGGCCGACGGGGGGCCGCTGTGACGGATACGCGCTCAGCCATGGGGCCCGGCAGGGGCGCGCGGGTCGATCTGGACTCCGAGCAGATGGGGCGGGACCTGGTGGCCCTGGTGCTGACCGTGGTGGAGCTGTTGCGGCAGTTGATGGAGCGACAGGCGATCCGCCGGGTGGAGCAGGGCGACCTCAGCGACGAGCAGGTCGAGGAGATCGGGACCACGCTGATGCTGCTCGACCAGCGGATGAAGGAGCTCTGCGACCAGCACGGGGTGCGCCCGGAGGACCTCAATCTGGACCTCGGCCCGCTCGGGTCGCTGCTGCCGCGCGACTGAGGTCCGGTACCCCGAATGGCGGATGGTGGCGGGCGGGCGGAGAGTGGATGAGGGGACCCGTGCGGGCGGGGGGAGCGCCCGTGGCAACCACACCCTGTGAGGCGGACATGACAGACATCGAACCTCTGAGCGGAACCCCGGCGGCGAGCGGAGGAGGCGGCGTGCGCGGCAGGACCACCATCGCCGACGGCGTCGTGGCCACCATCGCCGGAATAGCGATACGGGAGACCGACGGCGTCCACTCGGTGGGCAGGGGCGCCTCGAAGGCGCTGGGCGCCATGACGGGCCGGGTGTCCGGGTCCTCGGGCGCCGGACGGGCCGTGAAGGTCGAGGTGGGCGAGAAGCAGGCGGCGATCGATGTCGACGTCGAGGTGGAGTACGGCGTTCCGATCCATGAGCTGGCCGACCGGATCAGGACGCAGGTCGTCGACGCGGTGGAGACGATGACCGGTCTCGACGTCGTCGAGGTCAACATCAACGTCTTCGACGTGCACGTCCCGGACGATGACGACGAGGAGGAGAACAGGTCGGGCGGCGGTTCCGGAGGCGGGGGTTCCCGCGTGCGGTGAGCCCCCGCTCCGGTCGGCTCCCGGCCGATTGTCAGTGGCGGCTGTGAAGATGGGGACTCCGACGCAGAACAGCGCGGGACACTGAGGGAGACCCCATGGGCGCTTGGGACATCGGCCACTTCGACAACGACACCGCGGCGGACTTCGGCCGGCGCGTGGACGACGCGGAGCCGGAGAAGAAGGCGGACGTGCTCCGGGCCGTCCTGACCGCCGCCGCCGGCACCGCCCCGCAGGACTATCTGGACGGCGGCGAGGAAGCCATAGCGGCGGCCGCCCTCGTGGCGGCCCAGTGCCCCGGCGGCGAGCCCGTGACCACCGCGTACGGCCCGAAGAAGCCGCTGCCCCCGCTCCCCGCCGACCTGCGCCCGCTGGCGGTCCGCGCCCTGGACCGGGCGACGGCCGAGAACGCGGAGCCGCGGGACCTGTGGGCCGAGGCCGGCGCTGAGGCGCAGTGGCTGGCCGGTACGGCCGCCCTGCGCGCGGTGCTGGCGGCGGCACCGGGGGAGTAGGGCGCACCGGGGAGCAGGGCCTCTGGGCGTCCCGGCCCCGTCCTCAGCGTTTCGGGCGGCCCGCGCGTACGATCTCGTCGACGTCCAGGGAGAGTTCGGCGCCGATGGAGGCGGGCAGCGGGGCCTCCTGGCCGGGGGCGTACACCTCGTGGCGGTCGTAGCCGCCGGGCAGCGGCTCGGTCAGGACGTGGACCCGGCCGTGCCTGCGGTCGACGATCACGTAGACCGGGATCTTGGCCTGGGCGTAGGCGGTGACCTTGTTGCGGAGGTCGTTCTGGTAGTTCCCGGAGGTGACTTCCAGGACCAGGCGGAAGCAGGCGGGGTCGTAGCTGTTGTTCGCGATCAGACGCTCGTTGTAGTCGGAGTCGACGATCGTCAGGTCGGGAATCACGTAGTCCTCGGGGCCGCTGGGAAGCCAGAGGCCGATGCCTGGGAGGACTCTCGACTCCTCGCCGTGCAGACCGGCGGAGAGGAAGGGGACCATGAGCGTGGTCAGGGCGTCCGCGTGCGGGCCGTCCGGGGGTGGTGCCACGGTGATGACGCCTCCGATGATCTCGACGCGATGCCCCGGAAGTTGCTCCATGAGACGGTTGGCCGTTTCCAGCAGCGTTTCCGGCTCACCGTCACAGGGGTGCTCGACTGCTGCTGCAGACATTGCGGGCCTCCTGAAATGGGCTGGTGTCGAGAGCATCATCGTAGGGCGGGACAGCCGAGAACCGCGCTTCTGGCATATGCCAGCCGGTCGGGTGAAGCAGAAACGGGCCCGGCACCCACGTGGGTGCCGGGCCGTCTCCGTACAGCCGGAAAGGCGGAAGAACTACAGCTTCTCGATCACGTAGTCGACGCACGCCGTCAGCGCCTGCACGTCCGCCGGGTCGATCGCCGGGAACATCGCCACCCGCAGCTGGTTGCGGCCCAGCTTGCGGTACGGCTCGGTGTCCACGATGCCGTTGGCGCGCAGCACCTTGGCGACGGCCGCCGCGTCGATCTCGTCCGAGAAGTCGATCGTGCCGATGACCTGCGAGCGCTTCGCCGGGTCCGTGACGAACGGGGTCGCGTACTTGGACTCGTCGGCCCAGCCGTAGAGGTGGCCGGAGGAGGCGGCCGTGCGGCCCGTGGTGAAGTCCAGGCCGCCCTGGGTGTTCATCCACCTCAGCTGCTCGTTCAGCAGGAAGAGGGTGGCCAGCGCCGGGGTGTTGTACGTCTGGTTCTTGAGGGAGTTGTCGATCGCCGTCGGAAGCGAGAAGAACTCCGGGACGTGCCGGCCCGAGGCGTGGATCCGGGCGGCGCGCTCCAGGGCGGCCGGGGAGAACACGGCGATCCACAGGCCGCCGTCGGAGGCGAAGGACTTCTGCGGGGCGAAGTAGTAGACGTCGGACTCGGTGATGTCGACCGGGAGGCCGCCCGCGCCGGAGGTGGCGTCCACCAGGACGAGGGAGCCCTCGTCGGCGCCCGCGACGCGCTCGACCGGCGCGGCGACCCCCGTGGAGGTCTCGTTGTGGGTCAAGGCGTAGACGTCGACGCCAGGCTCGGCCCGCGGGTCCGGATGGGTGCCCGGGTCGGAGGCGATGACGGTGGGGTCGGCCAGCCACGGGGCGAGGAGGGACGCCTTGGCGAACTTGGAGGAGAACTCACCGAAGTTCAGGTGCTGGGACTTCGCCTCGATCAGACCGTGCGTGGCGACGTCCCAGAAGGCGGTGGAGCCGCCGTTGCCGAGGATGACCTCGTAACCCTCGGGGAGGGAGAAGAGGCTGCGCACACCGTCGCGCACCTCGCCGACCAGGTTCTTGACCGGGGCCTGGCGGTGGGACGTACCGAGGAGAGAGGTGCCGGTGGCGGCCAGCGCGTCGAGCGCCTCCGTCCGCACCTTGGAAGGACCGGCGCCGAAGCGTCCGTCGGCGGGCTTGATGTCAGCGGGAATCTGGATGTCGGCCACGAGTCGGAGCGTAGTCCCTCGGCGCCACGGCCCAGCAACCGTGTCCGTCCGGTGAGACGCGCGCTCCGACCCGTGGACGCCCGTGGGAAGGGGAATTGACGCCCGTGGGAAGGGGAGTTCACGCCCCGTGGCCGAACGGGCAACCCAGCTCCACCGGCAGCTCGTACAGGTCGTTCTGCGTCACGATCGGCTTGTTGCGCAGCTCGGAGGCCGGCACCGCCAGCTCCAGCTGCGGGAACCGCTCGTACAGCGCCGGCAGCGCGATCCCCGCCTCCAGGCGGGACAGGGCCGCACCCGGGCAGACGTGCGGGCCGTGGCCGAAGGCGATGTGGCGGTTGGGGGTGCGGGTGGCGTCGAAGTCGCCCGCCGTCGGGCCGTACTGCTCCTCGTCCCGGCCCAGTGCCCCGAACGAGACGATCAGCGCCTCGCCCTTCGGGAGCACCTTGTCGCCGACCTCGACGTCCTCGGTGGCGAAGCGGATCAGGACGTGCGAGGTCGGGGTGTTCCAGCGCAGCGTCTCCTCGATCACGCCCTCCCACCCGATCTCCCCGTCCAGCACCCGCTTGCGCTGCTCGGGGTGGGTCTGGAGCGCCTCCACGACGTTGACGATCAGGCTGATCGTGGTCTCGTGTCCGGCGGCGATGATCAGTTGCAGCGTGTTGACGATCTCCTCGTCCGTGAGGTGGTCGCCGTTCTCGGAGGCCGCTATAAGGGCGCTGGTGAGGTCGTCACCCGGGGCGGCCCGCTTGCCTTCGACGATCTTCGTGAAGAGGGCCCCGAGGTCCGCCATCATCCGGGGGACCTCCTCCGGCGGGGTCTGTGTCGAGAAGAACTTCTCGAACAGCTCCTTCAGCCGCGGGTGGTCCGCCGCGTCCACGCCCATCAGCTCGCTGATGACGTTCATGGGCAGCGGGTAGGCGAACTCCGCCTTCAGGTCCACCGGCACCCCGGCCGGGAAGGCCGCCAGCCTCTCCAGGCTCGCGTTCGTCAGCGCCTCGATCCCGGAACGCAGCCGCTCCACCCGCCTCACCGTGAGCGCCTGCGCCACCAGCGTACGCAGCCGGCGGTGGTCGGCCCCGTCGACCGTCAGCATCGAGCGGCCCGGGTTGGCCAGGCCGATCAGCGGCCAGTCCAGGGGTATCTCGCCGCGCTGCCAGGCGCCCCAGACGTCGATGTCCTTGACCACCCGGCTGTCGGTGAGCAGCGCGCGGGCCTCCGCGTGACGGGTGACCGCGTAGACGTGCACCCCGCCCGGCAGCTCCACCTCGGCCAGCGGACCCGCGGCCCGCAGCGCGGCGCTCTCGCCGTCGAGGTCTCCGACGAGGGGATCGAGCGCGATGCGGGTCATGCGGGGCCTCCGAAGCTTGCGGGTCTGCCGAGGGCGGGCGTGGGCGTGAAGAGCACCGGCAGGTCGGTCAGACCGCGCAGCCACGGTGACGGGCGGCGGGTGAGCTGCTCGGCGGGGACGGCGAGGTCCACGTCCGGCAGCCGGTCCAGCAGGACCTCGATGCCGGTACGGGCGATGACCTCGGCGGTCTCCTGGGCCGGGAACGGGCAGCGGTGCTCGCCGTGGCCGAAGGAGAGGAAGGCGTTGTTGCCGCCGGTCAGCGCCGAGCCGTCGGTCCGCACCTGCGGGTCGCCGTTGGCGGCGGCGAGGCCGAGCAGCAGCAGGTCGCCGGCGCGGATGTGCCGGCCGCCGAGGTGGGTGTCGCGGGCGGCCCAGCGGCCTGCCACGTTCTGGGTGGGGGTGTCCTCCCAGAGCACCTCGTTCATCGCTTCGGCGACGCTGTGCCGGCCGCCGGAGAGCGAGGCGGCGAACCGGTCGTCGGTGAGCATCAGACGCAGCGAGTTGCCCACCCAGTCGGCGGTCGGCTGGTGCCCGGCCGCCATCATCACCATGAGGTCCTGGGCGACCTCCTCGTCGGTGAAGCCGCCGGCGTCCGCGATCATCCGGCTGGCGACGTCGTCACCGGGCTCGGCGTGCTTGTCGGCCAGCAGCTGGAACATCGAGGTGGCCAGGTGGTGCTGTCCGGCGAGCGCCCGCTCCCGGCCGTCGATCATGTCGTTGATCGCGCCGACCAGGGGGTAGGTATCCTCGTCGGAGAAGCCGTAGATCCTGGCCAGCACGAGGGCGGGCAGCAGCTTGGCGTACTCCGCGATGATGTCGACCGAGCCCTTGGTGCAGAACCGGTCGATCAGCTCGTCCGCGAACTCCTCCGCGTACCGCTTCAGCGAGAACGGGTCGACGCCCTCCAGCGCGTTGCTGATCATCATCGCGCGGACGCTGTGGCGCTCGCCGACCGTGTAGAGGATCGAGGGCTGCCTGCGCCCGATCATCGGCAGCAGCGGCCAGTCGTCCGGGATGCGGTCCCACTGGTTCCACAGGTCGGAGTCCCGGCTGAAGAGGGCCGGGTCGCCGGTGACCTGGTGCAGTTCGCGGTAGCCGAGGACGAGCCAGGCGGGCACGTCGCCGTCCAGCGCGACCGGGGCGACGGCGCCGTGGTCGCGCCGCATGTCCCGGTAGAGCTGGACGGGGTCGCTCTGGAAGCGGGGTCCGGACAGGGGCACGGACCCGTGGGTGACGGGGCAGCCGGAGGTGGTGGTCACGGGGCGGGCTCCGGGGTCGGGGCGGCCGCCGCCAGTGCCACCTCGGGGGCGCGGAGGCGGGCGGCGGAGAGCGCGGCGAGGTGCTCGACGAGGGTGATGAGCACGTACTTGCTGGAGGACCGGTCGCGGGCGTCGCACTCCACCAGCGGTACGTCGTCCGCGAGGTCCAGGGCCTCGCGGATCTGCTGCTCGCTGTGGAGCGGGCCGCCGAAGTCGTTGCACGCCACGATGAAGGGCGTGCCGTGGTGCTCCAGGCGGTCGATGGCGTACCAGGAGTCGGCGAGCCGGCGGGTGTCGACGAGGACGACCGCGCCGAGCGTGCCGGAGAACAGCCGGTCCCACAGGAACCAGAACCGCTCCTGTCCGGGCGCGCCGAAGAGGTACAGCACCGAGCGTTCGTCGAGCGTGATGCGGCCGAAGTCGAACGCCACGGTGGTGGACGACTTGGCCTGTACGCCGTCGAGGTGGTCGACGGCCTCGCCCGCGCGGGTCATCGTCTCCTCCGTGTTGAGCGGACGGATCTCGCTCACGGATCGGACCATGGTGGTCTTGCCGACGCCGAAGCCGCCGACGACAACGATCTTGAGTCCGTTGTCGGCGGTGTCGCTCAGGGTGGCGCGGTCAGAGGTTGCGGAGTCCAACGAGCACCTGTTCCAGGATGTCGGGGTCGGGGAGCCGGTCCGCGACACGGGCGGTACGGGGGTGGCGGGCGCTGATCCGGCCGGTGTCCAGCAGGTCGCACAGCAGGATGCGGACGATGCTGACCGGCAGGTTCAGGGTCGCGGCGATCTCGACGACGGCGGTGGGCCCCTGGCACATCCGCAGGATGGCGACGTGCTCCGACTGCATGCCGGGGGCCGGGTCGCACTCGGCGACGACGAGGGTCACCAGGTCGAAGGCGGCCGAGTCGGAGCGGCTGCGTCCCCCGGTGAGGGTGTACAGCCGGTCCGGATCGTCGTCGCGGCCCGGGCGGGGGCGGGGCGCCGTCGTCATACGGCCGGGTTCTCGGCCGCGGGCGTGCGCGGCGGGGCGACGAGGTGCTCGCCGAGCTGCTCGACGAGCTCGCTCATGTTGTGGCCGACCAGGCCCACGTCGGAGTCCTCGTCGGCGACGACGGCCAGATGTGCGCCGGCGCCCGCCTCGACGATGAACAGCACGCCGCCGTAGAACTCGGCCATCGCGGACCGTACGCCGCCGGTGCCGTCACCGAACTCGATGGACGCGCCGTGCGAGAGGCTCTGGATCCCGGCGGAGATCGCGGCCAGCTGGTCGGCCTGGTCGATCGAGAGCTCGGGGGTGCGGCACAGCTTGAGGCCGTCGCGGGACAGGACGAGGGCGTGGCGGGTCCCGGGGGTGCGGTCCAGCAGCCCCTCCAGCAGCCAGTTGAGCTTCTCGTCGGTGGTCGCGGTCATCGGGTGTTGCCTTCCGGGTGCGGGGAGTTGGCACGTACCGCCCGGCTGAAGGTGCTGAAGCGCGCTGCCTGGACCTTCGGGTCGGTGGTACGGGCCCGGGGGGTGTCGGCTCCGCCGGGGGCGGCGTTGCCGGTACGGGCTTCGGCGGCGGCCAGCGTGCGGCCGCGGCGGCGCTTGGGCAGGCCGCTCTCACCGAACGTGGGTACGGCGCCGGTGGATTCGGACTCCGACTCCGCCGCCGGGGTCGGGGGCGTGGAGTCCTCGGAGTCCGCCGGGGCGGAGGCGGACGGGGAGTCGGCCACGGTCCGGGCCGTGGCCGGGGCGTTGGCGGTGTCCGCGCCGGCTGCCGAGGCGTGGGACGGCTCCGGTTCGGCGGGAGCCGCCGGGAGGGCGGCGGCCGGGGCCGGGGCCGGTGCGGTGGTACGGGCGATGAGCTCCTGCGGCAGCATCATCAGCGCGCCGGTGCCGCCGCGGGCCGAGGGCCGGAAGGAGACGGTCAGCCCGTGCTTACGGGCCAGCCGGCCGACGACGGCGAGACCGAGCCGGGTACCGGACAGGTTGGTCAGGTCCTGGTTCTCGGCGGAGACGGCCCGCTCCGCGCGGCGCAGCTGCACCTCGCTCATGACCAGGCCGCTGTCCTCGACGGTGATGACGATGCCCGCCGGGACCTCCTCCACGTACACGTGGACCTCGGCGGTGGGCGGCGAGAAGTTGGCCGCGTTGTCCAGGAGTTCGGCGAGCGCGTGCATGACGCCCTCGGCCGCGTGCCCGGCGATGGCGACATCGCTGGTGGAGTGGAGGCGGACGCGCTGGTAGCTGCCGATGCGGCCCATCGCGCCGCGCAGGATCGACTCCATGACGATCGGCTTGGCCCAGCGCCGTCCCGAACGCGCCCCGGTCAGTACGGCGATGGAGTCCGCGAGCCGGCCCGCCTGGGCGGTGCGGTGGTCCAGGTGGAGCAGGTCCCCGAGGACGGACTCGTCCGCGTGCCGGTGCTCCATCTCCCGCAGGTCGGCCAGCATGCTGGTGGCCAGGGCCTGCATCCGCCCGGCCGCGTTGGCGCAGGCCGCGACGGCGGCGGACCGCTCGGTCTCGGCGCGGGTGGCGCGGGCGGTGAGCCGGTCGACGGTGACGGAGAGGCGGGACCGCTCGGCGGCGGCCTCCGCGGCGGTCCGCTCCATCTCGGCGCGGGCCTCGGCGGTGACGCGGGCGGTCTCGGCGGAGGCGGCGGCCTTGATCCGGGCGGCCTCCGCGGTGAAGCGCTGGGCCTCGGCGGCGGAGGCGGAGACCAGGCGCGAGGTCTCGGAGGTGAACCGCTGGGTGTCGGCGGCCCGCAGGGAGCGCACGGTGCGCGCGGCCCCCAGGGTGTGGACGGTGACGGCCACGCAGACGCTCAGCAGCACGGCGGCCGCCCCCGCGCCCCAGGCCAGCGGGGTCCGTACCGAATCGGGGGCCACGGCCACGGCCCACAGAGTCAGCGTGCCGGTGACGGCTGCCGAGATCAGCAGGGCGAACGCGGTGGGCCGGAATGAGGGGCGCAATCGGAGTCCTCGGTGGCGGACGGTGCGGGACGGTACGTACGGGGCGAGCTGTACCGGCCGAAACAGGACAGTTCGTCATGGGTGCGGGCGATCATGCACAACTGGAGCTGATAATTCCTGCTCAAGTCTTGGTCACTATAGGAGACTTGACGGTCTGTTTGGGAAGATCTTGTAGCCTTCTTTGTGCTGCTTGAGAGATTTTGTCCGCCCGCATCCCAAGAGTTCATCTGGACCGACGGCATCCTGAAGCCATGGCCGAACAGCATCGCCCGCATACCGGACCGTCCCCCGCCTTCGTCGCCGCCCTCCGCTCCGCCGTGCGCGGCACGTGCGACTTCGGGCCCGCAGCCCGGGCCCTGATGACGATGGACGCCTCCAACTACCGCCGCGTCCCGCTGGGGGTGCTCGCCCCGCGTGACGCGGACGACATCGTGGCCGCCCTGGCGGTCTGCCAGGAGTACGGGGTCCCCGTCGTGCCGCGCGGCGGCGGCACGTCCATCGCCGGCCAGGCGACCGGCACCGGCCTCGTCCTGGACCTCACCCGGCACCTGCGCGCGATCCTCGACCTGGACCCGGCCGCCCGCACCGCCGTCGTCCAGCCCGGTGTGGTCCTGGACGACCTGCGGGCCGCCGCCGCCCCGCACGGCCTGACCTTCGGCCCCGACCCGTCCACGCACAGCCGCTGCACCCTCGGCGGCATGATCGGCAACAACTCCTGCGGCGCGCACTCGGTGGCCTGGGGCACGACGGCGGACAACGTGCGGGGGCTGTCGGTGGTGCGGTACGGGGGTCAGGCGCTGCGGCTGGAGCAGGGGGCGCCCCGGCGGCCGGGAGGGCCCGGCCCCCACGGCGTACCCGGGCGGACCGCCGGCCCCCACGGCGTACGCGAACTCATCGACGCCCATCTCGCCCTCCTGCGCACCGGCTACCCCGACCTGCCGCGCCGCATCTCCGGCTACGCGCTCGACGCCCTGCTCCCCGAGCATCCCGGCGGCCCCGACCCCGTCCGGGCGTTCTGCGGCAGCGAAGGCACCCTCGCCGTGGTCACCGAGGCGACCGTCCGCCTGGTGGAGGCCCCGCGCGCCCGAGCCCTGGCCGTCCTCGGGTACGCCGACGAGTCGGCAGCCGCCGAAGCCGCCCCGGGCCTCCTCCCGTACCGCCCGCTCACCGTCGAGGGCATGGCCGCCGACCTGGTCACCGAACCCGCCGGGCTGCCGCGCGGGGCCGCCTGGCTCTTCGTCGAGACGGGCGGCGACACCCCGGCCGAGGCGCGGGCGCACGCCGAGCGCATCCTGCGCGGGGCCGACGCGGTGGACGGGACGGTCGTCACGGACCCGGCCGGGCAGCGGACCCTGTGGCGCATCCGCGAGGACGCCTCCGGAACCGCGACCCGGATGCCCGACGGCACTGAGGCGTGGCCCGGCTGGGAGGACTGCGCGGTCCCGCCCGCCCGGCTCGGCCGCTACCTCCGCGACTTCCGGGCCCTGCTCGGCCGGCACGGTCTGCGCGGAACCCCGTACGGCCACTTCGGCGACGGCTGCATCCACGTACGCGTCGACTTCGACCTGCTCACCCCGGCGGGAGTGGCCCGCTACCGCCGGTTCTCCGAGGAGCAGGCCGATCTCGTCGTCGCACACGGCGGCTCCCTCAGCGGCGAGCACGGCGACGGCCAGGCGCGCGCCGAGCTGCTGCCCCGGATGTACGGGGACGAACTCGTCGCCCTCTTCGGCCGGTTCAAGGACCTGTGGGACCCGGACGGCGGCCTGAACCCCGGCATCCTCGCCCGCCCGGCCCGCCTGGACGACGACCTCCGCTTCGAGGTGCTGCCCCGGAGCCCGGTGGACGTGGCCTTCGGCTACCCGCAGGACGGCGGCGACTTCGCGGGCGCGGTGCGGCGCTGCGTCGGCGTCGCCAAGTGCCGTACGGAGGCGGCGCCGGGTGCGGGCGTGATGTGCCCCTCCTTCCGGGTGACGGGCGAGGAGGCGCACTCGACGCGGGGACGGGCCCGGCTGCTGCACGAGATGCTCGCGGGGGAGGTGGTCACGGACGGCTGGCGCAGCACGGAGGTACGGGACGCGCTCGACCTCTGCCTCTCCTGCAAGGGGTGCCGCAGCGACTGCCCGGTGGGCGTCGACATGGCCACGTACAAGGCGGAGTTCCTGCACCACCACTACCGTGGCCGGCTGCGCCCCGCCGCCCACTACGCGATGGGCCGCCTGCCCCGGTGGCTGCGCCTGGCCGCTCCCGTCGCCCGGCCGCTCAACGCCCTGGCCCGGCTGCGCCCCCTGGCCGCGCTGGTGAAGCGGCTGGCGGGCATCGCGCCCGAGCGGACGATCCCGGTGCTGGCGACGCGGACGTACAGCCGGTGGCTGCGCCGGCATCAGGGCGAGGACGTGCCCGCGGGTACGGACATCCCCTCGTCCGACCGGGTGGTGGCCCTCTGGGCGGACACCTTCACCGAGCACCTGTCCCCGCAGGTGGGCCGAGCGGCGGTCCGGGTGCTGGAGGAGGCGACGGGGCGTACGGTGCTGCCGCCCCCACGCGGGGTGTGCTGCGGCCTCACCTACGTGTCGACCGGCCAACTGGACGCGGCCCGCCGGGTGATGCGCCGCACCCTGGACCGGGTCGGTCTCCTCCCCGGCCGTCCTCTGGTCGTCCTCGAACCGAGCTGCGCCGCCACCCTCCGTACCGACCTGCCCGAACTCCTCCCCGACGACCCGCGCGCCGGCGAACTGGCCGCCGCGGTGCGGACGCTCGCCCAGTACCTGGAGGAGTACGCCCCCGACTGGACCCCGCCCCGCCTGGACCGCCCGGTCGCCGGCCAGACCCACTGCCACCAGCACGCGGTGCTGGGGGACGCGGCGGAGCGGCGGCTGCGGGAGCGGATGGGACTGACCGGAGAACTGAGCGGCGGGTGCTGCGGTCTCGCCGGCAACTTCGGCTTCGAGAAGGGGCACTGGGAGGTGTCCGTCGCGTGTGCGCGGGAGCAACTGCTGCCTGCGGTACGGAAATCGCAGCCGGGTACGGAACTGCTGGCGGACGGGTTCTCCTGCCGTACGCAGCTGGATCAACTGGCCGGGCGCCGGGCCCGGCACCTGGCGGAGGTGATCGCGCAGGGGCTGGAGGAGCGGAGGAACGGCGTCCGCTGACCTGCGTCTCCCCCGCCTCTGCGGGCGCTTGTACGGTGACGCGCGCGCGTTCGAGTGGGGGCGGACGGGGGCCACGTCGGACCCGGGGGCGGGCTCACCCCCGCGCGACGACCTCCCGGGCCAGCTCCGCCAGCTTCGCCAGGGCGGGGTGGCCCGGGCCGTCGCGGCGGGCGAGGAGGACCGGGACGCCCGGGGCGTCGTCGAGCGGCACGTAGGCCACGCCCGGGTGCGGGTGCACGGCCGCGGTGGAGGCGGATGAGACCCCGTTGCCGCGCCCGGCGGCGATGGCGGTCAGCCAGTCGTCGGTGTTGGCGACGGTGAGGGTCGCGGCGGGCCGGGCGTCCGGCGGCCACAGCTCGGGGGTCGTGGTGCCGGAGACGGTGTTCAGGACGACGGGGCCGCCCGCGAGGTCGGCCAGGCGCAGCGACGTGGCGGAGGCCAGCGGGCCGTCCGCGGTCACCGCCGCCACCCGGCCCTCGGTGAACAGCACCTCGGTGACGAGCCCCGGCGCCTGGACCGGGCCGCGCAGCAGCGCCGCGTCCACCTCGCCCCGGGTGAGCCCGGCGCTGCGGTCGTCGATCCGGAGCAGCTCCAGCGGGGTGTCCGGGTGCCGCTCCTGCCAGGTCCGCAGGAGCGGTGTGGTGTACGGGCCGAAGGCCGACCAGGCGTGCCCGAGGCGCAGGGGCCAGTGGCGCAGCCGCCCGGTGTCGAGCGCCTCGTCGAAGGCGGCGACCGCGGCGGCGGCCTTGTCGCGGAAGGCGACGCCCTCGGGGGTGAGGGCCAGGTGGTGGGTGGACCGGTCGACGAGCCGGATGCCCAGGTGGCGTTCCAGGGCGGCGAGGGTGCGCGAGACGGCGGGCTGGGTGAGGCCGAGGCGCGCGGCGGCCCGGGTGACGTTGCCCTCCTCGGCGACGGCGAGGAAGGCCCGCAGATGGCGGAGCTCGACGGCGCGGGTGGGGGCGGGGGTGCCGTCGCGGCGGCCGGGGACGGGGGCTTCGTCGGCGTGTGCGGGGACGGGGGCGGGGCTCACCGGGCGTACGGGGCGCCCCGGGCCGCCCGCGGTTCCCGCGCTTTCCGGGTGGCTCATGCGTCCGGAGCATAACGGGAGCCCAGAACTCATTTCACGGGACGCGCGCGGGTCCCTAACGTGGAGCCTGGCCGCCGCATGCGCGGCGCGTTGTTCCGTACCCCCGGGAAGGCCGCCCATGAACGTCCAGCGCAGTGCCGCGGAGCCGGCCGCCGCAGCCGTCGCCGTACCCGAGGCGGCGCCCGCGCTGGACGCCGCCGACCATGGGACGGGGCCCGGAACCGGCCCGGGGCGCCGGGCGGCACTGGTGCCGATCGTGCTGGTGGTCGCGGGCGGACTGTCCGTCCAGTTCGGCTCGGCGGTGGCGGCGCTGCTGATGCCGAAGGCGGGGGCGCTGGGCGTCGTCACCTTGCGGCTCGCGGCGGCCGCGCTGATCCTGCTGGTGGTGTGCCGGCCGAAGCTGCGCGGCCACTCACGCGCGGACTGGGGCACGGTGGTCGCCTTCGGCGTGGCGATGGGCGGCATGAACACGCTGTTCTACCAGGCGCTGGACCGCATCCCGCTCGGCATCGCCGTCACCCTGGAGGTGCTCGGCCCGCTCGCGCTCTCCGTGTTCGCCTCGCGCCGCCTGATCAACGTCCTGTGGGCCGGGCTCGCCCTGATCGGCGTGGTCCTGCTGGGCGGCGGGGGCTTCGACCGCCTGGATCCGGTGGGCGCGGCCTACGCGCTGGGGGCCGGGACGATGTGGGCGGCGTACATCGTGTTCAGCGCCCGCACCGGCCGCCGCTTCCCGCAGGCGGACGGGCTGGCCCTGGCGATGGTGGTCGCCGCCGTCCTCTCGCTCCCCCTGGGCGTCCTGGAGTCCGGGGCGAAGCTCACGGTCCCCTCCACCGTGGCGCTGGGCGCGGCGGTGGCGGTCCTGAGCTCGGTGCTCCCGTACACCCTGGAACTCATGGCCCTGCGCCGCCTGCCCGCCTCCACGTTCGCGGTCATGATGAGCCTGGAACCGGCGATCGCGGCCACGGCGGGCTTCCTGATCCTCAACCAGGCCCTGTCCACGACGGACGCCCTCGCCATCGCACTGGTCATCGGGGCGAGCATGGGCGCGGTACGCAGCCAGGCGGGGGCGCGGAAGAAGAGGTGAGACCGGCAGCTCCCGGGTGCGCTTGGACCGCTCCCGGTGGTCCGGTAGCGGGGCGATCGCGTGGGCAGGTCCAGTCACCAGGTGCAAGGTGCCCGGAGATCGGCGATGGAGTCGGCGAGTTCGGCCGGGTGCGTGGGCCATCCCGTCCGGTGCCGGTGCTCGATCCGCCAGGAGAGCCGGCGCGGCCACAGCGGGGCGTCGGGCAGGTCCGCCACCGGGACCCAGGCCGGAACGCCGCCGTAGGTGTCCAGCGTCTCGGCAGGCCCGAGGCGCCCCTCGGCCGCCATGAGGAAGCAGTGCTCGCGCCGGCCCTCCTTCCAGACCCGCGCCACCTCGCGCCCGACGGCCCCGTGGAGGCCGGTCTCCTCGCGGAGCTCCCGTACGGCGGCCTCCTCGGGCGTTTCGCCGGCCTCGACCCCGCCGCCCGGGATCTCGTAGTACGGGCCGTCCTCGTCCGGGTCCTGGAAGCGGATCAGCAGCAGGTGCCCGTCACGGATCAGGACCGACCCGGCCCGGACCCGTACGGGAGGGACCGCGGCCGGATCGTCCAGCGCGACCGCCCCCGTGGGTCCGGCCCCCTGCGCCCAGGCGCGCAGGACGGCCTCCGCCGTACCGACCGGCCATATGCGCGCGTGCAGGGCCCGGTCCAGGGAGAGCGCCTGCATCGGCCCCGGTGCGGCGTCGCCCTACCGGGAAAGGCGTAGCGGACGGACCCCGCGTCGCGGCGCTCCTCCAGGACGAGCCGGTCGCCGTCGGCATGCGGCTGTACCAGCTGGGGTTCAACAGTCATCGGCGGAGATCAGCAGCGGGCGCGGACCTCTCACGGACGCCGGGAACGAGAACCGGACATCGGTCAGTTCCTCCGACACCTGCCGCAGCCGGCGCCCGGTCTCGATGTCCGAGGCCGCCGGGGCGAGCGGCACCCGTGCCCGAACACTGCATCGGCGGGCTGGGACCGGTCGGAGAAATCCATCGGCCGGTAGGGGCCGGTGGGCGGGCGCCTACGGCCGGTCACCGGCGGCCGGCCTCTGCGCCGGTCGGAAAATCATGCAAGCGTGCTTGATTGTTTCTCGCGGCGCTGCCATGCTCCTGGGCACCACACCCGGTCCCGAGGGGGGCGCACGTGTCCGAAGTCGCAGCGGTGGTCGACGATCTGCGCGAGGAGAGCGACGAACTCGACGCGCTGATGGCGTCGTTGGGCCCGGGCCGGTGGGGCGACCGGACCCCCGCCGAGGGGTGGACCATCGCCCACCAGATCGCCCATCTCACCTGGACCGACGAGGTCGCGCTGCTCGCCGCCACCGACCCGGGACGGTTCGGCGACGAGGTGACCAAGGCGCTCGCCGCCCCCGAGTCCTTCGTCGACGAGGCCGCCGGGGCCTTGGTCGCCGCCCACGCCCCGGACGCCCTGCTCGCCCGCTGGCGGGACGGGCGGCAGCGGCTGGGCAAGGTGCTCCGGGACGCCCCGGCGGGGACCCGCATCCCCTGGTACGGGCCGCCGATGAGCGTCGCGTCCATGGCGACCGCGCGGCTCATGGAGACCTGGGCCCACGGCCAGGACATCGCCGACGCCCTCGGTGCGACCCGGGCCCCCACCGGCCGGCTGCGGCACATCGCGCGGATCGGGGTCCGGGCCCGGAACTACGCCTACGCCGTACGGGGCATCTCCGCGCCCGAGGAGGAGTTCCGCGTCGAACTGAGGTCGCGGGAAGGCGAGTCGATCGCGTACGGCCCCAAGGATGCCGCCCAGCGCGTCACCGGCCCGCTGCTGGACTTCTGCCTCCTGGTCACCCAGCGCGCCCACCGCGCCGACCTCGCCGTCACCGCCGAAGGCCGTGACGCCGACCAGTGGCTCTCCATCGCCCAGGCCTTCGCCGGACCGCCCGGGCCGGGCCGCCCGCCCCGCGCCGATCGGGGCGGCCACCGGTGAGCGGCCCCGGACCCCTCCGTATCGGCAACGCCTCCGGCTTCTACGGCGACCGCTTCGACGCCGTACGCGAGATGCTCACCGGCGGCCCCCTCGACGTCCTCACCGGCGACTACCTCGCCGAGCTGACCATGCTCATCCTCGGCCGCAGCCGCCTCAAGGACCCCGAGAAGGGGTACGCCACCACCTTCCTGCGCCAGCTCGAAGAAGGGCTCGGCCTCGCCCACGAGCGCGGGGTGAAGATCGTCAGCAACGCGGGCGGTCTCAACCCGGCCGGACTGGCCGACGCCGTGCGGAAGTTGGCGGCGAGGGTCGGGGTGCCGGTGAGGGTCGCGCACGTCGAGGGCGACAGCCTGCCCGTGCCGGACGGCTTCCTCACCGCCAACGCCTACCTGGGCGGCGCCGGGATCGCCGCCTGTCTGCGCGCCGGGGCCGACATCGTCGTCACCGGCCGGGTCACCGACGCGGCCCTCGTCACCGGACCGGCCGCCGCCCACTTCGGCTGGGGACCCGACGGCCTGGACGCCCTCGCGGGGGCCGTGGTCGCCGGGCACGTACTGGAGTGCGGCACGCAGGCGACCGGCGGCAACTACGCCTTCTTCGGCGACCACGACGTCCGGCGCCCCGGCTTCCCCCTCGCCGAGATCCACCCGGACGGGTCCTCGGTGATCACCAAGCACGACGGTACGGGGGGCGTCGTCGACCTCGGCACGGTCACCGCCCAGCTGCTGTACGAGACCGGCGGAGCCCGGTACGCGGGCCCCGACGTCACCGCCCGCCTCGACACCGTACGGCTCACGCCCGACGGCCCGGACCGGGTCCGCGTCGACGGGGTGCGCGGCGAGGCCCCGCCGCCCACCCTCAAGGCCGGGCTCACCCGGCTCGGCGGCTGGCGCAACGAGGTCGTCTTCGTCCTCACGGGCCTGGACATCGAGGCCAAGGCCCGCCTGGTGAAGGACCAGTTCACCGATGCCCTGGGACGGGGCGGCGGACGGCCCCCGGCCGAGGTCCGCTGGGAGCTGGCCCGTACCGACCACCCCGACGCCGACACCGAGGAGCGGGCCGGCGCCCTGCTCCGGCTCACCGTCCGCGACCAGGACGCCGAGGCGGTGGGCCGGACCGTCTCCGGGGCCGCCGTCGAGCTGGCCCTCGGCAGCTACCCGGGCTTCCACCTCACCGCCCCGCCCGGAAAGGGCGCGCCCTACGGGGTGTTCGAGGCCGTCCACGTACCGGCGGGCGAGGTCGAGCACACCGCCGTGCTGCCGGACGGGTCCCGGGACGTCATCGAACCGCCTGTCCACACGCGAGAGTTGTCCGAGGTTGGCGGACCCGCGCTCCCCGAGCCGTACCCCTTCGGCCCCACCCGCCGCGCCCCCCTCGGCCTCATCGCGGGCGCCCGTAGCGGGGACAAGGGCGGTGACGCCAACGTGGGCGTCTGGGTGCGCGACGACGACGCCTGGCGGTGGCTGGCGCACGAGCTGACCGTCGAGCGGCTGAAGGAACTCCTGCCGGAGACCGCCGAACTGACCGTCGTACGCCATGTCCTGCCCAACCTGCGCGCCCTGAACTTCACCGTGCACGGTCTCCTCGGGGAGGGCGTCGCCGCGCAGGCCCGGTTCGACCCGCAGGCGAAGGCGGTGGGGGAGTGGCTGCGGTCCCGGTGGCTGCCCATCCCCGTACCGCTGCTGGAGCGCCACCACGGCCCGTCCCCGGAGGTAACCGCATGACCGTCCTGCCCACCGGGCTCGACACCGACAGCCCCGAATACGCCGCTCATCGGTCCACCATGCTGGCCAAGCTCACCGAGCTGGAGGCCGAGCACGCCAAGGCACTCGCGGGCGGCGGCGAGAAGTACCTCGCCCGGCACCGGGGGCGCGGCAAGCTCCCGGCGCGGGAGCGCATCGAGCTGCTGGTCGACCCCGACACCCCGTTCCTGGAGCTGTCGCCGCTGGCCGCCTGGGGCAGCGCCTCCCCCGAGTACACCGTGGGCGCCTCGCTCATCACCGGTATCGGGGTGGTGGCGGGCGTCGAGTGCCTGATCACCGCCAACGACCCGACCGTACGCGGCGGGGCGTCGAACCCGTGGACGCTGAAGAAGGCGCTGCGCGCCAACGAGATCGCCTTCGCCAACCGGCTGCCCTGCATCAGCCTGGTGGAGTCGGGCGGCGCCGATCTGCCGTCCCAGAAGGAGATCTTCATCCCGGGCGGGGCGCTGTTCCGGGACATCACGCGGCTGTCGGCGGCCGGAATCCCCACGGTGGCCGTGGTGTTCGGCAACTCCACGGCCGGAGGCGCGTACGTCCCCGGCATGTCCGACCACGCCGTGATGATCCGGGAGCGGTCCAAGGTCTTCCTCGGCGGACCGCCGCTGGTGAAGATGGCGACCGGCGAGGAGAGCGACGACGAGTCCCTCGGCGGGGCCGAGATGCACGCCCGTACGTCGGGGCTCGCCGACCACTTCGCCGTCGACGAGCAGGACGCGGTCCGCCAGGCCCGGCGGATCGTCGCCCGCTTCAACTGGCGCAAGGCGCACGCCGATCCGGGGCCCGCCGAGCCGCCGAAGTACGACGAGGACGAGCTGCTCGGGATCGTGCCGGGCGACCTGAAGGTGCCCTTCGACCCGCGCGAGGTGATCGCCCGGCTGGTCGACGGCTCGGACTTCGACGCGTTCAAGCCGCTGTACGGGACGAGCCTGGTCACGGGGTGGGCGCGGCTGCACGGATACCCGGTCGGCATCCTCGCCAACGCGCAGGGGGTGCTGTTCAGCGAGGAGTCGCAGAAGGCCGCCCAGTTCATCCAGCTGGCGAACCAGCGGGACATCCCGCTCCTCTTCCTCCACAACACCACCGGCTACATGGTCGGCAAGGAGTACGAGCAGGGCGGCATCATCAAGCACGGCGCCATGATGATCAACGCGGTCGCCAACTCGAAGGTCCCGCACCTGTCGGTCCTGATGGGTGCCTCCTACGGGGCCGGGCACTACGGGATGTGCGGACGGGCCTACGACCCCCGCTTCCTCTTCGCCTGGCCGAGCAGCAAGTCCGCCGTCATGGGGCCGCAGCAGCTCGCGGGCGTCCTGTCCATCGTCGCCCGCGCGTCGGCCGCCGCGAAGGGGATGCCGTACGACGACGAGGCGGACGCCGGGCTGCGCGCCATGGTGGAGCAGCAGATCGAGGCGGAGTCGCTGCCGATGTTCCTGTCCGGGCGGCTGTACGACGACGGGGTCATCGACCCGCGCGACACCCGGACCGTCCTCGGGATGTGCCTGTCCGCGATCCACACCGCACCGGTCGAGGGCGCCCGCGGCGGCTTCGGCGTCTTCCGGATGTGACCCGCGCGTGCGGCCCATGAGGACCCTTCCGGATGTGACCCGCTCATGAGGAGAGACGTGATCCACTCCCTGCTCGTCGCCAACCGGGGCGAGATCGCCTGCCGGATCTTCCGCACCTGCCGTGACCTGGGCATCGCCACGGTCGCGGTGTACGCGGACGCGGACGCCGACGCCCTGCACGTACGCGAGGCGGACCTCGCCGTACGGCTGCCGGGGTCCGCCCCCGCCGACACCTACCTGCGCGGCGACCTCGTCGTGGCCGCCGCGCTGGCCGCCGGGGCGGACGCCGTGCACCCGGGGTACGGCTTCCTCTCCGAGAACGCCGCCTTCGCCGCCGCCGTGCAGGACGCGGGGCTGGTGTGGGTCGGCCCGCCGGTCAAGGCGATCGAGCTGATGGCGTCCAAGACCCGGGCCAAGGAGCTGATGGGCGGGGCGGGGGTGCCGCTGCTGGCCCCCGTGGATCCGGCGGCGGCCACGGAGGACGACCTGCCGCTGCTGCTGAAGGCCGCCTCGGGCGGGGGCGGCCGGGGTATGCGGATCGTCCGCGAACTCAACGCGCTGCCATTCGAGTTGCTGGCCGCTGCCGCCGAGGCCGCCTCCGCCTTCGGGGACGGGGAGGTCTTCGCGGAGCCGTACGTGGAGCGGGGCCGGCACGTCGAGGTGCAGGTCATGGCGGACGCGTACGACACCGTGTGGGCGCTCGGCACCCGGGACTGCTCGCTCCAGCGCCGCCACCAGAAGGTCATCGAGGAGGCCCCGGCGCCCGGCCTGGACGACGCCCTGCGCGCCCGGCTGCACGACGCGGCGGTGGCGGCGGCGCGGGCGGTCGGCTACCGGGGGGCGGGGACCGTGGAGTTCCTGGTCTCCGCCGAGGGGCGGCCGTACTTCCTGGAGATGAACACCCGCCTCCAGGTCGAACACCCGGTGACGGAGGCCGTGTTCGGAGTGGACCTGGTCGCGTTGCAACTGCGGGTGGCGGAAGGGGAGCCGCTGCCCGCGCTCCCGGAACCGTCGGGCCACGCGGTGGAGGCGCGGCTCTACGCCGAGGACCCCGCGCGGGACTGGCAGCCGCAGGCCGGAGCACTGCTCACGCTGGAGGTGCCGGACGCGCCCGGCCTGCGCCTGGACACCGGGTACACCGGCGGCGACACCATCGGCGTCCACTACGACCCGATGCTCGCCAAGGTCATCGCCCACGCCCCGACCCGGACGGCAGCGGTACGCCTGCTGGCCCGGGCCCTGGAGCGCTCCCGTATCCACGGCCCGGTCACCAACCGCGACCTGCTCGTCCGGTCGCTGCGCCACCCGGACTTCGCGGCGGCCCGGCTCGACACCGGCTTCTACGACCGGCACCTCGGGGAGCTGACCGCCCCGGCCGCCGGCCGCGATCCCGCCCGGGCCGCCCTGGCCGCCGCCCTGGGGGACGCCGTACGCACCACCGCGCACGGCACGGGCCCCGCCCCCACCCGTTTCGGCGCCTGGCGCAACGTCCCCTCGCAGCCCCAGGTCAAGCGCTACCGCAGCGAGCCGGACGGCACCGAGCACGAGATCACCTACCGCACCCCGCGCACCGGCACCCCGCAGCCGTACGACGCGCCCGGCGTCCGGGTCCTCGCCGCCACCCCGGACCGGGTCGCCCTCGAACTGGACGGCGTGCTGCGAACCTTCGACCTCACGTACGACCGCGACCAGGTCCACGTGGACACCGCCGGAGCCTCGTACACCTTCACCGCCCTGCCCCGCTTCACCGACCCCGCGACCCAGGCCGGCCCCGGATCCCTCCTCGCCCCCATGCCCGGCACCGTCGTCCGCCTCGCGGAGGGCCTGGCTCCGGGGGTCGCCGTCGAGGCCGGGCAGCCGCTGATCTGGCTGGAGGCGATGAAGATGGAGCACCGCATCCTCGCCCCCGCCTCCGGCACCCTCACCGCCCTGCACGCCGCGCCCGGCCACCAGGTCGAGGTGGGCGCCCTGCTCGCCGTGGTCCAGGAGGACCAGGGCCTCGACCCCGTACCCGCAGTCGTATCCGTACCGGAGGAGAACGCATGAGCACCGTCCTCGAGACCGAAGAGCACCAGGCACTGCGCGCCGCCGTCGCCGCCCTCGGCAAGCGTTACGGGCGCGACTACATGACCACCGTCATCCGCGAGGGCTCGCACACCGACGAGCTGTGGGCGGAGGCCGCCAAGCTCGGCTACCTCGGCGTCAACCTCCCCGAGGAGTACGGCGGCGGAGGCGGCGGCATGGCCGAACTCTCGATCGTCCTGGAGGAGTTGGGGGCGGCGGGCTCCCCCCTCCTCATGATGATCGTGTCCCCCGCCATCTGCGGCACGGTGATCGCCCGCTTCGGCACGGACGAGCAGAAACAGCAGTGGCTGCCGGGCCTCGCCGACGGCAGCCTCACCATGGCCTTCGGCATCACCGAGCCGGACGCCGGGTCCAACTCCCACCGGATCACCACGACCGCCCGCCGCGACGGCACCGACTGGGTACTGACCGGCCGCAAGGTCTTCGTCTCCGGCGTCGACATGGCCGACGCGACCCTGATCGTCGGCCGCACCGAGGACGCCCGGTCGGGGAAGCTGAAACCCAGCCTGTTCATCGTCCCGCGCGAGGCCCCCGGGTTCGGCCGCAACCAGATCGACATGGAACTCCACGCCCCCGAGAAGCAGTTCGAACTGGTCCTGGACGACGTACGGCTGCCCGCCGACGCCCTCGTCGGCGACGAGGACGCGGGTCTCCTCCAGCTCTTCGCCGGGCTGAACCCCGAGCGGATCATGACGGCCGCGTTCGGGATCGGGATGGGCCGGTTCGCGCTCGGCAAGGCCGTCGAGTACGCCCGTACCCGCCAGGTCTGGAAGGCGCCGATCGGCTCGCACCAGGCCATCGCGCACCCGCTCGCCACCGCGCACATCGACCTGGAGCTGTCGCGCCTGATGATGCAGAAGGCCGCCCGGCTCTACGACGACGGCGACGACATCGGGGCGGGCGAGGCGGCGAACATGGCGAAGTACGCGGCCGGCGAGGCCTGCGTGAAGGCGGTCGACCAGGCGGTCCACACCCTGGGCGGCAACGGCCTGACCCGCGAGTACGGGCTCGCCTCCCTGATCACCGCGTCCCGGGTGGCCCGGATCGCGCCGGTCAGCCGGGAGATGATCCTGAACTACGTCTCGCACCAGTCGCTGGGCCTGCCGAAGTCGTACTAGGCGAGGCCCCTGTTTTCCTGCTGTCCGACCTCTCCCCCTTCCCCACCCCCAGGGGCGATTCTGACTCTCCACACCCGCACGGCGTCCCGCGCCGCCTCCCCGGGCGGCGCGGGCCACCGCGACGACAGGGGTACTGCCATGGTGTTCCGCAGTGAGTACGCAGAGGTACCGGCCCTTGACACGCCCATCCACGAAGCGGTCCTGGGCGGGGCCGCGGACTTCGGTGACACGGTCGCCCTGATCGACGGGACGAACGGCGCCTCCCTCACCTACGCCCAGCTCGACGGCTTCCACCGCCGCATCGCCGCCGCACTCGCCGACGCCGGGCTCAGGAAAGGCGACGTACTCGCCCTGCACAGCCCGAACACCATCGCCTACCCGGCGGTCTTCTACGGCGCCACCCGCGCCGGGGCCTCCGTCACCACGGTCCACCCGCTGGCGACGGCGGAGGAGTTCGCCAAGCAGCTCGGCGACAGCGGCGCCCGCTGGATCGTGACGGTCTCCCCGCTCCTGGAGACGGCTCGCCGGGCGGCCGAACTGACCGGCGGCGTCCAGGAGATCTACGTCTGCGACCAGGCGGAGGGCCACACCTCCATCCTGGACATGCTGGCCTCCACGGCCCCCGAGCCGGCGATCGCCATCGACCCCGGCGAGGACGTGGCGGCGCTCCCGTACAGCTCCGGCACCACGGGCACCCCCAAGGGCGTGATGCTGACGCACCGCTCGATCGCCACCAACCTGGAGCAGCTGAGACCGTTCATCCCGATGGGCGAGGGCGACCGCATTCTCGCGGTGCTCCCCTTCTTCCACATCTACGGCCTCACCGCGCTGATGAACGCCCCCCTGCGCTGCGGTTCGACCGTCGTCGTCCTGCCCCGCTTCGATCTGGCGCAGTTCCTCCAGGCCATCCAGACCCACCGCATCACGGGCCTGTACGTGGCCCCGCCGATCGTGCTGGCGCTGGCGAAGCACCCGCTGGTGGGGGAGTACGACCTGTCCTCGCTCCGGTACATCGTCAGCGCCGCCGCCCCGCTCGACGCCGAGCTGGCCCAGGCGTGTTCGGCCCGGCTGGGGCTGCCGCCGGTGCGGCAGGCGTACGGGATGACGGAGCTGTCGCCCGGTACGCATGTGGTGCCGCTCTCCGTGGAGGAGCCGCCGCCGGGCACGGCGGGCAAGCTGCTGCCGAACACCGAGATGCGGATCGTGTCGCTGGAGGACCCGGTGCGGGACGCGGAGCCGGGAGCGGACGGCGAGATCCTGATCCGGGGCCCGCAGGTGATGAAGGGCTACCTGGGCCGCCCCGACGCCACCGCCGACATGATCGACGCCGACGGCTGGGTGCACACGGGGGACGTCGGCCGGGCGGACGCGGACGGCTGGCTGTTCGTGGTCGACCGGGTCAAGGAGCTGATCAAGTACAAGGGTTACCAGGTCGCCCCGGCCGAGCTGGAGGCGCTGCTCCTGACCCACGAGCAGGTGGCGGACGCGGCGGTGATCGGGGTGTACGACGCCGAGGGCAACGAGGTCCCGAAGGCGTTCCTGGTCCGCAGCCCGGCGGGGGACGGCCTCACCACCGAGGACGTCATGGCGTACGTCGCCGAGCGGGTCTCCCCGTACAAGAAGGTGCGGCAGGCCGAGTTCATCGAGGCGGTGCCGCGCGCCGCCTCGGGCAAGATCCTCCGGCGCGAGCTGCGCGACCGGGAGAAGACGGAGGAGAAGTGACCTTGATCCGCACGGCCCACGGGCGCGGTGTCGCCACGCTGACCCTGGACTCCCCGGCGAACCGCAACGCACTGTCGGCGGGGCTGGTGGGGGAGGTGCGGGAGGCGCTGGCGGGGTGCGCGGCGGACGACACCGTACGGGCGGTGGTCCTCACCCACACCGGGACGACGTTCTGCGCCGGGGCGGACCTGACGGCGCCGCCGGACCCGGAGGCGTTCGTGGGCCTGATGCGGGAGATCGTGGCGCTGCCGAAGCCGGTGGTGGCCCGGGTCGACGGGCACGTCCGGGCGGGCGGCCTGGGCCTGCTGGCCGCGTGCGACATAGCGGTGGCGGGCCCGTCGTCCACCTTCGCGCTCACCGAATCCCGCCTGGGCCTGGCCCCGGCGGTCATCTCCCTCACGCTCCTGCCCCGCGTGGACCGTACGGCGGCGAGCCGCTACTACCTCACGGGCGAGCGGTTCGACGCGGCGGAGGCGGCGAGGATCAACCTGGTCACGCTGGCCGCCGAGGACGTGGACAAGGGCCTCGCCCCGATCCTGGACGGCCTGCGCCGGGCGTCACCGCAGGGGCTGGCCGCATCGAAGGAGCTGGTCACGGCTACGGTGCTGAGGAGCTTCGACCAGTACGCCGAAGACCTCATCGCCCGCTCCGCCGCGTTGTTCGCCTCCGACGAGGCCAGGGAGGGGATGACGGCCTTCCTCGAACGACGGGACCCGGCATGGGTGCGGTGACCTCTTCCTCCTCCAAGGCTGTGCACGCGCCCAAGCAGGACCGCAGCCGGGCGACCCGGCAACGGCTCCTGGAAGCGGCGGTGGCCTGCCTGGCCGAACACGGCTGGGCGGGCTCCACCGTCTCGGTCGTCGCCGAGCGGGCCGGGGTGTCGCGGGGCGCGGCCCAGCACCACTTCCCGACCCGCGAGGACCTGTTCACGGGCGCGGTGGAGTACGTGGCCGAGGAACGCTCGGCCGCCCTGCGCGCGCTCCCCGTGCAGGGCCGCGCGGCGGTGGTCGCGGCCCTGGTGGACCTCTACACGGGCCCCCTGTTCCGGGCCGCCCTCCAGCTCTGGGTCGCCGCCTCCAACGAGGACCAGCTGCGCCCGCGCGTGACGGAACTGGAGGCGCGGGTGGGCCGCGAGACCCACCGCATCGCCGTCGAACTCCTGGGCGCCGACGAGTCCCGCCCCGGCGCCCGCGAAACGGTCCAGGGCCTGCTGGACATGGCCCGCGGCCTGGGCCTCGCCAACCTCCTCACCGACGACACCGCCCGCCGCGCGCGGGTGGTGGCGCAGTGGGCGGCGCTGGTGGAGGAGGGGCTGGGGTGAGTGCAGCCGGGCCGGCTGGGGTGAGTCCGGGGGGCCGACTGGGGGGAGTGCAGGGGGGGCGGGATGAGCCACGCGGGGCGGAGAACAGCGACCGCGGGTTCACGGCGATGAACCGCACCCGGGACCGGGCACGGTAGACCTGCTGAGGGCGAACCGGCCCGTCGCTCAGTGGCGAGGCCCTGCCTTCCACCCGACCTCAGCGTCGGCACCGGCCCAGGTGGATGCCGGTGGCCGCTGTGTCGCTGTGCGTGTCGAAACCGCTGTTCGGTACCTGCGGGGCGAGTCACGCTTCAACTCGTCGTGCGCGCAGCCCTGCACATAGCCGCTTGCAGGCACGACATACACCCTCAAGCGGCACTTTATGCAACTCACTCCGCATGCCCCGAAGACGATCGGCTGCCAGCTCTTACATCGCCTCGGCACGTCACGGATCGAGCCAGCACAAGTCTGGCGACTTTGCGTTGACCGGTGACCGGATTCACCTCTTGCAGAGAAAATTTGGTTAACCCATGATTAGCGCAGGATGAATGCAGATTGAAAAATTAGGGAGGGGAAGATCATGCCGCGAATAAAGTTTGTTATCGGAGCCGTGCTTGCCGTCGGTCTCGTGATTCCTACGGGTAGCGCGATGGCTCTCAGCGCAAAGGGGGGCGGCGTCACGGCAACGGCTCCGTACGGCGGAGACGCCGGTGTCATCTCGGTGTACGACGGCAGCTCGGACGGCGACCCGGGGAAGGCGGAGTACTACCGCCAGACCAGTGCCGGCACCAAGAGGACTCTGTGGAACCACAGTGGCCCCTCGACAAGAGCCACCTCCGGCAGCGGCTCCAAGATCATCAAGTTCCAGGCGTGCGACGAGAATTACGGTACCCCTGACGACTGCTCGGGCTGGGTTGCTCCCTAGGCGCTGACACAGATCAGCCCGCCGGGCCAGCCGTGTGATGGCTGGCCCGGCGACTGCGTTTCCCATCTGCCTGACCTCGGCGTCGAGGTGAGGATAAAGGAGCAGGCAAGTGACAGCCGGAAAATCGACCGGTCTACAGGTGGACGGCCTCTGCCATCGCCTGGGCGAACGCGTCTTGTTGGATGGTGTCGACCTCGACGTCGGGCCAGGCGAGTCAATGGCGATCACGGGACCGAGCGGCTCCGGAAAGTCGACACTTTTGATGTGCATCCTCGGGCTGATCAGGCCGGATCGCGGATCGATCCGGGTTGGCGGACGGGAGCTGACCGGACTGCCGGACCGGAAACTGGCACAGACGCGTCGCGAGCACATCGGGGTGGTATTTCAGTTCGGAGAACTGTTGCCGGAACTCACCCCCGTGGAGAATGTTGCTCTGCCAGTATTACTGGGCGGGGGCAAGCACCACAATGCCTACAAACGCGCGACGGAACTACTGGCCGAACTGGGCGTACCGGATGGGGGCACGCCGACCGGGATGCTGTCGGGCGGTGAACGCCAACGAGCGGCTGTCGCCCGGGCTCTGATCACGGAGCCCCGCGTCCTCCTCGCCGACGAGCCGACCGGCGCACTGGATCCCACGGCACGCGAAGCCGTGGCCGATATCCTCTTCACCGTTTCCCAGCAGCGGGGTTGCGCTCTCCTGGTTGTCACACATGACTTGGCGGTGGCCGCACGTGCCGGGAGTACGCGACAGCTTGAGGCCGGCGCACTGACCCGCTCTTTGGACGGGGTCGGCCCGTGAGCTCAGTGACCGAAGCGAAACCGCAGGCGAACTCTCCCGCCGGCCCGCGCAGCGAAGGCGGGCGTCTATGGCAGCAACTACTGCGTGTCGGTTTCGCGGCCGGGCGTGGCAGGCCTGGCGACAGACTGCGCTTCTGGGCTCTGATCGCGGCTGCCGCAGCGATCGCTCTGGTCGCTCTGGCAACGGTCGTCGCCGCTGCTACCTACGACGGGCGGACTGCGCGGAATCAAGCGCGGGGGCCGATGATCACCGACCAGAAGCAGGACGCCGTGGCGCTATGGAGGGAGGCATTCGACGCAGTCGGTGAGGTCCAGCACACCGTGATCTACGTCGATCCCCTGATGCCAGGCACCCCGCCCCCACCGGGGCTCGTGCGCTGGCCGGCCCCCGGCGAGGTGATGCTCTCTCCGGAACTGGCCCGTCAGGGGCGGCACGAGCAGATCGCCGGCCGGTACGGCACCTATGCTGGGTCGATCGGCAAGTCCGGACTGGTTTCACCTTCTGAGCGCCTCGCGTACGTCAGGCCCGCACAGCCTCCCACCGCTCGGGAAAGGGAGTCCTGGTTCCACATCACGGGATTCGGCCAGTCGTACCCGATGGGGGAGGTCCTCTACGGCCGCCCCCTCTCGCAGGTGCTGCTCGCTCTGGGGGCCATGACTGGCGTTCCTGCGGTGGCTCTCCTGGTCGTTGCCTCACGAATCGGGTCGAGCACCCGAGACCGTCGCAGCAGCCTGCTGCGAGCACTGGGTGGATCGTGGTGGCATCGTGCGGTCATCAACGTCGGCGAGGCAGCCCTTCCCGTCGCGGCAGGCACGGCCCTGGCAATTCTCCCGATGGTCGCGGCCGTGTCGGTAGACATCAGGATTCCTCTCACCGGCTATTTGTTGAACAGCGACGACGCGCGTTCGGCGGTGCCGATGATGGCCATCGCTCTGACGGTGTCCTTCGCTATCTCGCTTGCTGCGGTGGTCCTGCTCCATCGCGTTGATCGTGACAGAAAGACCACCAGGCCCCGATCACTCTCCTCGAATGTTCCACGCTGGCGATTGGTCGGTTGCGGTCTTGGCATTGCTGCCGTCGTATTCAGCCAGTACGTGAGGGAGGTGCCCGGTCTCCTTGTCTTCGCCGTCGGCACGGTCGTTATGTGGGCGTTACTGCCCTCCGTAGCCGTGGTGGCCTGCCGCGCCCTGGGTAGCGCGATCGCCGCAAGAGGGTTCCGGACCGGTCGTCCAGGAGTGCTGATCGGTGGGCGGTGGACCGTTGCGCACCCCGGTGTCATCGTCCGGCTGGCCCTTGCCATGATCATCGGTATCGGGCTCGTCTGCCAGATGCAGGTTTGGAATAGCCGACTCGGTGAGAAGGCCGCCGTGGCACGCGCCGCTGAGGACCAGCTCGGCGACAGGGTGGTCAGTGTTCAAAGCCGTGACATCACACCAGCAGTTATCGAGGATCTTTCGCGTTCACTCCCGGACGGGTCCCACGTTCTCACTCTTAAATCTTTTCCCGAACAACAGTCAGCGCTTATTCAGGGGACCTGCCTGGCATTGCGGTCGCTGAGCCTGCCGTGTCCTGCGAAACCGCAGGAAATAACGAGCAACGACATTCGGGTCTCAGCAGTAACCAGTTGGTATGGGCCCGCTCTGAGAATCCAGGCCATCTCGTCGCGTTTGGCTCTCGATGAGCTCAACGGTTCCCTGCTGGTAATCACCGAGGTGCCAGGGCAGCAGGCAGAGATTGAAAAGGCTGCGTACGCGTTGATCCCTGCCGTGAACGTGGAATCGCCAGGTGAGACGTGGCTTGTCGGTGCCGCGAACAAAGGCCGCTTGAACAACTGGACCCTGCTGTTCGGGTCCCTGGGACTCGCCCTTCTCCTATTGACTGCTGCCTTGAGCAGCGCTGCGGAGTTCGCCAGGATTCGCCATGTTCTAGCGCCCCTCGCCGTCCTTACTGGAAGCAGCGCCATCTACCGGTCTGTAGTCTTCTGGCACCTGACCGTCCCTCTATTGATCTCTACGGCCATCGCCACGGTCGTCACGGCGTGGCATTCCCTGTTCTTCATCGCCATGGTGCAGGAGGGAAGCTTTTCCTGGGGCGTTCTTGGCGCCGCATCGCTCGGATGCATCCTGCTGACGATGTCGGTCGGAGTCTTGGGGGCACGGACCGCGATCCGTTCTGCTCACCAATGGCGACCGTCCGCCGACTGACCGCGGGCGCCTCGCTCCGAAGTCCCCCGGAACCTGCCGGGCCAACGGATCGTCTCATCTGGGGTGGTGACGAGGAATAGCCGACCTCATGGGTAGTCGCTGAGAGGCTGTTGTCTTGCCGTACCTGATCGCTGACTTTCTGCTGATCCGGGCGGGCGGAGAACACTGCCCCGACGCCGACGCGGCGTTGGCCTGCGGGGAGATCGCTTCGGTGCTCGGCCTGGAGCGTGTGCCGGCGAAGGTCGAGGGGGTGCGGTCGAAGGCGGCCCGGGTGGCGGAACGGGGCCGGCCGGTCAAGGAACCGTCGGGGCGGTTCACGCTTGTGCCGGGACTGCGAGGCGACGGGTCATGAGCATGGTCATCGACCACAGGATCATCGCCTCGGATGTGTCGGGCCGCCGGTCGTACTCGCGGGCCAGCCGGCGTGAGCGCACCAGCCCGCCGAACGTCGGACCGCGTCGGCCTAGACAGCATCGAGCATCTGGCGGTGGCAGCAGCCCTCCGGACGTCCGCCCCAGCCCGCCAGCCGCCCTCGGCCGCGTACAACATGGACAACAGGGCCTCCTGGCGTGCTCGGTGTCTCAGCAACTCCGAACTGCACCGGAGGCCCTGTCCTCATGCACGGGCAGGACCAAGTTCACCCGCCCCAGCAGCCACTTTCGATCACACCGCACTCAAGATCGATAGGGCAACGGCTAGAAGCCCTTCACGAACCACTCCTGGATGGGGTTGAGTTCTGCGGCTCCCCCACCGGGTCCAGGAACATGGGCCATATCCCACAGCGTCAGCCAGGTGCCGTCTTCGAACGAGTTGCCCTTGGGCGTGATGGCCTTGCGATCGCTGTCGTTGAGGATGGCGCTGTCCGTGACGACGAACTTTTGGCTGGTGCTGGCGGGGTTGCAGGTCCACAGGGTCAGCACGGCGCCGTTGACGTTGCTCGCGTCACCCTCGGGTGTCAGGCATTTCCCGCTGGCCTTGTGGACCAGGCGGCCGTCCTGGAAGGCCCAGCGTTGGCTCTCCGCCCCGTTGCAGGACCAGACGGTGACCGGGGTCCCGTTGGCGGTGCCCTCGCCCTGCGGTGTCGCGCAGATACCCCGGGGCCGGTTGTGGTTGGTCAACCAGCCCCAGCCGTCGACGGTGCCTCCGGTATCGGGGTTCAGGGAAAACACGACGCGATACCCCTGGCCCACATTGTTCTTCTGCAGCGCCTCGTTGACGCCCCAGAGCCGGTTCGCATACGGGTCCCAGGACAGCCCCTGAGTCATCGACGGCGCCTGGGTGAGCACACGTGGCGCCTGCCCCGGCTTGGCCACGTGAATGCAGGTGTAGAAGTCGTAACCGGGCCAAGTGGTCGGGCAGCTGCCGCTCATGTAGTAATCGGAACCGTCCGTGGCGATGCCCTGGATACCGAACACCGGAGACTTGTACGCCGTCGGCCGCGCCTTCACCACCTCGGGAGTGGTGGTGCCCAGGCTCGCCAGTGGCCAGTGCACGATACGGCTGCCGGGCCCCGAGGAGTGTTCCGAGGAGACCAGACTGCGCCCCGAGCCGTCGGAACCGGCCGTCCTGTCGACGCTCACCGAGCTCAGGCACAGTTCACCGGTGACCGGGCCACAGGCGCGGGGGTTGTTCTTCGGGAACGCGTTGACAGGTTCGTCGAGCTTCGCTCCGCTATAGGTGCTGTACCGGGCCACAAGAGGCAGGGCCCAGCGGTGGTAGCGGGCCGCGGTCTTGGTCTGGCCGTCGACCCAGCCGGTCCCGGCGCTGGTCGTATCGTCCATGCGCCAGATGTGCTTCAGATCGTAGACCTGGAGTTCTGCCCCGTTGGCAACGAACAGCCGGTCCTCGTACCAGGCGACACCATCCGCGTGCGACTTGTACGGCTGCTCTCTGAAGCCCCCCTCCACCGGTTCCACGAGCGCGAGGTGCCCGTAGGAAACCTTACTGCCGGTCGACTCGGCAATCGTGATCCGCGAGTATTCCTCGTTGGCGGTGCCGTCCTCGTACTTGCCGAAGTACCAGGAGGTGGCATAGAGATGCCGACCCTCATACCGGCCGTCGGGCTTGGCCGCGTGGGCCCCGGCGAAGCCTTGCGGCATCCAGCCGCCGGCGGCATCGCTGTACCCGGACTCGTCGTCGCCCTTGTCCCAACAGAACCCATCAGGCCTGAAAACACCGTTGATCCCATGACCGTGACACAGGCCCGGCGTTCCTGTCCGTCCGCCCAAGACCTCAGAAATCTCAGCCCGGGCCACACCTGCCGCCTCAGCCGATTTGATGAGACCGGTCTTGTCCGCACCGATCCGCGTGAGTTTGGCACCGGTCGTGAACGCCTCCAGCCCGGGAGCAGCCTGCGCCGGCTGAACCGGCATCAGAAGCGAGGCAGCTATCGCCGCACCGAGCGAGAAGCCCAGGAGACGCCATCTTCGTACGAACGTTAGTTTCATTCGTGCAGGATAAACAATCATGCCACCGACGCGTACGGAATTACTGAGCTGGGCGTCTCTCTTGTAGGCCCGGCAGTCCTATTCCTTAGGGGCCGGGAGTTCCCTCGCGCCATCGTCGGAAGAAGGCGTGGACGCGGTCCCAGGCGGGGAAGTCCACCGTCATCGCCCGCCACTTGATCCCGTTGTCGAGGACGTAGAAGACAGCATCGCGCATCTGGCGGTGGCAGTAGCCCTCCGGACATCCGCCCCGGCCCTCCAGCCACCCCGGCACCGGTAGCGGCGGACGGATCTCCCGCCACTCGATGTCCGTCAGATCCGTGCTGTACGCCGGCGCCCGGCCAGGCTGATCGGCCGCGTTCCCGAACCGGTGAGCGAGACAATCGCACGACATGGCCGACGAGTTGAGATCCTCGCCCTCGGCCGCGTACAACATGGACAACAGGGCCTCCTGGCATGCTCGGTGTTCTCAACAACTCCGAACTGCACCAGAGGCCCTGTCCTCATGCACGGGCAGGACCAAGTTCACCGCCCCGGCAGCCACTTTCGATCACACCGCACTCAAGATCGATAGGGCAACGGCTTCTGAGGCGGGACGGCTCGCCTGGACTGAACTGCCGGCGGGGCAAGTGCACGGGTATCACAGAGGGGTGCGTCGTCAGTGTTTCGGTCACCCGCTACCGCGCAGCAGCGAGTGAAGTGCACATGCGCCCCTGGGCCTCGGCTTTCCGGTGCCTCAGCATCCTGGGTTCACGGAGTCTTGAGCAGGGTGCGGAGGTTGGCCATCCGCGCCTTGATGGCGGCGGTCTCGGCGGGGTGGAGCGGGTCCTCATCAGGTCCGGAGCGGTGGGCGGTGCGGCAGGAGCGGCAGAGGCCGTCGGGGAGGGCGTCCGGGTGGCCGGGGCGGCCGCAGTCGGTGCACTCCATAAGGATGCGGCCGGGCGGGGGAGGGGTGCCGGGCGCGGTCTTCTCGGCGGGCAGCCGGGGCGGCATCTTGTCGCTGAGCCGGCGCCGGACGAATCCGACGGGGGAGTCGACCGTGGCGGGGAGTCCTGCCGTCAGGGCGCTGGTCAGGTAGTCCACGCTCACGCCCCGGGCGAGCCATTGCGCCGCCTGTGCCTCCAGGTCGGCGCAGTCGGCGGCGGAGAGGGCGAGGCGGTGGTCGTCACGGCCGAGGCGGGCCAGAGCGAGGTAGGCGGGGGAGGGAGTGGCCCTGGCGGAGCCGGATGGGCTCGGGGCAGACGCCGGGGCCGTGCGGGGAGCGGGAGGCTGGGGTGCTGCGTCCTGGCCCCGGGGCGAGGTGCGTTGGTGCGGTACGGCGCCGGGCGCCGGGGCGTCCGGTACATCCAGCTCATCCGCTACGTCCGGTGCGTCCGGTACATCCAGCTCATCCGCTACGTCCGGTGCGGGGCTGACGGCCCGGGCGGTGTTCTCGGCTGCGAGATAGGCGTTCCACCACTCGTTGTCGCGCGCGGTACGGGACCAGAAGGTGCGGAAGACCCAGCGGGTCTCGTCGCCCGTGCCGACCGCGCACCGGACGCGCCGCAGGTGCCCGGCGACGGACAAGGCCCTCAGGGCGGTGGAGATGGCCTGCTGCCCGTAGAGCGGGAGCTGTTTGGCCAGCTGCTTCACGCTCATCGCCGCGCCCTCGGGGAGGTGGTCGACGAACCCGGCGACGTATCGCTCGCGTGTTGGCAGCAGGCTGAAGTCGTCGCGCGCACGGGGACGTTGGTCCGGCGCGGAGCGTTTGCCGTATCCGGGTTTGGCCATCGGGTACGCGGCGGAGCGTGCGGGGGTGAGCAGGGCGGGGCTAGGGTGCTGGTTAGCCACGGGATCGTCTTTCTTAGGGGTTCGATCTTGCGGTCAGACCCCGGCCTGGTGCTTCCAACACTGGTCGGGGTCGCTTGGTTCTCGAACCGTAAGCAGTCGTGACGCTGCGCCGCAAGCTGTCACGATTAGTCATACTTGCTGCCGCTGACGGGTCAGGGAGGTAGGGGCGGTTTTCCCAACCCCCTTCTCTCACCTACCGGTTAAAGAAGGCGCTCGAACCCCGGGCCCCGCATCCCGACGCCCGCGTCCCGGCCCCCGAGCTTCGGGCCGGGGCCCCGCCCACGTACCCCCGGAAGGGT
This sequence comes from Streptomyces sp. NPDC088706, assembly GCF_044752765.1. NCBI lineage: Bacteria > Bacillati > Actinomycetota > Actinomycetes > Kitasatosporales > Streptomycetaceae > Streptomyces > Streptomyces sp. NPDC088706. The sequence goes on from NZ_JBIVLW010000004.1 coordinate 104,236, forward strand.
GAACGGGCTGTCCCGAGGCTCGAAGCCCGGGCCTTGAGCCGCGGGACCCGAGCTTCGGGAACGCGACCTGCACTTGCACCGTTCCTTGGGAGCTTCGGCGCGGCGCATCGCAGTTGCCTGCTTGTTCCCGATGGGACTGTGCCGGCGTGACGGGTGCACACCGACGTGCGGGGGTTGGTGCTCGCATGACAACCGTGCTGGGGTGCCTTCCCGATGGGCTGAGCAGGGTAATCCAGTACAAGCGATAAGCGCCCATGTGCAAGATCCCTAGCAGGGAAGTCCAAGAACTGATCGGCGCGAGGGTGTCCTCAAGGTCGATGCGGCGCTCTTCGTGGCCACGACGTCTGTCAGCGGACCGGTTGAGAGGTGGCCAGTCCAGGGGGTCCGGCGTCGGTACTCTGGAGCGCATGTCTACTGCCCCGGTTCGTGTTCGTTTCGCCCCGTCCCCGACCGGCATGTTCCATGTCGGCGGTGCGCGGTCCGCTCTCTACAACTGGGCGGTGGCGCGACAGTCAGGTGGCACGTTCGTCCTGCGGATCGAGGACACCGATGTGGCCCGCAACAAGCCGGAGTGGATCGACGGGATCGTCAACGCGCTCGCCGCGATCGGCATTCATGGCGAAGACCCGGCTTTCGAGGGGCCGTACTTCCAGTCACACAACGCCGCCCGGCACCGGGAAGCGGCTCAACTGCTCTTCGCGGCCGGTCGGGCGTACTTCTGCGACTGCACCCGGGAGCAGCTGAAGGAGCGGACGGGGTCGGAGCACCTCGGGTACGACGGGTTCTGCCGGGAGCGGAGGCTTACCTTTGAGGAGGGCCGGGCGTTGCGGTTCCGGACGCCGGACGAGGGCGAGACCGTCGTGGTCGACCTGGTCCGCGGGGGGCCGGCGTTCCCGAACAGCGCGATCGAGGACTTCGTGATCGCCCGGGGTGACGGGTCTCCGGTCTTCCTGATTGCGAACGTGGTCGATGATCTCGATGAGGGCATCACGCAGGTCATCCGTGGTGAGGAGCACCTGTCGAACACGCCGAAGCAGCAGCTGCTGTGGGAGGCGCTCGGTGCGAAGCCGCCGGTATGGGCGCACCTGCCGGTGATCGTGAACGAGAAGCGGCAAAAGCTGTCCAAGCGCCGCGACAAGGTCGCGCTGGAGGCCTACCTCGCCGAGGGCTTCCTGCCCGAGGCGATCGTCAACTACCTCATGCTCCTCGGCTGGGGCCCCGGCGGCGACCGGGAGATCATGCCGTACGAGGAGCTGGAGCAGCTCTTCCGGATCGAGGACGTCAACACCGCACCGGCGTTCTTCGACGTGAAGAAGCTGACTGCCTTCAACGGCGACTACATTCGCGCGCTGTCGCCTGAGCAGTTCGCCAATGCCTGCGCGCCGTGGCTCGTCGCCCCGTACGCGCCCTGGCAGCCTGAGGTATTCGACAAGGACGTCTTCGAGGTGGCGGCGCAGCTGGCCCAGACCCGACTGGCGCTGCTGTCGGAGATCACCAGCTACGTGGACTTCCTGTTCCTCGACGAGCCGGTCTCGGACAAGGCGTCGTGGAACAAGGCAATGAAGGCGGGCGCCGGCGACATCCTGTCCGACGCCCGTGCCGAGCTGGCCACCGTCGTGGACTGGAAGGCGGACGACCTGAAGGCCGTCCTGCTCGCCGTCGGTGAGAAACACGGCCTCAGGCTGGGCAAGGCGCAGGCGCCCATCCGGGTCGCGGTTACCGGCCGGACGATCGGACTCCCGCTGTTCGAGTCCATGGAGCTGCTCGGCCGGGGACGCGTGCTGGTCCGTCTGGACGCGGCGGCCAAGAAGCTGGCCGCCGCGCAGGCATAGCCGCTGGTCAGGCGACCTTTGCGAGAAGGTCGCCCCAGGCATTTCCGAAGTAGTTCAGATCGAACCGGGCCAGCGCCTCGTACGCCGCCTTGGCCTCGGTCTGCCGTGCCGCCGCGCGTTCCCGGACCTGTGCCGGCAGGAGACCGAGATTCGGGGCCGGCTGGCCGGTCAGCGCGGTGAGGTCACCCAGGCCGGCCACCGGGCGGATCAGGCAGGGCAGGCCGAGCAGTAGGGCCTCGGCTGCGCAGCGGCTCCAGCCCTCCCGCATCCGAGGGAGGAAGACGCCGACGTCGCACGCGCAGAGCAACCGCAGGTACCGCTCGCGCTCCACGTCGTAGTGGGCACCGCCGAAGCCGATGGTGTTGCTGCCACTGGTGATCACCCGCAACCCGGGAGCGCTGGCAAGGGCCGCCGAAACCTCCTCCGTGCCCTTCCAGTGCACAGCCTTGCCCGCGTACACCCCGATCACGTCCGAGGACAAGTCGAACTCGGCGCGGCATTCGGCGCGGTCGAAGCCTCGAGCCCGCTCGACCTCCGTCATGTCGAAGGCGTTGTAGATCACCCGCACGTTGCGCACGCCTCTGGCCTGGAGGAAGTCGGCCCAGTACGGGGCGACGCAGACCACGGCGGCGCACTGGGGCAGTATCCGAAACAGGCGCTCCCAGAGCATGGCCTCGACAGGGGCGGAGTCGTGCTGCAAGGGCTCGTAGTGATGCAGGAGGAATACCGTGCGGGCACGCATTTCCGGCGTGAAGAGCAGCAGGCTCAGGTCGTCCCACACGAAGGTTCCACAGGCGCCGTCGAGTGCCCGGATCGTCGGGGCCAGGCGGGCGAGGTGGCGGAGCTTGCGCCAGCGGCGGACGCGATAGGTGCGTTTGTGGTCCGGGACCGTGCGCCACTCCAGGTCGTCGGCCGTCGCCTCGTGGAGCATCCGCAGGTAGACCCGCCCGCCGGTCCGGCCGACCGGCTCCATCGAGTGGACGACCCGTTTCACGGACGTACCTCCTGTTGGTGTTGGACGTACTCGGAGCGGAGCAGCGCGTGCATGGCCGTCAGGTGGAGGCTGAGGCCGCGGGCGGCGTCGGCGAGCGGGAGGTAGAAGTCCTCCAGACTCTGGAGGAACCGCCGACGCCTGTCGACGTTGGGCGATGCAGCGAGATCGCGCAGGTTGTGAAGGCGGTCTGCGAGCCGGACGAGGAGGTTCTCAGCAGGCAACGCGGCTTGCTTGAAGCGCCAGCTGATCTCGTCGCCGGCGGCCTTGGGCCGCTGTTCCAGGCGGTGGTCCGCCGTCATCGCACGCAAACGGCTGGTGAACGGGGCACCAAGGTGCTGGACGAGCAGCGACTCCGATGCGGGGGCTACCTCCAGGGCATCGTGGAGGAGGGCAAGGAGGAGGGGCTCGACTTGGCTGACCTCGATCTCCGTCCTCAGGAGCGTGATGACGGCGAGCGGGTGCTCAAGGTACGGGGTGCCCTGGTCGCGGGTGCGAGCGTCGTAGACCGTGAGGGCGAGGGCACCGGCGACGCGAGCGCGGGACTGCTCGTCCGCAGTCCACGCATCGGCGCCGAGGACGGTCAGGACGTGGTGCAGGTTGATGGGGTTCATCCGCCTCACCTCGTAGGGAGAGTTGTGGCACGGGGGTCGGACACGTGGTCGGCGAGCAGCAGGGTGTCCCCGACCGCCAGAGCGTCGAGGGCGAGATCCGTTGCCGCTGCCACGGCCTGTTCGGCGGTGCGCAGGATCGGGGTGCCTTTGCGGTTGAAGGAGGTGTTCAGCAGCAGCGGCAGTCCGGTGCGATCGTGGAATCGCTCCAGGACTTCGCGCAGGCCCTGATGGTCGGCGGTGACGGATTGGACGCGGGCGGTGCCGTCGTGGTGAGTGACTGCGGCGATGTGCTCGGCGCGGCATGGGCGGACGTGGGCGACGCGGTTCATGAAGGGGTCTCCGGCCGACATGAACCACTCCGTGGCGTGCTCGGCGAGGACGGCTGGGGCGAAGGGACGGTACGTGGCTCGCTTCTTGATCGCGTTGAGCCGATCACGCGTGGCGGTGTGGCCGGGGTGGGCGAGGATCGAGCGATGGCCAAGGGCTCGCGGCCCGAATTCGAGCTGCCCCTGTACCCAGCCGACGATGTGCTGTTCCGCGAGCAGCGCGGCCACCGTGGGTGCCACTCCCTGCCCGAGGCTGGTCAACGCTCGGTATCCGGGTGGCACCGTCGTCGCGGGCAGGGCGCCCGGAGGCGGGCCCCAGGCGGCGTCGGTCGGCACTGGGGGGCGCTCCTGCCCGAGCTGGTAGCGCCAGCCGTAGAGCGCGGCACCTACGGCGGTGCCGGCGTCGTGCGGGGCCGGCGCCACGAACAGGGTGTCGAAGCCACTGTCGGCGGCCAACTGACCGTTGAGGTGGGAGTTCAAGGCGCACCCGCCCGAGAACACCAACGTCGAGGCTCTGGTGAGCCGTTGCAGGTGGCGGGCGATGTGGACGACGGCCTCGGCGAAGACCCCCTGGGCGGCGGCAGCCAGGTCGGCCCGCTCGTGTTCCGGATGCTCCGCGACGTTGTCGGCGGTCCAGGCCCGGCCGCCGAGCAGCAGCGGTGTGCTGCTGTCCGCCGAGCCCCAGGGGTGGTCGATGTGGACCTCGCCGTCGTCGCCGAGTCGTACGAGATCCCGGACCTGGGCTCCGTAGCGATGGGGATCGCCGAAGGCCGCGAGCGCCATCATGCTGCCCTCGGGCTCGTCGCCGGGCGGGATCACCCGGCGGGCGAGGTTTCGGTAGAAGTGCCCGAGGGAGGAGTGAACGCGCCGGGGGCCGAGCGGGCTGGGCACGACGGTCGGCATGCCCTGGTGGAGCCGGTCGATGCGATCGGGTCGCAGGTCATACCCGGTGATGCGTTCCCGGCCAGGGCCGAAGTCGGAGCCGAGGGACGAGCCGCCGGCGTCGATGACGAGGCCCGCCGCGTGGTCGTGACCGGAGAGCAGGTAGCCGGAGAGCACGTGGGCCGTGTGGTGGGAGAGGAGGCGGAGGTGTTCGCCGAGCGGAGCGGGCAGGAGGGCTGCGAGTTCGTCGCGCTCCTCGGCCAGCCACCAGCCGGCGGCGAGGTTGGGGCGCATGGAGGCGGCCCAGACGGCGTCGATGTCCTGCGGTTCGATGCCGGCGGCCTCCAGGCACCACTGGAGCGCCCGGGTCGGGGAGGCGAGCGTGCCCTTGCGGGTGGGGTGGTTGTGCTTGACGCCGCTCCAGCGTTCCTCTTCGGCCGCGTAGAGACGGCCGTCGACGAGTAAGGCGGCGCTGGTGTCGTGGTGGAAGTTCAGTCCGAGGACTGCGGGCATGGTCGTGTACCTCCGGTCCGGCGTCAGACGGCGAGGGCGGGGGTGGGGCGGGGGACGCCGCCGGAGTCGGTGTACTCGTGGCAGCGCAGGCAGAACCGGAAGTGGTGGCCGCGCGGCGCGAACACCTTGGCCGCGAAGTCCTCGTCCCAGATGCTGAATTCGCTGTCGACCTTCGCCATGGCGTTGAAGCAGCGGTAGCAGGACCCGTCCATCTCGACCATCAGGTGCTGGTCGAGGTAGCGGTCGCAGATGCCGCGCAGCTCGTTGGCCGGTTGGCCGACGTCGACGTGGTGCACGTGGTTGGTGACGTGGATGGCGCCGTATGTGTCACACAGCCCCGCGAGCTGTGTGAGGCGGGTGGAACTGATGCCTTCCAGCACGCTGTTGATGACCACGGTCTTGCCTGCCTCGCGGAGGCGGGGCACGACGGCGTGGACCTCGTCGTAGTTCTCGTGCTCGTCGTCGCAGCCGATGAGGACCTGGTCGTACGAGCGGAGAGTGGCCTCCATGATCCGCTTGTTGCGGGCCAGGGTGATGGCGTTGGTGCCCAGGACCATGACCTTGTCGGGCAGGCGGGTGCGGGCCGCTTCGCTGAGGGCGGGGAAGTCCCGGTGGACGGTGGGCTCGCCGCCGTTGATGTGCAGTTGCTGGAAGGGGATGACCTCCAGCCTGGCGAGGATGGCGAAGAACGAGTCCAGGGACATGCTCTCGCCCTGGGCGCCGTCGGCGAAGATGCAGAAGTCGCAGGACCGGTTGCACTTTGTCGTGATCTTGATCTTCGCCGTCTTCAGGGCGCGGGGCACGGGCGCACGCGTGGACATGGCGGGACTCCTTGCGTCAGAGGTGGATGTGATCAGGGGTGAGGCTGAGGAAGTCCTGCACGGTGGACTTCTGCCGCTGCCAGCGAGCGAGGGTCGCGCGCAGGGTGTCGGCGGTGGTCGGTCCGGTGGGGATCAGAGCCGCCATCCGGGCGGCCAGACGCTGGGTTGGGGTGGCCCCGTCTGCCGCGAGCGCATTCAGCGACCGCGCGGCGGCCCGGAGTTCATTCGCCTCCCGTCGCATCAGGTAGTCGGTGGCTACGGCGGGCGGTGGATCGAGGTAGTACAGCCAGCGGGCGACGCGTACGCGGATCATCCCGGCGGCCATCACCCAATCGGTACGGGCGTGCTGCTTGCCTTGGCCGACGGGGCGGTCCGCGTCCGGGACGCGGCGCATGGCCGCCTCCAGGGCGACATGGGCTGTGCGATACAGGTGACGTGGGCCGCGAGCGTCGGATCGGTCTTCGGAGTGCCCGAGGAACAGCTCGGCGTACCCGTCCAGCCCGTCCGGCCGCCACTGGGTGAGGGCAGCCGTCTTGCCGGGGCATCGGGTCCGTGTCGCAAGCGCGGCGGCAGCGAACCAACACGGGGCGAGGTAGTGCCAGACCACGCAGTGGCGCCGGTACGCGGCGATGTCCTCCACTACGTTGTCGGTGCTGTCCGCCGCCGGCTGGTACCGGCCGCCCAGCCGCCCTTGGAGGATTCCCCGGTAGAACCGCTCGTCGGTGTCGCACCACGGCGCCATCTGGGCCCGGGACTTCCAGTGCTGGACGTCCCGGGAGCTTCCGCTGATCAGCGACCAGGTCGCGAGCTCTGGCGCGGAGACGAGCCGTGCGTCGGCCTCGGCCACCGTGAACGCGAAGCCGGGCGGATGCTCCAGGAGACGCCGGTGGGAGACCTCCCTGCCGACCGCAGCGGCGTGCGCTGAGGCCAGGCGATGGTTCCACTCCTCCCAGTCCGCCGGGGCCTGGGGGAGGAGGACCCGCACGTCGATGTCGGAGTGGGGAGCCAGCAGGTCGGCGGGCTGCCACTTGTGGGTGAGCATCACCGCGCCCACGCCGTGAGCGTCCAGCTCGCGTTCGTACAGCGCTCCGAGCTCCAGGTAGAGGGGTGGCGTTCCGACCACCGCCATCACCGATCGCCCGTGGAGGCGCGGGAGCAGGTGGGCCGGACCGCGTCCGTGGTGAGGAGAGGCAGCACGGGTAGGACGGGGGTGCCTTCGGGGCGCTCCGTTCGGTCCCAGCGCAGGTCGTAGTCCACGTAGTGGAAGCCCTGCCAGGCGTCGTTGGTGTTGCGGCCGAGCATCGCCTGGAAGAGGTGGGCGAAGGCGTCGCCGAGGGTGTTGTCGGCGAGGTGGGACTTCAGGGGGATATCGCGGTTGTGGAGGATGCAGGGGCGGGCCACGCCCGTGGGCGTGATCTTGATGCGGTTGGCGTCGGAGCAGGTGGCGCAGCTGGAGTTGGAGATGAAGCCGATCGATCCGGCCCAGCCGTCAGGGCGGAGGTACTGCCCGGGGCTGCGGACCCCGAGCTCATCCCTGCGTACTTCGCCGGCGTTCGCGAACCACTCGTGGAGGCGGTAGCGGACGTCCGCCTCGTTGATGAACTCGGTGTCGAAGAGCGCCTGGGCGGGGCCGATGTTCTGGAGCTCGATCAGCCGGACGGCGACAGGCAGGTCACGGGCGAGCTCGGCGACGGCTAAGGCGTCCTCCAGGTAGGTGCGCTGGAGAACGCAGTTGATCTTCACGCGCAGGCCGAGGGCGAGGGCGGCATCGAGGGTGCGCCGGGTATCGCGCGGGTCGCCGCCGCCCATGATCTCGGCGGACCGGTCGGGGTCGAGGCTGTGCAGGCTGAGGTTGAGGTACGTCAGGCCGGCGCGGTGAAGCTTCTCGACGCTCAGCCCGCGGCGTAGGTTGCCGTGGCTGGTCATGCCGATCGCGGCGTCGGGCCCGAGCCCGTCGGCGAGTCCGGCGATCACGTCGAGGATGTCCGCCCGGAGGGTCGGCTCCCCGCCGGAGCAGTGCGCCTTCCGGATCTTCCAGGCGCCGGCCTCGGCGGCGATGGCCGCGTAGTCGGAGGTAGTCAGGGGACGGTCCTTGTGCCCGTAGTCCGGCATGCAGCGCGGCTTGCAGAACACGCAGTCCAGGTTGCACAGCGAGTTCAGGGTGAAGGCCAGATAGGGATGGTTGCGGCCGGTCGTGGCGAAGGCGGCGGCCACATTGCCGTGACGTGTGGTGGGCATCAGTCAGCCTCCTACGAAGGGAGAGTGGGCAGCGGGCACCTCGGCCGGGCCGTCGAGTGGCTGGTCGGTGAGGTAGCGGCGCAGGTTGTCGGCGAAGAACGCGACCGCATCGTCCATGTACGTACGGCAGAGCGTGGAACTCTTCGGCGTGAGGACGATCCTGGGGTGGAGCCGCAGCGGATGGCGGGCGGGCAGCGGTTTCGGCTCGCAGACGTCCAGAGCGGCGCCTCGAAGGCGGCCCGCGTTGAGGGCGGCCAGGAGCGCCGCCTGATCAACGGTCGCCGCGCGGCCGAGGTTGAGGAAGAGGGACCCGGGCTTGAACGCCGTGAAGAGGTCGTGGTCGAAGAAGCGGTCCGTGGCCCGCGTGGCGGGCAGCAGATCGACCACCACGTCGGCGACGGCGACCGCCTGGTGCACCGCCGACCTGTGCATCCACGTGATCCCGCCCCCGGCGGCCGCCGGCGGCGTCCGCCGTACGCCGATGACGTCCATCCCGAAGGACCGGGCCGCACGAGCGAGGTGGCCGCCGATACTGCCGCAGCCGACGATGGTCATCGTCGCGCCCGCCAGGTCGAAGAACTCCTCGGCGAGGTCGTCCTTCCACCAGGACCGGTTCCGCTGGACTCGCTGACTCATGAACAGCCCGCGGGAGAAACCCAGGACCAGCCCCATGGCGTGCTCGGCCATAGGCCGACCGTGGAACCCGTAGGAGCGGGTCACAGCCACGCCGACGGAGTGGGCCTCCGCAATGGGCAGATGGTCGGTGCCGGCGGCTGGGGAGGCGATCCACCTCAGGTGAGGCGCGCCGAACAGCCACGACGGCTCGAACCTCCAGCCGAAGTAGACATGTGCTTCGGCCAGCCGATGCGGCACAGCCTGCTCGGTCGCCGTACGGAACTCGATACCGGGGAAGGCGGCGGACAGCGCCCGTTCGTGCTCGGCGGACAACCGCCAGAAGGAGTGCGGGGACTCCAGACTGATCAACACCACCGGCCGGTTCATCGTGCCTGGCCCTCCGCGTTGGACTCCGCCATCAGAGCCCAGGGGGCGATGCGGTCGATCGCGAAGCCGATGCCGGCCTCGTAGTCGTGGCGCGAGCGCACCAAAGCCAGCCCGGCGCTCCGGAGCCGATCGCGTTCTCGGGGTAGGACAGTCAAGGCGCGGTGCAGGGCGGAGGCCAGCGACCTGGCGTCCTGCGGGGCGGCGGTGAAGCCGGTCTCGCCCTCGACGACGGTGCGAGCCAGCCCGCCGGCAGTGGTCGCCACCACCGGGCCCGCACCGGCCGCGAACGCCTCCAGGGGGATGCGCCCGAACGGCTCCACTCGGGAGGGCACGACGACCGCCCGCAGGGCGGGATTGTGCAGCCAGGCGCGGATCGCGGGAGTGAAGCGCGTGATCAGAGTCGCGTCCAGGCCATAGGTGCGGATGCGTGCTGCCAGATCCGCCTGGTACGGGGTCGGACGCTCGGGTTCGTCCGAAGTCACGGCCGCCAGGAGCAGGTGCGGAGCGCGGACCCCGCGCTCCTTGAGGATGCGCAGCGCCTCCAGGAGGTCGGCGAACCCCTTCGTCGGCACGGCACGGCCCATGGCGAGCAGGAAGCCGGCGCGGGCCCTGAAGGGTAGGGTCGGTGCGCTGGTCGGTCGGACCGTCTCCTCCTGGATCAGCCCGTTGGGGACGTTCACGATGCTTCCCCGGGGGACGGCGTAGCTGACGATGAGATGGCCCCGCATGTGCGAGGAGATGGCGCCGACCAGTCCCCCTCGGACCGTCGCCGCCCGCAGAGCGTCCCGCTCCCAGCGGACTCGGGAGATGTCCTTGGGTCGCGTCAGTGCCGTCGTGGAGCGGGGAACGAGTAGCAGGTCCGTGGTGGGCGACAGGTAGGGGGCCAGTCCGAGGAACGGGATGTCGAGGCCGATGAGGAGGCACCGGCTCGCTCGTTCAGCGATGCGTGCGGCCATCTCACCCGCCAGGCCGCATAGCTGCACGGAACCGTGGATCGACTCCGGCGCCGCTTGGACCTCCGGGATCGTGATGACGTCGGCCTCGGCCTGTCGCAGCATCTGCTGGACCTCGCCGGCCCACCGTCCGTCGTGCGCTCCTGCCGTCTCCGCCACGTGCGGGGCGATGACGGAGAGGCGGCCCGGCGGCAGCAGGCGGGCGAGGGCCGTGAGGAAGGCGCGGTTGCTGAAGCCGGTGCCCGACGCCGTGCCGTAGAGGCCCTCGTGGAGCGTGACGACGACACGGGGCGGACGGACAAGCTCCGGTACGGCCGTGGGCTGGGGTGGTGGAGTCGCTTCGTCGATGCGCACCGTGTGGTGCCTCCTTCAAGAACGGGGTATCGCGGGCGTGGGCATCAGGTGTTGGCCGTCGAAGGGCGGGCCTCGCGGGCGAGTCGGCACCAGGCGCGGGTGCCGTGGGCGCCGGTCGTCAACAACCAGGCATTGGCCAGGGCCTCGACAATGACCAGCCCTCGTCCCGATTCGGTCTCATCACTAGGAGCCGACGGAGCCGACGGAGGAGGCGGAGCGACGTGACAGCAGCCGCCGTCGGTGACGGTGATCTCGACCTCCAGGCCGCCGGTGGGCGGAGTCGTGCGGTCGACGCACAGGACCAGGGGTGGGCTGCCCGAGGCGAACGCGTTCGTGGCGAGCTCGGATGTGATCAATCGGGCGTCATCGAGGAGGTCCGCCTCGGCGCCGTGGAGTGCGACAGCCACAGCCTGCCGAGCGACCTCGGCCGCCTTGGGCCCGTACGGCAGATCCGTGATCAGTGTGGTCGCGCCGGCGCCGTCGGTGGGCCCGGACTCCGGGACGCAGTCCGGACGCTCGGTGCCGTGGTCCAGCACACTGCCGAGACGGCCTCGGGAGGTGCTCGTGCGGTGTCTCAAGACCCACCTCTTTCTCTGTCGGCACCAAGGGCGGCGCCTTCGCCGGAATCCAAGAAGACCGGAGGAGGGGGTCGCGCAGGACCCGATCAACGGGTCAACTCGGTCAACTTCTCTGAGAAGGGGGCGACTCGGTCACCCGAGGGCGTCACCATGAGAGAGCGCGAGAAGTGATGGATGAACCACTGGGGCAAGAGGTGGTCACACGTGGCACCGCAGGCAGGGCAATCCAACGACGTACTGGCGGGGTGCCTGAATGAACTCGGATGGAGCCCGAAAGCGCTCGCTCGCAAACTCAACAGGGTGTTCGGAGCAGGGACGGTGGCCGATTCGGCGCCGTACCACTGGCGCGACGCCGGATCCCTTCCGCGCTTGCCGTTACCCATGATGGCTGCCTACGTGCTCTCCCAGGAACTGGGTAGACCTGTCTCGGTGGCCGAACTCTGGCAGGGCCGCGTGGGTGACTCCTCGGCACTCGTCCCGGCGGACACGGATCTCGCACGGCCCTGGACTGTGCGCGGCATGGAGGCGATCGTGGAGGACTGGGTGATGGGAGGGCTCGTCGACCGACGCCGATTCCTCGCGATCTCGGGTGCAGGGCTTCTGGCGATCGTCTCCCAGTACCTCGACGGCACTGCGGGTCGCGGTCAGTACGCGCCCCGGATTACACCATCCGTGGGCACCGATCCGCTGGTGGACCAGGTTGAACAGCATCTACCTATGCTTTCCGCGCTCGACGACGAGCACGGAGGGGCACGTCACCTTCCTTACGTGGGTGCCCAGTTCCGTGCGGTCGGTCTGCTGATCCGCGAAGGTGATCAGGCTCCCGCTGTCACGAGCCGCCTCGTCCGCGCGCTCGCGGAGATCGGTCAGCTGGCCGGCTGGATGTCCTTCGACGCCGCCGACCACGGTTTGGCGCAGCGCTACTTCGCCACCGCGCTGCGGGCAGCACACCAGGCCAACGACCTGCCCCTGTGTGCTCACATCCTCGGCGACCTCTCGTTCCAGGCGGCGAGCCGGGGGCACCCGGCGGACGCCATCGTCCTCGGCGAAGCCGCCCGCCGTGCCAGTGATGCCGCACCGCCGGTCGTCCGAGCATCCGTACTGTCGCGGCTCGCCTACGCGTACGCCGCCGCCGGTCGTGACAACGACTTCGCCCACACCTGCGGGGCCGCCCGCGAACTGATCGCCGGCCGGGACGGAGGCCGAGAAGAGCCGCGCTGGATGTACTTCCTCACCGACAACCACTTGGATTGCCAGGCCGGTTACGGCCTCATACAGATGGGCCGCGCCCAGCTGAAAGTGGACAGGGGCACGAGGGGGCGACGGTTCCTCGCCGGAGGGACGGAGATGCTCCGGTCCGGGGCGTACGACGTGCCGCGCGGCGACCCCAGCCAGCGCAGGGCCATGTTCGAAGGGGCGTGGCTGGCCTTGGGCCACAGCGCTCATGGTGATCTGGAGGCCGCCTGTGAGGTCGGTCGGATCGTCGCTGACCGCCTCGACGTCGTGCGTTCACCTCGCAGCGCGGCCCTGCTCCACCAGCTCGCCGCAGACCTGCGCCGCCGACAGCGCAACGCGCACGTGCGCAGCTTCTTGCCGACCCTGGAGCACGCCCTCGCCGAACATGCCCCGTCGACGCCACCTGGTCAGTAGGGTCAGGATCATGACCGCCGGGGAGCGCATTGTCGTTGTCGGGGCTGGGGTGGCGGGACTCACCACCGCCGTCGTTCTCGCCGAGGCCGGAGCCTCAGTGCGTGTGATTGCCGAGCAGGTGCCCGGCGTCACGTCACTGGCGGCCGGAGCGATGTGGGGCCCGTATCTGGTCGAGCCGAAGAACAAGGTCGACCAGTGGGGGCAGCGGTCCCTGGAGATCTTGCGCGAACTGGCCGAGGACCCGGCCACGGGCGTTCGACTCACCAGCGGAATCGAGGCGTCCCGCACGGCTGAGGCCCCACCGGACTGGGCCACCACGTTGCCCGGCTTCCGACTGTGCGAGCCGACTGAACTGCCGGTCGGGTTTTCGGCCGGTTACCGGTTCACGGTGCCGCTGATCGACATGCCCACCTACCTCGACTACCTCCTTCGTCGCCTCCATGCCGCCGGGGGAACGATCGAGCGGCGACGCCTGACCTCGCTCGCGGAAGTCGGCCCTGCCCCCGCGATCGTCAACTGCACGGGTCTCGGTGCCAAGGATCTGCTTCCGGACCCTGACCTCCGGCCTACCCGCGGACAGCACGTCGTCGTCACCAACCCGGGGCTGACCGAGTTCTTCTCCGAGGACACCGGCCTCTCCCCGGACCTTCTGTGTTTCTATCCCCACGGCGACACCGTCGTCCTGGGCGGCACAGCCATCGACGACGAAGGCGGCCTCGCCCCCGACGACATGGCGGCTGCGGGCATCCTGGCCCGCTGTATCCAGGTCGAACCCCGCCTCGCTCAGGTGCGCGTCCTGGAGCATCGGATCGGTGTTCGACCAAGCCGTGCCACGGTTCGGATGGAAGCGGAGCGAGATGAGGAGACCGGCACCGTAGTCGTCCACAACTACGGGCACGGGGGTGCCGGCGTCACGCTCTCGTGGGGGTGTGCCGAAGAAGCTCGGAAGTTGCTCTCTGCCAAGTGACGACCATGCCGGACACCCATCACACGCATCCCCGTGCTCAAGGGCACTGCCACCCAGGTCGGCCGCCTTCCATGAGGTACGGACCAGGCTGCGGGAATGCCTTCGCCGGAGGGTGGCAGCAGGTGTGGCTGCGGGACCCGTCGGCCGTCATCCGGCCCGCCAGGGCGTGAGCCGTGCAGGAGGTGGGGGCCCTGCGGTCGGCCCACACCTCCTGCTTGCCGAAGGCCTTCGGCGTGGGCGGGATCGGCCCGGCACCCGGGCGTCACGCCTCGGCGTCCGGCGGGGGAGGGGGGAGGGCTCAGGAGGACGCCTGCGCCGGCTTGGGCTCTCCCGGATTGACCACCGCGACCCCTTCACCCTCCAGCTTCAGCTGAACCGCCTCGCCGCTGCCGCCCTTGAACATCGAGCCGATGCTCTGCGACCGGTGCAGGGACGGCCGTAGCTGCGGGCTCCACGCGACAGCCGCGTCGGTGTCGACGTACACCGGCGAGTCGGGCGTGACCGGCAGCACGAGCGGGACGCCCGCGCTGGTCAGCGCAAGGCGGCCGGTCCCGCCGAAGGTGCAGTTGAACAGGCCGCCACCGGCCATCCCCGCACCCTCGACGGTGGTGATCTCGTAGCTGAGCGATGCGTCGAAGCACAGGATGTTCTTGCCGTTGACGGTGAGACCGTGGCTCTCGTCCACGTCCACGAGGAAACAGTGCGCCGCGTCGGAGGCGAACCACGCCTCGCCCTCGCCGCTGACGGTCATCAGGGACAGCCCCTCGCCGGTGACCGCGCGCTTGAGGAAGTTGCCCACGCCCTGGCCCCGCCGCTCGAACGACAGCGAACCGCGCCAGGCCACCATCGTGCCCTGGCGGGCGTACGCCTCGCCTTTGACGGCGTAGCGCACCGCCATGGGGTTCTCCTGCGTCAGCCCGGGGGCCTGGGCAGGCTGGATGAAGTTCTCGGGGTCGAACAGGTTTCGGCTCATGCCGCACCGCTTACCCCGGCCTCGCGCGGGCAGCCTCGGAGCCGAGTACTCCGCTCCCACTGCTCGGCCTAGGGCTTCCGGGCCTGGGTCTCGTCTCCGCCCGGGCCACTGTTTCGAGATCATGTAACCCGGCTGTGACGGCGATGTCCGGGATCGGAGACGCCGGGATCCCCGCGGCGCGCGGCGCGCTCCTCCTGGGTGATCCGGAATCCAACGGGAGACCGGAAAGTGCTTCTGTCTCGGACCACCGACCCAGACCTAGGGGATCTCATGTTCGGCAACCGCCACCACCGCAAGGCCCTCCTGTCTCCGCGGCCCTCGTGGGCGGCGCCATGCTGGTGACGGCATGTCAGGACACCGGCGGGAGCGTGGACAACGGTGCCGCGCAGAGCGGCTCCCCCTCCGGCGGGGCGGGCAGCCCCTCGGCCACCCCGTCCGCCTCCGCAGACGCTTCCGGCGGAGCTTCCGAAACTCCCTCCGCCACCCCCTCCGCCGAGAGCAGCCGGGACGGCTCCGGCGCCGACACCGGGTCCGGGCAGCGGGAGCAGGTCGGGCAGGTCTGCGGGGCCGACGACCTCTCCTGGAGCACCCGTTCCGAGAGCCAGGCCGGCGGCTACATCCTGGTCATGGCGAAGGCCAAGTCCGGGATCACCTGTGTCCTGCCGGCCGCGCTGCCGACCGTGGCCTTCGGGTCCGACGGCACCGAGGCCGGGCCCGCCGAGCAGTCCGTGGGCAAGCAGATCACGCTCGGCGGGGGGACGGTCGCCTACGCGGGAGTCAACCCCAAGACCACCAACACCGACGGGGGCAAGGAGCTCGACAGCATCATCGTGGCCGTCGGCAACGACGACCCCGACCCGGTCTCCCTCGATGTCGGCACCATCAACGTCGACAAGCCAGTCGTCACCAACTGGCACACCGCCCCGAAGGACGCCGTTCCCTTCAACTGAGCCGACGTCCCCTTCGGATGAGTCGGGGCCCCTGCGGATGAGCCGACGGCCCCACCGGATGAGTCGGGGGCCCTGCGGATGAGTTGGAAACCCACCGGCTGAGCCGGGGGCCTGTTTGGCTTAGCCGGAGCCCCTCCGGCTAAGCCGGCACTCCGTCCCCCGCCTCCGGCTCCGGCGTGCCCGCCGCCTCCCAGCGGTCCGGCTCCACCGCGTCCGCCGCCGTCACCCGGTCCTGCGACCTGATGTCCCGGGCCTGCTCAGCCACCCACTCCGGGCTGATCGCCGGGGTCTCGCCCGGCACCTGGTCGCGCACGAACAGGCAGAACGGGTGGCCCGCCGGGTCCAACAGCACCCGTACGTCGTGCTGTGGCTGGAACTCCGCCGGCGTCGCGCCCTCCGCCACCGCGTGGGCCACGCCCGCCTCCAGGTCCGTCACCTCGAAGTCCAGGTGCAGCATCATCCGCTGGTCGCCGGGGGAGGCGGGCCAGACCGGGGGCGCGTACTCCTTCTCCGTCTGGAAGCCCAGGCCGGAGCCGCCGCCGGGCGGGAGGAGCTTCACCCAGCCCGGCTCGTCCTGCACCGGCTCCCACCCCAGGAGGCGGCGGTAGAAGTCCGCCAGCTCCGCCGCGTCCGGGGCGTCGAGCACCGTGCTGGACAGGGTCAGGGACGGTCGCGGCGGGCGCGGGGTGGTGGTCACGGTGACCTCCTCGGGTCGAAGACGTGCCGGTACGAGTACCCCGTGCCGGCACATCCAACATCCCGCACCCCGTTACGCCTACGAGCCCCTCTTACGCCGACGAGCATCCCGTACGCCTACGAGCGCCCCTTACGCCGACGAGCATCCCGTACGCCGACGAGCGCCCCCTGCGCCCACCAGGCGCTCACCCCGCGATGTCCGCGTACCCCTCGATCTCGCGCGGGTTCCGCGTGCCCGGGCCCACGTACGTCGCCGACGGGCGCACCAGGCGGCCCGTGCGCTTCTGCTCCAGGATGTGCGCCGACCAGCCCGCCGTACGGGCACACGTGAACATCGACGTGAACATGTGCGCCGGGACCTCCGCGAAGTCCAGCACGATCGCCGCCCAGAACTCCACGTTCGTCGCCAGGACCCGGTCCGGACGCCGCGCGTGCAGCTCCTCCAGGGCCGCCTTCTCCAGTGCCTCCGCCACCTCGAAGCGCGGCGCGGCCAGCTCGCGGGCCGTGCGGCGCAGGACGCGGGCGCGCGGGTCCTCGGCGCGGTAGACGCGGTGGCCGAAGCCCATCAGGCGCTCGCCCCGGTCCAGGGCCTGCTTCACGTACGCGGTCGCGTCCCCCGTACGCTCGATCTCCTCGATCATGCCGAGGACCCGGGACGGGGCGCCGCCGTGCAGCGGGCCCGACATCGCGCCCACCGCGCCGGAGAGCGCCGCCGCGACGTCGGCGCCGGTGGAGGCGATGACCCGGGCCGTGAACGTCGAGGCGTTCATGCCGTGCTCGGCCGCCGAGGTCCAGTACGCGTCCACCGCCTGGACGTGCTTGGGGTCCGGCTCACCACGCCAGCGGATCATGAACCGCTCCACCACGGACTGCGCCTTGTCGATCTCGCTCTGCGGCACCATCGGCAGCCCCTGGCCGCGCGCCGACTGGGCGACGTACGACAGGGCCATCACCGCGGCCCGCGCCAGGTCGTCCCGGGCGGTCGCCTCGTCGATGTCCAGCAGCGGCTTCAGGCCCCAGACGGGGGCCAGCATCGCCAGCGCGGACTGCACGTCGACCCGGATGTCTCCGGAGTGCACGGGGATCGGGAACGGCTCGGCCGGCGGCAGCCCGGGGTTGAACGCCCCGTCCACCAGCAGGCCCCACACGTTCCCGAACGAGACATGGCCGACGAGGTCCTCGATGTCGACCCCGCGGTAGCGGAGCGAACCGCCTTCCTTGTCCGGTTCGGCGATCTCCGTTTCGAACGCGACGACTCCCTCAAGACCGGGTACGAAGTCGGACATCAGGCGGCTCCCTCAGTTCGGCGGCGGATGGGCGACGGCCCCTGCGGCCACGTCCGTACGGACGTCCGTGGACGCCGGTGTACTCAGGCCGCGGCTGTGCGAAGACCACAGGGGCCCGCCCCAAGATATTGGCGGGTTCCCACGGAGCGGGGAAGCGTGACATCCGGCACAGGACCCCATTTCGGCGGTGCGTGGTTACCGGCCCTCCCCGCCGGGCACACTCGGCTGCTGCGGCAGGATGGGGCCGTGCCCACACCAGACCCCTCCGCACAGCACTCCGCGTCGGCCGCGGACCAGGCCCGCCAGGCTCCTTCTCCAGGTTCCTCAAGGCGCTCGGGCCCGGCCCCCGACGACTCGGCCATCGATCCCGCGGCCATGCGCGAGCATTACCGCTCCGAGGACTTCACCGAGTCCGATCTCTGCCCCGATCCAATGGACCAGTTCGCCCGCTGGTTCCGCCAGGTCGCCGCGGGCGGCGTGCTCCACGAGCCCAACGCGATGGTCGTGTCCACGGCCACCCCGGACGGCCGTCCCTCCTCGCGTACGGTCCTGCTGAAGCAGTACGACGACCGGGGCTTCGTCTTCTTCACGAACTACGGCTCCCGCAAGGGCCGCGAGCTGGCCGCCAACCCTCACATCTCGCTGCTCTTCCCCTGGCACCCCATGGCCCGCCAGGTGATCGTCACCGGCACCGCCTCCCGGGTCTCCCGCGAGGAGACCGTCGGCTACTTCCGCACCCGTCCGCACGGCTCCCAGCTCGGCGCCTGGGCCAGCGACCAGTCCACGGTGATCGGCTCCCGCGAGGAGCTCATCGGCCGGTACGAGGAGCTGGCCGCGCGCTACCCGGAGGGCGAGAAGGTGCCCGCGCCGCCGAACTGGGGCGGCTTCCGGGTCGTCCCGGAGACCATCGAGTTCTGGCAGGGGCACGGGAACCGGCTGCACGACCGGCTGCGGTACGTGAGGAAGGGCCAGGGGTCCGGCGGCGGGTGGCGGGTGGAGCGGCTCTGCCCGTAGGGCCCGTCTCACCTGGGGACAACCCAGGGAAAAGCAGAAACCCGCAGGCTCTGGTTCCTCCGTGCACAGAGGAGCCGGCCGGACTTACCGGCGAGCCTGCGGGTCGGTGACTGCTGGGGATTGGCCGGCGTCCGGCCATGCACTGCAAAGAGCGCGACGACGGGCGTCAGCCCGCAGTCACCTCACGAGTCCGAGAAGAAATCACTTCCGGAACACCTCCTTTCTTCGCTGGTCCCAGCCTAGGAGCGGCCCCCGCTGCGGTTCAACCCATTTATTTGGCGAAGGGGGATGTGCGCTGGGTCACGTTCGAGTTGAATGATCTGACGTGCAGCAATACGCGCGGAGACGCGCGGGGAAACGGCCGACACGTTCTGCGGGGGGTACGGAGTGGGTGCTTCCAGGAGCAGCGGGACCACCGACGCGCTCGGACCGGACGAGGGCGCCGGCAGCGATCCCCCGGGCGGCTCCGGCGGACCAGGAGGCTCCGGGGACACGGGTGGACCCAGGAGCCCCGAGCTGCCCGCCGCCCGCGCCGGGGGGCTCGGCGCCGACTCCGGCGCCGAGCTGCTGGCCGCCCTGCTCGACGGTATGGACGCGGCCCTCTGTGCCTTCGACGCGGGCGGTGCGGTCACCCACTGGAACCGCGAGGCCGAGCGCATCCTCGGCTGGTCCGCGCAGGAGGCCGTGGGGCGTACGGGGTTCGCGGGATGGGCGGTGCGGCGGGCCGACGCGCACGAGGTGCAGGGGCGGCTGATGGCCGCCATGGAGGCGCCCGGGCGCCAGGTCCACGAGTTCGCGCTGCTGCGCAAGGACGGCAGCCGGGTGCTGGTCCGTACCCAGTCCGCCCGGGTGCTGGGCGCCGGCGGCAAGCCGGCCGGGGTGTACTGCGCGTTCAGCGAAGTGCACGCGCAGATCGACCTGGAGCGGTCCATCGCGCTGAGCGAGGCGCTCCTGGAGGACGCGTCCTGGGGCGTGGTGCTCGTGGACGTCGACCTCCGCCCGACCGTGGTCAACGCGTACGCCTCCCGTGCGCTCGGCGGCGGCCGCACCACCCTCCTCGGCCGGCCGCTCGGCGAGCTGGTGGTCCAAGGGGTCGAGGAGCTGGAGGCGGCCCTGCACCATGTGCTCGCCGAAGGCGCGCCGGGCGCCCCGGCCGAGCTGTGGGTGACGCTGCGTACGGCGGAGGGCGAGCGGCGGCGCTGCTGGCGCAGCGGGTTCCTGCGGCTGGCCTCGCCGTTGACGGAGGAGCCGGTTCCGCTCGGGGTGGGGTGGCTGTTCCGGGACGTCACCGCCGCCAAGCTCGCGCAGCAGGAGGCGGACCGGCTGCGGTTCCGCACGAGCCAGCTGCACCGGGCGGCGCGTACGGCCTCCGAGTGCCAGGACCCGATGGAGGCGGCGACCTCCCTGCTCGACTTCGCGCTGGCCGGATTCGCCGACCACGTGCTGCTCGATCTGACGGCGGGCGGTGCGATGCAGGGGGGCCGGACGCCGGATGACCTGACGGCGGGCGGTGCGAGGCCGGGCAGCTGGACGGCGGGCGGTGCGAGGCCGGGCGGGCCGGCGGCGGACGAGCGCCTGGTGCGTACCGCCGCGACGCCCTCGGACACGCCCGGGCCGTGCCTGCTGGTGGCGGGCGGTGCCATCCCCGTCCGCTACGGCCCCGGGCACCCCGCCCTCCAGGCCGTCGAGCGCACCGGCTCGGTCCGTACGAGCGCGGGTGCCGGGGACGCCGGAGCGGCGGCGGCCTGGGCGGCGGAGCGCCGCTGGCCCCGGGACGCGGTCCACGCCCTGTGCACGGTGCTCCGGAGCCGGGGGCGGACGCTGGGGGTGCTGACGTTCCTGCGCGCGGCGAACCGGGCCGCCTTCGAGCGCCCGGACACGGCGTACGCGGAGACGGTGGCGGCCCGGGTCGCGGTCGCCGTCGACCTGGCGCGGGCGGCGGGCCGGCCGACTGACTGAGGGCGTCCGGGGCCGCGACCTCGCGGCCCCGGGTGCCACCACCTCAAGCCCCGGGGGCGCCATCCCGAAGACTCCCGGGTACCACCACCTCGTGCACAACCCGGTCGCCAACGCGCTGCGCCACAACCACCCCGGCGGGACGGTACGGGTCCGGCCCGGCCCGGGCGGCCTGGAGGTCGCCGACACCGGGCCCGTGGTCGACCCGGCGACCGTACCGCCGCTGTTCGAGCCGCTCCGCCGGGCGCAGGCCCGCCGCCACGCGCCGGGCGCAGGCCCGCCGCCACGCGCCGGGCGCAGGCCCGCCGCCACGCGCCGGGCGAGGGCGCGGGGCTCAGTGGCGGTAGAAGATCCGCTCCCGGTACTCCGTCATGACCCGGCCGTTCCAGTCGTGGCCGCCGTCGACGTTCCCCGAGCGCAGGAGCGGCGGCTCGATGCCGCGGGCCACCAGCTGCTCGGCGGCGGCCGCCATCATCGCCTGCATGATCGCGCTGGTCACCACGGTGGAGGCCGGGGCGAAGGGGGCTTCGACGCCGGGGGTGCTCAGCTCCGCGTCCCCGATGGCGATCTTGCTGTCCAGCACGATGTCGCAGTGGTCGCGCAGGAAGCCGCCCGAGGTGTGCCGGGAGCGGGTGTGCTCCGCGTACGCCACCGAGGTGACGCCGATGACCTTCAGCCCGAGGGCGCGGGCGTTCTGGGCCATCTCGACCGGGAGCGCGTTGCGGCCGGAGAGCGAGATGATGACGAGGACGTCACCGGAGGCCGCCGGGCTGGAGTCCAGGACCGCCGACGCCAGGCCGTCCACCCGCTCCAGGGCGGAGCCGAGGGTGGCGGGCATGACGTCCACGCCGACGGTGCCGGGCACCGTGAGCAGGTTCATCAGGGCCAGTCCGCCCGCCCGGTAGACGACGTCCTGGGCGGCGAGGGAGGAGTGCCCCGCGCCGAACGCGAACAGCCGCCCGCCCGCCGCGACCGTGTCGGCGATGGCGGCCCCGGCGGCCGCGATGGAGCCCGACTCCTCGTCCCGCACCCGCTGCAGCAGGCCGATCGCCGCATCGAAGAACTGACCGGCCAGCTTGCTGTCGCTCATCGGGGAGAGCCCTTTCGACGGGGTTTCTGCGGTTCGGCGGTTTCAGCAGGTTTGTGCGGAGGGGGAATGCCGGCGCCGCCGATCACGTTGCGGTCTGGACCAGTGGCCTGTCAATAGCGTCCTGCGGCCTCCGTCGCCCGGTCTTCCACCGGCGCGGCACGGTTGTCGTCGCCATGCGTCAGAATTGGGGCAGGGCCATCGCACGACGTTTTTCTGTCACAGCATCGAGGGGCACGTATGTCCGGACTGATCGACACCACGGAGATGTATCTCCGCACCATCCTCGAACTCGAAGAGGAAGGCGTGGTCCCCATGCGCGCCCGGATCGCCGAACGGCTGGACCAGAGCGGTCCGACGGTCAGCCAGACGGTGGCCCGCATGGAGCGCGACGGCCTGGTCCAGGTCGCGGGAGACCGCCATCTGGAGCTGACCGAGGAGGGCCGCCGCCTCGCGACACGTGTGATGCGCAAGCACCGGCTCGCCGAGTGCCTGCTGGTCGACGTGATCGGCCTGGAGTGGGAGCAGGTCCACGCCGAGGCCTGTCGCTGGGAGCACGTGATGAGCGAGGCCGTGGAGCGGCGGGTGCTCGATCTGCTGCGGCACCCGACGGAGTCTCCGTACGGGAATCCCATCCCGGGCCTGGAGGAGCTGGGGGAGAAGGCGGAGGCCGACCCGTTCCTGGACGACTCCATGGTGAGCCTGGCCGAGCTCGACCCGGGCACGGAGGGCAAGACCGTGGTCGTGCGCCGGATCGGGGAGCCGATCCAGACGGACGCCCAGCTGATGTACACGCTGCGGCGGGCCGGGGTGCAGCCCGGGTCGGTCGTCAGTGTGACGGAGTCGCCCGGCGGGGTGCTGGTCGGTTCCAGCGGGGAGGCGGCCGAGCTGGACGCGGAGGTCGCGTCGCACGTGTTCGTCGCCAAGCGCTGACGCCTTCGGCGTCGTTGCCTCGCACCCCGCTGGAGCCCTGGCAGGGATGCCGCTCACCTCGGCGAGGGGTTCCGTGCGCAGACGCCGGACGGGCTGGGGTGGGGTCCGGACGGGCCGGGTGCGGCCCGGGCGGGCCGGGACGGGTTTCCCGGTGGAATCGCAGCGGGCCGGGCGATCGCGTGCCAGGCTGAGGCCAGGCATATGACCTGAGGGTGCCGGACCGGATGCGGCCCGGCACGGTCGGGGAGGGAGCAGGGGATGCGCCCGTCTTACCGGCACGTCCGCCGATCGGCGGCTGCCACGGTCCGAGATGCCCTGGCCGGGGACGGTCCGGCCCTCACTCCGCCGTCCTTTGCCATCGTTGTCGTGATCGACGTGAACAAGGGTCGACCCCGGCACCCGAAGGCGCCGGGGTCTGTCCTCCCCTGTGCTGACCTGGAGCCCCGAGCTCTCAAGGTCAATCCCCGCGGACCCCTGTCCCCGAGCGGTCCGCCTCCCGTTGAAGATCTCCCCAGGGCAGCCGACGGCAATCCTCGTCAGGTGTCACTCGAACGTGGGGTGTTGAGCGGCGGATCCCTGTTTTCGAATAAGAGTTCGATAGTCTGGCGTGACGCGACCACGCGGTGATCGAGAGCCCAGGGTGACCGAGAACCAGAAGGGGGTGCCAGGACCATGGTGCGGCGCATCGATGTGACCGGATTCGACGGCGTACGCCTCGCGGCGTGGGAGTTCGCGGATCCGCCCAAGGAGCGTGCGGGGGCCGACGGTGCCGGAGCGGACCGCGCCCCCGGCGTGTTACTGCTGCACGGGCTGATGGGTCGGGCCTCCCACTGGGCCCCCACCGCCCGCTGGCTCTCCGAGCGGTACCGCGCGGTCGGCCTCGATCAGCGCGGCCACGGCCGCAGCGACAAGCCCGCCGACGGTCCGTACACCCGCGACGCCTACGTCCGTGACGCCGAGGCCGCGATCGAACAGCTCGACCTCGGCCCCGTCACCGTCGTCGGCCACGCCATGGGAGCGCTCACCGGCTGGCAGCTCGCCGCCCAGCGGCCCGACCTGGTCAGCGCCGTCGTCATCTGCGACATGCGGGCCTCCGCCCTCGGGGCGGTCTCGCAGCGCGAGTGGAGCGACTGGTTCGCGTCCTGGCCGCTGCCCTTCGCCACCCTCGCCGACGTACGGAAGTGGTTCGGCGAGGACGACCCCTGGGTGGAGCGGCCGAACCCCTCGCGCGGGGAGTTCTACGCCGAGGTGATGACGGAGACGGAGGACGGCTGGCGCCCCGTCTTCTCCCGCAGCCAGATGCTCAGCTCCCGCGCCACCTGGGTCTTCGACGCGCACTGGGAGGAGCTGGCCCAGGTGAGATGCCCCGCCCTGGTGCTGCGCGGCCTCGACGGGGAGCTGGGCCGGGCCGAGGCGCAGGAGATGGTCCGGGTGCTGCCCCGCGGCCAGTACGCGGAGGTGGCGGACGCGGGCCACCTCGTCCACTACGACCGGCCGGAGGGGTGGCGGGCGGCGGTCGAGCCGTTCCTGGAGCAGTTCGCCGAGGACGCACGGGGCGACCGGGAGCCGGTCGCCCCGTAGGACCGCCGGGCGCCGGTCACCCCTTGCTGACCGCCGACAGGATCTCCGGCAGCCGGTTCGCCGTGCGCGGTGCCGCGATGCGCAGCCCCGCCCACCCGATGAACACCCCGTACACCGCACCCGCCGGAACCACCAGCCACAGCGCGCCGTGGTGATCCGCGACATGCAGCCAGACCGTCAGCCCGATCACCGGACCGGCCAGCACCGGCGCGGCCAGCATGCCGCCGAGGATGGAGATCCACGCCAGCCCGCCCTGTCCGGGCGCCACGTTCTTGAACGCGCCCTCCTGCGGGATCGAGTACGGGAACTGCGCCGAGGCCACCGCTCCGATCGCCAGCATCGAGCCCAGCAGCGCGAAGGAGAGGCCCAGCACCTCCGGCAGCGCCTGCCACCGGCCCAGCAGCGCCGCCGTCGCCGCGCAGACCAGCACCGTGTAGGGCAGCGTGAACAGCAGCAGGGCCAGCGCCCGCGCCCGCAGTTCCACGTACGCGTCGCGGGTCGAGGAGATCGTCAGCGCCACCATCCAGAAGGCGGAGGTGTCCTGGCCGAACTGGTTGTACATCTGCATGCCGAGCATCCCGGCGGCGAAGCAGGCGAAGTAGAGCGAGCCGGTGCCCTGGAGCGCGTTGAGCAGCGGCACGATCGCGCCGACGGCCAGCGCGGTGACCCAGGCCGCCTTGGTCTTCGGGTCCCGTGCGATGTACCGCAAGCTGCGCTGCATGACCGTTCCCGTACGGCCCTCCGGCAGCAGCCCGGACAGGCCCGTGCGCCCGGACTCCTCGCGGTCCGGTTCGGCGGCGGCCAGCGTGGAGCCGTCCGGCGAGGTCATCAGCTTCACCAGCTCCCGCTGCCACAGCCACACCAGCCCCACCAGGGCCACCACCGTGACCAGCAGCTGGAGGACCGCGACTCCGTACGAACCGTCCGCCGCCGCGTCCACCGCGGCTATCGCGGAGGCACCCGGCAGCCAGCGCGCCACGTCCGCCGCCGGCTCCAGCGCCGAGAGCCCGCCGGCCTGGCCGAGCCGCTGTGCGCCGAAGTTGACGAACTGGATGCCCACCGCGATCACCAGCCCGCTGAGCACCGCGAGGTCGCGGCCCTTACGGGAGTTGAGCAGCCGTACGTTGGCGGTGGCTACGGCCCGGGACAGCGCCACGCAGAGCAGCATCGTCAGCGGGACCGCGAGCACCGCGAACACGACGCCCGCCACTCCGTGCGCCAGCGCGAGAACCGAGCCGAGCACCAGGCAGAGGGTGAACAGCGGCCCGATGCCGATCATCGAGGAGACCAGCAGCGCCCGGACCAGCGACTGCGGCCGCAGCGGCAGCATCACCAGCCGGGTCGGGTCGAGCGTGTCGTCCCCGCTGGGGAAGAAGAGCGGCAGCACCGCCCAGCCGAGCGCCACCAGGGCCGTCAGCAGCACCACGACCGTCCCCGCGTGCTCGTTGCCGCGCAGCAGGACAAGACCCAGGACCTGGCCCGCCGCGAGCAGCAGCGTGAGGACGAGGGAGGCGATGAACGCGGCCTTGCGCCCGCTGGACTGGCGCAACCCGTTGCGCAGGAGCGTCAGTTTGAGCCGTACGAACAGGGGGGTCAGGCCCGTCACCGGTGCGGCCGGGGCGGCGGTGACGGGGGCGTCCAGCACGCTCATCGGGAGCCGCCCAGCCAGTCGAGGGAGTCGCCGGTGTCCCGGCCGCCCGCGCCGACCAGTTCGAGGAAGGCGCTCTGCAGCGAGGGGGCGTCGCCGCGCACCTCGGCCAGGGTGCCCCGCGCCTTGATCCGGCCCGCCGCCATCACGGCCACCCAGTCGCAGAGCGACTCGACGAGCTCCATCACATGGCTGGAGAAGACCACGGTCGCCCCGGACCGGGTGTACCGCTCCAGCACGCCCCGGATGGTCTGTGCCGAGACCGGGTCGACGCCCTCGAACGGCTCGTCCAGGAAGAGCACTTCGGGATTGTGGAGGAGGGCGGCGGCGAGTCCGATCTTCTTCCGCATACCGGTCGAGTAGTCGACGACCAGCTTGTGCTGCGAGCCCGCGAGATCCAGGACGTCCAGGAGCTGGGCGGCCCGCTTGTCGACCTCGCCCCCCGGGATGCCGCGCAACCGCCCGTTGTAGGCGAGCAGTTCGCGCCCCGAGAGCCGTTCGAAGAGCCGCAGCCCCTCCGGCAGCACCCCGATCCGGGACTTCACCGCGACCGGGTCCGTCCACACGTCGTGGCCCGCCACCTCGATCTTCCCCATGTCGGGCCGGAGCAGCCCGGTGACCATGGAGAGCGTCGTCGTCTTGCCCGCCCCGTTGGGCCCCACCAGACCGATGAACTTCCCGGCGGGCAGCTCCAGATCGATCCCCGAGACGGCGACCTGGTCCCCGAACCGCTTCCACAAACCCTGTACGCGCACCGCGGGAGGCGCGCTCCGCGCTCCGCCCGCCGTCGCGTCTCTTTCCGTACGCGCGTCTTCCGTACGTGCATCTGCCTGGTCCGGCATGGCACAGCCTTTCGATTTCCCCGCTAGATGGGGACCACCCTACGAAAGGCCCGCCGGCAGCTACGAGACGCGGGCGCGGGCGTCCGCCGCCTCGCGTGCGCAGGCGTACGCCAGTGGGCTGATCAGCTCGTCCACCTCGGGCAGCCACCGGTTGACGTGGGTGGGCCGACGGGCCCACTGCACGGCCCCACGGCCGCCGACCCGGGTGGGCGGGGCGGCGATGTAGTGGCCCTCGCCCCGGCCGGTCAGGTCGATCGCCCCGGCGTTCCAGCCGAGCGAGCGCACCAGTTCGGCGGCCTTGGCGGCGGCGCCGGGCAGCACGAAGAAGAACATCCGGCGGTCGGGGGTGCAGGTCACCGGGCCGAGGGTCAGATCCATCCGCTCCATCCGGGCCAGCGCCAGGAAACCCGCGGACTCGGGGACCTCCAGCACGTCGAAGGTGCGGCCGGTCGGCAGCAGCACCGAGGCGCGCGGCTGCTTGGACCACATGCGCCGGGCGGCGGCCCCGCTGCCGGTGGACCGGCCCGCCCAGTCGGGCCGGTCCGGGTGGGCCCCGGGCAGCGGACAGGCCGCGTCGCCGCAGGAGCAGCGCTCCGCGCCCTCCACCGCCTCCAGCCAGGTGCCGGGGAACACGTCCCAGTGGCGCTCTTCCGCGTACCGCACCGCGGCGTCGAGCAGGTGCTCCCTCCGCTGCTGAGGGACCTGTGCGGCTTCCGTGACTCCGATGCGATCTTCCACGTCCAGCACAACTCCCGGCACCACCTGGGGTTACGGGCGCGGAGGACCGGGTCACGACGCGTCGATCCCGCACGCGGGGCGCATCGGAGCACGGGCGGGGGCGCGCGTGCGGCGGTGACCCGATGTGCGGGTAGCACCCAGCAGGGCCGGGCAACTCGCCGCGCCCGTACCGAATGCCGATGGAATATGCGCATTTCTTGTGTGGGTGACGGGAAGTGATGCTTCCACCGATCACCGCGTATTCGACTGTTCCAGACTGTTCCAGACTGTTCCAGGGGGAAATGTGGCAGCAAGGCCTCTCGTAGCCCGCCAGCCCAACGAACGGCTCCAGACACTCATCCAGGAAGCCGCCTGTTCCAACGCGGGCCTCGCGCGCCGCGTCAACATGGTCGGGGCCGAGCGCGGCCTCGATCTGCGGTACGACAAGACGTCCGTGGCCCGCTGGCTGCGCGGACAGCAACCCCGGGGCCGGGCCCCGGGCATCATCGCCGAGGCGCTCGGCCGCAAACTCGGCCGTACGGTCACGATCGACGAGATCGGCATGGCCAACGGCAAGAACCTGGCCTCCGGCGTGGGCCTCCAGTACGCGCCGACCGTCGCCGGGGCGATCGAGCAGGTCTGCGAGCTGTGGCGCAGCGACGTCGGCCGCCGTGACCTGCTCACCGGCTCCGCCGTCGCCGCCTCCGCCCTGGTCGAGCCCAGCCGCGACTGGCTGATCTCCGGCAAGGACCCCCAGGTCGAACGGGCCGCCGGGGCCCGCGTCGGGATGGCGGACGTGGCGGCGGTGAAGGCGATGACCACCGCCCTCACCGACCTCGACCACCGCTTCGGCAGCGGCCATGTCCGCCCGGTGCTGGTGCACTACCTCAACAGCGTGGTCTCCAGCCTGCTTTCGGGGGCGTACCGCGAACAGGTCGGCCGCGAGCTGTTCGCCGCGGTCGCCCGCCTCACCGAACTCGGCGGCTACATGGCCGTCGACACCGGCCAGCCCGGCCTCGCCCAGCGCTACTACATCCAGGCCCTGCGGCTCGCCCAGGCCGCCGGCGACCGGGCGTACGGCGGCTATGTGCTGGCCGCCTCGATGAGCCACCTCGCCGCCCAGCTCGGCAACCCCCGCGAGATCGCCCAACTCGCCCGCGCCGCCCAGGAAGGGGCCCGCGGCCGGGTCACCCCCCGCGCCCAGGCGATGTTCTACGCGGCGGAGGCCCGGGGCCACGCGCTGCTCGGGGACGCCCGGACCCACCAGGTGGTGATGGGGCGGGCGGTCGCCGCGCTGGAGCAGGCCGATCCGGAGAGCGGCGACGACCCGGACTGGATCGCCCACTTCGACCACGGTTACCTCGCGGACGAGTTGGCCCACTGCCACCGCGACCTCGGCCAGGCGCCGGAGGCCGCCAAGCGGGCCAAGGAGGCGCTGGCCGCCCTGCCGGAGACCCGGGCCAGGCGCCGGGGCATCGGGCTCGTGCTGCTCGCCTCGGCCCAGGTGCAGCAGCGCGAGGTGGAGCGCGCCTGCCACACGGGGACGCGGGCGATGGAACTGCTGGGGACGGTGCGCTCCAGCCGGGGCGCCGAGTATCTCGACGACCTCCAGCAGCGGCTGGCGCCGTACGGGCAGGAGCCAGCCGTCCGGGAGTTCGGGGAGCGGCTGGAGCTCCAGGCGGCGTGAGGGGCCGGTGCGGAGGGGCTTCCTGGCGGGCCGGCCGTTGACAGCGCCCCGCGGGTGCTGGGCGTCACCCGCCCTGTGAAGGGGTGGTGAGGGGCACCACGCGCTTGGCGGAGGCGGGCGGCCACCCGATAGCGTGAGCCGACGATTCCGTTGGTTCACACGTAGGAGTCCCGGTGACGCAGAGCGGACAGGGCGGCGAGCAACAGCTCCCCGCTGGACGACCCGCGCACGAAGGTGTCGTGCTGCCCTCCGACGGCGGTGCCCCCCATATCCCGGGGGCGCCCACCGGCGGCCAGGCCGACCAGGCCGCGCCGGCCGGCGGGCAGCCGTGGGACCGGCCCTGGGGGCCGCGGTCCGACGCCCCGCCGCAGCCGGACGCCCAGGCGCCGGGGGCGTACGGGTACCCGCAACAGCAGCAGCAGGACCGGCAGCAGCAACAGCAGCAGCACCACCAGCAGCACCCGCACCACCAGCACCAGCAGCCGCAGGCTCAGCCGTTGCCGCCCGCACAGGGGCAGCAGGGGCAGCAGGGGCAGGGCCAGCAGTACGGCCAGGGGCAGCCGCAGCAAGCGCGGCAGGCGTACGGGCAGGGCGGCCCCGGGGCGTACCAGCCGCCGCAGCAGCAGCCGCAGTACTCCGATCCGTACCAGCAGAACCAGCCGTACCCGTCGCAGCAGCAGCCCCAGCCGTACCAGGCCCAGCAGCCGCCCCAGCACCACCCGTCGCAGCCGTACGCACAGCCGCTGCCGCCGGAGGCCGGGGCCGGGGTCGGGCCGGGCCAGGGCGCTCCGGGCGGGGACGCCGACGCCACGCAGTACATCGCGCCGGTCCCGGGCGGCGGGGACACGGACGCGACGCAGTACATACCGCCGGTGCCCGGCGGAGCCCCGTACGGGATCAGGCCGGGCCCGCCGGAGGAGCGGCAGCCGCCCGCGGAGTTCGACAACCTGTTCCGCGCGGAGGGGCCCGCGGGCGCCACCCAGCAGATGCCGCACTTCGACGCGGCCCAGCGGTCACCCCAGCCGTCACCCCATCAGCAGCCGCAGCAGCAGTACCACCAGCCGCAGCCGCCCCTGCACGGCGGCGGCGACGACGCCCCGCGCAGGCGCTCGGCCCACATCCCGCTCATCGCCGCGGTGGTCATCGGCTGTGCGGTCATCGGGCTCGGCGCGGGCGCGCTGCTGAGCGGCGGCGACGACGTGGGCAAGGACGACGAGCAGCCGGTCGCCTCGCAGAGTTCACCGGTCACCGCCCCCACCACGAAGGCGGCGGCCGACCCCGCGAAGCCGCAGGCCGAGGCGTTGGACAAGCTGCTCGCCGACAGCAACGACAGCCGTGCCGCGGTGATCAGCGCGGTCGAGAAGATCAAGTCCTGCAAGGACCTGGACCGGGCGAACACCGACCTCAGGGGCGCCGCCCAGCAGCGCCGCGACCTGGTGACCCGGCTGGAGGGTCTCAGCCTGGACCGGCTGCCGCGGCACGAGGCGCTGAACTCCTCGCTGACCCGGGCGTGGAAGGCCTCCGCAGCGGCCGACGAGCACTACGCCACCTGGGCCCGGCAGGCCAAGAAGAACAAGAACGTCTGCAAGGGCGGCCAGGCCCGGTCGACCAACGAGACGGCCCGCGCCAACCAGCAGAGCGGTGTGGCGACCGCGGCCAAGCAGGAAGCCTCCGGGCTGTGGAACACGATCGCTGAGAAGTACGGCCTGACCAAGCACACGCCCGTGGAGCTCTGAGCCGCGTCCCCCGCCCACCCCGGGCACACCGGGGCGGGCGGGGGGGCGGGATCAGCCGACCGTCCGCCGGGCGTTCGACAGGGTTTCCGCGACATCCACGAAGCCCTGCTTCTGGGCGATGAGCCGCCCCTCGCGGACCACTTGGAAGGTCACGTCCGTATTGCCGATCCGCGGATAGGGCGAGGTGCCGAGCAGGTCCTTGAACCGCCAGCGGAGCACCGGCGTCAGACCGCCGGTGTCGACCTCGGTGCCCCGGTTGAGCGAGGACGTGACCTTGTTCGCGGTGATCGTGTCGTCACCGATCGCCGCGACGACCGCCCGCAGCGCCGTGTACGCGATCCACGTCGTCTGCACGCCCGCGTCGTTCGGGTCGATCCGGTTGTCCCCGAAGGCGTACTTCCGGATCACCTCGCGCATCCCGTTCCAGCGCGCGTCGCCCGCGTCCGGGTACCAGCCGGTGATGTAGGCCCCCTCGAACGGGCTCCTGCGGCCGCCCGTGCGGTCGATGAGCGGCTGGCTGACGCTGCCGAGGACGGAGGAGATCCTGACTTGGTCACCCTCCGGCTCCAGCCGGCGGAAGGAGTCGAAGAAGGTCTCCGTACGGGTGCCGAGCACCGCCGTGACGCAGCTGCCGCCCGCCCGCCGCTCCAGCGCCCTCGCCGCCTGCTCGTCGTAGGAGGTGGCGTTCTCCGGGGCCAGGATGTCGGTGGTCCGCGGCCGCTGGGCGGCGAGCAGCCCGGTGTTGAGGAGCTGCGGCATCCGGGCGCCGCCGAGCGAGTCGGGCCGCACCAGCGCGACCCGCTCGCAGCCGCCCGCCAGCTGCCGGCCGTGGCCCGCGAGCAGCGCCGACTGGCCTCCGTTGACCGGGTACGAGAGGTAGCTGCGGAACTCCTCGTCGGAGGCGCCGTAGCCGCCGATGTACGGGATGCCACCGGACTCCAGCACCGGGATGGCGCCCTGCCCGTGCCGGCTGTACGAGCCGACGACCGCGGCCACCTTCCGGTCGACGGCCTGGCGGGCGCACCGCTCGGCGCCCGCCGCCGTGTCGCGCTCGTCGCAGGTGATCACCCGCAGCTCGCGGCCGTCGATGCCGCCCTGCTCGTTGATCCAACGGGCGTAGGTCCGGGCCATCGCGGGGACGCCCGGCATGCTCACCGCGTCGGCGTCGTCCACCCGGTCGGGTGCCCAGGTCATCACGGTGACCGGCTCCCCGGAGCCCCCCGGGCCTCCGGGGAGCACGCCGCAGCCGGACAGGAGCAGCGCCCCGGCCGCCGCCGTACCGATGAGGAACTGGAAGGGGCGGGGGAAGGCGGTGCGTCTCCGTCCGGTCATGGACAGCAACGCTCCCGCCCCCGGGGTAACGCCGCGGTGTGCCGTGCTCAACGCTCGGTGACGTCCAGGTGAATTACGGGGGCCCGCGCGGGCCCGCCGGAGGGGAACGTACGATCGACGACCGTGCAGCAAGGTTCGGAGAACTCTTCCCGTCGCGGCCGTCGCTCCTCCACCATGGGCGTCATGCCGCTCACTGACATGCCGTGGTGGCGCTGGCGCACCAACGTGCGCTCGGCGCTGCACATGCTCTCCGACCCCGACTTCCACCGCGAGTGCTGGCTGGCCGGCCGGGAGGGGTACGGAGACGTCACCGACGCCGTGTACCGCCTGGTGGAGGACACCTGGCTCGACAACTGGTCCGCGGAGAAGTACGTCGGCACCATCTTCCGGGACTCCGCCGAGGCGGCGGCCGTCGACACCGCCGCGCTGCGGGTACTGCGGATCATGCACCAGGTCGGCGCGGACGCCCCGGTATCCGCCTATCTGGAGCACCACGGCTGGCCGGAGGCGGTCCGCGCGGCGCGCGAGGCGCATGTGATGCTCGCCACCAACGACGCCGAGGACCCCGACACCCCGCCGCGCTCGCTGGACGTCATCCGCATCATGACCCGGGCCGCGTGATCACCGGAGCCATGTGATCACCGGAGCCGTGTGATCACCGGGCCGTGTGATCACCGGGGCCGTGTGATCACCGGGCGGCATGGTGACCACAGCCGCCCGGCGCCAAGCGGCTGTGGCACCCTACGAGGATGACCGCACCGCAGCCCACCGCCCCCCAGACCGCCTCGGACACCGCCCTGCCCGAGCAGTACGTCCTCACGCTCTCCTGCCCCGACAAACAGGGCATCGTGCACGCCGTCTCCAGCTACCTCTTCATGACGGGCTGCAACATCGAGGACAGCCAGCAGTTCGGGGATCACGACACGGGTCTGTTCTTCATGCGCGTCCACTTCTCGGCCGACGCCACCGTGACGGTCGACAAGCTGCGCGCCAGCTTCGCCGCCATCGGCGAGGCCTTCCGGATGGAGTGGCAGATCCACCGGCCCGCGGAGCGGATGCGGATCGTGCTGATGGTCAGCAGGTTCGGCCACTGCCTCAACGACCTGCTGTTCCGCTCCCGTACGGGGGCGCTGCCCGTCGAGATCGCGGCCGTCGTCTCCAACCACACGGACTTCGCCGAACTCACCGCCTCGTACGGCATCCCCTTCCGCCACCTCCCGGTCACGAAGGACAACAAGCCGGAGGCCGAGGCGCAGCTGCTGGAGCTGGTCCGCGAGGAGGACGTCGAGCTGGTCGTCCTCGCCCGCTACATGCAGGTCCTCTCGGACGACCTGTGCAAGCGGCTGAGCGGCCGGATCATCAACATCCACCACTCGTTCCTGCCGAGCTTCAAGGGCGCCAAGCCCTACCACCAGGCGCACGCGCGCGGGGTGAAGCTGATCGGCGCCACCGCGCACTACGTCACCGCCGACCTCGACGAGGGCCCGATCATCGAGCAGGAGGTCGAGCGCGTCGGCCACGACGTCACCCCGGACCAGCTGGTGGCGATCGGGCGGGACGTGGAGTGCCAGGCGCTGGCACGCGCGGTGAAGTGGCACGCGGAGCGGCGCATCCTGCTCAACGGCCGCCGCACGGTGATCTTCAACTAGCTCCCGTACGCACGGCCGTCGCGGGGCTCACAGCTGGTGCCGGACCCCGGCTTCCTGCTGTGCCTCGGTGAGCTGGTCCCGCAGGTCGCCCTCGATGGACTCGCGGGCCTTGCCGCGCCGGAACAGCGGCAGCACCGTGCGCTGTTTGCCGTCCTCGACGAGGAGGGCCAGGCCGCCGTAGAGCGCGAAGACCCCGATGCAGAGACCGGTCCAGCCCGCCGCGACCTGCAGCGCGTTGCCCAGGCCCGCCTCGTACAGGCCCGTCAGGGCGAAGCGCACCGCGGTGAGGCTGAGCAGTACGGCGAACAGGGGCTTGGACTGCACCGCCGCCCCGGCGAGCGCCAGGACGAACGGGACGAGGGCCAGGAGGAAGACGGCCTGGGCCACCACCGGCTCGCCGGGCGCGGAGTCCAGGGACGTCACGCTCGTCCCGGCCCAGGCGGCACCGAGCAGGAGCAGCGCCGTACCGGCGCCCGCGTCGCGCGCGAGGAAGGCGAAGATCCCGGCGACGAGCTGGAGCGGGACGACGAAGATGAGGACCAGGAGCAGCAGGATGCCGCTCTGCGCGGCCGGTACCCAGCCGAGCTGCAGGGAGGACAGGACCACGCTGCCCATGCCGAGGGCGAAGAAGCCCAGCGGGAGGGGACTGGCGATCGGGCGGAGCACGATACGCGTCACCGCGTCGGTGGTCAGCGGTTCTGAGGGGCCGGGGCTGCCGGAAGCGTGGGACACGGCACAAGCGTACGAGTCCCGGACCGGCCCGCGGCCAGGGCGGGGCGTCGCGCGGCAGGCGGCGGTTCGACGACGGGCCCTAGAGCCGGCTGAGCGAGGCCGACGCGAACAGCACGTCCCGGATGGCCTCGCGGTCGCCCTCCTGGCCCGCCGCCGCTTCGACCGGCGGGATGTGGCCCGCGACCAGCTGGCAGAACTCCACCCCGTCCAGGGCCACCTGCGCCACCGCGCGGTCGGGTGAGCCGACGGCGGCCGGGGAGTCGAGCGCGATGTACCAGTCGCCGCCGCCGTGCCCCTCCACCTCCAGATGGACCGAGCGGCCCGGCTCCCCGGCCGTCACCAGCTCCCTGGCCGGTCCGGCGAGCCCGGCACGGCGGCGCCCCGCGAGGGCGGCCGGGAGCAGCCGTGCGGCCAGGTCGATCATCCGGTGCAGATGGGCGGCGGACGGCGGTCTGTACGGGTAGTCCACCGCCTGCGCGATGTCCGTGCCGTGCACCCAGCACTCGAAGGCCCGGTCCAGCAGCGCGTCCTGGAGGGGCAGGGCGAAGTCCCCGTACGAGACGGAGCGCTCGGCCACGTTCGGCCCGCCGAGCGACGCCGTACGGATCAGCTCATGGGTGAGGTCCCGCCAGGGCTCACGGACGGCCCGGGTGGCGGGCGGACGCGTGGCCGCCCAGTACGTCTCGGTGCGCCGGGTCGGTGAGAGCGGCACCTCGGGGCCGCCGAGCGGGTCGTCCAGGCCGAGCGCGGCGGAGACCAGCCCGTCGACGGCCATCAGGTGGCCGATCACCCCGGCGACCGTGGTCCTGCGGGTGACGGCCCGCTCGTCCTCGAACCACCGCAGCCGCACCGGCGCGTGCCACTCGGAGTCCGCGATGTCCCGCAGCAGCGCGTCCAGCCGGGCGGTCTCGGCGTCGTACGGCGTGGCCCACTCCGGCACCGGTATCCGGGCCGGGCGGCGCCCCAGGCAGCCGTCCATCACCCGGGTCCGCAGGGTCGGGTCGAGGTCCAGCGAGCCGTCGGTGTGCAGCAGCCCCACCGCGTCCCGCAGCCGCAGCGCCTCGTCCGCACAGGGCGCGCACCCGGTGAGGTGGTCCTCGACGGCCGCGGTCTCCCCGGCCGAGCAGGCGGAGAGCGCCCAGGCACCGAGGAGCGCCTTGAGGACCCGGTGCGGGAGGACCGGGGCGGCGGCGGTCACGGCGTGCGCCGCGGCGGTGGCGTCGGGCGGGCCGCACACGGGGTCCGTCTCCGCCGGTTCGGGACAGGGGGCGGTGGCGTCGGCCGGGCCGGACTCGGGGTCCGTCTCCGCCGACTCCCGGTCCAGGTCGTCCACCGCGCCGCGCGGACCCGGTATGCGGCGCGCGCCCCGCACCTCGTCGTCACGCCGCTCGCCCTCGCGTCCGTCGCCGCTCACCGGACGCTCCCGTAACCGGGTGGTGAGGCCCCGTCGAGCGGCCGGGTGCTGGCGGTGGACAGCAGCTGGAGCCCCAGCCGGAGCCGGCGGCGGGCCTCGTCCTCGGTGACCCCGAGGTCGGCCGCGGTCTGCCGGTAGTCCCGCCGCTGGATGTACGCCAGCTCCAGTGCCTGCCGCAGCGAGACGGGCATCGAGGAGACGATGTAGTCGGCCCGGGCCGCCGCGGTGGCGCTGCGCACCCGCCGCTCCAGCTCCTCCGGGTCCGGTACGGCACCCTCGCCGTGCTCCCGCGCGTACGCCACGGCGGCCGCCCGCCGCAGCCGCCGCACGGAGTGGCGGTGGGTGAGCCGGGCCACCCAGGAGCGCATCGAGCCCTGCTCGGGGTCGTACGCCTCCGGGTTCTCCCAGATCTGGGCGAAGACCTCGCGGGTCACCAGGTCGGCGGCGTCCTCGTCGTCGAGCATCCGGTGCGCCTGGCTGTGGACGAGGGAGGCGAACCGGTCGTACAGCTCACCGAGTGCCGCCGCCTCACCGCGGGCCAGCCTCTGCTGCATCCTGCGGTCCCAGCGGGGCGGTGTGTCCTTCGCCATGAAACCCCCAGCCCCCGGCCCTGTGCCCAGCTCCGTGACGCCTCGTGATCCAGCCTCTGCCCTTGTTGTCCGAATGTAGTCCGCCGCGCGGGCCCCGCACCTGCCTTTACCGCAACTGTCCGAGGTGAGGACGGTTCGGCCCCCACCCATCGTTTTCGGCCGTTCTCACCGCTCGGGCTCCCCTGAGCAGGGAAAACCGGCCGAAGTGATCATTTCCCCCGGAAATCCCCTGGGCCTCGGGGGGCGGAGCGGTGTTTCATGGCTGCGCGGTTGGGCAGCCGCGAGGAGGAACGGAAACTTCCGGATTGCCGGGAGCCCCGGAACGAGAGGTCCAGCCGCGTGACGCTGAAGGTGGACGAGACCGAGCAGGGCGACTGGACCGTGCTGCAGATAAGCGGTGAACTCGATCTCGTGAGTTCACCCGTCGTGCGTCAGTCCGTCCACGAGGCCGTGGCGGAGGGTCAGCACGACGTGGTGCTCGACCTGTCCGAGGTCTTCTTCTGCGACTCCAGCGGGGTGAACGTACTGATCGCCTCGCGCCGCCTGATGAAGTCCTGCGGC
This sequence comes from Streptomyces sp. NPDC088706, assembly GCF_044752765.1. NCBI lineage: Bacteria > Bacillati > Actinomycetota > Actinomycetes > Kitasatosporales > Streptomycetaceae > Streptomyces > Streptomyces sp. NPDC088706. The sequence continues at coordinate 141,341 of NZ_JBIVLW010000004.1, forward strand.
GGCCGGCTGCGGCTGATCCTCCCGGCCCGGGGCGCCGAGGAGGGCTCCCACGTCAACAAGGTGCTGGGGGTACTGGGCGTGCGCAGGCTCTTCGACGTCTACCCGGACACGGTGTCCGCCGTCGACGAGGCGTGCCGGCCGTTGACCGTGTGAGCGGCCGAAAGCGTTCGGTGCTGAAGCGAGGTTGTCACACAGGAGGCGTCGCTCGGTGACACGTGAAGGCCCCGGGCGACGTACGCTCCCCGCATGGACAGCGCAGAGTACGAGCGAAAGATCGCGCACCGTTTCGCCGCCTTCGACCAGGACGGCAACGGCACCATCGATCGCGCCGATTTCAACGCCGCAGCCGCCCGTCTGCTCACCGAGTTCGGTACGACGGCCCGCTGCGACAAGGGCCAGGCGCTCTACACCGGGGCCGAGGCCTTCTGGCAGGGCATGGCCGGGATCGCCGACGTGGACGGGGACCAGCGGGTCACCCGTGAGGAGTTCGTCGGCGGGGCGGTGAAGCGGCTGAGGGACAATCCCGAGCGGTTCGCGGAGATCGCCCGTCCCTTCCTGCGGGCGGCGATCGCGGTGGCGGACAGCGAGAACGACGGCGGCCGGGCGTCGGTGGCATCCGTGGAGCGGGCCCTGCGGGTGCTCGGGGCCAGCGCCGAGATCGCGGGCATCGCGGCCCAGAGTCTGGACACCGACCGGGACGGTCTGATCGCCGAGAGCGATGCGGTGTCCGCGCTCGCCGTGTACTTCACCGTGATCGAGCCCGACGCCGAGTAGTCCCGACGCCGAGTAGTCCCGACGCCGAGTAGTCCCGAGGTCCCGTAGTCCCACGGCGCGGTCACGGGGGCGGGTGTCCCCGGGTGCCTCACCCCCGTGACCCTCCCCGCTCAGGCGTCCCCGCCGAACCGCTCCCGCAGCCGGTACTTCAGCACCTTGCGCAGTGTCTCGTTGCGGGGCAGGGCGTCCAGCACCTCCAGCTGCTCCGGCACCTTGTGGACCGAGAGCCCGGCGCCCCGCAGATGGGCCGATATCCCGGCCAGGGTCGGCGCGGGGACGCCGGGCGGCGGCTCGACGACCGCGCAGACGCGTTCGCCGCGCTCGGCGTCGGGGAGGCCGATCACCGCCGCGTCCGCCACGCCCGGGTGCGTGTGCAGCAGGTCCTCGATCTCCTTGGCGGAGATGTTCTCGCCCTTGCGGATGATGATGTCCTTCAGCCGTCCGGTGAGCGTGAGGTGCCCGCTCTCCTGGAGCCGGCCGAGGTCCCCGGTGATCAGGAACCCCTCGGCGTCGAAGGCCGCGGCGGAGGCTCCGGCGTCCAGGTAGCCCCGGCAGACCGCCTCCCCGCGCAGCCGCACCTTGCCCTCCCTGCCGTACGGGAGCGGCTCGCCCCGCTCGTCGGTGATCCGGATCTCCATCCCCTCCGGCGGCCGCCCCTCGGTCAGGGCCAGCTGCTCCGGGGTGTCGTCCGGGGCGCCCATGGTGATCATCGGGACCTCGGTCATCCCGTACCCGTGGGTGAGCTGGACCCCCATCTCCCGCACCACCGCGTGGTACACCTCCGGCGGCTTCGGCGCCCCGCCGCCCGCCAGCAGCCGCAGCGACGGGATCAGCGGCCGGTCCGGGGCCCTGCGCTGCTCGGCCAGGAACATCGCGTAGAACGCCGTGGACCCGCCCGCCACGGTCACCCCGTGCCTGCGGTACTCCGCCAGCGCCTGTGACAGCGCGAACTGCTCGAACATGACCGCGGGGAACCCGTACAGCAGGAGCATCACGGTGTAGTCGGGCCCGGCGACATGCGCGTACGGGAAGGCCATCGAGCCCACGTCGTCCGGGAGAAGCCTCAGGGCGTGGGCGAGGCAGGATCCGCCGGCGATCAGGGAGCGGTCGGTGTGCAGGACGCCCTTGGGGTCGGAGGTGGTGCCGGAGGTCCAGTAGATCCAGCGGACCTCCTCGCCCGACGAGGGCTCCGGCGGGGGCGGGAGCACGGCCGGATCGCCGTCGGGGAGGGTGTCGTACGCCGCGAAGACCTGCGGCGGGTCCGCCAGCTCCCCGGCGATCCGCTCGGCCAGCGCGGTGTGGTCGAAGCCCCGCCACACGCCCGGCACGGCGAAGAACGCGGCCCCCGACTCCCGCAGCGCGAACCGCACCTCGCGGTCCCGGTGGAACGGGATGACCGGGCTCTGTACGGCTCCGAGCCGGGTCAGGGCGAAGGAGAGCAGGGCCGTCTCCAGCCGGGTCGGCAGCTGCCAGGCGACGACGCTGCCCGCCCGCACGCCCATCCCGTACAGCCCGGTGGCGACCCGTTCGGCGCGGTCCCGCAGCTGTCCGAAGGTCAGGGACCGGTCCTCCTGGAGCAGGACCGGGCGGTCGGGAGTGAGGGCGGCGCGGGCCTCGATCAGCTCCCAGAAGGTACGGGAGGCGCCCAGGGCATGGGCGGTGGCGGTCACGTCGTTCACGGCGGTCACAGCGGTCCCTCCGAACTGACGTTCAGTCAGGTAGTGCGGAGAGCGTAGGGCCCCGCGCCTTGTCGGTCCAGGGGTGCGGGGCTAGCCTGAAGGCCGCGACCACATCTGACGGTCCATCAGAAAATGTACGCCCGGGAGCGTGCCGGGTGCGCCGGAGGGGACGACACCATGACCGATGACGACACCATGACGGATGCGGAACTGCCTCGGATCGTCAGCGTCGACGACCATGTGATCGAGCCCGCGCACCTCTTCGCCACCTGGCTGCCCGCGAAGTACCGCGAGCGCGGACCGCGGCCGCTCACGGCGGGCATCGGGGAGCTGGCCTACACGGGCGGGAAGTACGTCATCACGATGGACCCGGACGGGCCGCCGACGGACTGGTGGATCTACGAGGACCTGAAGTTCCCGTACAAGCGGAACATCGCCGCCGTCGGTTTCGACCGCGACGACATGACCCTGGAGGGGATCACCCGGGCCGAGATGCGCCCGGGCTGCTGGGACCCGGCCGAGCGTCTCAAGGACATGGACCTCAACCATGTCGAGGCCTCGCTCTGCTTCCCGACCTTCCCGCGCTTCTGCGGGCAGACCTTCGCCGAGGCGCACGACAAGGAGGTCGCCCTCGCCTGCGTGCGCGCGTACAACGACTGGATGGTCGAGGAGTGGTGCGGCGACAGCGGTGGCCGGCTGATCCCCCTCTGCATCATCCCGCTCTGGGACATCGGCCTCGCGGTGGCGGAGGTCGAGCGGAACGCGGCCCGGGGCGTCCGTGCGGTCACCTTCTCCGAGATCCCGACCCACCTGGGTCTGCCGTCCATCCACACCGGCTACTGGGACCCGTTCTTCGCCGTCTGCCAGGAGACCGGCACCGTCGTCAACATGCACATCGGCTCCAGCTCCCAGATGCCCGCCGCCTCCCCGGACGCACCCCCGGCCGTGCAGGCCTCGCTCTCCTTCAACAACGCGATGGCCTCGATGATGGACTTCCTCTTCAGCGGGGTGCCGGTCAGGTTCCCGACGCTCAAACTGGCGTACAGCGAGGGCCAGATGGGATGGATCCCCTACGCCTTGGAGCGCGCCGACGACGTCTGGGAGGAGCACCGGGCCTGGGGCGGGGTGCGCGACCTGATCCCGGAGCCGCCGTCCACGTACTACTACCGGCAGATGTTCTGCTGCTTCTTCCGCGACAAGCACGGCATCGCCTCGCTCGACACCGTCGGCCGCGACAACGCCACCTTCGAGACCGACTACCCGCACGTGGACTCGACCTTCCCGCACACCAAGGAGGTCGCACTCGACCACGTCAAGGGACTGGACGAGGAGACCGTCCACAAACTGATGCGCGGAAACGTGATCCGGATGCTCGGCCTGGACCTGGACAAGTAGGCGGCGGAGCGGTGGATCTCGCGTACACGCAGGCCGAGGAGGAGTTCCGGGGACGGCTGCGGGAGTGGCTGGCCGCCGTGCTCCCCGGCCTGCCCCCGAAGCCCTCGCCCGACGACTGGCCCGCGCGCCGGGCGTACGACACGGCGTGGCAGCGGATGCTGTACGACGCCGGGTATGCGGGCCTGCACTGGCCGGTGGACGCGGGCGGGCAGGGCGCCACCCCGACGCGGCACCTGATCTTCCTGGAGGAGACCGAGAAGGCCGGGGCGCCCTACGTCGGGGCGAACTTCGTCGGACTGCTGCACGCCGGACCCACCATCGCCGCCGAGGGTACGGCCGGGCAGCGGGCCCGCTGGCTGCCCCCGGTGCTGCGCGGCGACGAGATCTGGTGCCAGGGGTTCAGCGAGCCGGACGCGGGCTCGGACCTGGCCGCGCTGCGGACGCGGGCGGTGCGCGACGGGGACACGTACGTGGTCAGCGGCAGCAAGATCTGGACCTCGCACGCGGAGGTCGCCGACTGGTGCGAGCTGCTGGTACGTACGGACCCGGGGGCGCCGAAGCACCGGGGGATCAGCTGGCTGGCGATGCCCATGGACGCCCCCGGCATCACGGTCCGGCCGCTGCGGACGCTCGCCGGGTCGACGGAGTTCGCGGAGGTCTTCCTCGACGAGGTCCGGGTGCCGGTACGCAACCGGGTCGGGGCCGAGAACGACGGCTGGCGGGTCACCATGGTCACCCTCTCCTTCGAACGCGGTACGGCCTTCGTCGGGGAGGTCGTCGCCTGCCGCCGCACCCTGGACGCCCTGGCCGCCGAGGCCCGGCGCAACGGACGGTGGGACGACCCGGTGCTGCGCCGGCGCCTGGGACGGCTGAACGCGGAGTTCCGGGCGCTGTGGCGGCTGACGCAGGGCAACGTGAGCGAGTCGGAGCGTACGGGCGGGGTGCCGGGGGCCGGCGGGTCCGTCTTCAAGCTGCGGTACTCCGGCCTCCGCCAAGAGCTGTACGAGGCGGCGGCGGAGGTGCTGGGGGCGGACGCGTTCGACGTGGACCGGGAATGGGTCCTGGACCGGCTCTCCTCCCTTTCCTACCCGATCGCGGCGGGCACCTCGCAGACTCAGCGGAACATCGTCGCCGAGCGCGTCCTCGGCCTCCCGAAGGGGCGCTGAGGCAGCCATGGACTTCCAGCTCTCGGACGACCAGCGGGCCCTGCGGTCCGGTATGCGCGACCTGCTCGGTGCGGTGTTCGACCGGGACCGGATGCGGGCGGCGGTGGACCGGGGCGGGGCGGTGGACCGGGGGCTGTGGCGGGAGCTGGGGGCGGCCGGGTCCTTCGCGCTGCGGCTGCCGGAGGAGGCGGGCGGGGTGGGGCTCGGGCTGCCGGAGGCGGTGCTGCTCTTCGAGGAGGCGGGCCGGGTCCTGCTGCCGGGCCCGCTGGTCGCCACGCACCTGGCGGCGGGGCTGGTGAAGGGGGCGGCCGAGGGGGAGGCGGTGGTGACGGTCGCGGAGGGCGGCGGCCTGCCGGTGGCGGACCTGGCGGGCGCGGACGCGGTGCTGGTGGGCGCCCACCCGCTCAGCGGGGAGGCACTACGGGACTGGGCGGCCGCCGCCCGGCCCATCCGGTCGGTGGACCCGCTCACCCCGTTGCACCAGGTGGAGGGGCGCGAGGGCGCCCGGGAGGCGTTCGGACCGTTGCGCCGGGCGCCGGGGCTCGTAGCCGCGACAGAGGCGCACCCCGGCGCACTCCGCTCCACGGGTGCGCTGCTCACCGCCGCCGAACAGCTCGGCAGTGCCGCCCGGACCACCGAGACGGCGGTTCAACACGCCGGTGCGCGCGAACAGTTCGGAGCGCCCATCGGATCGTTCCAGGCGGTCAAACACCTCTGCGCCGACATGCTCGCCCGCACCGAACCCGCCCGCGGCGCCCTGTACGCGGCCGCGCTGACCGGCGACCCGGTGGAGATCGCCGCGGCCAAGCTGCTCGCCGACAAGGCGGCCGTCCGCAACGCGCGGGACTGCCTCCAGATCCACGGCGGTATGGGGTTCACCTGGGAGGCAGATGTTCACCTCCACCTGAAACGGGCCTGGCTCCGGGCGGCCCGGTGGCTCACGGCGGCGGAGGCGGAGGAGATCCTGGCCGCCGATCTGGGTCCCGTGGCGCCGCTGTACGGCGGTTCAGCGGGCCAGGGTTGACGCGTCGGGAAGCGAGGGGCGGAGGGTGACTCAGCGCAGTTGGCCGGCGTCGATACCGGGTTGTGTCCTTTGCGTGATTCGTCACCGGGTGGAGTCGGTGCCGGGCTCGGGTACCCTCCGTGGGATGCGAGTGGTTCTGGAACCGGACGATCCGGGGGCGGCCTGTGCGGCGGCTCCGGTCCGGGGCGAGGGCTCTTGCCGGAGATGTGCCGGGCCTGCCCGGGAAGCGATTCTCGCGGTCTCTGCGCGCTCCTGTTCGACTCCCCGCAGCGTGCGTCGCACAGTATGCACCACGCGTACTCCTTCGCGCTGGAATATGCCCGAAGCGCTTGTTGCGGTGACTGTACGTCAACCATGCTGTCGCGTAAGGGAATCACGTTCCGTGACCCTGAGGAGGCGCGAGGCGATGTGTCCGCCGGTTCGGATGGTGTGAGCGGTGCAGGTGCTTCAGGTTCAGCTGGAGGTCGGTCCGGATCCCGCAGAGGTGGGGCGGGCCCGGAGATGGGCGCGGTCGCGTCTGCTCGGGTCCGGGATAGGGGATGACGAGCCGCTCGCCGAGACGCTCATCCTGCTGATCTCGGAGCTGGTCACCAACGCGGTCGTCCACACGGGCTGTCCGGCCGTGCTGCGGATGCTGTTCGGCGGGGGCGGCGGCGTGGGGGAGGCCGGGACGGTCCGGGTCGAGGTCGCCGACGCCAGCGACCGCCCGCCGCGACCGCGCCACGCGGAGGGCGACGACACGGGCGGCCGGGGCCTGGAGCTGGTGGACGGCCTCGCGGACCGCTGGGGCTGGCAGCCGGAGGGCGCCGGGAAGCGGATCTGGTGCGAGGTGGACCGGAGCGTTCCGGCGGGGGGCCCGATGGGCGCGCCTGCGGTGGTCCAGGAGGCGTCGCCGAAGGTCGTCGTCCAGGGCGGCGAGGTGTGCGAGCCGCCGTCCCGCCTCTTCACCAACCTGGCCTGAGTCCGGCGGATCGTTCGCGGCGGCGGTTCCCGGCACCGCGAACGATCACAGCACCGCGACCGGGGCGACCGGAGAGCCGGTGGCCCCGGTGAACGGCTCCGGCGCGGCGGTGAGCAGGAAGGTGTGGCGCCCCTCCTCGGCGCAGGCGGTGGACAGCGCCTCCAGGTCCCAGTTCTGGCCCTGGAGCATGCCCATCTCGACGAGGTGGAGCGCGTGCACGGGCATCCACAGGTCCTCGATCTCCGGCGGGAAGATCTCGAAGGTCAGGGTGTCGTTGGCGACCGCCGCCACGTCCCGGGCGTGGAACCACTCGGGCGTGCGCACGGACAGCCCGGGGGACGGATGGCCGTACGCGTGCCGGTCCCCGGCGAGGACCACCCGCACCTGACCGGTCCGTACGAGGACGATGTCCCCGGCCCGTACGCGTACGTCCCCGAACTCCGCCGCCGCGTCCAGGTCCTCGGGCGTGACGGCGTGCGCGCCGGAGAGCCGGTCCACGCCCCGGGCGCGCGCGACGTCCAGGAGGACGCCCCGCGACACGAGAGGCCCCACCGCGGCGATCGATGAGAACCGTGCGCCGGCGTGCGCCGTGACGGTGTCCGCGGGGCGGCCGTTGTAGATCCTCCCGCTGTGCGAGACATGGGTCAGGGCGTCCCAGTGGGTCGCCGCCTGGAGCCCCATGGTGACGGTGTCGTCGCTGGTGGCGACGGTCCCCGGGCCGAACGTCTCCTGGTTGATCTGGACCATCGTGTGCAGCGGGTCGATCCGGCCCGGGATGAGCCCGCTCTGCACCCCGCCGTGCCGCAGGGGGAGCGCGAGCGGTATCCGGCGGCCGGTACGGACGGTGGCGGCGGCCTCCCGGATGACGGCGTCGGTGATCAGGTTGAGCGTCCCGCGCTCGTCGGCCCCGCCCCAGCGCCCCCAGTTGTTCACGCGCTCGGCGATCTCGTGGAACTCGGCCGGCAGGGACATGGAGGCCTCCTGGGTCTTGTGCCGGAGCATCCGACTGCCCGTAAAATCTAACGGTCCGTCAGAAACCTCGGGAAGGGGCCGGGCATGGGGAACTTCTTGGCAGACAAGGTGGTCGCCGTGACGGGGGCCGGCCGGGGCATCGGGCGGGCGGTCGCGTTCGCCGCGGCGGCGGAGGGGGCGCGGGTCGTCGTCAACGACTACGGCGTCTCCGTCGAGGGTGCGGAGCCGACCAGCGAGATCGCCCGGTCCGTGGTCAAGGAGATCGAGGCGGCGGGCGGTCGGGCGGTCGCGGTGGCCGACGACATCTCCACGATGGCGGGCGGGCAGCGGATCGTGGACACGGCACTGGCGGAGTACGGGCGGCTCGACGGAGTCGTGTGCGTGGCCGGGATCCTGCGGGAGCGGATGCTCTTCAACATGTCCGAGGAGGAGTGGGATCCGGTCCTCGCCACGCACCTCAAGGGCACCTTCACGGTCTTCCGGGCGGCCTCGGCGGTGATGCGGAGGCAGCAGGGCGGAGGCACGCTGATCGGTTTCACCAGCGGCAACCACCAGGGGAGCGTGTCCCAGGCCAACTACAGCGCGGCGAAGGGCGGCGTCATCTCGCTGGTCCGCAGCGCGGCGCTCGGCCTGCACCGGTACGGGGTGACGGCCAACGCGGTCGCTCCGGTGGCCCGGACCCGGATGTCGGCCGGGGTGCCGACGGAGCTTTCGGAGATCGGGGAGCCGGAGGACGTGGCGGCGCTGGTCGTCTACCTGCTGAGCGAGCGGGCGCGGGCCGAGAAGATCACCGGGCAGGTGTACACGGTCGCCGGGCCCAAGATCGAGGTCTGGGCCCAGCCGAGGGAGCTGCGGGCCGCCTACGGGGAGGGCCCTGGACCCCGGAACGGATCGCGGAGTTCCTGCCGGGGACGGTGGGCGCCGATCCGATGCCGATGCTGGCGCGGGTGGAGGAGAGGGCGGCGGCGGCGCGACGGTGGGCGCGGCCGAACGCCTGACCGCCTTGGGGGCTCCGCCCCCGAACCCCCGCTCCTCGAACGCCGGAGGGGCTGGATTCGGGGTTCCGCCCCCGAACCCCCGCTCCTCGAACGCCGGAGGGGCTGGATTCGGGGTTCCGCCCCCCGGGCCCCCGGTCCTCGAACGCCGGACGGGCTTGATCTAGGAGGCACGTATGGACTTCCGGTTCACCGAGGACGATCACACCTTGCGCACCCACGCCCGCACCTGGCTGGAGAGCCGCCTCGCCGCGACCCCCGCCCCCGCCCCCCGCGCGTGGGAACGCGAGCTGGGGCAGGCGGGGTGGATCGGGATCGGCTGGCCGGCCAAGAGCGGCGAGAGCTACGGCAACCGGCCGGCCACCCTCACCCAACAGGTCGTCTGGGCCGAGGAGTACGCCCGCTCCACCGCCCCGCCCCGTATGGGCCACATCGGTGAGAAGCTCCTCGCGCCCACTCTCATCGCGTACGGCTCCCCGGAGCAGAGGCGGCGCCACCTGCCCCCCATCGCCCGGGGCGAGACCTTCTGGTGTCAGGGGTACAGCGAGCCGGGAGCCGGGTCCGACCTGGCCGGCATCCGAACCACCGCCACCCCGGACGGGACCGGCGCCTACGCCGTGACCGGGCAGAAGATCTGGACCTCGCTCGCCCGGGACGCCGACTGGTGCTTCGTGCTCGCCCGCACCGAACCCGGCTCCGCCCGCCACCGCGGCCTGTCCTTCCTCCTGGTGGAGATGGACCAGCCGGGCCGGATCGAGGTGCGGCCCATCCGCCAGATGACCGGGACCAGCGAGTTCAACGAGGTCTTCTTCGACGGGGCCCGGGCCGGCGAGGTCGTCGGGGGTGAGGGCAACGGCTGGCAGGTCGCCCTGGGGCTGCTCGCCCTGGAGCGCGGGGTCTCCACCCTGGCCCAGCAGGTCGGGTTCGCCGCCGAGCTGGACCAGGTCGTGGCCGCCGCCGTGGCGAGCGGCGCGGCGCGGGACCCGGTGATCAGGGCCCGGCTCGTACGGCAGTGGGCCGAGCTGATCACCATGCGCCGGCACGCCCTGCGCACCCTCGGCACCACCGGCGACCCGGGCGCCCCCAGCGTGGCGAAGCTGCTGTCGGGCGGCTGGCACCAGCGGCTCGGCGAGCTGGCCGTGCAGGTGGCGGGCGAGGCGGGGACCGTCGGTCCGCGGCCCTGGTCGCCGGAGCACCCGTACGAACTCGACGACGCACAGCACCTGTTCCTCTTCAGCCGGGCCGACACCATCTACGGCGGCTCCGACGAGATCCAGCGCAACATCATCGCCGAGCGGGTGCTCGGCCTACCGAGGGAGCCGGGATGAGAGGCGTCGTCTTCGACGGCACACGGACCGAGGTCGTCGACGACCTGGAGATACGCGACCCGGACCCCGGTGAGGTGCTGGTCGCGGTGGCCGCCGCCGGCCTCTGCCACAGCGACCTGTCGGTGATCGACGGCACGATCCCCTTCCCCGACGGTGGTCGTGATGTCCAGACCGGTGGCGGGGGTCGCCGGGTTGGGCGGGATCGGGGTGGTCCAGCGGAAGGCCGAACCCGCGCGGAAGGGTCCGTGGTCGAGGCGGTCCGCGCTCGTGACGTGGGTCTGCCGGGACGGCTAGCGCCGCACGTCGGTCTGGAGCTTCCAGACGGTGCTCAGCGGGGCGTCGACGACGGTCTCGGCTTTCGCCCGGACCAGGGCCTTCGGGTCAACTCCCCGTCCCTGGCAGGTGAGGGAGGGGGACGGCTCGGAGTGCGGGGCGGCGGCTCCGGCGGGTGCGGCGGCGGTGGCTCCGGCGGGTGCGGCGGCGGTGGCGAGGACCCCGGCGACGACGAGCGGGACGGCGGACAGGGCGGTGGTGCGGGTGCGGGACATGACGGCCTCCCCGGTGAGTGCTTGGTTTGTTCGTTAGAAGTTGTAACGCGCTGTCGGCTGAGGGGTCAACAGGTCTCGTGATAGCTTCTAACGAAACTTTGAATAAGTAGCCCTGCGGCGCTCGCGGCTGAGGAAGGTGGCAGACCATGGCGGAGCCCGACACCACGACCCCCCGGGAGCGCTACCGCGCCCAGGTCCGTACGGAGATCAAGGAACACGCCTGGGAGCAGATCGCCACGGCCGGCGCGTCCGCGCTCTCCCTCAACGCGATCGCCAAGCGGATGGGCGTCAGCGGCCCCGCGCTCTACCGCTACTACGCCGGCCGGGACGAGCTGATCACCGAGCTCATCCGGGACGCCTACCGCAGCCTGGCCGACACCCTCCGTACGGCCGCCGCCGGTGGCGCCGGCCTGTCGGGGCTGGCGCACACCCTGCGCGGCTGGGCGCTGGAGGACCCGCACCGGTACTTCCTCATCTACGGCACCCCGGTCCCCGGCTACCACGCGCCCGGCGACATCACCGGCATCTCCTCCGAGATCATGGCGACCCTGCTCGACGCCTGCGCGGCGCTCACCCCCGACGCCCCCGCGACCCCGCTCGCCGCCCACCTGGTGCAGCACCGGCAATGGGCCGGCGACCACCCGGCCCCGCCCGCCGCCCTGCACCTGGCCATGAGCTTCTGGACCCGGATGCACGGCGTCCTGTCCCTGGAGCTCGCCGGCCACTTCACCGGGATGCGCTTCGACCCCGCTCAGCTCTTCGCGGCCGAACTGGAGAGCCTGTCGGCGCCCCGGACGTAACGGCGGTTAACGGGTGGTGTCCGCCGCGTTCCGGAACGTGCGCCGGTACACCGTAGGCGGCACGCCCAGCGCCGCCTGGAGGTGCTGGCGCAGGGAGGTCGCCGTGCCGAAGCCCGCGTCCCGGGCCACCTGGTCGATCGACAGGTCCGAGGACTCCAGCAGGTGCCGGGCCCGCTCCACCCGCTGCCGGGTCAGCCACTGGCCGGGGCTGACGCCCACCTCCTCCCGGAAGCGGCGGGTGAAGGTCCGTACGCTCATCGACTCCTGCTGGGCCATGTCCCGCAGCAGGATCGGCCGGTCCAGCCGTCCCAGCGCCCACGCGCGGGCGCCGGTGGTGGTGGCGGACTGCGGTTCGGGCACGGGGCGCTGGATGTACTGGGCCTGCCCGCCGTCCCGGTGCGGGGGGACGACCGTGCGCCGGGCGATCTCGTTGGCGACGGCCGCCCCGTGGTCGCGGCGCACCAGGGGTGGAGGCAGAGGTCGATCCCAGCGGCCACCCCGGCCGAGGTGAGGACGTCGCCGTCGTCGACGAACAGGACGTCCGGGTCGACCCGGACCTGCGGGAAGAGCCGCTGGAAGTGGTCGGCGCAGGACCAGTGCGTGGTGGCCGGGCGGCCGTCCAGATACCCGGCGGCGGCCAGGACGTAGCTGCCGGTGCAGATGGAGACCATCCGGGTGCCGGGCCGGACCAGGGCGAGGGCGGCCGCCAGCTCCTCGGTGAGCCTGCCTTCCTCGAAGACCGGGCCCAGTTCGTAGGAGGCGGGGACGACCACGGTGTCGGCGGTGGCGAGCGCCTCGGGGCCGTGCTCCACGAGGATCGAGAAGTCGGAGTCGGTCCGCACGGGCCCCGGCGGGCGGATGGAGCAGGTCACGACCTCGTACAGCTTCTCCCCCCTGTTGCCCGGTTCGGGGTTCAGGGAGCGGCCGAAGATCCGGGCCGGGATGCCCAGCTCGAACGGGAGCAGTCCGTCCAGGGCCAGGACGGCGACGCGGTGCGGCACGGCGGGCCTCCTCGAAACTCACTGGCTGGTATAGACCATGGGCTGTTACAGGTTGGCGACGTGCCGGAGAAGCCGACAGGGGCCGCGTCCATTCCCGACGTCCCGCGTGCCCCCCGAGCAGGGCGGCTGCCGCCCCTGCCGCCGCTCGGCGTCGGTGCTCCCGGCGGTCCGGGAGGCCTGGAGGGCCTGGGGGCCCCGTGCTCCGGGCGGCCCGGGTGGTTCCGGCGGGCTCTGGAACCGTAACTTCCGCTACTTCTTCGTGGCCCGTACGGTCACGCTCTTCGGCGACGGCATGATCCCCGTCACCCTGACCGCCGGGCTGCTCGGCGCGGGCCGCCCCGCCTCAACCGTCGGGTTCGCGCTGGCCGCCTGGCTGCTGGTGGCGGCGGCCGTGATCAACATGGGGGTGGTGGCGGTGCTGTTGGTGGCCCGGCCGATCCGGCGGCTGAGGCGGATGGGGTACGGGTGAGACCGCCGGGGCGGGACTCCTCGCCCCGGGCTCGCACGCGGGGCCGTGGCCCGATTCCTGCGAACCGTGGCCTCTGGGCCACTCGTGGGGAGAGGCGCAGGCCAAGAAGCTGGTCCACGTGACCGAGACCATCGAAAGTGCCGACCGGGACGACGACCGGCGGACACCCCGCGCGGCGCGCCGCCGCCCCCGCGTCCATCGGGCGTGGATCGTCGCCGCCGTCACCTTCGTGACGATCATCGGCGGCGCGGCCTTCAACTCCCTGCCCGGGCTGCTCATCAATCCGCTCCACGCCGAATTCGGCTGGTCGCGGGGCGAGATCGGGCTCGCGGTCTCCATCGACATGGCGCTGTACGGGCACCGCGCCCTTCGCCGCCGCGCTCATGGACCGCTTCGGCATCCGGCGGGTCGTGGCGACCGCGCTGACCATGGTGGCCGCCGGGGCGCTCGCCGGCGTCTGGATGACGGCCTCCTGGCAGCTGATGATCTACTGGGGGCTGCTCGTCGGCCTCGGCACCGGGTCCCTGGCGATGGCGTTCGCCGCGACCGTCACCAACCGCTGGTTCGTCGCCCGCCGGGGCCTGGTCACCGGCATCCTCACGGCGGCGGGCGCCTCCGGGCAGCTCGTCTTCCTCCCGCTCTGCGCCTGGATCGTCGACGAACACGGCTGGCGGCCCGCCTCCATCACGGTCGCCCTGGCCGCCCTGGTCGTCGTCCCGTTCGTCTGGCTCCTGATGCGTGACCACCCGGCCGATGTGGGGCTCGCCCCGTACGCCGGTCCGTTCGTGGCGAAGCCCGCCCCCGCCCGGGGCGCCGCGCGCCGCACGGTGAAGGTGCTCCTCGACGCCGCGCGTACCGGTCCGTTCTGGCTGCTGGCGGGCACCTTCGCCATCTGCGGGACCTCCACCAACGGCCTGATCCGCACCCACTTCGTCCCCTCCGCCCACGACCACGGCATGCCGATCACGGCGGCCGCCTCGCTGCTGGCGGTGATCGGGGTCTTCGACGTCATCGGCACGATCTTCTCGGGCTGGCTCACCGACCGCTTCGACGCCCGCAGGCTGCTCGCGGTCCACTACGCGCTGCGCGGGATCTCGCTGCTGTTCCTGCCGATGCTGATGGCGCCCGACGTGCGGCCGCCGATGGTCTTCTTCATCGTCTTCTACGGTCTTGACTGGGTCGCCACGGTCCCGCCGACGCTGGCGCTCTGCCGGGAGCGGTACGGCGAGGACAGTGCCATCGTCTTCGGCTGGGTGCTCGCCTCGCACCAGGTGGGCGCGGCCGTGGTGGCGTTCCTCGGCGGAGTCGCGCGGGACGGGTTCGGCTCCTACGACGTGGTCTGGTACGCGTCGGGGGCGCTGTGTGCCGTGGCGGCGCTGATGTCGCTGGTGATCCGGCACCGACGGGCCCTGGACGCGGACCCGGTCACTCCCGGAGTGCCGGGCGGCTGAACCGGCCGAAGAGTCCCCGGTGGAACAGCAGCGGCTCCCCCTCCGCCGCCGCCCCCAGCGCCGCCACCCGGCCGACCACGATGAGGTGGTCGCCGCCGGTGTGCACGGCGTGGACGCGGCAGTCGACCCAGGCGGGTACGGCGTCGAGCAGCGGTGACCCGGTCGCCGGGGCGTCCCCGTACGCCACCCCCGCGAACCTGTCCGCACCGCTCACCGCGAACCCCCGGCACAGCGCGCCCTGCCCGGCCCCCAGGATGTTGACGCAGAAGGCCCCGGCGCGGGCGATGCGCGGCCAGGTCGTCGACGTACGGGCGACCATGAAGGCGACCAGCGGCGGGTCCAGCGAGAGCGAGGCGAAGGACTGGCAGGCGAATCCGGTGGGCCCGTCCGCGTCACGCGCGGTGACGACCGTGACGCCGCTGGCGAAGTGGCCCAGTACGCGGCGGAATTCGTCCGGGTCGACCGAGAGCCGCTCGTCGTCCCGGACGGCTCGCAGGTCGGGCCGCGGCAGCGCCTCCAGCGGCTGCGGCTCTCCCGCTGTCGTGGCGGCGCCGACGGACCTGAGGTACCGGACGGCGGTGGCGGCCATGCCTGCGTGTCCCATCACACCGCCCATTAGAACTGACGATACGTCAGATGAGAACCTGCGCGTACCTCCGGTTCAGGCGCCGGTGCGGCGGGCGTAGTGGCGCTGGGCCTTCGCGCGGTTGCCGCAGCCGGCCATCGAGCACCAGCGGCGGGTCCCGTTCTTGGAGATGTCGTAGAAGTGCAGGACGCACGTGTCGTTGGCGCACGGGCGGATGCGGTCGGGCCGGTCGGCCACCAGCTGGAGCCAGTTGTCGGCCGCGTGCCACGCGGGAGCCCAGGACGGGTCGTCCACCTCCACCGCCGACTCCGGCAGCCCGCCGGCCCCCAGGGTGCGGCGGATGCGCCCGTGGGACAGGACCTCGTTGAGCGCGGCCGTGGCGCCGGGGGTGGCCGGCTCCCGCCGGGTGGCGGACCCGGCCAGCGCTTCGAGTGCGGTACGGGTGGCCAGCAGCCGGTCCAGGGTGGCGCGGTCGGCGGCCGGGGCGGCGGGCCGTGTGAGGGCGCGCACCGGCTCGCTGCCCAGCCAGACCGCCAGGCCGTCCTCTGATTCCAGCAGGTCGCGCGGGCCCTCCGCGCCGATCCAGCGGGTGTTCAGCAGATCCAGCGCGAGCGGTTCGCCGGTCAGCGGCCGGGGGTCGGCGCCGGTGGGGTGCGGCACGGCAGCGGGTCCTTCCGTCGCGGGGTACTTCCCCGATTCTAACCGGACAAGAGCCTTTCACTGGTTGACCCTTCTCGGTCTAACCCTTAAATTCGTTTTCACTGGTTGCGAGGTGGCCTCGCGGCCCTGACCGAAAGCATGGGGACGACCATGGGCAAGGCGAAGAACCTGCGGACCGGCCACATCGGCCTCAACGTCACCGACCTGGACCGTTCGATCGCCTTCTACCGGGAGGTCTTCGACTTCGAGGTGCAGGGAGAGGGCAAGGACGGCGACCGCCGCTGGGCCTTCCTCGGGCGGGACTCCCGGCTCGTGGTGACCCTGTGGCAGCAGAGCGAGGGCACCTTCGCCCCCGCGCTGCCCGGCCTGCACCACCTCTCCTTCCAGGTGGACACCGTCGAGGAGATCCGGGCCACCGAACAGGTCCTGCGCTCGCTGGGCGCCACCTTCGCCTACGACGGGGTCGTGCCCCACGGCGAGACCGGCACCTCGGGCGGCATCTTCTTCACCGACCCCGACGGCATCCGCCTGGAGATCTACGCGCCCACCGGTGCCGACCCGGCCGATGCCCCCACCACCGGGGCCCCCACCTGCGGCTTCTTCTAGGCGGCAGGCGCGGCACCGGCCACTTCCCGGCGAAAGGCGGAACCATGGGCGGCTACCACCGCGGCGAGATCGCCGTGCAGGAGCGGGCGGGCTTCGCGCGCCAGGCCGGACACGCGCGGGGCGCCATCGGCAACACCGTCCCCGACGTGGCGGTGGCGTTCCTCGCCGAACAGCCCCACGTGGTGGTGGGCGGCACGGACGAGCGGGGCCGGGTCTGGGCCACCCAGCTCACCGGGGAGCCGGGCTTCCTGACCGTTCCCGGGCCGCACACCCTGAACATCGGGGTGCTGCCCCTGCCGGAGGACCCGCTCGCGGCGGTCCTGACGGGTTCCCGTGCCGGTCGGGGTCGCGTCCCGATCGGCATGATCGGCATCGAACCCGCCACCCGGCGCCGGATGCGGATGAACGGCCGGGCGGTCCGCGACGGCGACGGACTGCGGGTCGAGCTCGACCAGGTCCTCTCCAACTGCCCCAAGTACATCCAGAAACGCGAACACCACCCGGCCCCGGCAGCGGCTGCGGACACGAGCGCGCCCGTGACCCGTACCGCCGCCGACAGCACGGAGCTGAGCCCCGGACAGCAGCGCACATTGCGTGCCGCCGACACCTTCTTCATCGCCACCGCCTCCGACCGGGGCGACGCGGACGCCTCGCACCGGGGCGGCAACCCCGGCTTCGTCCAGGTGCTCTCGCCCCGGCTGCTGCGCTGGCCCGACTACGCCGGCAACGCCATGTTCCTGACCCTGGGCAACCTCGAACTCAACCCGGCCGCCGGCCTCTTCGTACCCGGCTGGGAGACCGGCACCTCCCTGCACCTGACGGGTTTCGCCCGCACGGTGTGGGACGAGGAGCGGGTGGCCCGCCACCCCGGGGCCCAGCGGCTGGTGGAGTTCGAGATCACCGCCGTACGGGAGATCGCGGCGGCCTCGCCGCTGCGCTGGTCCGCGCCGGCCTTCTCCCGCTTCAACCCGCCGACGGCCGGCTGACGCCTCGCCGCCCCACCCCGCTGGTCCGCGCCGGCCTTCTCCCGCTTCAACCCGCCGACGGCCGGCTGACGCCTCGCCGCCCCACCCCCACCGCGCCCCTACCTCTGACGGAGCCACCATGCGGATCACCGTGGACCTGGACCTCTGCGAGAGCCACGGAAGTTGTGTCTTCGCGGCCCCCGAGATCTTCTCGTTCGACGACGACGACCACCTCCTCTACGAGGCCGCGCCGGACGACGGACTGCGCGAGGGCGCCGAGAAGGCCGCCGCCTCCTGCCCGGTCCGCGCCATCACCGTGGCCGCCGCCCCGTGAACACCGCCGGCGCCGGCCATCCGCGCGAGGTGGTGATCGTCGGGGCCTCGCTGGCGGGGCTGCGGGCGGCCGCGACCCTGCGCGCCGAGGGGTTCGACGGATATCTGACGCTCGTCGGGGCGGAGCAGTACACCCCGTACGACCGCCCGCCGCTGTCCAAGAGGTACCTGACGGCCACCGAACCGGCCGAGACCCGGCTCCCGGTCCCCGACGACCTCCGGGCCCGCTGGCTGCTGGGGCGGGCCGCGGTCCGGCTCGACCCGTACAGCAGGATCGTCACCCTCGCCGACGGCACCCGGCTGCCCTACGACGGTCTGCTCATCGCCACCGGGGCCGCCGCCCGGACCGGTGCCGTGCCCGGCGAACCCGGTCCGGAACAGGGGGTGTTCACCCTGCGCGGCCGGGACGACGCGGCGGCGCTGCGGTCCGCGCTCACCCCCGGGCGCAGGCTCCTGGTCGTCGGCGCCGGGTTCCTCGGCGGTGAGGTCGCGGCGGCGGGCCGGGCGCTCGGGCTCGACGTGACGCTCGTGGAGGCCGGGGCCGTACCGCTGGAGCGCGCGGTCGGCGCGGAGGCGGGCGCGTTCGTGGGGACGCTCCACCGGGAGGCGGGTATCGATCTGCGCACCGGCACCACGGTCACCGCGTTCCGCACCGCCCCGGACGGCACGCTCACGGGCGCCCGGCTGTCCGACGGGCGGAGCGTCGCGGCCGATGTCGCCGTACTGGCCCTGGGCGCGGTCCCGGCCACCGGCTGGCTGGCCGGGTCGGGGATCGAGGCGGCCGGCGGAGTGCCTACGGACTCCCGGCTGCGGGCCCTGTTCCCGGACGGCAGCGCCGTGCCCGGCGTGGTCGCGGCGGGCGACGCCGCCCGGGTCCCGCAGCCCCTGGCGGGCGGCGCCGCGCCCGCGCTCGGTCACTGGTCCGGCGCGGTCGAGCAGGGCGCGGCGGCCGCCCGTACGCTGCTGTCCGGTGCGGCGGCCCCGGCCTTCGCCGAGGTGCCCTCCTTCTGGTCCGACATCCACGGCGTCCGGCTCCGCTCGGTGGGCCTTCCGGTCCTCGGCGACACGGTGAAGGTCCACGAGTGCGACCGGGAGGCCCGGCGGCTGGAGGTCAGCTACCACCTGGACGGCCGGCTGGTCGGCGCCCTGACCGTCGGCCGGACCTCCCGACTGGCGGCCTACCGGCGGACGTTGGCCGCATACGGGGTCTAGTACCCCTGGTACTTCGGCGTGCGCCGCTCGGCGAACGAGGCGACCCCCTCGGTCGCGTCCCGCGTCGTCATGTTGATCTCCTGGGCGGCTGCCTCCGCCGCGAACGCCATGGCCCGGTCGGCGGTGAGCGAGTCGTTCACGAGCTGCTTGGTCAGGGCGATGGCCCGGGTGGGCCCGCAGGCCAGCCGCCCGGCCCACGCGGCGGCGAGGCCGGCCAACTCCACTTCCGGAACCGCCCGGTTGACCAGGCCCATCCGTTCCGCGTCCGCCGCCGTCAGGGCGTCCCCGAAGAACATCAGCTCCTTCGCCCGCTGCGGCCCGATCAACCGGGGCAGCAGATAGGCGCCGCCGCCGTCCGGGACGAGCCCCCGGCGGACGAAGACCTCGATGAACGTCGCCGTGTCGGCCGCCAGGACCAGATCGCAGGCGAACGCCAGATGCGCGCCGATCCCGGCGGCGGTCCCGTTGACGGCGGCGATCACCGGCTTCTCGCAGTCCAGTACGGCGGCGATGAGCCGCTGCGCGCCGAGCCGGATGGTCCGGGCGACATCCCCGGGGACCCGCTCGCGGGCCCGGGCCGGGGCCCCGGCCCGGGCGTCGCGCAGGTCGGCGCCCGCGCAGAAGCCGCGCCCGGTGGCCGTGAGCACGACGGCCCGTACGGCGGGGTCGGCGGAGGCGTCGGCCAGCAGGGCGATGACCCGCTCGCGCTGCTCCCAGGTGACGGCGTTCATGGCCTCGGGCCGGTTGAGGGTGATCCAGGAGACGCCCTCGGGGGTGGTGCGGTGGAGGACGGTGGACCCGGCCGCCCCGCTCGCGGGTTCCGGCCCGGTCGTCGGCGCACGGTCCACGGGCGCCGGGCTCACCGGCCCGCCCCCGCCGGCTCCCGGCTCACCGGCACACCGCCAGCGCGTCCAGCGCCACCGCGCCCTGCCCCCGCCCCAGCACCACCAGCGGGTTGATGTCCAGCTCGGTCAGGTCGTCGCCCAGCTCCAGGGCCATCCGCTGCACCCGCAGCACCACCTCCACCAGGGCGTCCACGTCGACCGGTGCCCCGCCGCGCACCCCGTGGAGCAGGGCCCGGCCGCGCAGCTCGCCGAGCATGTCCCGGGCCTCCTTCTCGCCGAAGGGCGGCACCCGTACCGCCGTGTCGTGCAGCACCTCCACCAGGACCCCGCCGAGCCCGACCGTGACGGTCGGCCCGAAGAGGGCGTCGTGGGTGACGCCGACCATCATCTCGACGCCCCGGTCGACCATCTGGCAGACCAGGATGCCGTCGAGGTCGACGGATTCGATCCGGGCGATGTCGGTCAACTCGCGGTAGGTGTCGCGTACTTGACTGGCCGAGGTGAGCCCCACCCTGACCAGGCCCAGCTCCGTCTTGTGGGCGAGGTGGGGCCCGGAGGCCTTCATCACGACGGGGTAGCCGACCGGACCGGCCGCCCGGACGGTACCGGCCGCGCTCGTCACCAGCTGCTCGCGTGGCACCCGGATTCCGTACGCGCGCAGGAGCTGCTTCGCCGCGTGCTCGCTGAGCCGCTGCCCCGGGCGCATCAGCCCCCGCGCCTTGCGGACGGAGGGGGAGGGGGTGCGCGGGGCCTCGTCGAAGGGGGAGCGGTAGCCGGTGGCGAAGCGGTGGTGGTCCAGGTAGGCCTTCACGGCGGTGACGCAGTTGGAGAACGTACGGAAGGTGGCGACGCGGGACGAGCCGAGGAGCGTGGTGCGGTAGGCGTCCTCGGTGCCCACGGGGGAGCCCCAGATCACGCAGACCAGCTTGTCGGTGGCCTCGGCGGCGTCCACCAGGTCCTGGGCGAGCCGGTCGCTCATGGGCGGGAACGGGCCGGTGATCGGACAGATCAGCACGCCCACGGACGGGTCCGCGAGGATCGCGTCGATGATCTTGCGGCCGCGCCGGTCGCCGACCGGGTGGCCGCCGTTGTCGATGGGGTTGGCGACGCTCAGGTAGCCGGGTATCCAGGTGTGCAGCTCGTCCTGCTTGGCGGGGGAGAGGGTGGGCAGCGAGAGTCCGCCCGCCGTCGCCAGGTCCGCGAAGTGGGCGCCGGTGCCGCCGGAGATGGAGTACACGGCGACGCCCTCCGCGTGGGGCGGCCGGGCCCGGGCCAGCAGGGCGGCGGTGTCCTGCAGTTCGTCGAGCCCGTCCACCCGGACCACCCCGAACTGCCGCATCGCCGCGTCCGCCACCTGGTCCGCCCCGGTCAGCTTGCCGGTGTGCGAGGCGGCGGCCTCGGCCCCGGCCTCCGTGCGCCCCACCTTCACCGCCACCACCGGCACCCCGGCGCGGGCGGCCCGGTCGGCGGCGAGCAGGAAGGAGCGGCCGTCCTTGAGCCCCTCCACGTAACAGGCGATGGCCCCCACCTCGGGGCGCTGGGCGAAGTACGCGAGGAAGTCGGCGGTCTCCAGGTCGGCCTCGTTGCCCGTGGGGGCCCAGTGCGAGAGCCGGATGCCGAGCTCCTGGAGGGCGTGGAGCGGCCGGCCCTGGTGCCCGGACTGGGTGATGAGGGCGATGGCGGGACCCTCCAGGTCGTCCCGGAACTCCTCGAAGGCGTTCAGGTTGGTGTTCGGCCCCAGCAGTCGCACTCCGGAGCGCTCCATGGCCGCCGCCAGCCTGGCCTGCGCCACCGCACCCGCCTGCCCGGTCTCGGCGAACCCGGAGGCGAAGGCCACGGCGAAGGGGACCTTGGCCTCGGCGAGCTCCTCGATGACCGGGAGCGGGTCGGCGACCAGCAGGACCGCCAGGTCGACGGGCTCGGGCAGCTCGGCCACGGACGGGACGCAGGCCCGCCCGAACACGGCGTCCCGGGCCGGGTGCACCGGGTGCAGCCGTGCTCCGACGCGCTCGGCCCAGGCGATGAGCTGCCGGGTGATGCCGGTGTTGGGGCGCCCCTCGGTGTCCGAGGCGCCGACGACGGCCACCGAGCGCGGCCGGAAGAAGCGGTCCAGGTCGGGCACGGCCAGGTGCAGCGGCCGCCCGCTGACGTCGAGCCCGCCCTGCCGCGCGGCGGTCGGCAGGCTGACGACGGCGGCGTGCGGCTCCTCGCCGCAGGCCACCACCCGGGCGCGGAAGCCGGTGGTGAAGGTGCCGTGAGTCGATCCAAGCATCGTTCCGCCCACTCCTGCTCGATGGTCCGCCGGCCCGGTGTCCGTGGTGGCCGGCGCGGTTGGCTGACGCTCTGTCAGGTTACTGAACTGACGTCGTGTCAGGAATGGTCGTGCAGGCAAAGGCTCCCGTCGGCGCGGGGCGGCGGCCCGCGCTGGTCACGGAGGGGCGGCGAGTGGCGTAGGGTGGTGTTCACCGACGCGGGGTGGAGCAGCTCGGTAGCTCGCTGGGCTCATAACCCAGAGGTCGCAGGTTCAAATCCTGTCCCCGCTACTGACAGAAGACGACTGAGGCCCGGATCCCTGGATCCGGGCCTCAGTCGTCTTCCCTCCCAGGACGGGGCGGACGGGCGGACATCCCTCCCGGACGGGGCGGACGGGCGGACATCCCTCCCGGACGCTGAGCCATGGCGGGGCGCGGGGCGCCGGGCGAGGCTGGGGTCATGACACAGACACCCGACACAACACCCGCACCGTCCCCCGTCCTGGTGACCGGCGGCACCGGCAAGACCGGCCGCAGAGTGGTCGCCCGCCTCCGTGAGCTGGGGGTGCAGACCCGGGCGGCCTCGCGGTCCGGTCGGACCCCCTTCGTCTGGGAGGACCCGGCCACCTGGCAGGCCGCCCTGGAGGGGGTGGCCGCCGTCTACATCGTGCCCCTGGACACCGTGCCCTCGCCGACGCCCGCCTTCGTCGAGCAGGCCGTGGCGGCCGGGGTGCGACGGCTGGTGCTGCTCTCGGCCCGGGGGGTGGACGTGCCGGGCTACTTCGGTTCCTCCGCGTACGCGGACGGGGGCCGCACCTCGACGGCGAGAAGGCCGTACGCGCCTCCGGGCAGGCCTGGACGATTCTGCGGCCCGGCTGGTTCGCCCAGAACTTCAGCGAGGGCGTCTTCCTCGACGGCGTACGCGCCGGTGAGCTGACCCTGCCCGTCGGGGACGGCCGGGCCGCGTACATCGACACGGACGACATCGCGGCGGTGGCGGTGGCGGCGCTCACCGAGGACGGCCACGACGGCGAGGTGTACGAGCTGTCGGGCCCCCGGGCGCTGGGCATCGCCGAGGTCCTGGACGAGATCGCCGAGGTGACCGGCGTACGCGCCTCCTACGCCCCGGCCGAGGAGACCGTGTACCGGGACGGGCTGATCGCGGGGGGCATGTCGCAGGTGGAGGCCTCGCTCTGGATGGCCGCGCTGGAGCCGATCCGCACGAGCCGGGAGGCCCCGCTGAAGGACGGCGTCCGCCGGGCCCTGGGCCGCCCCCCGCGCGACGTCGCTGAGGTCTTCCGGGACGCGGCGGCGGCGGGGGCCTTCGGCTGAACAGGCCCGTACGTCACGTCGACGTCAAGGGGGTGGGGAGCGGCGCGCCCCGGCCGCCGCGGCCTCCCGCCGGTACGCGCTCGGGCTCTCGCCGCGGAGCCGTTTGAACGCCGCGCTGAACCCGAACGCGTCCGCGTAGCCGACCCGCCGGGCCACCGCCGCCACCGTCAGCTCCGGGCGCGGCCCCCGTACGATCGCGGCCTCCCCGAAGGTCAGCCGCAGCGGCTCCCCGCCCTCCGGCACGAGCCACCCGGCACCCCGCATCGGCAGGCACAGCGTCAGATAGGCCCCGTCCGTGAAGTGCAGGGACCACGGCGGCCACAGCACCGACCGCCCGAACATCGCGCCCCTGCCCCGCACGCCCCGCAACAGCTCGTCGAACACGTCCATGGCGCCACGATAGGACGAAACGCCGTGCGGCCCGGACGCCCGCCGCCTGCGGCGGGCGTCCGGGCGCCGGCCTCCTACTCGGTCAGGTCGCGCCCGTCCCCCTGTCCGGGGCGTACGGCGGTGCTCTGCGCCCGGGCGGTGGCGGGCGGGTCCTTCAGGGAGCCCAGGTCGTGGGCGTACGTGCCCACCGCGTTGGCGATGACGTCGATGTTGATGTCGAACGCCCTCATGCTGATGTTCCTGAGCGTGTCCCCGGCCGCGTGGTAGTTCCCATCGAACGCGGCCCCCGCCGTGCCGCCCCACCGGGCCGCCTCGGCCGGTGTCTTGAGCGCCTCGGCACCGGTGAACGTACCGCCGGAGGGGATGCCCGCCAGGACGAAGGGGTGGTAGTCGGAGCGGCCGATGAAGGGTGTTCCGGCGGTCGGGAGGCCCCGGCCGCCCAGGAACGTGGTGATGTCCCGTTCGAGCTGCGCCGATCCGGGCGGCCCGGCCGGGAAGTTGAGACCGTCGGAGTTGTCGCCGTCGAAGACGAACAGGCCGTAGTTCGGCGAGGCGATGAGCTCGAAGTTCAGATAGAGCTTGATCTTCTGCCGCTCCGCGGGCGTCAGGTTCCCGACGTGGTGCGCGGAGCCGAACAGGCCGCTCTCCGCCGCCGACCACCAGGCGAACCGCACCTTGTTGCGCGGCTGCTTCTCCCTCTTGGCCAGCTTCAGTGCTACGTCCAGCAGACCCGCCGAGCCCGAGCCGTTGTCGTTGATGCCCGGGCCCGCCTTCACCGCGTCCAGGTGCGCCCCGAGCACCACGGTGTCGGCGGCGTCGCCGCCCCGCGTCTCGGCGATGACGTTCTTCGTCGTACGTGTCTCCTGGAGCTGGCGGACCTCGAAGGAGATCGTCACCGGGCCCTGGGCGAGGCCGGCGGCCAGCCGGTCCCCGTCGGGCTTGGAGAGCCCGGCGGTGGGGATCTTCCCGGTGGCCGGGTCGCCGAGGGTGCCGGACAGCGGGCCGTACCCGGCGTCGATGTTGTTGTAGATGATGGCCCCGACCGCGCCCGCCGCGGCGGCCTGTTCCTGCTTGATGCCGAAGGCGCAGCCGCCGCGCCTGATCAGCGCGACCTTGCCGGTGAAGGCGCCCGCCGCGTAGTCGCCGGGCTCGCAGCCGGTGGTGCCGTCGGCGTCGACCGGCGGGGCGGCCAGCTCGGCCGTGATCCCGCCGACCGGCGTCGACTTCGTGTACGTGAGGGCCTTGATCTCCGCGTCGAACGGCGTGGGCGTGACGGCGGAGAGCTTCTCGGCCAGCGTCTCGGTGTAGACGAAGTCGAACTTCTGGTACGAGACGCGGTACCCGGCCGCCTTCAGGAGGGTGTGCACATAGGCGGCGGAGGTTTCGTGCCCCGGTGATCCGGCGACCCGGTGACCGCCCGTCGCCCGGGCTATCGCCTGTAAGGCCACGAGGTGCCCGCGGGCGTCCTCGGCGGACGCGTCACGCACCAGCGCCTTCGACAGGGCGGCGGCGTCCTGGCCCGCCCTGTCCCGGTGTGCGGAGGCAGGCGAGGCGGAAGCCAGCAGAAGAGGGGCCACGAGTACGGCGGCGGCCAGGGCGGCGACGGGTCTTCGAACGGAGGCGCTCACAGAAGTCCTTCCCGGTACGGACAGGTTGAGGGAAAGCTAGCGATCTCCACGTCCCCCTGTGAACAGCTGCGCCACAACTCGGGGCATCAATCACACAGTTGTCATCATGCCGCCGTAGTCACTCCTGCGTGGCCTCGATCTACGCCGGGTGCCGCCGGGCGGCACCCGGCGCCCCGGGTGTGTCCCGTCCCGGAGGGCGCGGCCTCAGCGGATCCGCGCCACCCTCTTGGCGATCTTCCCGGCGTCCAGGGCCATTTCGCGGAGCATCCCGCTGATCGGGTTGGTGAAGCCGGTGAAGAAGAGGCCCGGGGCCTGCTTCGGGGTGCGGCCGCCGTGGGTGACCGGGCGGCCCCCCGCGTCCAGCACGCCCAGGTGGCCCAGCAGCGGCTCCAGGGCACGGGTGTAACCGGTCGCCGCGATCACCGTGTCCGGGGTGAGGCGGGTGCCGTCGGCCAGGACCACCGCGTCCTCGTCGAAGGAGGCGACGGTCGCCACGGGGGTGACCCGGCCGGCCTTCACCGCAGCGATCAACCCCACGTCCTGCACCGGGATCGCCCCCTCCCGCACCCGCGAGTACAGGCCCGTCCCCGGACGCGGCAGCCCCTGGGCGGACAGGTCCGGTACGGCGATCCGGGCCATCACCGCCCCCGCCCGGTCCACCAGCCACACCGGCAGGCGGCGGACCAGGATGCCGGTCGCCTGGGCCGGCCAGCCCGCGGTGGAGCGGCGCACGATGTGCGGGGCGGTGCGCACCGCGATCCGTACCCGGGCGGCCCCGCCCTCCGCCAGGTCCGCCGCGATCTCCGCGCCCGTGTTGCCGATCCCGACGACCAGGACGTCCTGGTCCGCGTACGGGGACGGGTTGCGGTACTCGGCCGCGTGCAGCAGCTTCCCCGTGAACGTCCCGCGGCCCGGCCAGTCGGGGATGCGCGGGGTGTGGTTGAAGCCCGTGGCGACGACGACCGCGCGGCCCCGCAGGACCCGGCCGCCGGTGGCGGTCAGCTGCCAGTCGCCGGAGCCGTCGGGCGCCGGGTCGATCCGGGTCACCTCGACACCCGTCACCACTTCCAGCTCGTGGTGCTCGGTGTACTTCTCCAGGTACCGCACCACGTCGTCCCGGCCCACCCAACGCCCGAACCTACGGGGCATCTTCAGTCCCGGCAGCGCCGACCAGCGCCGCGTGGTGTGCAGGTGCAGCCGGTCGTAGTGGCCGCGCCAGGAGGCGCCGACCCGGTCCGCCTTCTCCAGGACCACCACCCGTACGTCCCGGGCGCGGAGCGCGGCAGCGGCGGCGAGGCCTCCGGGGCCGCCGCCGATGACGTAGACGGGACGGTCGTCCGTACGGTCGGTGAGGGCGATGGCGTCGGTAGTGCCGGTGGGGGACGGGCTGTTGGGCATGGTTCGGAGCGTAATCGCCCGCTCTGTTGATGGGTCTCGGTCAAGATGGAAATCGATTGCGAATTGATCACGGGGGGCGTGATGCGGTGATTGCGTACCCTTCGCGCCGCTCACCCCATCTAAGGTAAGGCTAACCTTGCCTCGGTTGACGTGAGGTGACCACCGGGGGGCCGTCGCGCGGTGCAGTGCCGCGCGCCCACCAGGCGGTTGGAAGGTGGGACGTACATGAACGGCAGACAGTTGGCCCGGACAGTGACCGGACGCGGCGGGTTCCCCGGGCTCCGGGCCGGAATCAAGGGCGCGGCGGTCGTCGCCGCCGGGCTCCTCGCGCTCACCGCCTGCGGTGGCGGCGGGAGCGACGCGGCCGACGCGAACGCCAAGGGCGACAAGGCGGCCGCCGCCACCCGGTCCGTCAAGCACGACGCCGGAACCACCGAGAAGGTGCCCGCCCAGCCCAAGCGCATCGTCTCGGTCAGCGTCACCATGACCGGCCACCTGCTGGCCCTCGACGCCCCGGTCATCGCCTCCCAGGCTACCCCGCCCTCGGTCATCACCGACAAGCAGGGCTTCTTCACCCAGTGGTCCGACGCCGCCGCCAAGAACAGCGTCAAGGTCGCCTACCAGGGCTTCGAGCCCGACGTGGAAAAGGTCCTCGCGCTGAAGCCGGACCTCATCGTCGGCGCCTCCTCCGGTGCGGAGAACGCCGAGAAGTTCTACGACAAGCTCTCCGTCGTCGCCCCCACCCTCCTCTACCGCCACGACGACGTCTCCTGGCAGGACCTGACCACCCGCCTCGGCAAGGACCTCGGCCTGGAGAAGCGCGCGAGCGAGGTCGTCGCCGCCCACGACAAGCGGGTCGGCGAGGTCAAGGCCGCCATCACCGTGCCGAAGCAGTCCGCCGCGCTCGTCCGCGACAACCAGTCCGCGATGACCGTCTTCACCCCCGAGTCCGCCCAGGGCCGGCTGCTCACCTCGCTCGGCTTCACCGTCCTGGAGCCGCCCGCCGGCAAGGGCCAGACGCAGGGCGGCCGTTCGGACTTCGCCGAGTTCAGCCAGGAGAAGGTGGCCGACACCGCGAAGGACAGCTCGCTGCTCTTCGTCAGCCACACCCCCGAGGAGATCACCGCCGCCACCGCGCGCCCGGTCTGGAAGGACCTGGCGGCCGTCAAGGACAAGCGCGTGTACGACCTCGGCCTGGACACCTTCCGGCTGGACTACTACAGCGCGGGCAACCTGATCGACAAGATCGAGAAGGCCTTCGGCTGACGGTGGCCCGTAAGAAGCCTGCCGCACACGCGCGGTACGCCGCCGGGCTCACGGCGGGGCTGGTCCTCCTGGCCCTCGCCGTGGCCGGCGGCCTCGCCGTGGGCGCGCAGCCCGTGCCCTCGGCCGAGGTACTGGCCGCACTGGCCGACCCCGACGCCCCGCACGCCTCCCTGGTCCGCGAGGTCCGGGTGCCGCGCACCCTCCTCGCCGTCACAGCCGGGGCGGCGCTGGGCCTGGCGGGCGCGGTGATGCAGGGGATGACCCGTAACCCCCTGGCCGACCCCGGCATCCTCGGCGTCAACACCGGAGCCGCCTGCGCGGTGGTCGCCGCGACCGTGCTGCTCGGCACGCGCTCGCTCCAGGCCGTCGTCTGGTGGGCGCTGCTCGGGGCGGCGGTCGCAGTGGTGGTCGTGTACCTGCTCGGCGGCCGGGGCGCGGGGCGCGGCACCCCCGAAGGGCTCGTGCTCGCGGGGGTGGCCGTCACCGCGGTGCTGGGGGCGGTGGTCAGCGGGCTCGGGGTGCTGGACGCGGACGCGTACGGGACCCTGCGCATCTGGTCCGTCGGCACCCTCTCCGGCCGCGAACTCCCGGCGCTGTGGGAGGTGTTGCCGTTCCTCCTGGCCGGCGCGGTGCTGGCGCTCACCGTCGCGCCCGCCCTCAACGCGTTCGCGCTCGGCGACGAGGCGGGCCGGGCGCTGGGCGTCGCCCCCGGACGCGTACGCCTGCTCGGCACGCTCGCCACGGTGCTGCTCAGCGGCGCCGCCACCGCCGCCATCGGCCCGGTCGGCTTCATCGGCCTGGTCGCCCCGCACGTGGCCCGCCTGCTCACCGGCCCGGACCACCGCCGCCTGATGCCGTACGCGGTCCTCGTCGGCGCGGGCCTGCTGCTCGTCGCGGACATCGTGGGCCGGGTGATCGCGCGCCCGGCCGAGATCCAGGTGGGCATCGTGACGGCGTTCGTGGGGGCGCCCGTACTGGTCTGGCTGATCGGCCGCAACAGGTCCGCCTCGCGGAAGGCGGCGGCGTGAGCGTTCTGACCCGGACCACGGTGGTACGGAGCCGAGGCCTCTCCCTCCGCGTACGCATCCGCCCCCTCGCCGTCACCCTCCTCCTGGCCCTCCTCGCGGCGGGCAGCGGCGCGCTCGCGCTCACCCGGGACGGTCTCGTACCGCCCGCCGAGGTGCTGGGCGCCCTGTTCGGCGCGGGCTCGGAGCAGGCCGCGTTCGTGGTCCTGGAGCTGCGGCTGCCCCGGGTGGCCCTCGGGCTCGTCGTCGGCGCTGCACTCGGCGCGGCCGGGGCGCTGTTCCAGCAGCTCTCCCGCAATCCGCTCGGCAGCCCGGACATCGTGGGCTTCAACTCCGGTGCGGCGACAGGCGCGTTGCTGGTCCTGCTGCACGGGAACCCGGGGTACGTGGCGGCGGGCGCGGCGAGCGGCGGCCTGGCCACGGCGCTCATCGTGCAACTCCTGGCCCGAAGGGGCTCGTTCCGGGGCAACCGGCTCATCCTCGCCGGGATCGCGGTCGGTTCGCTGCTGGCCTCGGTCAACGCGTACCTGCTCACCCGGGCCGCCCTGGACCACGCCCAGTCGGCCCAGCTCTGGCTGATCGGCAGCCTCGGCTCCACCGAACGCCACCAGATCCTCCCCGCTCTCCTCTCGCTGGCGGCCCTGCTCCTGCTCGCCCTCCCTCTGGTCCGCCGCCTGGACCTGCTGGAGATGGGCGACGAGGCGGCGGGCGGCCTGGGCGTCGACGCGGGCCGCACCCGTGTGGTGGTGCTCCTGATCGCGGTGGGGCTGAGCGCGGTGGCGGTCTCGGTGGCCGGACCGATCGTGTTCGTGGCCCTCTGCGCGCCCCAGCTGGCCCGCCGCCTCAGCAGGGGTACGGGAACGGGGCTGCTGCCCGCCGCCGCGATGGGCGCCCTGCTGCTCTCCGCCTCGGACCTGGTGGCGGTCACGCTGCCGACGGCGGGCCCGTTGCCGGTGGGGGTGGTGACGGGCGCGCTGGGCGGGGTCTACCTGGCGTGGCTGCTGGGGCGCGGGCAGCGGCGCTGAGGCGAGGCGTACGGGTCCGTGCATACCCCTTGCGCGGGGCGGCCGGCATCCGCTGAACTGACGTACCGTCAGTTTCTCGGGACCGGAGGCTGCCCGATGCGGACGATCTGGCTCAGCGGTGCGGAGTGGCTCGCCGTCCTCCGTACAGGCCTCGGCCTGTGGTGGCTGGAGAGCTGGCGGCACAAGGACAAGAAGGGCTGGTTCGAGCGGGGCACGGGGATCGCCTGGGCGGCGGACATCGCGGGCAAGCACCGGTGGGATGTGGTGCGCACCGGCTTCCGGCGGGTCGTCGAATTACGCCCGAAAGTGATCGCGTACGTCGTCGTCTACGCCGAACTAGCCCTGGGGCTCTGCCTGGTGACGGGCTTCCTCACCCCGATCGCCCTGATCGCCGGCCTCCTCCTCAACCTGCTCTACCTGGTCCTGATGATCCACGACTGGGCCGAGCAGGGGCAGAACGCGATGATGGCCCTGATCTCGCTGGTGGTCCTGCTCGCGATGGCCTGGCAGACGTGGTCGCTGGACGCGGCGTTCGGGATGTTCCTGTGACGCCGCCGGAGCGTGCGGCGGCGTCCCCGCGCTTCGACCTGCCCGAGCCGGACGCCTTCACCCGACCGTACTGGGACGCGGCGGGGGGAGGGGCGGCTGCTGATCCGGCGGTGCGGCGGGTGCGGGCGGGCGCATCACTACCCGCGCGAGTTCTGCCCGTACTGCTGGAGCGAAGACGTGGGGTGGGAGCGCGCGAGCGGTCGGGCGACGCTCTACACGTGGTGGGTCGTCCACCGCAACGACCTGCCGCCCTTCGGGGACCGCGTCCCGTACGTGGCCGCTGTCGTCGACCTGGCGGAGGGGCCCCGGATGATGACGGAGGTCGTGGAGTGCGCGCACGGCGACCTCCGCATCGGTATGGGGCTGACGGTCACGTTCCGGGAGGCGGGGGAGGCCGTACCGGTCTTCCGGCCCGCAGGCTGAGGCCCACCGGTATCACTCGTCGCCCGCCGCCGGAGCCAGCTGGGCCATCACCAGCCCGTGCAGCAGCTCCGGATCCACGAACTCGTCCTCCTCCGGCGCCCCGCACCGCCAGCTCAGCGGGTACGTGTTGCCGTCCGGGGCCGGGATGCCCACCCACTCGTCGCGCGTGGCCGGCCCGAAGCACTTCACGCCCGGCGGCCAGTCGTACCCCTCGCTCGCGCCCGGCGGAATCAGGAAGTACGTCCACCGCGCCCCGGCCATCTCCCGCACCACAGGGCCCGGCTCGCCCTCGGTCAGCGTCGCCAGATGCTGGAGCACGGCCTCGCCTCGGACGCCCCGGAGCCGGATGGCGTCGAAGTAGCTGCCGGTGAGGTGGAGTTGGTGTCCGGCGGCCGGTACCCATTCGGGGTGTTTCTTGCTCGTCATGGCTACGAGCATTCCCTCGGCTGCGTAGCGTGACCAGCGGAACACGGCGTACATCAAGGCGATGTGAGGAGGGCGGGATGGCTGTGGGGACGAGTGGTGCACCGACGCACGGACTGCGGCTCGTGGGAGACCTGATCCGTATCCACCGGGCGCGGGCCGGACACACGCAGAAGACGGCGGCCGACGTGCTGCTGATCTCGGAATCCCTGATGGGAGCGTTCGAGCGAGCGGAACGCATTCCTTCGCGGGAGGTGCTGGCGGACGCCGAGCGCGCGTTCGGAGCGGATGGGGCGCTGGAGGCGTGCTGCGATCTGGTGGACGAGGAGAAGTACCCGGCGAAGTTCCTGGACTGGGCGCGGCTGGAACGGCTTGCGCGCATCATCAGCGCGTACGAGACGATGCTGATCCCGGGCCTGCTCCAGACGGAGGCGTACGCGACGGCTCTGTACCGCTCGCGCGTACCGGCGTACTCGGAGGCCGAAATGCTCAAGCACGTCCAAGCGCGACTGGAACGGCAGACGGTGCTGACCCGCAAGTCTCCGCCGCGTATCGGATACGTCATCGAGGAGTCGGTCCTGGACCGGACGCTCGGCGGACCGGAGGTGCTGAAGGAGCAGTTGCTGCACATCCTGGACTGCATCGAGCGGTTCAATCACCTGACGGTTCAGGTGATGCCGTCGGACCAGCACACGCATGCGGGGCTGATGGGGCCCATGCAGTTGATGTCCACGGCGGAAGGTCGCAATCTGCTGTATGTCGAGGCTCAGGGCGGCGGTAGGTTGATCTCGAAGCCGGAGCAAGTGAGCGACCATTTGGACCTCTTCGGCATTCTGCGGGCTCAGGCGCACAACCCCTGGAAGTCGGCGGAGATCATCGAGACGAAGGTGAGGCAACTGTGAGCCACGGACCCGGATTGACCTGGTTCAAGTCGAGCTACAGCGGCAACGAAGGCGAAGCTTGCATCGAAGTCGCCTACGACTGGCGTAAGTCGAGCTACAGCGGCAACGAAGGCGGGGCCTGCGTAGAGGTCTCCACCTGCCCCCACACCGTCCACGTCCGCGATTCCAAGGTCATCGACGGCCCCACCTTCGCCGTCGCCCCGGCCGCCTGGACCACGTTCCTGGACCACGCGACCGCCACCGCGACCGTCAACGCCTGATCACAACCCCGGCGCACCCCACACCGGGAACCACCGGGACAGGTCCTTCTCGACCCGCAGGTCGTCGCCGAGGGCGCCGCGCACCTGGAGTTCGAGCTGGTTGTCCCGCTTCTCGGCGTCGCCGGGCAGCGGGGCGAACGGGTAGAACGTGCCGCGCTTGTAGAGGTAGACCAGGGCCAGCGCGCGGCCCTCCGCGTCCCGGAAGCCGATCAGCGAGCACAGCAGGTGCGGGCCGAAGCCGCCGTCCTGGAGCAGGGTGTTCACCGCGTGCAGGTCGTTGACCAGGCCTGCCGTGTCGTCGGCCGGGTGGGTGGCGAGCAGCCACGTGTAGCCGTACGCGTCCCGGCTGAACTCCACCGGGATGCCGCCGCGCTCCGTGTCCGCGTCCAGCAGCTCCCGTACGTCCTCCTGGAGGCGGGCGAAACCGCCGCCCTCCACGCCCGCGAAGCAGACCGAGCCCAGGCCCGTCGGCGTGAAGCCGGTGGCGGCCTGGAGAGTGAGGGCGGCCGAGGGGACGGCGAAGAGCTGGTCGAGATCGGGGCGGACGGGTTTGCTGCGGCCGAGGATGGCGTCGAGCAGGCCCACGGGCGTAACTCCTTGAGGACTTATCGGGACAGGTCGGTGGAGATGCGGGACAGCTGGTCCAGGCGCTGTTCCAGCGTCGGGTGCGAGGAGAACAGTCGGCCCAGGGACTCCTTCGAGGAGAACGCGGGCATGAAGTAGAACGCGTTGTACGGCTCCGCCTTGCGCAGGTCCTCGGTCGGGATACGGGCCATCTGGCCGCTGACCTTCGTCAGGGCCGAGGCGAGGGCGGAGGGCCGGCCGGTGAGGAGCGCGGCGGCGCGGTCGGCGGAGAGTTCGCGGTAGCGGGAGAGCAGCCGGGTCAGCAGGAAGCTGATCGCGTACACGACGGCGCTGATCAGCGGGATGAGCAGGAGCAGGATGCCGGCCGGGTCGTTGCCGGGGCGGCTCCGCGCGAACCCGCCCCACAGGGCGATGCGGGTGATGATGCCCGCCAGCACGCCGAGGAACGAGGCGATCGTCATGACGGCGACGTCCCGGTGCGCGACGTGCGACATCTCATGGGCGAGGACGCCCTCCAGCTCCTCCGGCTCCAGTCTGCGGAGCAGCCCCGTCGTGGCGCAGACGAGGGCGGTCTTCTCGCTGCGGCCGGTGGCGAACGCGTTCGGTACGTCACTTTCGGCGATGGCCACCTTGGGCTTCGGCATGTCGGCCAGCGCGCAGATGCGGTCGATGGTGCCGTGCAGCTCGGGGGCCTGTTCGGGGGTGACCTCGCGGGCGCCCATACCGTACGCCGCGATGCGGTCGCTGAACCAGAACTGGGCGATGAACAAGCCGCCCGTAATGATCAGGATGATCGGCCAGGAACCGCGCAGGGCCGCGAGGAGTACGCCCACGAAGACGACGTACAGCAGACCGATCAGGAACATGGTGGTGACCATACGACCGGTCAGGCCCCGGTCCGGGGCGTAGCGGGAACGGGCTCGTGGCATCGGTACCTCCAGCGACTCGCCGTCCTCCCATAGTGCCCTTTTCTTGTTGAAACCGGGTTAAGGGTGCCTGCGGGGTGCCGGTGGGGCTGCCTCAGGCAGTCCGGAGCCGTTCGAGGAATGCGGGGACGCCGTCCACCCTCTGGTAGGGCTTGAAGGCGGGGGCGAGGTCGCGGACCAGGGTGACGCATCGGTCGGCGCCGATGCGGGTGGCGAGGTCGAGTGACTTGGTGCTGACGACGAGTGCCTGTTCGACCTCGCGGGCCTGGAGGAGGCTGCGTGCCTCGTAGGTGCGGAAGACGCCACGCGTCTTGTCCCGGGCACGTGGAAGCAGGGTCAGGCCCTCATCGATGCGGGCTCGGGCGTCGTCGGTGCGGCCGAGGTCGAGGAGGCACTGGCCGGAGTCCACGGCCAGATCCGCCGCGCTCATCCACCGGCACCAGCCCGGGGCCGGGTCGGCCGCGTCGGTCAGCAGGGCGGTCTCGGCGGCGGCGAGGTCCCGGTGGCAGTCGGCGGCGGCCCCGAGAGCGGCGTGAGCTCGTGCCCTGCGCAGGTGCAGCAGCGAGCGGGCGGTGGGGTGCCGCGTATGGATCAGGGCCTGGCTCAGGGGGTCCACCGCGGATCCAGGCCGGCCGAGCCAGATCGACTGATAGGCGAAATCGGACAGGACGCCGGCCCCGAGATCCCGGTCGCGGGCGGTGTGCGCGTTCGTGAGAGCCGCGTTCCAAAGCTTGCCGACCGCGCAGTGCTCGCCCTGGTCGAAGCGATACCAGCCACACGACGCCGGGGAGAGCATCCTGGACGCGGTCCGGCGGGAGACGCAGGAGGAGACCGGCTTGACCGTCTTTTCCGTGGACCGATACCTCGGGCATTTCGACTACGAGAACAGCCGCGGTACCACCACACGCCAGTTCAACTTCGCTGTCACCGTCGCCGAGACCGGGCCGGTCGTCCTGACCGAACACGACTCGCATCAGTGGGCGGCCCCGACCGGTGAGCTGCCGGGCGTCACCGACGGCGTACGGAAGGTCCTGACCGGCGCGTAGGACCAGGACGGCCGACTGGACCCGCGTGTGTGCGGCTCCGGTCGGCCCGCCCACGATCTGACACGGATGTTCCTCAAGGCCAGAGCAGCTCGCGCGTCCAGATCCCGGTGCCCGCCTCCGTACGCCGGTAGCGGAGCCGGATGTGCCGCCGCCGCGCGTCGCCCTGGAAGAACTCCACCTCGGCCGGCTCGACCACGTACCGGGTCCAGGTCGGAGCCTCGGCGTCCGGTTCCGCCTGGGCCCGCGCCCAGGCCGCGTCGGCCGTCCGGTGGAGGGTGTCCACCGACTCCACGACCTCGCTCTGGGACCCGGTCAGGGCTGCGGCGAGGGCTCCGGTGGACCGGGCGTGCAGGTCGGCGTGGCTCTCGGCCGGTGTGCAGCGGAGGACCGGGCCCCGGACCCGTACCTGGCGGCCCAGAGCCGGCCAGTAGAAGCCGAGCGCGGCGTACGGGCGGGCGGCGAGCTGGTGGCCCTTGGCGCTGCTGGCGTGCGAGGCGAAGTGGAAGCCGCGCTGGTCGGCGTCGTGGAGGAGCAGGGTGCGTACGTCGGGGAGGCCTTCGGCGTCCGCCGTAGCGAGGGTCATCGCGTGCGGCTCGGGCTGTCCGGCGGCTACGGCGTCGGCGAACCAGGTGTGGAAGAGGGGGAGGGGCGCGGGTGGGGCGGCCGCCGGGTCGAAGGCCGGCAGCTCGGTGTCCCAGACACGCTGGGCGTGCAGGAGGGCGGAGAAGGGGCGCGGGGTGGGTGCGTTCATGGTGGCTATTGGATCGCACGGACTGCTTCTGTCCGCTGTAGCGCGGTGAGACGCGCCGCGCTACGGTAGGTCCATGAAGACCATCACGCAGCGGGAGTTCCGGAACAAGTCCGCAGAGGTCATGGACGCGGTGGAGGGCGGTGAGACCTTTCACATCACCCGGAATGGCATAGAGGTCGCCGAATTGCGCCCCCTCAGTCGCAAGAGGCAGCTCAGCGCAGAGGAACTTGTGGCCCGGCATCGGCGGCTGCCCCGAGTGAATGGTGCGCTGCTGCGCCGCGAGGCGGATGAGTTCTTCGGCGGGGACGACCGGGTGGGCGACGACGACGTGTGGGAGCGCAACGGTGGCTGAGCGGCGCCGCGCGGGCGTGCTCGATACCTGCGCGTACATCGATCTCGATGTGCTGGACCCGGAGCGGCTGCCCGTGCTGCCCGTACTCACGGCCGTTTCGCTGGCCGAGCTCCAGCAGGGGGTGGCCATGGCGAAGGACCCGCTGGTGCGGGCCGCGCGGATGGAGAAGCTGGGGGCGGCGGTAGCCGACTTCGAACCGCTCCCCTTCGACGCGGCCGCCGCCGCGCGCTACGGGACCCTCGTCACGCTCGTCCTCGCGGCCGGCCGCGACCCCCGGCCGCGACGCCTCGACCTGATGATCGCGTCCATCGCATCGGTCCGGGATCTGCCGCTCTACACGCGTAACGCCGACGACTTCAAGGGGTTGGAGAGCGCGGTCACGGTCGTCGGACTGTGAGGCAGACGGGGCGGTGGCCTCCTCACCCCCGCCCCAGCACCACCGTCCCCGACGAGCAGAACCAGCCGCCCGTCCCCGACGCCACCGCCAGCTCCGGCAGGCGGCCACCGGCCTTGTGGACCTGGCGGGCGCCGGCCTCGCCGCGTAGCTGGCGTACCGCCTCCACCAGCAGGAACAGGCCGCGCATCCCGGGATGGCAGGCCGAGAGGCCGCCGCCGTCCGTGTTCACCGGGAGCTCACCGCGCAGGCCCGTGCGGCCCCTCTCGACGAACGCGCCGCCCTCCCCCGTCGCGCAGAACCCCAGGCCCTCCAGCGTCACCAGTGTCATGTACGTGAACGCGTCGTAGATCTCCGCCAGGTCGATGTCGGCAGGGCGTACCCCGGCCCGCTCGAAGGCCAGGCGGCCCGAGACGGCGGCGGGGGAGACCGTGAAGTCCTCCCACTGCGACATCGTGGAGTGGGAGGCGTGCTCCCCGGCCCCAGGACCCACACCGGCGCCTTCGCCGTGTCCGGTACGTACTCCTCCGCCGCCAGCAGCACCGCGCACCCCCCGTCGCTGCGGACGCAGCGGTGCAGCTTGGTGAACGGGTCCGCGATCATCGGGCCGGAGAGGACCTCGTCGACCGTGATCGGGGTGCGGAACATCGCCTCCGGGTTCGCCGCCGCGTTCGCCCGGGCCGTCACCGCCACCTCGGCGAGCTGTTCCAGCGTCGTGCCGTACGCGTGCATGTGGCGGCGGGCGGCCATCGCGTACTTGGCGATCAGCGTGTGCCCGTACGGCACCTCGAACTGGAGCGGTCCCCGCGCCCCGAACGACAGGTTCGACGTGCGGCGGCCCGCCCTGATGTCGGCCCGGGCCGTGGAGCCGTAGACCAGGAGCACCGCCCGGGCCCGGCCCGCCGCGATCGCGTCCGCCGCGTGGGCGGCCATCACCTCCCAGGTGGCGCCGCCCACCGCCGTGGAGTCGACCCAGGTGGGCCGCGGTCCCAGGTACTCCGCGACCTCCACCGGGGCCAGCGCACCGAGCCCGGCGGAGGCGAAGCCGTCGACCACCGAGCGGTCCAGGCCGGAGTCGGCCAGCGCGCGGCGGGCGGCCTGGGCGTGCAGGGCGTACGGGGTGGCGTCGTCGACGCGTCCGCAGTCCGCCAGGAAGATGCCGACGACAGCGACCTTGCGGGGGAGGCGGGAGGCGGGCATGAATCTGACGGTACATCAGATGAGCGACCGCGTAACCGGGGGTGCACATGCCTTCCGTGTTCCCTTGGGTGTGCGGGACTCTGGGAATCGACCTGCTCTGTACGTAAAATGACTGACCGTCAGTTGAGGAGCCGCTCCGGTTCCTGAGGGGAGGAGCCCGACGATGGACGCCGCCTTCACCGCGGAACAGGACGAGATCCGCCGCACCCTGCGCGACCTGCTCGCCCGGCACGGCGGACCCGGCGAGGTCCGCGCCGCCGTCCGTACCCCCGAAGGCCACGACCCGGCCCTGTGGCGCCGGCTCGCCCAGGAGCTCGGGCTGCCCGGGCTCGCGCTGCCGCAGGAGTACGGCGGGGCCGGCTGCACCGCCACCGAGCTGGCCCTCGCCTGCGAGGAGACCGGCCGCACCCTGCTGCCCTCCCCGCTGCTCGCCACCGC
Organism: Streptomyces sp. NPDC088706; assembly: GCF_044752765.1. NCBI lineage: Bacteria > Bacillati > Actinomycetota > Actinomycetes > Kitasatosporales > Streptomycetaceae > Streptomyces > Streptomyces sp. NPDC088706. Next base: position 179,676 of record NZ_JBIVLW010000004.1, read on the forward strand.
CGTACTCGCCGCGCCCCTGATCGCCGCCCTGGGCACCCCGGCGCAGCGGGCCGGGCTGCTGCCCCGGACCGCCGACGGGACCCTGACCGCCGCCCTCGCGGTCCCCGGCGGATCGATGGCCGCCGCCCTCGGCCTCACCGCGGACAACCGGGCCATCGCCTGGGCGGGCGGCGGCCGGGCGGGGGGCGTCCAGGCCCGCAAGTCCCCGGAGGGCCACGGCTGGCGGCTCTACGGGGAGGCCGACCGGGTGCTCGACGGGCACAGCGCCGGGCTCCTGCTGGTCGCCGCCCACACCGGGGGCTATCCGCGCAGCCGGACGCTGCTCTTCCTGGTGCCTGCCCCGGCCGAAGGGCTGCTCCGTACGCGGCTGACCTCGATGGACGAGACCCGGCCTCTCGCCCGCGTCGAGCTGCGCGACACCGCGGCCGAACTCCTGGGCTCGGACGAGGCCGGCGATGTGTGCGGCGCGCTCGCCGCCACCGGGCGCACCGCCGCGGCCGTTCTGGCCGCCGAGGCGGTCGGGGCGGCGGCGGGCGCGCTGGGCAGGACCGTGGCATACGTCAAGGAGCGCGAGCAGTTCGGCCGGGCCATCGGGTCGGTCCAGGCCGTCAAACACCGCCGCACCTGGGAGCACGAGGCGCACCTGTATGTGAAGCGGGCGGCGGCGGACGAGCTGCTCTTCGGGCCCGTACACCGGCTGCGCGACCACGCGGCGGGGCAGGCCGGGCTGTTCGGGGGCGTGACGCCGGACGGTCTCGCGCACGGGGTGGCCGTCTGATGCCCGGTGCCGGTGACCGGGCCGCCCGGCTGATCCAGAAGGTCTCCTCGACCCGCGCCTTCGCCAAGGTCGCCCCGCACGTCGTCCCCGTCCTGGACCGCACCGTGCACCGGCTCACCCGGGGCAAGGTGCTGCCCAGTGCCCGGATGCTGCCGGGGCTCGTCCTGACCGTGCCGGGGGCGCGCAGCGGGCGGCCGAGAGTGACCCCGCTGGCATGCATGCCGGAGGGGGAGGCGGAGAGCACCTGGATCCTCGTCGGCAGCAACTTCGGCCGTAGCGGGCATCCGGCGTGGACCGCGAACCTGCTGGCCCGCCCGGAGGAGGCCGTCATCAGCTGGCGGGGCCGGGCGATCCCGGTGCGCGCGCGGCTGCTGGAGGGGGCGGAGCGGGAGGAGGTGTGGCGGGCGGCGCTGACGTTCTGGCCGCCGTACGCGGCGTACCAGGCGCGGGTGGAGCGGCAGATCCGGCTTTTCCGGCTGGAGCGGCGGTAGTTCACCGGCCCCGCCTGTGCGGGGGTCCGGGAACACCGACGGCGGACCACCGGCAAGGGTGCGTGGTGGTCCGCCGTCGGTGAGACAGGACGTGCCGTGGGCCTACTTGGTGGGTTTCTTGCCCGTGATGCCGAGGTGGACCAACAGTGCGAGGTTCGGGCGCAGTTCGGCCTGCTTCACACCCCAGGTGGTGAACCCCTTCTGGTGCGAGGCGACCGCGGCCAGCATGGCGACGAGGGAGCCCGCCATCGCGGCGGCGCTGATGTCCTTGTCGACCTTGCCCTTGGCCTGGAGCTCCTTCACCGAATCGGTGAGGGAGTTGGTGACCGAGTTCAGGATCTTCATCCGGATCTTGTAGAACCGCTTGTCCCCCTCGGCCGCGCCGAGGTCGATCACGCGGAGGATCGCGTCGTTGCGGCGCCAGAAATCGAGGAACCCTTCGACGAGTTCCTCCGCCGTCTGCCAGCCGGCCTTGCCGACCCAGGGGCGTCCGGCGACCAGTTCGGTCAGCCCGGCGCCCTCCTTGGCGACTTCCTCGGCGATTTCGAGGACGGCGCCCTCCACGTCGGGGAAGTACTGGTAGAAAGTCGCGGGTGAAGTCCCGGCCTTCCGGGCGACGTCGATGACTTTGACGTCCCGGTACGGCGAGGAGCTGAGCATCTCGCTGAGGCAGTCGAGCAGCTTCTGCCGCGTCGCCTGACCGCGTCGACCGGCCACGCGGCCGTCGACGGTACGTACTTGTCCTGTCATGCCGTCAGCTTACCGAGGGCCGATGGGAGCGCGATTCGGCCGACTGCAAATGGGGAACGCCGCAGGACCTGCGGGGTGTGGTGGGTGCGGGACGAATGTTTTCGGCCGCTGCGCCGGTGATGTGTACGGGTTCCTGGTCCGGTGCCGCCGGCACCTGATTCCGGCCGGACGGCCGAGCGGACACCGCGAGTGAAAGTGTTATCAACAGCCTGTGGACAACTTCGGTGGACAACTTTCGTCCACGCGGTGGCCGGGCCTCCACTATTCGGTCATATGTTCCCTATGGGTGTTTCGCTGGGTGTTCCGCGTCCGTGTTCGGCCCGCGCCGAGGCGCGCCCGGCCGGACGCGACGTTACGTTGAATGTGACGGGCGTCACTGCAACGGAAGGACCGGGCCCCATGGCCGCATTCGCGCACTCGGCGCCGTGCTGGGCGGACGTGCAGCTCTCCGACCTCGAAGCGGGCAAGCGCTTCTACGGCGGCCTCTTCGGCTGGACCTTCCGCGCCGGCGACGGCATGCCCTTCGCGGAAGCCCTGCGGGACGGGAAGCTCGTCGCCGCCCTGGCCGCCAAGAAGGACGGGCGGATGCCGACGGCCTGGGGCGTCTACTTCGCCACCGACGACATCCGGGCCACCGTCGCCGCGGTCCGCGAACACGGCGGCCAGATCATCACCGACCCCGTCCGGGCGGGGCGGGCGGCCGTCGTGGCGCAGGCCGCCGACCCCGGAGGCGCGGTCTTCGGCCTCTGGCAGCCACAGGAGCGCGAGGGGTTCGAGAGGCAGAACGTGCCCGGTTCCTACTGCTGGACCGAGGTCCACACCCGGCAGCCGGAGCGCGTGGACCCCTTCTACGAGAAGGTCTTCGGCTTCCGGGGCACCGACCTGGACGAGGCCGGCAACGACGTCACCGGCGACGCCGAGGCGCTGGTCGACTTCCGGATGTGGTCACCCGAAGGCAGTGAGCCCGGGCCGGACACCGCCCTGGGCGGCCGCAGCGTCATCACGGACGCGTTCCCCGCCGAGCTGCCCAGCTACTTCCTCACCTACTTCGCCGTCGCCGACTGCGACGCGGCGGCCGAACTCGCCGTCCGGCTCGGCGGCCGCGTCTCCGCGCCGCCCTTCGGCATCCCGTACGGGCGGATGGCCGTCCTCCAGGACGACCAGGGCGCCCTCTTCGCCGTTCTGCAGCCGAGCGAGCTGCTCCCGTAACCCTTGTGGGCGAGAATCAGCCGAAGTGGCATGAGACACCCACATCCGCCCCCGGGTTCGCCACCGGCGCCCGAGCCAGGAAGAATCAGGGTGCGCACCGCCAGGTGGTGCCCAGTGGTGAGAGGCTGCGCAGGCCGGGAATCGCACCGGGCGGTGACGGGCGGGTAATTCGCGGGCTTCGTCGCTGAGGCCCGTACGGGGAGGTGGCAGGCACGTGATGGAGCAGCTGACGCAGCACGACCCGAGACGGATCGGCCCGTTCGAGGTGCTGGGACGGCTCGGGGCCGGCGGCATGGGGCTGGTCTATCTCGCCCGGTCGGCGTCGGGCCGGCGGGTGGCGATCAAGACGGTACGGACCGAGCTCGCCGAGGACCAGCTCTTCCGGGTCCGCTTCACACGTGAGGTGGAGGCCGCCCGCGCGGTCAGCGGGTTCTACACCGCCGCCGTGGTCGACGCCGACCCCCGCGCCGCCGTGCCGTGGCTGGCCACCGCCTATGTGCCCGCGCCCTCGCTCGAGGAGATAGTGAACGAGTGCGGGCCGATGCCGACCCAGGCCGTGCGCTGGCTGGCCGCCGGGATCGCCGAGGCCCTCCAGTCCATCCACGGTGCCGGGCTCGTCCACCGCGACCTGAAGCCGTCCAACGTGCTCGTGGTGGAGGACGGCCCCCGGGTCATCGACTTCGGCATCGCGTCCGGCGTCTCCAACACCCGCCTGACCATGACGAACGTCGCCGTGGGCACCCCGGCGTACATGTCGCCCGAGCAGGCCCGGGACTCCCGCAGCGTCACCGGGGCCAGCGACATCTTCTCGCTGGGCTCCACGCTCGTCTTCGCCGCCACCGGCCACGCCCCCTTCCACGGCGCCAACCCGGTCGAGACGGTGTTCATGCTGTTGCGCGAGGGGCCCGACCTGGAGGGGCTGCCGGACGACCTGCGGCCGCTGATCGAGTCGTGCATGCAGATGGACGCCACCCGGCGGCCCAGCCCCGCCGACCTCCAGGCCCAGCTCGCCCCGCACCTCTTCGCCTCCGGCAGCGACGACAGCGGTACGGCGTCGGCCTGGCTGCCGTCCCCGGCCACCGCCATGATCGAACGCCGCCGGGGAGGCGGCCGGACCGCCCCGCCCGCGCCCGCCGCGCCCCCGCCGCGCCCTCCGCAGCCCCCACGCGCCCCGGAGCGCGCGCCGGACCGGGGTCCCGAGTGGCGCGCCGGCGGCGACCTGCGCTCACCGTCCCCACTCTCCTCGCCCGCGCCGGTGTCGGTCCCGGCCCCCTCTCCCGACGGCGGGCCGGTCCACCTGCCCGGTGCGAAGGCGCCGATCGGGCCCGGACCGCGCGCGGGGGAGGGGCGGGGGGCCGCCGCCGCGCATCCGGCCGCCGCGACGGGCTGGGTCCGCCCGCCCGCCGGGCTGAACGGCACGGCCGGTGCGTCCACGGCGCCCACCGCGCCCGTACCGGCCCCGGGGCCCGCCCCGGACGCCGCACCCGCCGCGCCGGAGCGCTGGCGGCCCTGGCGCTTCCGCATGTCCAACGACGTGTGGGGGACACCGGTCGTCTCCGGTGACCTGCTGTACGTCACCTCCTTCGAGATCCACGCCCTGGACGTCGGCAACGGGCGGCGCCAGTTCAAGACCCGGGACGTGGCCTGGGCGATGGCCGTCGAGGGCGGTCGCATCCACGCCTCGGACGGCCCCTCCCTGTACGCCCTGGACGCGGCGTCCGGCGCCGAGCAGTGGCGGCTGCGGACCGACGCCTGGGTGTACGCGCTCAAGGCCGACCGGGGCACGGTGCTGACCGCGACCCGGGGCGGCGGGGTCCAGGGGTGGGAGGCGTCCAACGGCGACAAGCTGTGGGAGATCACCGGTGCCCAGAGCGACTTCGAGACGGTGGAGGCCGCGCCGGTCATCCACGACGGCACGGTCTACGTCTGGCAGGACGCCCGGCTGCGCGCGCTCGACGCCCGTACGGGCCTGGAGCGCTGGTCGTACCCGATCGGCGACGCGGCCTCCTGCGGCGGCGTCCCGGTCCGGGTGACCCCCGCCCCCGACGGCTACGTCTACGTCGCGGCGGGCACCCGGGTGCTGGCGGTGGACACCGCGTCCGGCCGGGTGCGGTGGCACTTCGAGACCCCGGCGGTCTTCCTGTCCCCGCCCGCGTTCGCGCCGGGCCCGGCGGTGACCGGGGGCGGGGTCTACCTCGCGGACCACCTCGGCACGGTGTACGCGCTCGACGCGACGACCGGCAAGGACCGCTGGCGCATCGCCACGGAGGCCCGCGCCTCAGTGGAACCGGTCCTGGTCGCGGTGGGCAACGTCCACGTGGGCAGCGGCAGCGCGCTCTACACCCTGGACGCGGTCACCGGCACCCCGAAGTGGCGCTTCGCGGCGGGCGGCGACGTGGTGGGCTCCCCGGTGGTGGCGGACGGCCGGGTCCACTTCGGCTCGGCGGACCACGTGCTCTACACCCTGGACGCGGCCGGCGGCCAACTCCGCTGGAAGCTGGCGACGGGCGGCGAGATCACGGGCTCACCGGTGGCCCAGGCGGGCGTGGTCTACGCCTGCAGCAAGGACCGCTGCGTGTACGCGCTGGACGCCTTGAAGGGGACAGGCACGGGAAACAGGACCCGGACCTGAGCCTGTACAGCCGGTGCGGCGGGCTTCCAGCCCGTCCGGCGCTGGGGGACGGAACCCCCGACGGGGCGACCGTCACCCCCGCGGAGGCGGAGGCGGAGGCGTAGGCGGCGGAGGCCGATGCGGCGGATGCACCGGATCCCGGGGGTCCCCCGGCTCCCACTCCGCCGGCGGCACCCGTGGATACGACCGCGTACGGGGGTCGTACGGATCGGGCCCCGTATACGCATCCACCTCCGGCTCCGGCCACGGCGACGTCTGCGCGGCCATCCCCGGCTCCTGCGTCGGCGGCCACATGTCCACCTGGTCCGCGGGCGGCGCGGCGTACGGCTCCACCACCCTCCGCTCCCGCCGCGCCCGAGCCGCCCCCCGCCCCCGCCCCTTCATCAGCAGCGCCCCGATCACCGTCAGCACCCCACCCGCCAACGCGTTCGCCACCCCCACCCGCATCCCCGCCCCGTCCCCGCCCACCACCAGCGACCCCGCCGCCTGCCCCTGGCGGACCATCCACAGGATCGTGAAGCCCAGCACCACCACCCCCGCGAACGCGACCACGAGCCGCGACCGGAGCACCACGCCCGCGATCACCAGCACCGCCGCGACCAGGAACGGCAGCAGGATCGAGACCAGCACCCCCGACCCCGTACCGGTGATCCCCTCGAAGAGGTCCCGCACCCGGTAGTCACGCCCCAGCCGTCCGCCGTACCAGTCACGGAAGGGGCTCAGCACAGCCGACGCCGCCCCGGCCAGGGCGACGAGTGAGCCGAGGATGTTGCGGATCATCGTCAGCCTCCAACGGCGTACGGCGAACACCCCCCGCACGGCCGACGCTACGCCGGGACGATCACCCCCGCCACGCGGACGCCGCCGGCCGCCACCAGGATGCCCCGACCCGCGGACCATGACCGGACCGTGACAGGGCCATGACGTGCGTGTCGGCGCCGACCGGCATGCTGGACACCGGCAACGCGACGCTCCCCGCCGCGCCCCTCACCGCCGCTCCCCGCCCCGCCCCTCACCGCACCCTCGGCGCCCCGCCCCCGCCCCGCCGCCCCTCCCACGGCCGCGACCACCGGCTTCCACAGGTCGTTCGCCTTGGGCCCGATCCGCAGGAGGGGGTCGTCGAGGGCGTACGGGGACGGGGGCTGCGGGACCCGCACGCCCCGGTCGATCCCGGTGCAGAAGGCGCGGGTACCGGTCCCGGTGAGGACGACGGCCCGCACGGCGGCGTCGTACCGCAACTCTCGCCACACGGAGGGAAGCGCGGCAGCCGTCTCCAGATCGATCGCGTTGAGCTTCTCCGGCCGGTCCAGGGCGACCAGCGCGACCCCGCGCGTGACGTCCCGCTCGATGCGTAGGGCCATGGGTCACCGCTCCAGCGTCCAGCGGACGAGTGTGACGCCGGGCGCGTCACCCTTCCCGCCACCGCCACCGCCTCCGCCACCGCCATCGCCACCGGGCCCGCCCGGGCAGAACACCGCCCGCACCGGCGCCCCGATCCGCAGCCGCGCCGGGTCCACCGAGTTCAGCGGCGCGCCGGGGGAGGCGACGACGTTCCCGGCCAGCCGGATGCGCGGGGCCTCCACCAGCTCGACCAGCACCGCGTTGTACGGCGCCTGTTCGGCGTAGGCGGGGAGCAGCGGCGGGTGCGGGATGACGTACGACCAGAGCCGGCCGCGCCCGCTCATCGCCCGCCACGCGCTGTCGAAGGAGCCGCAGTGCGGGCAGCAGGGCCGGGGCGGGAAGCGCAGTTCGCCGCAGGCGGAGGCGGCACAGGCCTGGACGCGCAGTTCGCCCCGGGCGGCGTACTCCCAGAAGGGCGCCCCGTCCTCGTCGACGACGGGCAGCAGCGGGCAATCGTTCACACCCATCTCCTCAACTCCTCATCTCCTCAGTTCCGCAACAGGACAGCCGACGTCGGTACGCCCTCACCGGCCGTGACCAGGCAGGTGGCGGCGTCCGGCACCTGGGCGGTGGAGGTGCCGCGCAGCTGCTTGACGCCCTCGGTGATGAGGTTGAATCCGTGCACGTACGCCTCGCTCAGCCCGCCGCCCCCGGTGTTGACGGGCAGCCGCCAGCCGCTCTCCAGCGCCCCGCCCACGGTGAACGCCCCGCCCTCGCCGCGCCCGCAGAAGCCGTACCCCTCCAAGGAGAGCGGGACGAGGGGGGTGAACGCGTCGTAGATCTGGGCGACATCGACGTCGTCCGGTCCGAAGGCGGCCTGCTTCCACAGCTGCCGGGCGGCCGTCCAGGCCGGCCCGGTGAGCGGGTCGTCGTTCCAGTAGTTGACCATCCCGTGGTGCTGGGCGGGCAGCCCCTGGGCGACGGAGTGCAGGTAGACCGGTTTCCGCCGGCAGTCGCGGGCGCGCTCGGCCGAAACGATCACGCAGGCCAGCGCCCCGTCCGTCTCCAGGCAGTTGTCGAAGAGGCAGAGGGGTTCGCTGATCCAGCGGGAGGTCATGTACATCTCGCGGGTCAGCGGGGGGTCGTACATGATCGCGGCCGGGTTCTGGTTGGCCCGGTTGCGGCAGGCGAGGGCCACGTTGAAGAGGTGGTCGCGGGTGGCGCCGTACTCGTGCATGTAGCGGCGGGCCAGCATCCCGATCTCGTCGGCGGGCCGCAGGAGCCCGTAGGGCCGGGTCCACTGGGCGGGCGTGGGGAGCTGGACGGCGGTGTTCTTCCACGGGCGGGGCCCGGACCCGCGTTTCCGTGACCGCCAGGCGACACCGACGCTCGCCTGGCCGGTGGCGACGGCGGCGGCGAGGTGGGCGAGGGTGGCGCAGGAGCCGCCGCCGCCGTACCCCGCCTTGCTGAAGAAGGTGACGTCCCCGGCGCCGATCGCCTTGGCGACCTCCACCTCGTCGGTCTCCTCCATCGTGTACGAGGCGAAGCCGTCGACCTCCGACGGCGCGATCCCCGCCTCGTCGAGGGCGGCCAGGATGGCCCGGCAGGCGAGGGTGTTCTCGGACTCCGGGAGCCGTTTCGCGAACGCCGTCTGTCCGATCCCGGCTATCGCTGTCGCGTCCTTCAACGTCGCCATCCGCCGACCTCCCGCACCGTCGCCCCTGCTGACAGCGGCAGAGGCTACCGTTAATCTGACGGATAGTCAGCTTCCATGCTCGGTATGAGACGTTCGGAGCACGGTGTTCCGCCGGGGTCAGGGACAGGAAGGGCACGCGATGCGAGGCGACGAGGAGTGGGGCAGCATCCCGGGGCTGGTACGGGAGGCGGCGCGGCGGTACGGACCGGTGGAGGCGGTGGTCGAGGGCCGCACCCGCCTGACGTACGCCGGACTCGGCGACCGGGTGGAGCGCGCCGCCGCCGCGTGCGTCGCCGCCGGGGTGGCGCCGGGCGACCGGGTCGCGATCTGGGCCCCGAACACGCTGGACTGGATCGTCTCCGCGCTCGGGGCGGTGAGCGCCGGCGCGGTGCTGGTGCCGTTGAACACCCGCTTCAAGGGCACGGAGGCGGCGCGCATCCTGCGGCGCAGCCGGGCCAGGCTGCTCTTCGTCACCGGCACGTTCCTGGGGACCTCGTACGTGGCGTCCCTGCGCCGGGCGGAGGTGAAGCTGCCGGACCTGGAGCGGGTGGTGGTGCTGGCGGAGACCGCGCCGGAGGACTACACGAGCTGGCCGGAGTTCCTGGCGGCGGGCGAGGGCGTACCGGCCTCCGTCGTACGGGAACGGGCCGATGCCGTCGCCCCCTCCGACCCCTCCGACATCATCTACACCTCGGGTACCACGGGCGCCCCCAAGGGCGCGGTCATCACGCACGCGCAGACGCTGCGCGCGTACGAGATCTGGAGCGATCTGGCGGGCCTGCGCGAAGGCGACCGCTATCTGATCGTGAACCCGTTCTTCCACACCTTCGGCTACAAGGCCGGGATCATCGCCTGCCTGATGCGGGGGGCCACGATGGTCCCGCAGCCGGTGTTCGGCGTGGACACCGTGCTGGCGAACATCGCCGCGGAAGGCATCTCGGTCCTGCCCGGCCCGCCCACCCTCCACCAGTCCCTCCTGGACCACCCGGCCCGTGACGCCCACGACCTGTCCGCCCTGCGCCTGGTGGTCACGGGCGCGGCGGTGGTCCCCCTCCGGCTGGTGGAGCGCCTGCGCACCGAACTCCACATCGCCACGGTCCTCACGGCGTACGGCCTCTCCGAGGCCGGCGGCATCGTCACGATGTGCCGCCGGGGCGATGCGGCGGAGACCGTGGCCACCACGTCCGGCCGCGCGATCCCCGGCACCGAGGTCCGCGTCGTCGGTGACCCCGGGGTGCCCGGGGAGATCCAGGTCCGGGGCTTCAACGTGATGAGCGGCTACTTCGAGGACCCGGAGACCACGGCCGGCGCGTTCACCCCGGACGGCTGGCTCCGCACCGATGACGTGGGCGTCCTGGACGAGGCGGGCAACCTGCGGATCACGGACCGGATCAAGGACATGTTCATCGTGGGCGGCTTCAACGCCTACCCGGCCGAGATCGAACGGCTCCTCGGCCTCCACCCGGACATCGCCGACGTGGCGGTCGTCGGCGTCCCGGACCCGCGCCTCGGCGAGGTCGGCAAGGCGTACGCGGTCCGCCGCCGGGGGGCCACGCTCACGGCGGACGACCTGATCGCCTGGTCCCGCCGCGAGATGGCGAACTTCAAGGTCCCGAGGGCGGTGGAGTTCGTCCCGGAGCTGCCGCGCAACGCGAGCGGCAAGGTGGTGAAGGGGGAGCGGCGGGGGCGGGGATAGGCATGCCGGTCCGGCTTCACCGGACGAGGTGACCGGTCCGTTTCTGCCGCGCCCGTCCGGGCATGCCCGAGGGGCCCGAGCCCATCCCCAGGCCCGGGCCCCCCGGTGTACGGCAGCCGCGACGGCTCCCCCTCCACGCCGCCGCGGCTGCTCCCCCGTACCCCCCGTGTCCCCCTGTTTCCCCCTCCCCCCGTGTCCCCCGTCGTGCAGGTCTACTTCTTCGGCTTGAACGGCTCGGACGTGGCGTGCTGGTCCTGCGTCGTGAGCGGTTCGCCGGTGGCGTGCTGGTCCTGCGTGGTCGGATCGCCGGTGGCGTGCTGGTCGGCGGGCTTGAAGACCGGGTCCTTCTTCGTGGCATCGGCCATGGTGGTCAACTCCTTCTCTCGTGCGTCAGCAGTGGGTTGACGAGACCCGTCCGGCTGTTCCCCCGTGGACGGCCGGACGGGTCCCTCAGGGCCGCTCACCTCAGTGGTGCGGCCGATGTCGTCCCCGTCTGCCCCCCGACGCGACGGATCGACAGCGCTGAGCATGCCGGGGGGCGATAAACGAACGATGAACGTGCCCGTTTCTCAGGGTGCCGTGGTCGTCAGCAGCGACCGGACCTGGGCCGCTTCCGTCGATCCGAGCGCGTCGTAGATGGCCAGTGCCTCGGTCCAGCAGACCTGGGCGCGGCCGGTCTGGCCTATGCCGGCCAGCGCGCGGCCCAGTACGGTCAGGACGTTCCCCCGCCGCCAGTCACCGCCGATGCCCCGCAGTACGGTCAGGGCGAGTTCGGCGTACTGGGCGGCCTGCGCGGGCCGGCCCGACGCGATCTCCACCTCGGCCAGCCGGAACAGGGTCATCCCCTCCCACAGCCGCTGGCGGCTGTCGCGGAATATCTCCAGCGCCTCGGTCAGCTTTCCGGTGGCCGCCGCGAACTCCCCGTTCTGGGTCAGCGCCATGCCCAGGGCGTAGCGGCCGTTCGCCCCGCGCAAGGCGTGGCCGAGGGAGTCGTAGATGTCGATGCCGGACCGGGCGAGGGTGATGGCGCCGGCGGTGCGTCCGGTGGCGAGGTGGATGCGGGAGAGGTTGCACAGGGCGCTCGCCTCCCCCGGGAGGTTCCCGTCGCTGCGGAACGCGTCGATCGCCTGGCTCAGGAAGGCCTCTCCGTCCTCGTGGCGATTGTGGTAGAGCGCGATGATGCCGCGGGCGTTGGCCGCCCAGCTGCCCGCCAGCAGGTCCTGAGCGACGTCGGCGAGCCGCATCGCCTCCTCGGCCTCCCGGTCCGCGTGGTCGAACCGGCCCGCCAGCTGGTGGACGTTGGCCAGCGACATGATGGCGCGGCTCTCCGCCCGGGGGTCGCCGCACTCCCGGGCGGCCTCGCGCACCGTCACGGCCGCCGCCTCGTACTGCTTGGCGTTGGCCCCGGACTCGCCCAGGTCCAGGGCGGCGTACAGCAGGTCCACCGCCCGGCGCAGGGTGGCCGGACGAGCCACCTGGCGTACGCAGGCGAGCAGGTTGGTCGCCTCCGTGTACAGCCAGTCCAGCGCCGCCTGCCGGTCGCCGAACGTGAGCCCCGGGTGGTCCGTCGGCTCCAGGTGGTCCACCAGCCGGTCGGCGGGCCGCTCCAGCGCGTACACCCCCGCCGCCGTCGCCAGGTAGAAGTCCAGCAGCCGGGACAGCGCCAGCTCCCGCTCCACCGGCGGCTGTTCGTCGCGTTCCGCGCAGGCACGCGCGTAGAGGCGTACCAGGTCGTGGTAGCGGTAGCGGCCCGGCGCGGCCGACTCCAGGAGGGAGGTGTCGACCAGGGCCTCCAGCAGGTCCTCCGCCGTGTGCGGCTCCAGGTTCAGCAGGGCCGCCGCGGCCGCCAGCGAGATGTCCGGGCCGTCCGCGAGGCCCAGCAGGCGGAAGGCGCGGGCCTGGGCCGGTTCCAGCTGGCCGTAGCCGAGTTCGAAGGTGGCCTTGACCGCGAGGTCGCCCGCCTGGAGCTCGTCCAGGCGGCGGCGCTCGTCGGCCAGCTTGGCGGCGAGGACCGAGACCGTCCAGGTGCGGCGGGCCGCCAGCCGGGAGGCGGCGATGCGGATGGCGAGGGGGAGGAAACCGCAGGCGGCCACCACATCGAGGGCCGCCTCCCGCTCCGCGCCGACCCGCTCCGAGCCGACGATCCGGGTGAAGAACTGGAGCGCCTCGTCCGGCGACATCACGTCCAGGTCCACCAGATGCGCCCCGGCCAGGTCGACCATCCGCACCCGGCTCGTCACCAGGGCCGCGCATCCCGGCGTACCGGGCAGCAGCGGGCGGATCTGGGCCGCGTCGTGGGCGTTGTCCAGCAGGACCAGGACGCGGCGGCCGTCCAGCGTCGAGCGGTAGAGCGCGGCCCGCTCGTCCAGGGTGTCCGGAATCGCCGAGTCCGCGGTACCGAGGGCGCGCAGGAACGAGCCGAGGACCGTCTCCGGCTCCGCCGCCCGGGCGCCCGCGCCCTGGAGGTCGACGTAGAGCTGGCCGTCGGGGAAGTGCGGGCGGGCCTGGTGCGCGACATGGACGGCCAGCGTCGTCTTGCCGACGCCACCGATCCCGGCCAGCGCGGACACCGCCATCACCGACCCTTCGGCGGTGGCCAGTTGGGCGCCCAGGTCCCGGACGAAGGGGGCCCGCCCGGTGAAGTCGGGCACGGTCGCCGGAAGCTGCGCGGGCTTCAGCGGAGCCGGAGCCGGAGCCGGCGCCGGTTCGTCCGCCGGCCGGGCCAGCTCCTCGTCGGCCCGCAGGATGCGCTGCTGGAGCTGGGCCAGTTCGGGGCGCGGGTCGACCCCCAGCTCCTCGGCCAGGAGCCGCCGGGTGTCCGCGTACACGGCCAGCGCCTCCGCCTGCCGGCCGCTGCGGTAGAGCGCCACCATCAGCAGCTCGCGCAGCCGCTCGCGCAGCGGGTGCGCGGCGGTGAGCGCGGTGAGTCCGGAGACGGCCTCCGCGTGGCTGCCGACCTCCAGGTCCAGATCGAGCCGGGCCTCGGTGAGCTGGAGGCGCCACTCCTCCAGCCGGGTGCGCTGGTTCTCCGCGTACGGCCCCGGCACCGAGGCCAGCGCCTCGCCGTCCCACAGCCCCAGCACCTTGTTGATCAGCGTGCGCGCCTGGCAGCGGTCCCCGCCGGCGCGCGCCTTCTCCGCCTCGGCGGCCAGGTCCTGCGCCAGGGTGAGGTCGAGCGCCCCGCGGCCGATCCGGATCGCGTACCCGCCGGACTCGCTCACCAGGGTGTCCTGGCCCAGGATCTTGCGCAGCCGGGAGGCGTACGTACGGATCGTGGCCAGCGCCTGCGAGGGCGGGTCCTCGCCCCAGAACGCGTCGATCAGCTCGCCCGCCGTGGCCGTCCGGCCCTCGCGCAGCAGCAGGGCGGCGAGCAGCGCCCGCTGCTGGGGGGAGCCGGTGGGAAGCGCCTCCGCTTCCCGCCACGCCCGTACGGGACCCAGGACGGTGAACCTGAGGGAGTCGGCGGCCCCCGGTTCCTCCGGGGCGCGCTGCTCCGGTACGCGCACGCGTGGCCCGTGGTCGCGGTCCATTGATGCCCCCTGTCCTGCTCGCCTGCCGGTCCTGCTCGTTAGCGGGTCCTGCCGGTGCTGCCGGTCCTGCCGGTCCTGCTCGTCGGTGGGTCCTGCCGGTGGTGCCCGGCTCCGCATGCCTGCCCGCTGCCCGCCCGGGTCCGCGCGTTGTCCGTCGTGTGTCGACCTGCGGTGTGCATCCGGATGGACCGGTACCGCTGGTATCGCGCTCAACAGTCTGCCTTGTCGCGGGCGGCCCCGTCAGCAGCGGGTGACGCTCTGCACAAGCCCTCGACAACGATTGGGAAACCGTGCCCCGAGCCGGTACCCGCACGTTAGCTGACGCCTCGTCAGATCGGCGCTACCGTGGAGGGTATGGAGACCTTCCCGAAGATCATCTCGGTGGACGACCACACGCTGGAGCCCGCTCATGTCTGGCGGGACCGGCTCCCGTCCAGATACGCGGAATCCGGCCCGCGCATCGTCCTCGCACCGCTGAAGAAAATGACCTTCATGGGCGGAAAGTTCGCACCCGTGATGGGGGCACCGGGCGACGACGGCCCGGTCGGGGACTGGTGGGTCTACGAGGACCTGCCCCGGCCGCTCACCCGCCTGGACACGGCCGTCGGCTACGACAGGGACGAGATCAAGCTGGAGGTCCTCACCTACGAGCAGATGCGGCCGGGGTCGTTCTCGGTCCCCGACCGGCTCGCCACATGGACGTCAACCACGTCCAGTCCGCCCTCTGCTTCCCCACCTTCCCGCGCTTCTGCGGCCAGACGTTCACCGAAGCGAAGGACCGCGAGCTCGGGCTGCTCGGGGTGCGCGCGTACAACGACTGGATGGTGGAGGAGTGGTGCGGCCCCGAGGCGCACGGCCGCCTCATCCCGCTCACCCTCGTCCCGCTCTGGGACGCGGAGCTCGCCGCCGCCGAGGTCCGGCGCAACGCGGCCCGGGGCGTGCGCGCGGTCGCGTTCTCCGAGATACCTCCTCATCTCGGGCTTCCGTCCCTACATACGGACGACTGGGATCCCCTTCTCGCGGCCTGCGACGAGACCGGCACCGTCATCGCCATGCACATCGGCTCCTCCTCGAAGATGCCGTCCACCTCCGCCGACGCCCCGCCCGCCGTCGGCTCCACCATCACCTTCGCCAACTGCTGCTTCTCGATGGTCGACTGGCTGATGAGCGGCAAGTTCGAGCGCTTCCCGGGCCTGAGGATCATGTACGCGGAGGGCCAGATCGGCTGGATCCCGTACATCCTGGAACGCGCCGACGTCGTCTGGGAGGAGAGAACCGCGCCTGGGGCTGCGTCGCCGACAAGGTCCACCGCCCGCCGTCCGAGCTGTTCGCGGACCACGTCTACGGCTGCTTCTTCGACGACGCCTTCGGGCTGCGGAACCTGGACGCGATCGGCGTCGGCAACGTCCTGTACGAGACGGACTACCCGCACTCCGACTCCACCTGGCCCAAGTCCCGCGAGGTCGGCGAGGACCAGATGGGCCACCTCCCCCCGGACGTCGTGGACCGGATCGTCCGGGGCAACGCGATCGACCTGCTGGGGCTGACGGAGGACGGGCTCTGGGCGGGGGCGTAGGGGAGCGGGCGCACGCGTTCGGGGAGGGGGCGGGGGCGTGCAGGGGTGTACGGGGAGGGGGCAGGGGCGTGCAGGGGTGTACGGGGAGGGGGCCGCCGCCCCCTCCCCGTACACCGGTCGTCAGACCTTCACCACCGGCTCCTGGAGCTCCGTCACCCACTGGCTCCGGTCCGCCGGGCACTCCAGGTCGACCTCGCGGGTGTACCCCGTGGAGCGGTAGCCGTTGGCGTCCAGCCAGCGGGCCAGGGTTTGCACGGTCGGCATCACGTCGTCCATCGCGCCCCGGTGCACGATCGTCGCCGCCTCGAACGCGGGCAGCTCCACCACGCTCACCCCGGTGTCACCGACCGGCCCCACCGGGGCCGACACCGTCACGCCCGCGTGCACCACGATCGCGCCGCCGCCCTCGGGGGCGTCCTCGTACCGGGCGATCCCGGGACCGGTGGGCCGGACGCCGGTGCCCTCCAGGAGCGGGAAGAGCTCCTCGTACAGCGGACCGATCACCGGCCCGATGTGCTGCGGCTCGTAGCTCGCGGCCGTCCCGGTCAGCTCGGCCACCCGGACCGCGGCAACGGCCTTGATCACAACGTCGTCGGCAGGCATGTGCCCCTCGCTCTCGATCGACCGGAGCCTCGCCTCGACCTGGGCCAGCCGTGCCGTCGCCGCTGCCGCCGCCTCCGCCAGCTCCGCCCGGCGCAGCCGCAGCATCCCGCGCAGCTCCTCCGGACCCACCCGCTCGTCCAGGACGTCCCGCACCTGCTGGAGCGTGAAGCCGAGGTCCTTGAGCGCGATGATCCGGTTGAGCCGGGCGAGCTGGGCGGCGCCGTAGAAGCGGTAGCCGGTGGCGGGGTCGGTGCGGTCGGGGCGCAGCAGCCCGATGGCGTCGTAGTGACGCAGCATGCGGGCCGACACCCGACCGTACCGGGCGAAGTCTCCGATGGTGAACATGATGGCTCCCACTGCACGGCTTCACACGGTGTGAAGGTCAAGCGCCGCCGGACGCGGACCGTATACAGGCAGGAGCCCCGTTCCTCCGCCGAGACGGGGGAGCGGGGCTCCTTGGGTACTGCTCTGTGCGGCCGCGATCGACCGACCCGGGCAACTAGGCCGGGGTGACGTTCTCAGCCTGCGGACCCTTGGGCCCCTGAGTGACGTCGAAGTTCACGACCTGGTTCTCCTCCAGGGAGCGGAACCCGGACGCATTGATCGCGGAGTAGTGAACGAAGACATCCGGGCCGCCGCCGTCCTGGGCGATGAAGCCGAAGCCCTTTTCAGCGTTGAACCACTTGACGGTTCCGGTAGCCATAAGCCCTCCTTGGGCCAAAGGGTTGCCCTGCTCCAGAACCTGCAAACAAGTCTGAAAACTACAAAAGCCTGCGGGTTACATGCTCCGCAGGCTCTGTACTGCAAGGGAAACCAAACTGCAACTTGCGGGCGAGCCTAGCACGCGGTCTCCGGAGAGCGGTAGAGGGAAAGATCACTTCACCCGAACGTTTGACTGCCCTGCCGGGGGAGCATCACGGGCGCCCCGGTGGTGCCCGCGGCCGGGGGCGGGTCTAGCCTCACGATGTGGACAATTCAACCGTCTCAGCCAGTGAAGGCGACGACCGTCGCAGCCGGCCCCGCGTCGGCCACATCCAGTTCCTGAACTGCCTCCCGCTCTACTGGGGCCTGGCGCGTACGGGGACCCTGCTCGACCTGGAGCTCTCGAAGGACACCCCGGAGCGGCTCAGCGAGCAGCTGATCAGGGGTGACCTGGACATCGGCCCGGTCACCCTCGTGGAGTACCTGCGCAACGCCGACGACCTGGTGGCCTTTCCCGACATCGCGGTCGGCTGCGACGGCCCCGTGATGTCCTGCGTGATCGTCTCCCAGCTCCCGCTGGAGCAGCTCGACCGGGCGCGCGTCGCGCTCGGGTCCACCTCGCGCACCTCCGTACGCCTGGCCCAGCTGCTGCTCACCGAGCGCTACGGGGTCCGGCCCGACTACTACACCTGCCCGCCCGACCTCGGGCTGATGATGCGGGAGGCGGACGCGGCCGTACTGATCGGCGACGCCGCCCTGCGCGCCAACCTGCACGACGCCCCCCGCCTCGGGCTCCAGGTCCACGACCTGGGGCAGCTGTGGAAGGAGTGGACGGGGCTGCCGTTCGTCTTCGCCGTCTGGGCGGCCCGCAAGGACTTCCTGGCCGCCCACCCCGAGACGGCGGTCAAGGTGCACGAGGCGTTCCTCGCCTCCCGGGACCTCTCCCTGGAGGAGGTCACCAAGGTCGCGGAGCAGGCGGCCCGCTGGGAGGCCTTCGACGCGGAGGTGCTGGAGCGGTACTTCACGACCCTGGACTTCCGCTTCGGCCCGGACCAGCTGGCCGGCGTCCGCGAGTTCGCCCGCCGGACCGGATCGGGCACCGGATACCCGGCGGATGTGCACGTGGAACTCCTCGGCGGCTGAGCGGGGAATGGAGGCCGTTCCCGTTCCCGCTCCCTTTACCGTTCCCGTTCCCGTTCCTGTTCCTGTTCCTGTTCCTGTTCCCGTTCCCGTTCAGGGAATGGGGAGCCGGCGGAACAGCGCATTTACGCCTTTCCCCGTGGCGAAAACGCCCCCTCCTGCCCTGAGAAGGGGGAATGGTCCGGCCGTTTCCCGGTGACCGCGCCGGTGGCGCCCCCTAGGCTTCGGTCCGAGTCCGGACCGATCGCAGGGTTCACCGCCCACGAGGCGCGCACCGTCCACAGGGGTTCACAGGGGGAGGCCATATGCAGCCGCTGGAAGCGGGCGAACCGCACACCATCGGCGCCTACCGGCTGCTCGGCAGGCTCGGCGCGGGCGGCATGGGCCGGGTCTATCTGGGGCGCAGCGCCGGCGGGCGCACGGTCGCGGTCAAGGTCGTCCACCCGCACTTCGCGCTCGACGAGCAGTTCCGCGCCCGGTTCCGGCGCGAGGTGGAGTCCGCGCGGCGCATCGGCGCGCAGTGGACCGCCCCGGTCCTGGACGCCGACCCGGACGCCCCGGTGCCGTGGGTCGCCACCGGGTACGTCGCCGGGCCGCCGCTCTCCCAGGCGATCACCGAGCACGGCCCGCTGCCCGAGCACGCGGTACGCGCTCTGGGCGCCGGGCTCGCCGAGGCCCTCCACGCCGTCCATGGACAGGGCATCGTCCACCGCGATGTGAAGCCCTCCAACGTGCTGCTCGCCCTGGACGGCCCCCGCCTGATCGACTTCGGCATCGCCCGGGCCCTCGGCGCGACCGTCTCCCTCACCTCCACCGGCGTCTCCGTCGGCTCGCCCGGCTACATGGCGCCCGAGCAGATCCGCGGCCGGGACATCTCGGGGGCGGCGGACGTCTTCTCGCTGGGCGCGGTCCTCGCGTACGCGGCGACCGGCGCGGCCCCCTTCTCCGGTGACTCCTCCGCCGTACTCCTGTACAAGGTGGTGCACGAGGAGCCCGAACTGGGCGACCTGGAGGGAGAACTGCGCGAGGTGGTCGCCGGGTGCCTGGCCAAGGACCCGGACGCGCGGCCCGCCCCGGCCGACCTCGCCCGCACCCTCGCTCCGGGCGGGGCGGCGGCGATGGTCGCGGCGGGGTGGCTGCCGGGCCGGCTGGTGGGCGAGGTCAGCCGGTCGGCGGTGGCGCTGCTGGACCTGGAACCGCAGGACGCTCCGGCGGGGTCGGGCCCGGTGCCGTTCAGCAGCGCGTCGCTGGGGGAGGGGTTCGGCGGGTGGCCGGGCACCGAAGCGCACGACGGGCCCGGCCGCGACGCGCGTACGGCTCCGGTCCCGCCGCCGGCCCTGACTCCCCTAACGGCCCCGACGTCTCCCCGGGTGCCGAGGCCGGCCTCATCGGGGTCTTCGGCCCGCCCCTGGGCCACGTACCGGACGACTCTCCCGGCACCCCGCCCCCGCCGGGCACACCCCCGGGCGGCGGGCTCCCCGGTCAGCGGGCGGGCGACCCCCGGTTCTCCGTCACCGTCAGCGCGGACGCGCGGACGGGCGCGAGCGCCGGGGCGCGCCGGAACCGCCGGGTGAGCTGCACCGTCGCGCTGGCCGTGGCGGGCGCGTTCGCGGTCGTCGCCCTCGGCGCGGGCCTGCTCGACGGCTTCCTGCCGGGCGGCGACACCGACCGGCTCAAGGACAACGACACCGCGGCCACCCCGCCGTCCGCCACCGCCACCGCCACCGCGTCCCAGGAGCCGGGCCCCTCCGCGTCAGAGGACCCCTCCGACGCGGGCGAGCCCTCGGTGGGCGAGCTGCCGAAGGCGTTCGTCGGCAGCTGGGAGGGCCCGCTCACCGAGAGGACGAGCGGGCAGCCGCACGGCACCCTCACCGCGGTCTTCACCGACGGGAGGAAGGGCACCCAGGTCGTCAGGATGTCCACCACCGTCTCCCAGCTGGGCGTCACCGTCACCTGCAACAGCGTCGGCACCCTCACCTCCGGCACCCCGAAGGAGCTCCAGGTCCGCGAGCGCACCGACCCGGACCGCCCCGGCACCCCGGGCCTGTGCACCACCACCGAGGCCGACCTGCTCTTCCGCCTCGCCGACGACGGAACCCTCGGCTACCGCTCCCAGGAGCGCGGCGCGGGCCTCCCGTACGGGAACCTCACCCGGTCCGGCGGCTGACGGCGCAAGGGGCTGGCGTACGCTGGATCGGTCCGAGGATCCGTAGAAAAACCGCCGAAAGGTGACAGCCCGGTGACCGAGAAGGCCGATCTCCAGCCCGTCCTCGACCGAGCCGCCGAGGGCGGTCGGATCACCCCGCAGGAGGCGCTCGACCTCTACCGCTCGGCGCCGCTGCACGCGCTGGGGGCAGCAGCCGACACCGTGCGCCGACGCCGGTACGCCGGTACGGAACACATCGCGACGTACATCATCGAGCGCAACATCAACTACACCAACGTGTGTGTGACGGCCTGCAAGTTCTGCGCCTTCTACGCGCCCCCCAAGGACAAGGCCAAGGGCTGGACCCGGGACATCGAGGACATCCTGCGCCGCTGCGCGGAGACCGTCGAGCTCGGCGGCACCCAGATCATGTTCCAGGGCGGCCACCACCCGGACTTCGGCGTCGAGTACTACGAGGAGCACTTCTCCGCGATCAGGCAGGCGTTCCCGCAACTGGTCATCCACTCGCTGGGCGCCTCCGAGATCGAGCACATGGCCCGGATCTCCAAGGTCTCCGCCGAGGAGGCCATCAGCCGTATCCACGCCGCCGGCCTCGACTCCTTCGCCGGCGCGGGTGCCGAGCTGCTGCCCGCCCGGCCGCGCAACGCCATCGCCCCGCTCAAGGAGTCCGGCGAGCGGTGGCTGGAGATCATGGAGATCGCCCACGGCCTCGGCGTCGAGTCCACCTCCACCATGCTGATGGGCACCGGCGAGACCAACGCCGAGCGCATCGAGCACCTGCGGATGATCCGGGACGTCCAGGACCGTACGGGCGGCTTCCGCGCCTTCATCCCGTACACCTACCAGCCGGAGAACAACAAGCTGAAGGGCCGCACGCAGGCCACGATCTTCGAGTACCTGCGGATGATCTCCATCGCCCGCCTCTTCCTCGACAACGTGGCCCACATCCAGGGCTCCTGGCTGACCACCGGCAAGGAGGCCGGCCAGCTGTCGTTGCACTACGGGGCCGACGACCTCGGCTCGATCATGCTGGAGGAGAACGTCGTCTCCTCGGCCGGCGCCAAGCACCGGTCCAACCGGCTGGAGATCATCGACCTGATCCGCAAGGCGGACCGGGTCCCGGCCCAGCGCGCCACCACCTACGAACACCTCGTCGTGCACGACGACCCGGCGAACGACCCGGTCGACGAGCGCGTGGTCTCGCACATCTCCTCCACGGCGATCGAGGGCGGCACGGCCCACCCGGAGCTGAAGCTCCTCAACGCCAACTGACGCCCCCGTGCTGACGATTCACGCCGCGCCGCTGGTTCTTCCGGTCGGCGCGGACGCTGTCCTGGCGGGCGCGGTGGCCGTGGACGGCGACCGGATCGCCGCCATCGGGCCGTACGAGGAGGTCGTCGCCGCGCACCCGGCCGCCCGGGTCCGCCGCTGGCCCGGCCTCCTCACGCCCGGACTCCGCCAGGACCGGGCCCGCGAGCTGCTCACCCGCTGCTACCACCCGGATCCGCGGGAGGCGGACGAGCTGGGTGAACTGCCGCTGTGGGGCGAGGAGTTCGAGCGCGTCGCGGCGACGATGGACCCGGCCCGGCGGGCGGGCAGCGTACGGCGGGGGCTTCAGCGGATGCTGCGGCACGGGACCACGCATGTGGTGGGCCCCTTCGGGGCGGACGACCCCGGGCTGCGGACCGCCGTCGCCCGGTCGGGGCTGGTCCAGATCCAGGCCCCCGGCCCCGCCGGTCCGCCGGACCTGGACCCCTTCGCGGCGGGCGGCGACCTGGCCGCCACCGTGCACGGGCCGCTGAGGGTGGGCGGCCGTGCGGACCTCGCCGTCTTCGACGTGCCCGACGAGGCGGCCCTGCGCGCGGGCGGGGCGGGGCTCTGCGTGGCGACGGTGCTCGCCGGGCGGCTCGTGCACCGGGCCCGCTGAGGCCGGCTTTCCGGCGGGAGGGCTTTACGGCACCGAAGGCCCGCCCGGGTAGCGCCCCTTGGCGCCGTACGGCCATGCGTCGGCGACGCACCCCTTCAGCCCGCCAATCCGCTGCGTCAGCGCGGGCGCGGGGCGCGGGGCGCCGGGCCCCGGGCAGGCCTCGTGGCCGCGCCCCAGCCAGTGGCCGGCCTCGTGGTTGATGATCAGGGCCCGGTACGGTCCGAGGGACCGGCGGGCGGGACGGAACGTCTCACTCCGCGGTACGAATCTGGTGCCTCGCGGAGGGCCTGTGCTAGAATAACTGCCGTGACAGTCGATCGTTTTCTGGTGGAGTGCCTCCACATCGATCTCTGCCGTGTGTCCAGCGCTTCCTGTTGTTGAGGCCCTGCCGCGGCATCCTCGGTGATGCCCCGACCCCGCCGCGCTGACGTCTTCGTGCCGCCCGTGTGCGTGCTGGACACCTGATCCCTCTCGGGCCGGACGTCATCGCCTCCGGCCTCTGCTTCCTCTCTCCTCCTCCCTCCTTCTTCTTCCTCGCCTCCCGGCGGTTGTCCGCTCCCGGCTTGTCGCCAAGCCCGGTGGTCCGCCCTGCCCCTGTCCCCGGAGCCCTCCATGACCACGCCCACTTCCGTGCGGAAACGGGCCCCCGACGCCCCTGCCACCGCGCCCGCGGGCCGCCGGCCGGGGCGCGGTGCGCGGCTGCGCCGCGTCGGGCTCCGCCTCGTCGCCCTCGCCACCCTCCTCGCCCTCTGGCAGCTGGTGATCGTGCTCCAGCTCTGGTCGCCGGTGCTGGTCCCCTCGCCCGCCGCCGTGTGGCGGGCGCTGCTGGAGACCTCCGGCACGCACGACGGGGTGCGCGGCTACCAGGGCCACACCCTGATCGAGCACCTCGGCATCAGCCTGCGCCGCATCGCCATCGGTGCCGGTGCGGGCGTCGTCGCGGGGCTCGTCATCGGTGTCCTGATGGGGACGCTGCCGTGGGTGCGGGTGGTGCTGGAGCCCGCCGTGGCGTTCCTGCGCACCCTGCCGCCGCTGGCCTACTTCAGCCTGCTGATCATCTGGTTCGGCATCGACGAGGCGCCCAAGCTCTGGCTGCTCGCCATCGCCGCGATGCCGCCGGTCGCCGTGGCCACCGCATCCGCCGTCGCCTCCGCGCCGAGCGCGCTGGTCGAGGCGGCCCGGGCGATCGGGGCCAGACGCGGGCAGGTCGTGACGTCGGTCGTGCTGCCGTCCGCGCTGCCCGAGATCCTGGTCGGCGTCCGCCTCGCCTTCGGTATCGCGTACTCCTCGGTGGTCGCCGCCGAGACGGTCAACGGGCTGCCGGGCATCGGCGGCCTGATCCGGGACGCCCAGCGCTACAACCAGTCGGACACCGTCGTCCTCGGCCTCTTCGCCATCGGCGTCTCCGGCCTGCTCATCGACGCCGGGCTGCGGGTGCTGTCGGACCGGCTCGCCCCGTGGCGACGCCATGCGTAAGCCCACCCGCTCTCCCTTTCCCCTCATCCCCTCCCGTACGAAGGACACGCACATGGCCGGAACACGCGGTTGGCTCCGCCTCTCCTCGATCGCCGCCGCACTCGGGGCCCTGCTGGTGGTGACGGCCTGCGGTCAGGGCGGTTCCGGCGACGGGGGCGGGGACGGCGGCAAGACGATACGCATCGCCTACCAGGCCTTTCCCAGCGGGGACCTGATCGTCAAGGAGAAGGGCTGGCTGGAGAAGGCGCTCCCCGGTTACCAGATCAAGTGGACCAAGTTCGACTCGGGCGCCAGCATCAACACCGCCTTCGTGGCCGGTTCGGTGGACCTCGCGGCCATCGGCTCCAGCCCGGTCGCCCGGGGTCTCTCCGAGCCGCTGAACATCCCGTACCAGGTCACCTGGGTGCTGGATGTGGCCGGGGACAACGAGGCGCTGGTCGCCCGTGACGGCTCCAAGGTCTCCTCCGTCAAGGACCTGGAGGGCAAGAAGGTGGCGACACCGTTCAGTTCCACCTCGCACTACAGCCTGCTCGCGGCGCTGGACCAGGCCGGGGTGGACGCCTCGAAGGTCCAGCTCCTGGATCTGGAGCCGCAGGACATCCTGGCCGCCTGGACGCGCGGCGACATCGACGCCACGTACGTCTGGCTGCCCACCCTGGAGGAGCTCAAGAAGACCGGCAAGGTCCTCGTCTCCAGCCGCGAGCTCGCCGCGGCGGGCAAGCCCACCCTCGACCTCGGAGTCGCCTCCACCAGCTTCCTCAAGGCGCACCCCGACGTGCTGCCCGCCTGGCGCGAGGCGCAGGCCCAGGCGCTCGACCTGATCCACGCCGACCCCGACGCGGCCTCCGCCGCCGTCGGCAAGCAGCTCGGCATCAGCCCGGCCGAGGCCGGCGCCCAGATCGAGCAGGGCATCTTCCTCAAGCCGGCCGAACAGGCCGACGCCAAGTGGCTCGGGACCCCCGGCAAGGTCGGCGGTCTCGCGGACAACCTGCACAGCGCGGCGCGGTTCCTCGTCGACCAGAAGCAGATCGACTCCGCGCCCGACCTCGGCAAGCTGCGGAAGTCCATCTACGTGGAAGGGCTCACCGATGCCGTCTCTCCCTGACACGGACACCCGGAAGGCTTCCCTCCCCGAGCAGCGCGAGGGCGGTCCCGTCGTCTCCGTACGCGAGGTCGAGCACACCTACGGGGGCAGCCGGGGCGCGGAGCCGGTGACCGCCCTGGGGCCCATCTCGCTGGAGATCCCCGCAGGTGAGTTCCTGGTCCTCGTCGGCCCCTCCGGTTGCGGCAAGAGCACCCTGCTCCGCCTCATCGCGGGCTTCGAGCGGGCCTCGTCGGGCGAGGTCGAGGTGTTCGGCGAGCACCCCGAGCCCGGCGACCAGGCGGGCATCGTCTTCCAGCAGCCCCGCCTCTTCCCGTGGCGCACGGTCGGCGACAACGTCGGCCTGGCGCTGAGGTACGCGGGTGTGCCCCGGGCCGAACGGGGAGAGCGGACCGCCGAGTTGCTGGAGCGCGTCGGCCTCGCGGACACCGCCGGCCGCCGCATCTGGCAGATCTCGGGCGGCCAGCAGCAGCGGGTGGCCATCGCCCGCGCCCTGGCGGGCGGCAAGCGGCTGCTGCTGCTCGACGAACCGTTCGCCGCGCTCGACGCGCTGACCCGGGAGCGGCTCCAGGAGGACCTGCGCACGGTGAGCGCCGAGACCGGCACCACGTCGGTCTTCGTCACCCACAGCGTGGACGAGGCGGTCTTCCTCGGCACCCGCACGGTCGTGCTCAGTGCGCGGCCGGGCCGGATCTCCCTGGACATCCCGATCGGCCTGCCGCGCACCGGCACCGGCCCCGACGAACTGCGCGGGCTGCCGGAGTACGCCGCGCTGCGCGCCGAGATCGGTACGGCGGTACGCGACGCGGCCCGCTGATCCCCCGTACGACCACGGCCGAAGGAGAACCATGACCCTCACGACCGCCCCCGCCCTGCGCGACCACCGCACCACCCGCCGACGGCCTGTACGAGGGCCCGCGCACCCTGCGCCGGGTGCCGGAGGGCTGGATTGAGCGGCCCTACGAGCTCTTCGAGCTGGTGCCGCGCGGCCGGGTGATCGGCGCGGAGATCCACGGCGTCGACCTGTCCCGTCCCCTGGGAACGGCCGACGTCACCTTCCGCGAGCGCCCGGCCCTCGGCGCGGTCCTCCAGCTCCGCGAGGTGCCGCCGGTGGGCGGGGACACGCTGTGGGCGGACATGGCGGCGGCGTACGACAACCTGCCCGAGGAGGTGAAGGAGCGCATAGAGGGGGCGCGGGCGGTGCACGACTTCATCCCCGGCTTCTCCCGGTTCTACCCGCCGGAGCGGCTGGCCCCGTACCAGGACCGGTTCCCGCCCGTCGAGCACCCGGTGGTGCGGCGCCACCCGGTCACCGGCCGTCGGACGATCTTCGTCAACGCCTCGTTCACCACCCGGATCGTCGGGTTCGCCCAGGAGGAGAGCGACCGGCTGCTGCGCCTGCTGTTCCAGCAGGCGCACGCGCCGGAGTTCCAGGTGCGGTACAGCTGGCGGGCGGGCGACGTCGCGTTCTGGGACAACCGGGCCACCCAGCACTATGCGGTCAACGACTACGCCCCGCACCGCCGGGTCGCCGAACGGGTCGCGATCGCGGGGGACCGCCCCCACTGATCCGTACGGGCGGGCTGCTTGAATGGACGGGTGACCCGAGCCTCCCTGGACAAGCAGCCGCACGAAGTCGCCTCGATGTTCGACGGGGTGGCGGCCAACTACGACCTGACCAACGACGTGCTCTCGCTGGGCCAGGCCCGGCTGTGGCGCAAGGCGGTCGCGGCGGCGGTCGACGCCCGCCCCGCGCAGAGGATCCTCGACCTGGCGGCGGGCACCGCGACCTCCTCGCAGCCCTTCGCCCGGGCCGGTGCCTATGTGGTGCCGTGCGACTTCTCGCTCGGCATGCTGAAGGTCGGCAAGCAGCGCCACCCGTGGATGCCGTTCACGGCGGGCGACGGGATGAAGCTGCCGTTCAAGGACGAGGTGTTCGACACCGTCACGATCTCCTTCGGGCTGCGCAACATCCAGGACACCGAGACCGCGCTGCGCGAGCTGTACCGGGTGACGAGGCCGGGCGGCCGGGTCGTGATCTGCGAGTTCTCGCAGCCGACCTGGGCCCCGTTCCGCACGGTCTACAGCGAGTACCTGATGCGCGCGCTGCCGCCGGTCGCCCGGGCCGTCTCCTCCAACCCGGACGCGTACGTCTATCTCGCCGAGTCCATCCGCGCCTGGCCCGACCAGCCCGGCCTCGCCGCACTCCTTCAGAAGGCGGGCTGGTCGAAGGTGGCGTGGCGCGACCTCACCGGCGGCGTGGTGGCCCTGCACCGGGCCACCCGCGCCTGACCTTCGTACGAGGCCTCAGAGCTCCAGCCGGTAGCAGCGCGCCTCCTGTCCGGGGCGCGGGGTGGTGAAGGTCTCCGCGAGCCGCATCCCGAGCCGCTCCGCCACCGCGATGGACCGGGCGTTACGGGAGTCGACCATCGCGACGACGTCCGGCACCCCGGCCGCCCGCAGCCGCTCCAGCGTGGTGCGGGCGGCGGCGGTGGCGTACCCGCGCCCCCACGCGGAGCGCCCCAGCCGCCAGCCGATCTCGATCGCGCCGACCGGACCGAAGTGGGTGTGCGGCCACGGCTGCGCGCCGGTGAAGCCGAGCACGGTGTCGTCCTCGTCGGTGAGCGTCCACAGGCAGAACCCGCGCTCCGCGTCGTGCCGCCGCTGGCGCGCGGTCAGCTCCTCGTAGACGGAGAACTCCGCGCTCCGCCCGCCGTGGAACTCCATCACCTCGGGGTCGTCGAAGACCCGGTGCCAGATCAGGGCGTCCTCGTCGGTCGGGACGCGCAGCCGTACCGCGGGGGCGGGGGCAGTGGGCGGAACAGGTGCTATCGACATGAGGGAGCCCTTCGGAGGGTTGTTCAGCAGGCCCCCATAGACTGCACGGGACATGTGCCGCGCGGCACGCGAATTCGAGTCTTCGGGAGATCCGACCGTGACCGAGCCCCTCTCCGAGCACAGCGCGGACGTGATCGTCGTCGGAGCGGGCCCAGCCGGCTCCACGACCGCGTACTACCTCGCCAAGGCCGGACTCGACGTCCTGTTGCTGGAAAAGACGGCGTTCCCCCGGGAGAAGGTCTGCGGCGACGGCCTCACGCCGCGCGCCACCAAACAGCTCGTCTCGATGGGGATCGACATCTCCGAGGAGGCGGGCTGGCTGCGCAACAAGGGCCTGCGCATCATCGGCGGCGGCGTGCGGCTCCAGCTGGACTGGCCGGATCTCGCCTCCTACCCGGACTACGGGCTGGTCCGCAAGCGCGACGACTTCGACGAGCAGCTGGCCCGGCAGGCGCAGAAGGCCGGCGCCCGGCTGTACGAGCGCTGCAACGTGGGCGCCCCGATCCGGGACGAGCGCACCGGCCGCATCACCGGCGTCGAGGCGAGGATCGGCGAGGAGAAGACCCCGGTCACCTTCCACGCCCCGCTCGTCGTCGCCGCCGACGGCAACTCCACCCGCCTCTCCCTGGCGATGGGTCTGCACCGCCGTGAGGACCGCCCGATGGGCGTCGCCGTCC
The DNA here is from genome assembly GCF_044752765.1 of Streptomyces sp. NPDC088706. NCBI lineage: Bacteria > Bacillati > Actinomycetota > Actinomycetes > Kitasatosporales > Streptomycetaceae > Streptomyces > Streptomyces sp. NPDC088706. The sequence continues at coordinate 208,007 of NZ_JBIVLW010000004.1, forward strand.
GTACGTACTTCACCTCGCCCCGCCACGACGACGACTACCTGGAGTCGTGGCTGGAGCTGTGGGACCGGCGCGGCGCCGAGGACCGGCTGCTGCCGGGGTACGGCTGGATCTTCGGCATGGGCGACGGCACCTCCAACGTCGGGCTCGGCATCCTCAACTCCTCCTCCGCCTTCAAGGAGCTGGACTGGCGCGAGGTGCTCAAGGCCTGGTGCGCCTCGATGCCCGAGGAGTGGGGCTACACCCCGGAGAACATGACGATCCCGATCCGGGGCGCCGCTCTCCCGATGGCCTTCAACCGCCAGCCGCACTACACCAAGGGCCTGCTGCTCGTCGGCGACGCGGGCGGCATGGTCAACCCGTTCAACGGCGAGGGCATCGCGTACGCCATGGAGTCGGGCCAGATCGCGGCCGACGTCATCGTCCAGGCCCACGCCCGGGCCACCCCCGCCCAGCGTGAACTGGCCCTGAACAACTACCCGAAGGTGCTCAAGGAGACCTACGGCGGCTACTACACGATGGGCCGCGCCTTCGTGAAGCTGATCGGCAACCCGAAGGTCATGAAGGTCGCCACCCAGCGCGGCCTGACCCACCCGCTGCTGATGAAGTTCACGCTTAAGATGCTGGCCAACCTGACCGACCCGACGGGCGGCGACGCGATGGACCGCATCATCAACGGGCTGTCGAAGGTGGCCCCGAAGGCCTGAGGCCCACGGCTCACAGCGCGGCGGCGGGCCCCTGGCCCGTCGCCGCGCCCCGCGTGCGCTCGTAGTGGCGGGCCACCCGGGCCCGGTTGCCGCAGGACGGCCTGCACCACTCCTGGCGGCCGTGGCTCTTGATGAAGTACCGCACGCAGCGCGGCGCGTGGCAGGCCCGCAGCTGTTCGCGCTCCCGCCCGCTCAGGAAGTCCACGGCGTCGCGCGCCAGCGCCGCGACCAGCCGTACGCGCGGATCGTCCTCGGCCGACAACAGCCGGGCGGCGGGCGCTCCTTCGGCGGGCCACTCCAGCTGCGGGGCGACGAGCTCCCGGGCCGCGGCCGCGTTGAGGCGGGCCAGCGCCTCGTCGGCCGGCATCAGGCGGTGGGCGTCCGCCGGACTGGGCGGGGCCGGGCTGACCACCCGCGCGAACAGGGCCCGCACGGCGCGCCGTACGCCGACGATCCGGTCCCGGAGTTCCTCGTCGGCGACGAGCTCCCCGGTGCGGAACTCCCGGGGGGCGATGCCCCTGGTCTGCTGCTGGATCCACCGCGTCGTCCCCCGGACCGTCTCCAGGTCGTCGGCGACGCCACCGTCCCCGTCGTGGTGGATGGTGCTCGCCAGCTCCATGACGGGCCGCTGTGTCACCGGTCGCCCCCTTCGCCGCCCCCGACCGGTCGTCGACGGCCTCTTGAACTCGGTCCGCCCCCCACTCTAGAGTCCTAACGGAAGATAAGATTTTAACGTTAACCGGGGGGCGGTCCGACATGTTGCTCGCCCAGATCAGTGATCTGCACCTGGACGGCGGTGAACGCGCGACGCACCGCGCGACCCGCGTCATGGAGTACCTGCGGGCCCTGCCCCGCCCGGTCGACGCCCTGCTGGTCACCGGGGACATCGCCGATCACGCGACGGAGGCGGAGTACGAGGAGGCGACCCGCCTGCTGGCCGCCCCCTTCCCCGTCCTGGCCTGCCCGGGCAACCATGACGCGCGCCCCGCCTACCGCAAGACCTTCCTCGGCGAGGCACCCGAGGAAGGCCCCGTCAACCGGGTCCACCGGATCGCCGGAACCGCCCTCCTGATGTGCGACTCCACCATCCCCGGCCGGGACGAGGGACGCCTCGACGCGCAGACGCTCGGCTGGATCGACACCACCCTCGGCGCGCTCCCGGACGGCGTCCCCGCCCTGATCGCCTTCCACCAGCCGCCCGTCGAGCTCCACCACCCGCTGCCGGACGCCGGGCGGCTGGAGGAGCCGGAACACCTCGCCGCCCTCCTCCACGCCCACCCCCGGGTCGTCGCCGTCCTCACCGGCCACGCCCACACGGCGGCCGCCTCGACCTTCGCCGGCCGCCCGCTCATCGTCGGGCCCGCCGTGACGTGGACCCTGCGCATGCCCTGGGAGGGGGACCGCCCGGCCGACCGCGACCAGCCCCCGGGCCTCGCCTTCCACGTCCTGGGCGAGGACCGGCGCCTGACGACGCATTTCCGCGTCGTGCTCTGAGCCGGGTGGTGCCGTGGCCGGGCAGCTCCGCCGCGGGCCCTGCCCGGCCCTGGCCCCGCGCCCGGCACGGCCCGCCCCGGCGCATAATCCCCAGCCACCCGCGTGATCGTGTGCGATGATTTGCGCGCCACCCCCGGTCGTCGGCAGTCCCGGACCGGCTGGTGCCCGCCCTCGCCCCAGCGGCGACCCGCGGCGCGTACGAATCTTCATGACGCACGCTCACATCGAACGCAGGCCAGCGGGGTACGGAACAAGCCGATACAGCGCTGCTCGACCCCAAGGACAGACAGCCATGACCACCGCATCCCTGCCCCGGAAGTCCTCCCGCCCGGAACCGGGCACCCAGGACACCACGCCGCCCCAGCACCACGGCCTCTTCCTGGAACCGCACTTCGCTCCGGGGCTGCTCCCGCTCGACGACGAGGAGGACCTGGACGCGGCGTACGAGGCGCTGCCCGCGCCGACCACCTCCGCGCGGGAGCCGGAGCGGACGACCCGCCGCCCCCGCCGCCGCTGACCGGCCGGCAGCCCGACCCTCATGTCCGGCCCCGAGTCCGACCGACTCCGCCCACCGGTGCACCGGTGGGCGAACCGCGGCTGAGCGTCGCCGACTGATCCCGAGGGGTCACCGGCCTTGTTCATCACGGCTCCGTCCCCGCCGGATCACCGCGGGCACGGGCCGTTCCCACCCCCGGGTACGCGCTGGGGGCCTTCACCACGAGCGCGTTCGACCTGGGGGCGGCGGTGGGGCCCGTAAGACCTGCGGCGGCGTCAGCGGAGCACGGGCGAGGGCCGCCACTCCCGAGGGGGAGTGGCGGCCCTCAGCTGTCACCGGACATGCCCGGCACCGCTGGTGGATCGCCGGTGATCAGCCGGTGGATCAGAGAACGCGGACCGCGCCGGTCGGCCGGTCGTAGTCCATGGAGCGCTGGACCGTGCCCGTGCTGGAGTTCTGCGCGCCGACGAACTCGCCGCCACCCACGTAGATCGCGACGTGGTACGCGCTGCCCGCACCGCCCCAGTACAGGATGTCGCCGGGCTGGAGGTTGTCCAGGGAGACCTGGGTCCCGGCGGTCGACTGGGACTGCGAGACGCGCGGGAGGTCGATGCCCACCGTGCGGTACGCGGCCTGGACGAGGCCGGAGCAGTCCCACGCGTTGGGGCCGGTGCCGCCGGACACGTACGCGTCGCCGACCTGGGACTTGGCGAACGCGACGATGGCGGCGGCGGAGCCGGTGGCGTTCGACGAGGAGGACGAGGGGGCGGACGCGGAGGCCGAGTCGCCCGAGGAGGAGCCGGAGGCGCTGAGCGTCGTGCGCTCGGCGGTACGGGAGGCGCGCTCGGTACGCTCCTCGGCCTCCGCCTTGGCCTTGGCGGCGGCCTCGGCCTCCTTCTTGGCCTCCGCCTCTGCCTTGCGAACGGCCTCGGCCTTGGCCTTCTTGGCCTTCTTCGCAGCGCTCTCGGCTGCGGCGTCCTCGTGTGCCTGCGCCTCCAGGTCGAGGGCGACCTGCTGTGTGGCCTGTGCGGAGGCGGCGACGGCGGTGGAGAGCCCGGCGGTGATGGTGGGCATCTCGATGGTCTGGGTCACCGGTTCGGCCTGGGCCGGGCCGGCGGCACCCGCGACCGCGATGGTGCTGAGGACGCCACCGGCAACTCCGGCTCGCAGCGCCGACTTCGAGGCGCGCTGGCGGGGCTTCCGGTGGCTGGGTATGTGAGCGGTGTGGGACATAGGTACTAGCGCTACCAGGGGTGTAGGGGTCCCATCAAGAAACGTGTGTTGCGACACAGTTACGTTCGGAATCTGCGAATCCGCTTTCCGTGCGCCTTTATTGACGCCGTAACGGGCAAAACGGGCAGGCGCCATCAGGGCCGTGATCTCTAGCTTTCGGCAATACGCCCGAATTGCCTGCCACTTACCATCCGTTCACACCGATGGCCAAGCCCGGTTTTCCTGTGCGGTGTCGTGAGTGGCGCAGGTCACAGCGTGGGTCTCCGATGGCAGGCAACCCTCGCGCGCGCGGCCGAGGTCCGCGTCGCTGCGGTGGCGGACGCTCCACCACCTCCTCGGGTGCTCCCGCCGGCAACGCCTCCGGGAGTTCGTGAATGCGTGCACATGTCCCCTTCGGTCCCTGCCGCCGCTCGTCCGGGTGAGAGTGAGAGGAACCGGGGCCCTTATCACCCCCTGGCCATCCATGGCCAATTTGCTTGTAGTGGCCGTCCATTGATAGCACCGCACCCGTTTGACCAGGGGTAACACCGTCGAATGTCACGTCTCGTGATCACTTCGCCGCTTCGCGTATGAAGATCACCGCTCATACAACTTCATGATCCTTCGCCAGGTGGTGGAGATCACAAAGACCGTGACGTACCCCGTGTCGCAGATCACAGGGCGACGGGCATAGGATGCGGGGCAGTCGGGCTTGTGAACTGCCTCACATGTGCACGATCTTGGTGAGGTGGCGAGCCGGTCGCCCGATGCGGTCCAACGGTCAAGGACGACTGGAAGGAGCGAGGAGCGTGAATGCCTACGCGCCCATCCTCGTGCTCGGCGCCCTCGGGGCAGGGTTTGCGATCTTCTCCGTGGTCATGGCCACGCTTATCGGCCCCAAGCGGTACAACCGGGCAAAGCTCGAAGCGTACGAGTGCGGTATCGAACCCACGCCGACACCGGCCGGAGGCGGCCGCTTCCCCATCAAGTACTACCTGACGGCGATGCTTTTCATCGTCTTCGACATCGAGATCGTCTTCCTCTATCCCTGGGCGGTCTCCTTCGACGCCCTGGGGATCTTCGGGCTCGTGGAGATGCTGCTCTTCGTGCTCACCGTCTTCGTCGCCTATGCGTATGTCTGGCGTCGCGGCGGCCTGGAATGGGACTGAGGGGCTGAGGGGCACACATGGGACTCGAAGAGAAGCTGCCCAGCGGCTTCGTGCTGACCACGGTCGAACAGGCCGCCGGCTGGGTGCGGAAGTCCTCCGTCTTCCCGGCCACGTTCGGCCTCGCCTGCTGCGCCATCGAAATGATGACGACCGGCGCGGGCCGCTACGACCTGGCCCGGTTCGGCATGGAGGTCTTCCGCGGATCGCCGCGCCAGGCGGACCTGATGATCGTCGCCGGCCGGGTCAGCCAGAAGATGGCGCCCGTCCTGCGGCAGGTCTACGACCAGATGCCGAACCCCAAGTGGGTGATCTCCATGGGGGTTTGCGCGTCATCGGGTGGAATGTTCAACAATTACGCCATTGTGCAGGGCGTTGATCATATTGTCCCGGTCGACATCTATCTGCCGGGATGCCCGCCGCGTCCCGAGATGCTGCTGGACGCCATCCTCAAGCTCCACCAGAAGATCCAGGACGGCAAGCTCGGGGTGAACGCGGAGGAAGCCGCCCGTGAGGCGGAGGAAGCGGCCCTCAAGGCGCTGCCCCTGATCGAGATGAAGGGGCTCCTGCGGTGACCGGGAACAACCAGGGCGGCGAGCAGAACGGCAACGCCGTACCCGCGCCGCGCGACACCGGCGGCGAGGTCATCCGCGTACGCAAGGGCATGTTCGGCGCGAACAACGGCGGCGACACCTCCGGATACGGCGGCCTCATCCGCACCATCACCCTGCCGGGAGCCTCCTCCCGGCCGTACGGAGGGTGGTTCGACGAGGTGGCCGACGAGCTCGAAGGGGCCCTGGAGGAGCAGGACCTGCTCCCCGAGAACGCCATCGAGCGCACGGTCGTCGACCGCGACGAGCTCACCTTCCACATCGCCCGCGAGCACCTGGTCCAGGTCGCCCGCACGCTGCGCGACGACCCCGCCCTGCGCTTCGAGCTCTGTACGGGCGTCAGCGGCGTCCACTTCCTCGGGGACAAGGGCCGCGAACTGCACGCCGTCTACCATCTGCGGTCCCTCACCCACGGCCGGCTCATCCGGCTGGAGGTCTCCGCCCCGGACAGCGATCCGCACATCCCGTCCCTCGTCGAGGTCTACCCGACCAACGACTGGCACGAGCGCGAGGCGTACGACTTCTTCGGCATCGTCTTCGACGGGCACCCGGCCCTGACCCGGATCATGATGCCGGACGACTGGCAGGGCTTCCCGCAGCGCAAGGACTACCCGCTCGGCGGCATCGCCGTCGAGTACAAGGGCGCCCAGATCCCGGCTCCGGACCAGCGGAGGTCGTACTCCTGATGACCACTCCCCACGCAACGCCCCGTGCCACGACCGAGGGGACTGTATACACAGTCACCGGCGGCGACTGGGACGAGGTCGTCGAATCCGCCGCCAAGTCCGACGACGAACGCATCATCGTCAACATGGGTCCCCAGCACCCGTCCACGCACGGCGTGCTGCGGCTGATCCTGGAGATCGACGGCGAGACCGTCACCGAGGCCCGCTGCGGCATCGGCTACCTCCACACCGGCATCGAGAAGAACCTCGAATTCCGCAACTGGACCCAGGGCACCACGTTCGTCACGCGGATGGACTACCTGACGCCGTTCTTCAACGAGACGGCGTACTGCCTGGGTGTCGAGAAGCTCCTCGGCATCGAGGACCAGATCCCCGACCGCGCCACGGTCCTGCGTGTGCTCCTGATGGAGCTCAACCGGATCTCCTCGCACCTGGTCTGCATCGCCACCGGCGGTATGGAGCTGGGCGCGACCACGATCATGATCTACGGCTTCCGCGATCGTGAACTGGTTCTCGATCTCTTCGAGCTGATCACCGGGCTCCGGATGAACCACGCGTTCATCCGCCCCGGCGGCCTCGCCCAGGACCTGCCCCCGGGCGCGGTCGACCAGCTGCGCGAGTTCATCCGGACCATGAAGAAGAACCTGCCGGAGTACGACAAGCTCGCCACCGGCAACCCCATCTTCAAGGCCCGCATGAAGGACGTCGGCTACCTCGACCTGACCGGCTGCATGGCGCTCGGCGCCACCGGGCCGGTCCTGCGCTCCGCCGGGCTCCCGCACGACCTGCGCAAGAGCGACCCCTACTGCGGCTACGAGACCTACGATTTCGAGGTGCCGACCGCCGACACCTGCGACTCCTACGGACGCTTCCTCATCCGCATGGACGAGATGCGCGAGTCGCTCCGGATCATCGAACAGTGCCTGGAGCGCCTGGAGCCGGGCCCGGTCATGGTCGCGGACAAGAAGATCGCCTGGCCCGCCCAGCTCGCCCTCGGCGCGGACGGCCTCGGCAACTCGCTCGACCACATCAGGAACATCATGGGCACCTCCATGGAGGCCCTGATCCACCACTTCAAGCTGGTGACCGAAGGCTTCCGGGTCCCGCCCGGGCAGACGTACACCGCCGTCGAGTCCCCCAAGGGCGAACTCGGCGTACACGTCGTCTCCGACGGCGGCACCCGCCCCTACCGGGTCCACTTCCGCGACCCGTCCTTCACCAATCTGCAAGCCATGGCGGCGATGTGCGAGGGCGGCCAGGTCGCCGACGTGATCGTCGCCGTCGCGTCCATCGACCCCGTGATGGGAGGCGTCGACCGGTGACCGCAGCAAATCAAGAGGTCAGTCTGGGGATGCCGCAGCTCCCCGCCCCCGCCTACCCGGCCGACGTGCGCGCCCGGCTCGACGCGGACGCGAAGGAGGTGATCGCCCGCTACCCGGGAAGCCGCTCCGCGCTGCTGCCGCTGCTCCACCTCGTCCAGTCCGAGGAGGGGTACGTCTCCCGTACGGGAATGGCCTTCTGCGCCGAGACCCTCGACCTCACCACCGCCGAGGTCACGGCCGTCGCCACCTTCTACTCCATGTACCGGCGCAGGCCCAGCGGGGACTACCAGGTCGGGGTCTGCACCAACACCCTGTGCGCGGTCATGGGCGGCGACGCCATCTTCGACACGCTCAAGGAACACCTCGGCGTCGGCAACAACGAGACGACCGAGGACGGCAAGGTCACCCTCGAACACATCGAGTGCAACGCGGCCTGCGACTTCGCGCCCGTCGTGATGGTGAACTGGGAGTTCTTCGACAACCAGACGCCCGAGAGCGCCACCCGACTCGTGGACGACCTGATCGCCGGGCGGACCGTCGAGCCCACCCGCGGCGCCCCGCTCTGCTCCTACAAGGAGACCGCCCGCATCCTGGCCGGCTTCCCCGACGAGCGCCCCGGCGCCGTCGAGGCCACCGGAGGCGCGGGCCCCGCCTCCCTCGTCGGACTCCGGCTCGCGAAGGGTGAGGTCCTGCCGAAGGCACGGGTCGTCGCCCCGCGCGACGGGCGGCCCAAGGACGAGAAGCCGCAGGACGCACAGGTCCACGATCCGTCGCCGACCGAGCGCCTCAGCTCGCACGACGCACCGCAGCAGACCTCGGCCTCCGACCCGGAGCACCCGGCCGGGCCGACAGCCGAGGAGGGGGAGTGATGACCTTGGCCGCCGAGATCGACCACAACGGGACGAGCCCCGAGAAGCTGCTCGCTCCCGTCCTGTCCTCCTTCTGGGACCAGCCCGAGTCCTGGACCCTGGAGACCTACCGCCGCCACGAGGGGTACGAGGGGCTGCGCAAGGCGCTCGCCATGGCGCCCGACGACCTCATCGCGTACGTCAAGGACTCCGGTCTGCGCGGACGAGGCGGCGCGGGCTTCCCCACCGGGATGAAGTGGCAGTTCATCCCGCAGGGTGATGGAAAACCGCACTATCTAGTTGTCAACGCCGACGAATCGGAGCCGGGGACCTGCAAGGACATCCCGCTCCTCTTCGCGAACCCGCACAGCCTCATCGAGGGCATCGTGATCGCCTGTTACGCGATCCGTTCGTCGCACGCGTTCATCTACTTGCGCGGTGAGGTCGTCCCCGTGCTGCGACGACTGCACGAGGCCGTACGAGAGGCGTACGAGGCGGGTTATCTGGGGACGAACATCCTGGGCTCAGGACTCGATCTGGAACTCACGGTGCACGCAGGTGCCGGCGCGTACATCTGTGGTGAGGAAACCGCGCTGCTCGACTCTCTCGAAGGACGGCGTGGCCAGCCCCGGCTGCGACCTCCTTTCCCCGCGGTCGCCGGTCTGTACGCCTGCCCCACTGTGGTGAACAACGTCGAGTCCATCGCCTCGGTTCCCGCGATCCTGAACAAGGGCAAGGACTGGTTCAAGTCGATGGGCAGCGAGAAGTCCCCGGGCTTCACGCTCTACTCGCTCAGCGGCCATGTCACCAGCCCCGGCCAGTACGAGGCCCCGCTCGGCATCACGCTCCGCCAGCTCCTCGACATGAGCGGCGGGATGCGGGCCGGGCACCGCCTCAAGTTCTGGACGCCGGGCGGCTCCTCCACGCCGATGTTCACCGACGAGCACCTCGACGTCCCCCTCGACTACGAGGGCGTCGGCGCCGCCGGGTCCATGCTCGGCACCAAGGCGCTCCAGTGCTTCGACGAGACGACCTGCGTGGTGCGGGCCGTCACCCGCTGGACCGAGTTCTACGCCCACGAGTCCTGCGGCAAGTGCACGCCGTGCCGCGAAGGGACGTACTGGCTGGTCCAGTTGCTCCGCGACATCGAGGGGGGCAAGGGCGAGATGTCCGACCTGGACAAGCTGAACGACATCGCCGACAACATCAACGGCAAGTCGTTCTGCGCGCTCGGTGACGGCGCCGCCTCGCCGATCTTCTCCTCGCTCAAGTACTTCCGCGAGGAGTACGAACAGCACATCACGGGCCAGGGCTGCCCCTTCGATCCCGCGAAATCCACCGCCTGGGCCGACGAGAAGAACGCCGACGGCAAGAACGCTCACCGGGGGGTGAACGCATGACAGTCACCACGAGTGCGCCCTCCGGGGGCGGCGAGGCGGCGATCCCGCCCGAGGACCTGGTCACGCTGACCATCGACGGCATCGAGATCAGCGTCCCCAAGGGGACCTTGGTCATCCGGGCCGCCGAACTCCTCGGCATCGAGATCCCGCGCTTCTGCGACCACCCGCTCCTCGACCCGGCCGGCGCCTGCCGCCAGTGCATCGTCGAGGTGGAGGGCCAGCGCAAGCCGATGGCCTCCTGCACCATCACCTGCACCGACGGCATGGTCGTCAAGTCGCAGATCACCTCCCCGGTCGCCGAGAAGGCGCAGAAGGGCGTGATGGAACTGCTGCTGATCAACCATCCGCTGGACTGCCCCGTCTGCGACAAGGGCGGCGAGTGCCCGCTCCAGAACCAGGCGATGTCGCACGGCGCCGCCGACTCCCGCTTCGAGGGCAAGAAGCGGACCTTCGAGAAGCCCGTCCCGATCTCCACCCAGGTGCTGCTGGACCGCGAACGGTGCGTGCTCTGCGCGCGCTGCACCCGGTTCTCCAACCAGGTGGCGGGCGACCCGATGATCGAGCTGATCGAGCGCGGCGCCCTCCAGCAGGTCGGCACCGGCGAGGGCGACCCCTTCGAGTCGTACTTCTCCGGCAACACCATCCAGATCTGCCCGGTCGGCGCGCTGACCTCGGCGGCGTACCGCTTCCGCTCCCGCCCCTTCGACCTGGTCTCCACCCCCTCGGTGTGCGAGCAGTGCTCCGGCGGCTGCGGGATGCGTACCGACCACCGGCGCGGCAAGGTCATGCGGCGCCTCGCGGCCAACGAGCCCGAGGTCAACGAGGAGTGGATCTGCGACAAGGGGAGGTTCGGCTTCCGCTACGCCCAGCAGCGCGACCGGCTCACCACCCCGCTGGTCCGCAACGCCGAAGGCGTCCTGGAACCGGCGAGCTGGCCCGAGGCGCTGGAAGCCGCGGCGGCCGGGCTCCTCGCCGCCCGAGGGCGCGCGGGCGTCCTGACCGGCGGCCGGCTGACCGTCGAGGACTCCTACGCGTACAGCAAGTTCGCCCGGGTCGCCCTCGACACCAACGACATCGACTTCCGCTCCCGGGTCCACAGCGCCGAGGAGGCCGACTTCCTGGCCGCCCGGGTCGCCGGACGCGGCCGGGACCTGGACGGCGAGGGGGTCACGTACACCGCGCTGGAGAAGGCCCCCGCGGTCCTGCTCGTCGGGTTCGAGTCCGAGGAGGAGGCTCCCGGCGTCTTCCTGCGGCTGCGCAAGGCCCACCGCAGGGGCGGCCAGAAGACCTTCGCCCTCGCCTCGCACGCCACGCGCGGCCTGGTGAAGGCGGGTGGCACGCTGCTGCTTGCCGCCCCCGGCACCGAGACCGAGTGGCTGGACGCCCTCGCCGGCGGCGTCGGCCTGGAGGCCGAAGGGGCCGCCGCGGCCGAGGCGTTGCGCGGCGAGCACTCCCTGATCATCGTCGGGGAGCGGCTCGCGGGAGTGCCCGGCGCCCTCTCCGCCGCGATCCGTACGGCCACCGCGACCGGCGCACGCCTGGTATGGATTCCGCGCCGGGCGGGCGACCGGGGTGCGGTGGAGACCGGCGCGCTCCCCACCCTGCTGCCCGGCGGCCGACCGGCCACCGACCCGCGGGCCCGGGACGAGGTGGCCGCCGTCTGGCGCGTCGCCGAGTTGCCCGCCCGCCACGGCCGCGACACCGGCCAGATCATCGAGGCCGCGGCCACCGGCGAACTGGGCGCGCTCGTCGTCGCCGGGGTCGGCGTGGAGGACCTGCCCGACCCGGCGCGCGCGCTGCGGGCCCTGGACGAGGTCGGCTTCCTGGTCTCGCTGGAGCTGCGGCCGAGCGAGGTCACCACCCGGGCGGATGTGGTCTTCCCGGTCGCCGCCGTCGCGGAGAAGTCCGGCACCTTCCTCAACTGGGAGGGCCGGGTCCGGATGTTCCAGGCGGCGCTGAAGCCGGAGCAGATGCCCCGGACCCTCGCCCCGGTCGACTCCCGCGTGCTGCACATGCTGGCCGACGCCATGGACGTGCACTTCGCGCTGCCGGACCTGACCGCCGCCCGCCGCGAGCTGGACCGGCTCGGCGGCTGGGAGGGCGGCCACGCCGACGACCCGCGCGAGCCGGCCCGGCCGCTGCCCCGGCCCGGCGACGGCGAGGCGGTCCTCGCGGGCCACCGGATGCTGCTCGACCTCGGCCGGCTCCAGGAGGGCGACACCGCGCTCGCCGGGACCCGGCACGCGGCACTCGCCCGGCTCTCGGCCACCACCGCGGCCGAGACCGGCGTCAAGGACGGCGACCTGCTCGCCGTCACCGGCCCCACCGGCACCGTGGAACTCCCCCTCCAGGTCACCGACATGCCGGACCGCGTGGTCTGGGTGCCGCTGAACTCGGTGGGACGCGGCATCCCCGCCGACACCGGTGCGAACCCCGGCGGCCTGGTACGGATCGGCCCCGCCGCCGTACCGGGTGCGCCCGTCGAACCATCGGAGGTACGAGCGTGATGGGCCTCACCGCACTCACCACGGCACCGGAGCGTGCCGTCCTCGCCGCCGAGGACCTGTCGATGTTCGGCACCGACCCCTGGTGGCTGGTGCTGGTCAAGGCGGTCTTCTGCTTCGCGTTCCTGATGCTGATCGTGCTCTTCTCCATCGTCTGGGAGCGCAAGGTCGTCGCCTGGATGCAGCTGCGGATCGGCCCCAACCGGCACGGCCCCTGGGGACTGCTCCAGTCGCTCGCCGACGGCGTCAAACTGATGCTGAAGGAGGACGTCGTCGTCAAGCGCGCGGACAAGGCCGTCTACGTCCTCGCGCCGATCCTCGCGGCGATCCCCGCCTTCATGGCGATCGCGGTCATCCCCTTCGGCCCGGCGGGCAACGAGGTCTCGATCTTCGGCACCCGTACGACGATGCAGCTCACCGACCTGCCGATCGCCGCGCTCTACATCCTCGCCGTCGGCGCGGTCGGGGTGTACGGATTCGTCCTCGGCGGCTGGTCCTCGGGCTCGACGTACCCGCTGCTCGGCGGGATCCGCTCCTGCGCCCAGATGATCAGTTACGAGATCGCCATGGGCGCCGCGTTCGCCTCGGTCTTCCTCTACTCCGGGTCGATGTCGACCTCCACCATCGTGCAGGCCCAGGGAGACCGCTGGTACGTCATCCTGCTGCCGATGTCCTTCCTCATCTACATGGTGACGATGATCGGGGAGTCCAGCCGGGCCCCGTTCGACATGCCGGAGTCCGAGGGCGACCTCGTCGGCGGCTTCAACACGGAGTACAGCTCGATCAAGTTCGCGATGTTCATGCTCGCCGAGTACATCCACATGGTGACCGTGTCGATGATCGCGGTGACGCTGTTCCTCGGCGGCTGGCGGGCCCCGTACCCGATCTCCGCGTTCTGGGAGGGGGCGAACCACGGCTGGTGGCCGATGCTCTGGTTCTTCCTGAAGCTCCAGGCGCTGATCTTCTTCTTCATCTGGCTGCGCGGCACCCTGCCACGCGTCCGCTACGACCAGCTGATGAAGCTCGGCTGGAAGGTCCTGATCCCGGTCTCCGTGGGCTGGCTGATGCTCGTCGCCACCGTCCGCGCGCTGCGCAACGAGGGCTACGACTTCTCCCGGATCGTCCTGTACGTCGGCGGGGCCGTGCTGGCCGTCCTGCTGATCTCCCTGGTCGTCGACACCTTCCGCGACCGCAGGGGCAGGGCCCAGGAGGCGGAGGCCGGACCGGAGCCCGCCTTCGACCCGATGGCGGGCGGGTTCCCGGTGCCACCGCTGCCCGGACAGACCCTGCCGCCGGTGCCCAGGCGCGTACCGCGGCGGGAGCGGGAGCTCGTTGTCAGTGGTGGACCGGATACTCAGAGTGACGGAAACGCGAGTGACGGAAAGGAGGCCGGCGGTGTCTGAGAAACCAGAGCTCACGGGCTCATCGGGATCCGCTGGGTCCTCGGGCGAATCGGGAGCGGCGGGGGAGAAGTTCCAGAACCCCGTGGCCGGCTTCGGCGTGACCTTCAAGGCCATGTTCAAGAAGCGGCTGACCGAGCAGTACCCGGAGACGCCGAAGGTGACGGCGCCCCGCTTCCACGGCCGCCACCAGCTCAACCGCCACCCGGACGGCCTGGAGAAGTGCGTCGGCTGCGAGCTGTGCGCCTGGGCGTGTCCGGCGGACGCCATCTACGTGGAGGGCGCGGACAACACGGAGGAGGAGCGCTACTCCCCGGGCGAGCGCTACGGCCGCGTCTACCAGATCAACTACGCGCGCTGCATCCTGTGCGGACTCTGCATCGAGGCCTGCCCCACCCGGGCGCTGACCATGACGAACGAGTTCGAGCTCGCCAACACCACCCGCGAGAGCCTCATCTACACCAAGGACGAGCTGCTCGCGGGGCTGGAGGAAGGCATGGTCGACAGCCCGCACGCGATCTTCCCGGGCATGGACGAACAGGACTACTACCGGGGCCTGGTCACCGAGGCCGCCCCCGGCACGGTGCCCCAGCCGGCGCTCTCCAGGGGTGAGCCCAAGTCCGACGAGTCCGTGGTCATCACCCAGGACGGCAAAGCCCGGCAGGACAGGGGGGCGGGCGCATGAACGCGATCGCCGCGGCCACCACCACCTCGACCGGTGAGGCCGTCCAGTTCTGGATCCTGGGCACCGTCGCCGTAATCGGCGCGCTGGCCACGATCCTGCTGAAGAAGTCCGTGCACAGCGCCCTGTCGCTCGCCGGGACCATGGTCGTCCTGGCCGTCTTCTACCTCGCCAACGGCGCCTACTTCCTCGGCGTCGTCCAGATCATCGTCTACACCGGCGCGATCATGATGCTGTTCCTCTTCGTCGTCATGCTCGTCGGCGTCACCGCCGCGGACTCCCTCAAGGAGACCCTCAAGGGGCAGCGCTGGCTGGCCGTGGGCTGCGGCCTCGGCTTCGGCATCCTGCTGATCGCGGGCATCGGCCACGCGTCGCTGTCCACCTTCAACGGTCTGGGCGCCGCCAACGCCCTGCACGGCGGGAACGTGGAGGGGCTCGCCAACCTCATCTTCACCAAGTACGTCTTCGCGTTCGAGATCACCGGCGCCCTGCTGATCACCGCGACCGTCGGAGCGATGGTGCTCACGCACCGCGAGCGCACCGAACGGGCCAGGACCCAGCGGGAGATGTCGACGGAGCGCGTGCGCGGCAAGCACCTCCCGCCGCTGCCCGCCCCCGGTGTCTACGCCCGGCACAACGCGGTGGACATCGCCGGTCTGCTGCCCGACGGCACACCGTCCGACCTCACCGTCATGAAGACGCTGCGCGACCGGGGTCAGATCCGCGATGTCTCCCAGGAGGCCCTCGCCGATCTCAAGGCGCTGGAGCAGCGCTCGGGCGAGCGGCTCGGACGTGAGGACGCGGACGCCGTGGCGCGCGGGGCGAACCCCGCCTCCGCGGCGGAGAACTCGGAGGCCGCCAAGTGAACCCGGTCAACTATCTCTACCTCGCGGCCCTGCTCTTCGCGATCGGCGCCTCCGGGGTGCTGATCCGGCGGAACGTGATCGTGCTGTTCATGTGCATCGAGCTGATGCTCAACGCGTGCAATCTGGCGCTCGTCACGTTCTCCCGGATGCACGGAAACCTCGACGGGCAGATCGTCGCCTTCTTCGTGATGGTCGTGGCCGCCGCGGAAGTCGTCGTCGGGCTCGCGATCATCGTGTCGTTGTTCCGCTCCCGCCACTCGGCCTCGGTCGACGACGCCAGCCTGATGAAGCTGTAAGGGGACCGGAATCGTGGAGAACCTGATCGTGCTGCTCGTCGCGGCGCCCCTGCTCGGAGCGGCGGTCCTGCTCTGCGGCGGCCGTCGGCTGGACAAGGCCGGGCACTGGCTCGGCACCGTGCTCGCCGCCGCCTCGTTCGTCGTCGGCGTCGTCCTCTTCGCCGACATGCTGGGGAAGGGCGCCGAGGACCGCGCCCTGCACCAGCACCTGTTCAGCTGGATTCCGGTGGAGGGCTTCCAGGCCGACATCGCCTTCCAGCTCGACCAGCTGTCGATGACCTTCGTCCTGCTCATCACCGGTGTGGGCACGCTGATCCACATCTACTCCATCGGCTACATGGAGCACGACGAGCGCAGGCGCCGCTTCTTCGGCTACCTCAACCTGTTCCTCGCGGCGATGCTGATCCTGGTCATCGCCGACAACTACCTGCTGCTGTACGTCGGGTGGGAGGGCGTCGGTCTGGCGTCGTACCTGCTCATCGGCTTCTGGCAGCACAAGCCGAGCGCGGCCACCGCCGCGAAGAAGGCCTTCCTGGTCAACCGCGTCGGTGACATGGGCCTCTCGATCGCCATCATGCTGATGTTCACCACCTTCGGCACCTTCGCCTTCGGGCCGGTGCTGGAGGCGACCGGCGAGACCAGCGAGGGCACGCTGACGGCCATCGGCCTGATGCTGCTGCTGGCCGCCTGCGGCAAGTCGGCCCAGGTGCCGCTACAGTCCTGGCTCGGCGACGCGATGGAGGGACCGACCCCGGTCTCCGCCCTGATCCACGCCGCGACCATGGTCACCGCCGGTGTCTATCTGATCGTCCGCTCCGGCGCCATCTTCAACGGTGCCCCGGACGCCCAGCTGGTCGTGGTCATCGTCGGCGCGGTCACGCTGATCTTCGGTGCGATCGTCGGTTGCGCCAAGGACGACATCAAGAAGGCGCTGGCCGGCTCCACGATGTCCCAGATCGGCTACATGATCCTCGCCGCGGGCCTCGGCCCGATCGGCTACATCTTCGCCATCATGCACCTGGTGACGCACGGCTTCTTCAAGGCCGGGCTCTTCCTGGGCGCCGGTTCGGTGATGCACGGCATGAACGACGAGGTCGACATGCGCAAGTACGGCGGCCTGCGGAAGTACATGCCGGTCACCTTCGTCACCTTCGGTCTCGGCTATCTCGCCATCATCGGCTTCCCGGGCCTGTCCGGCTTCTTCTCGAAGGACAAGATCATCGAGGCGGCCTTCGCCAAGGGCGGCACCGAGGGCTGGATCCTCGGCTCCGTCGCCCTGCTGGGCGCCGCGATCACCGCGTTCTACATGACGCGCGTGATGCTGATGACGTTCTTCGGCGAGAAGCGCTGGCAGCCCACTGCGTCGGACAGCGGCTCCGCCGCGGGCGAGGGTCACGAGCCGCACCCGCACGAGTCCCCGAAGTCCATGACGGTCCCGATGATCGTGCTGGCCGTCGGTTCGGTCTTCGCCGGTGGCTTCTTCGCCATCGGTGACCGTTTCGTCAACTGGCTGGAGCCGGTCACCGGTTACGACCACGGCCACTCCCCGCTGAGCGCGGCCACCGTCACCGGAGCCACCGTGGTGGCCCTGATCGCGGGGGTGGGTATCGCCTGGGCGATGTACGGCCGCAGGCCGGTCCCCGTGCTCGCCCCGCGCGGCTCACTGCTCACCCGGGCGGCCCGCCGCGACCTGCTCCAGGACGACTTCAACCACGTGGTCCTGGTGCGCGGCGGCGAGCACCTCACCCGCTCGCTCGTCTACGTCGACCACTCCCTGGTCGACGGCGTCGTCAACGGCACGGCCGCGTCGGTCGGCGGACTCTCCGGCCGGCTGCGCAAGCTGCAGAACGGCTACGCCCGCTCCTACGCGGTCTCGATGTTCGGCGGTGCGGCGGTCGTCATCGCCGCGACCCTGCTGATGAGGGCGGTCTGATCACATGTCCTTTCCCCTCCTGACCGCGACGGCGGCGCTCCCGGCCATCGGAGCCATCGCCACCGCCGCCGTCCCCGCCGCACAGCGCACCGTGGCCAAGTGGGTCGCGCTGCTCTTCTCGCTGGGCACACTCGTGCTGGCGGGCATCGTCTTCGCCCGCTTCGAGCCGGGCGGCGACCGCTACCAACTGACCGAGTCCAAGGCCTGGATCGCCGACTTCGGCGTCCGGTACGAACTGGGCGTGGACGGCATCGGGGTGGCCCTCCTCGGGCTCACCGCGCTGCTGATCCCGTTCGTCATCGTGGCCGGCTGGCACGACGCCGACCCGTCCCCAAGCTCTCAACTCCGTTCGAGCGGGGGGCCTGACGAGACGAAGCCGTACCGATGGCGCCCCACCCAGGGCTTCTTCGCCCTGATCCTCATGGTCGAGGCCATGGTGGTCCTGTCGTTCCTGGCGACCGACGTCTTCCTCTTCTACATCCTGTTCGAAGCCATGCTCATCCCGATGTACTTCCTCATCGGTGGCTTCGGCGACCGGGCCCACGCCGGCAGCGACGAGAACGCCGCGAAGCAACGCTCGTACGCGGCGGTCAAGTTCCTCCTCTACAACCTGGCCGGCGGCCTGATCATGCTGGCCGCCGTCATCGGGCTCTACGTGGTCGCGGGCAGCTTCTCGCTCTCCGAGATCGCCGCGGCCCGGGCCGACGGCACCCTGGGGATGGCGACCAGCACCGAGCGGTGGCTCTTCCTCGGGTTCTTCCTCGCCTTCGCGATCAAGGCCCCGCTCTGGCCGCTGCACACCTGGCTGCCCAACGCGATGGGCGAGGCGACCGCACCGGTCGCCGTCCTCATCACCGCGATCGTCGACAAGGTCGGCACCTTCGCGATGCTCCGGTTCTGCCTCGGGCTCTTCCCGGAGGCCAGCAAGTGGGCGACCCCGGTCGTCATCGTCCTGGCGCTCGTCTCCATCGTCTACGGAGCACTGCTCGCGGTCGGCCAGCGCGACATCAAGCGGCTCATCGCCTACGCCTCGATCTCGCACTTCGGCTTCATCATCCTCGGCATCTTCGCCATGACCAGCCAGGGCCAGTCGGGCGCCACGCTCTACATGGTCAACCACGGCATCTCCACCGCCGCGCTGCTGCTGGTCGCCGGATTCCTCATCACCCGGCGCGGCTCACGGCTCATCGCGGACTACGGCGGGGTGCAGAAGGTCGCCCCCGTGCTGGCGGGCACCTTCCTCATCGGCGGTCTGGCGACCCTGTCGCTGCCGGGGCTCGCCCCGTTCGTCAGCGAGTTCCTGGTGCTGGTCGGCACGTTCAGCGCGTATCCGGTGGCCGGGATCATCGCCACCTCCGGCATCGTGCTCGCCGCGATCTACGTCCTCGTCCTCTACCAGCGGACGATGACCGGACCGGTCAACGAGTCGGTCCGGACCATGCCCGACCTCAAGGCGCGTGAGCTGGTGGTCGCCGTACCGCTGATCGCGCTGCTGCTCTTCCTGGGCGTCTTCCCGAAGCCGCTCACCGAGGTCGTCAACCCGGCGGTGGAGCACACCATGTCCGACGTACAGAAGAAGGACCCCCAGCCCGAGGTGGAGGCCGCCAAGTGAGCGCAACAGCTGTCCACAGCCTGTGGACGACGGCGAGCGGGGTGACATCCGCAGCCCCGGGGGACCGCTTCACGGCGCCCACGATCGAGTACGCCCAGCTCGCACCGGTCCTGGTCATCGTGATCGGCGCCGTCCTGGGCGTCCTGGCGGAGGCCTTCGTCCCACGCAAGGCCCGCTACCACACCCAGCTCCTGCTGACCGTGGTGTCGCTGGCCGCCGCGTTCGCCGCCGTCGTCGCCCTCGCCGCCGGCGGGTACGGCACCACGAAGGCCCGGATCGCGGCCATGGGCGCGATCGCGATCGACGGCCCCACCCTGTTCCTCCAGGGCACGATTCTCCTGGTCTCCGTGGTGGCCGTCTTCACCTTCGCCGAGCGGCGGCTCGACCCCACCGCCCACGGCAACCGGGTCGACTCCTTCGCCGCCCAGGCCGGTACGGTCCCCGGCAGCGACAGCGAGAAGGCCGCCGTCCGCGCGGGCTTCACCACCACCGAGGTCTTCCCGCTGGTCCTCTTCTCGGTGGCGGGCATGCTCGTCTTCCCCGCCGCCAACGACCTGCTGACCCTCTTCATCGCGCTGGAGGTCTTCTCGCTCCCGCTCTACCTCCTGTGCGCCGTCGCCCGCCGCAAGCGGCTGATGTCGCAGGAAGCGGCCGTGAAGTACTTCCTGCTCGGTGCGTTCTCCTCGGCGTTCCTGCTCTTCGGGATCGCCCTCCTCTACGGCTACGCGGGCTCCCTGTCGTACGCCACCATCGCCAACGTCGTCGACGGCTCGGTCCTGGAGGTCGACCCGGCCCTCGCCGGCACCATGGGCAACGACGCGCTGCTGCTCATCGGCGGCGCGATGATCCTGGTCGGCCTGCTCTTCAAGGTCGGCGCCGTCCCGTTCCACATGTGGACCCCGGACGTCTACCAGGGCGCCCCGACCCCGGTCACCGGCTTCATGGCCGCCGCCACCAAGGTCGCCGCGTTCGGCGCGCTGCTGCGCCTGCTGTACGTGGTGCTCCCCGGGCTCACCTGGGACCTGCGGCCGGTGCTGTGGGCCGTCGCCATCATCACGATGCTGGGCGGCGCGGTCGTCGCGATCACCCAGACCGACATCAAGCGGCTGCTGGCCTACTCCTCGATCGCGCACGCGGGCTTCATCCTCGCGGGCGTCATCGCCACCAGCCCGGAGGGGATTTCCTCGGTCCTCTTCTACCTGGGCGCGTACTCCTTCGTGACGGTGGGCGCGTTCGCCGTCGTCACGCTGGTTCGGGACGCGGGCGGCGAGGCCACGCACCTGTCGAAGTGGGCCGGGCTCGGCCGCCGCTCGCCGCTGGTCGCGGCGGTCTTCGCGGTGTTCCTGCTGGCCTTCGCCGGGATCCCGCTCACCTCGGGCTTCTCCGGCAAGTTCGCCGTCTTCAAGGCGGCGGCGGAGAGCGGCGCGGGCGCGCTGGTCGTCGTCGGTGTGATCTCGTCGGCGATCGCCGCCTTCTTCTACATCCGCGTGATCGTCCTGATGTTCTTCAGCGAGCCGAAGGCGGACGGCCCCACGGTCGCCGTCCCGTCCCCGCTGACCATGACGACGATCGCGGTCGGTGTGGCGGTCACGCTGGTGCTGGGCCTGGCCCCGCAGTACTTCCTGGACCTGGCGGGCCAGGCGGGGGTCTTCGTGCGGTAGGCGATTCCCCTGTGGAACGGCGCCGGGCGGTCCTTTGTCCACAGGACCGTCCGGCGTTGTCGTAGGAGCCGCCTATCGTGGTCGGGGACGAGAGCAGGACGGACAGGGCCGGACGTGCGGACCTCGGGGGACAGAGCATTGGGCGTGACCATGGATGTGACCGGCACGGTGACCGGCAACGGGACCGACACCGACAGCGCTTCCGAGACCGAGGCGCAGCGGACGCTGCACCGGGTCTTCGGATACGACGCGTTCCGCGGCGAGCAGGGCGCGGTCATCGAGCATGTGGTGTCCGGCGGCGACGCCGTCGTGCTCATGCCGACCGGCGGCGGGAAGTCCCTCTGCTACCAGATCCCCTCCCTGGTCAGGCGCGGCACGGGGGTCGTCGTCTCCCCGCTGATCGCCCTCATGCAGGACCAGGTCGACGCCCTGCGGGCGCTCGGTGTGCGGGCCGGCTTCATGAACTCCACGCAGGACTTCGACGAGCGCCGCTCGATGGAGGCGCAGTTCCTCGCGGGCGAGCTGGACCTGCTCTACCTGGCGCCGGAGCGGCTGCGGCTGGACTCCACCCTCTCGCTGCTGGCCCGAGGCGAGATCTCCGTCTTCGCGATCGACGAGGCGCACTGCGTCGCCCAGTGGGGCCACGACTTCCGCCCGGACTACCTGGCCCTGTCCGTGCTCGGCGAGCGCTGGCCCGACGTCCCGCGCATCGCCCTGACGGCGACCGCCACGGACGCCACGCACCAGGAGATCACCCGCCGGCTCTCCATGCCCGAGGCGAAGCACTTCGTGGCCAGCTTCGACCGGCCCAACATCCAGTACCGGATCGTCCCGAAGTCCGACCCCAAGAAGCAGCTCCTCACCTTCCTCAAGGAGGAGCACGCCGGGGACGCGGGCATCGTCTACTGCCTCTCGCGCGCCTCCACCGAGAAGATCGCGGAGTATCTGTGCCGCAACGGGATCGAGGCTGTGCCGTACCACGCGGGCCTGGACGCCTCGACCCGCGCCACCCACCAGGCGCGCTTCCTCCGCGAGGAGGGCCTCGTCGTCGTGGCGACCATCGCCTTCGGCATGGGCATCGACAAGCCGGACGTCCGCTTCGTCGCCCACCTGGACCTTCCCAAGTCCGTCGAGGGGTACTACCAGGAGACCGGCCGCGCCGGCCGTGACGGAGAGCCGTCCACGGCCTGGATGGCGTACGGGCTCCAGGACGTCGTCCAGCAGCGCAAGCTCATCCAGGGCGGCGAGGGCGACGAGGCCCACCGCCGCCGGGCCGCCGCCCATCTGGACTCGATGCTGGCGCTCTGCGAGACGGTCCAGTGCCGCCGGGCCCAGCTCCTCACCTACTTCGGCCAGGAGCCCACGGCCGCCACCTGCGGCAACTGCGACACCTGCCTGACCCCGCCGGAGACCTGGGACGGCACGGTCGTCTCGCAGAAGCTGCTCTCCACGGTGGTCCGCCTCAAGCGCGAGCGGAACCAGAAGTTCGGCGCGGGCCAGATCATCGACATCCTGCTGGGCCGCAAGACCGCCAAGGTCATCCAGTTCGACCACGACCAGCTCTCCGTCTTCGGCATCGGCGAGGAGCTGGCCGAGGCCGAGTGGCGCGGCGTCGTGCGCCAGCTGCTGGCACAGGGCCTGCTCGCGGTCGAGGGGGAGTACGGCACGCTGGTCCTCACCGACGAGAGCGCGACGGTGCTCGGCCGGGAGCGGGAGGTGCTGCTCCGCAAGGAGCCCAAGAAGCCCACGACCCGCTCGTCGTCCTCGGCCGGCGGCTCCAAGGGCGCCAAGGGCAAGGCGGCCGCCGCCGACCTCCCCGCGTCCGCGGTCCCGGTCTTCGAGGCGCTGCGCGCCTGGCGCGGCGCGACGGCCAAGGAGCAGGGCGTCCCGGCGTACGTGATCTTCCACGACGCGACGCTGAGGGAGATCGCGACGCTGCACCCGTCCTCGCTCGCGGAGCTGGGCTCCATCAGCGGCCTGGGCGAGAAGAAGCTGGCGACGTACGGGGAGGGCGTGCTGGAGGTCCTGGCGGAGACGCCCCCGGGAGCGGCCGCTCCGCAGGGCCCTGCTCCGGAGGCTCCCGCAGCCGCCGAAGCTCCCACGCCCCGCCCGCCGGCGACCCCGGCCCGCGCAACGGCCCCCGCAGCTCCGGCAGCCCCCGCGGCCCCGGCCGCCCGGCAGGACAGCGACCCGGAGTTCGCCTGGGACGAGGAGCCGCCCGAGTACGAGTGAGGTGCGGACCGGGCGGCGGGGGAAGGCGGCGGGACCTACCCCGGGTCCGCCGCCCGGCGGCGGGGCGTGATCGCCGTGAGGTCCAGGTCCACGGGGAACGGCACCGACACCTTCATCCGGTCGTGGAAGATCCCCGTCGAGGTGTACGCGCCGGTGGCTGGTTCCCGTTCGAAGACGTACACCACGGCACGCCCGTCGTGGTTCTCCACCCGCCAGTAGTGCGGGATCGTCGCGCGGGCGTACTTCACGGGCTTGGTCTCCCGGTCGCGGGACCGTGACTCGGGGGAGACGACCTCGATGGCGAGGCGCACCGACTCGGCGGGGAACCGGGTCTGGTTCGGGTCCTGGATGATGTCACCGTCGATGACGATCACATCGGGCTCGGGCCGGTTGTAGCGGTCGATGTCGATGGTGAACTCGCGCACCACCTCCAGCTCGGGCGGGGCCAGGGATTGCAGCTGCCAGTTGAAGAAGTCGACCGCCCGTGAATGGAACAAGGTCTGCGGACTCACGAAAACGAGACTCCCGTCGATCAGCTCCGTGTGTGGAGGCAGATTCGGGAGTGTGTCCAGGTCATCGGCGGTCCAGCCGCCCTCGGGCGGGACCGCCCACCGCGGCTCGGAGGCCTCGGGTTCGGTGCTCATCGTTGCTCCCATGGGGAGGAGTCTCGCGGGCCAGACCAGCGTATCCGCCGGGAACCGGATGAGGCTCCCCCGAACGTGTGAACGCCTCACGCACCGCTGACCGGAGCCA
Source organism: Streptomyces sp. NPDC088706 (assembly GCF_044752765.1). Classification (NCBI taxonomy): domain Bacteria; kingdom Bacillati; phylum Actinomycetota; class Actinomycetes; order Kitasatosporales; family Streptomycetaceae; genus Streptomyces; species Streptomyces sp. NPDC088706. The sequence continues at coordinate 231,885 of NZ_JBIVLW010000004.1, forward strand.
CGCTCAACAGCTCATCAGTCCCCGCCGCCCCCTCCGCAGCCTCCCCCGCCCCCGCCGTCGCCCCAGCCGCCGCTATCGCTCCCGCCGCCGCCGCTGGAGCGGTCCTGCTTGACGTTGCGGTGGACGGCCAGGGCGGTCCACTGGGCGCGGAGCAGGAGCTTCATCGTGGAGCGGCCGCCGCGGCCCTGGGCGCTCAGGGTGGTGGCGAGGCCGATGGCGGCGGCCATGGCCGCGAGGACCCGGCTGCGGGAGTCCGGGAAGCCCTGGGCCTCGGCCTGGTGGAAGCGCCACCGGGCCAGTGCGCCCAGGTCCGGATCGCCCGGGAAGTGGCGCTCGTACGGGAACAGGCCGAGGAAGCGGGCGGTCTCCCGGCGCAGGACGCCGCGCCCGACGAGGGTTTCGAGGAAATTCTCCTCCGTGTACCGGGCGTACTGCCGCACCCACCGCTTGGCGCTGGTGCCGGAACGGAAGCGGCTCTTGCCGGGTGGGTCCAGGGTGCGCAGCAGGTGGGCGAGCAGCGGGTCGGCCGGGTCCAGCGGGTTGACCACCTGGACCCGGCCGCGCTCCTCGCGTATCCGCCCCTGGAGCTCCAGTTCGGCCAGGGACGCACCAGCTGTGGCGTACCGGAGGAAGCCCCGGGAGCACAGCGGCTTGCCGCGCTCCGGGTCCAGGGCGAGCAGGATCAGTTCCTCGGGGAGCGTCAGCGCGGGAGCAGGAGTACTCATGGCGCCGTGACGATCCTGCCGGTCACATCGCCGAGGCCCACGCGGGTGCCGTGCGGGCCCGGTGCCCAGGCGGTCAGCGTGACCGTGTCTCCGTCCTCCAGGAACGTCCGCTTGCCCTCGGGGAGTTCCAGCGCGTCGCGGCCGTTCCAGGTGAGCTCCAGGAGCGAGCCGCGCTGGGTGGTCTCGGGGCCGCTGACCGTGCCGGAGCCGTACAGGTCCCCGGTCCGCAGCGAGGCGCCGTTGACCGTCATGTGGGCGAGCTGCTGGGCGGCCGTCCAGTACATCGAGGCGAACGGCGGCTCGGCGACGACCTGGCCGTTGATCTCGACGCTGATCCGGATGTCGAAGCCGCCGGGCTCCTCCTCCTCGGAGTCGTCGAGGTAGGGCAGGAGGGGAACGTCCCGGGCCGGCGGAGCGGTGCGGGCGGCGTCCAGGGCCTCCAGCGGGGTCACCCACGCCGAGACGGAGGTGGCGAAGGACTTGCCGAGGAACGGGCCGAGCGGCACGTACTCCCAGGCCTGGAGGTCGCGCGCCGACCAGTCGTTGAGGAGCGAGAGCCCGAAGACGTGCTCGCGGAAGTCGGCGAGCGGGACCGGGGTGCCGTGGGCGGAGGGGACGCCGACGACGAAGCCGACCTCGGCCTCGATGTCCAGCTTCACCGAGGGCCCGAAGACGGGCGCCGGGTCGGTGGGGGTCTTGCGCTGGCCGCTGGGGCGCGCCACGTCCGTACCGGAGACCACGACGGTGCCGGAGCGGCCGTGGTAACCGATCGGCAGGTGCTTCCAGTTCGGGGTGAGCGCGTCGCCGTCCGGCCGGAAGATCCGCCCGACGTTGGTGGCGTGGTGCTCGCTGGCGTAGAAGTCGACGTAGTCCGCGACCTCGTACGGCAGGTGCAGGGTCACCGCGTCCACCGGGTGCAGCAGCGGCTCGATGTCCGCGCGGTGGCCCGGGACCGTCAGCCAGGCGGTGAGCGCGCGGCGCACGTCCCGCCAGGCGGTGCGGCCCGCCGCGAGCAGCGGCGTCAGGCTCGGCTGGGCCAGCAGCCCGGCGTACGGGGAGCCGAGCGCGTGGGCGGCGGCCCCGGCGTCCAGGACGTGGTTGCCGATGCGGACGCCGACCCGGCGGTCCTCGGAGTGGTCGGGGGTGGAGAACACACCGTAGGGAAGGTTGTGCGGGCCGAAGGGATCGCCCTCGGCCAGATCGAGCGGGCTGCTCTGCTCGGGCATCTGTTGCTGCCTCGCTTTCCAGGTCGTGTGGGGGACACGTTACGTCGGAGGTCCTACCCCACGGCAGTGCCCCGACTATCCCCAACTGCGCGTATTGCCCGGAAAGTTCGGCGGGTCCCCCGGAAATCCGGGGGACCCGGGCAGGAAACACTCGGCCCGCTCGACGGAACACGCCGCCCGCTCAGCCCGCCGTGCGCGGGATGCGCTTCTCCCAGGTGCGGTGGAAGACCACCTCGCCGCCGTCCGTGCAGACCACCTCGTCGGAGGTGATGAAGTCGTGGTCGTCGGCGGCGATCTCCGAGCGTGTCTCGATCTCCACGTCCCAGGCCATCTCCGGCCGGTGCAGCCGGATCCGCCAGTCGCTGCGGGTGCGCGCGGAGAGCGGGTCGTCCTGCTGGATCGTGTACGTCTCCAGGGCGTCCTCGGTGAATTCCAGGCCGTCGGGGTAGACCCGCGTGCCGTAGCGGGGGTCGACCTCCAGCCGCCACTCGCCCTTGGCGACATCGCGGACGACCAGGCGCTCGGGGCGCGGCTCCTCCAGGGTGACGGGGTGGACGACGCCGAGCGGCTCGGACTGTTCCGGTTCGCCGAAGGTGATCGCCGGGTCCTCGGTGTGGCGGCGCACCGGCAGCTCCACGCGGCTGCCGTCCGCGTCCAGGGTGAAGCCCGCCGAACCGGCCTGCGGCCAGATCCAGGGCCAGTACGAGGAGGAGACCGCGAGCCGGATGCGGTGGCCGGGCGGGAAGGTGTGCCCGATGCCGTTGAGGTCGAAGGTGACGTCCTCACTCTCGCCGGGCGTCCAGTCGTCGGCGCGGTCGCGGCCGTGCCGGGCGGCGAGGTTGAGGACACCCCGGGTGACCAGGGTGGAGGAGCCGTCGGGCCCCACGTCGCAGAGCCGGGCGACGGCCTGGCCACGCGGCACGTCCATCCGGATGCGGAGCTTCACGCGGGGGCGGCCGAGGATCTCGATCGGCGCCTCCTCGACGGGGAACTCGAACGACACCGACTTGGCGTCCTCGTCGCGCTGGTCCGGCGGCAGGTCGGCGTCGTTGCCGAACGGGAAGAAGCGGCCCGCGTCCAGGCCGGTCTGCTGCGGCGAGGCGACGATCCGTTCACCGCCCTGGAGCGCGTACGCCACCGGGGTCACGTTCTCCGACGGCCAGGAGGCATCCCCGACCCAGCGGCCGGGCAGCGTCTCGTACACCGTGGCGGGCGGGTGCGAGCCGCTGATCCAGGACCGCAGCAGCGGCTCCCGCATCACGCCCGTCTCCTTGCCCTTCAGGTGCTGGTCCCACCAGCGCAGCGTCTCCTGGAGGAAGCCGATCGCGGGCCCGGGCGGCAGCCCCCGGTCCGGGTACTGGTGCGACCACGGGCCGATGATCCCGCGCACCTGCCCCGGATCGAGCTGCCCGACCAGGCGCAGGACGGTGTCGCGGTACGGGTCGTGCCAACCGCCGACCGCCAGGACGTGCGCCTTGATCGCCCCGTAGTCCTCGCAGACGCTGCCGTGCTTCCAGTAGTCGTCGCGGCTCTGGTGGGCCAGCCAGGTGTGGATGAAGGGGTCGACGGCCTCCAGCCGCTCCAGCCACATCTCCTTCCAGGCGTCGCCGACCTGCGCCGGGTCCGGCGGCCGGGAGACGAAGGCGAGCATGGTGGCGGCCCAGGCGTGCATGTCGATGGCGAGGACCGAGCCGCCCATGTAGTGGACGTCGTTGTCGTAGCGGTCGTCCGCCGAGCAGACGGTGACGATCGCCTTCAGCGGCTCGGGGGCGAGCGCGGCGATCTGGAGCGAGTTGAAACCGCCCCAGGAGATGCCGAACATGCCGACCCGGCCGGAGCACCACTCCTGCTGGGCGAGCCAGTGGATGACGGCGACCCCGTCGCTGAGCTCCTGCGCGTCGTACTCGTCGCCCGGCAGCCCCTCGCTGTTGCCGTGGCCCCGGACATCGACCCGTACGCAGGCGTAGCCGTGGCCCGCGTACCAGGGGTGGCGCTGCCAGTCGCGCGGGGCGGTCCGGTCACCGAGTCGGTAGGGCAGGTACTCCAGCAGCGCGGGGACCGGTTCGTCGGTCAGGGGCCGCCAGATCCGGGCGTAGAGCCGGGTGCCGCCGGGCAGCGGGATGTACACGTCCTCGCGGGTCGTCTCGTACGGGAGATCGGTCGTGATGTTCATGGGTCACCTCGGTGGGGGACGGGGGACGCCTTCTCATGAGGCCGCGACACCGGTCGTCCTCGGGCGGCGGCCGGGCCGGCGCGGTGCCGGCGGCGGTGTGGGACAAAGCGGATACCCCTGGCCCTATGAGCTGATCCCGAACATACCGGCGGTGGTGGGAAGCCGCCCACGGTGATCCATAGGAGACCGGATACGCTGAAGTTGATTCGAGAGGTGACACGTCGACATTGCGTGTGATCATCAGCAGACAGGAGATGCCCTCGTGACCGTCGTCGGGCCGTTCGGACTGCACGTGCGGGACCAGGCTCTTGAGGCCGACGTCCAGACGGGCCTGGCCGCTGTCGAGGCGGGGCTGCTCGAAGCCACCAAGAGCGATGTGCCCTTCATCACGGATGCCGCCCAGCACCTGGTGCGGGCGGGGGGCAAGCGGTTCCGCCCGTTGCTGGTCATGCTCGCGTCACAGTTCGGTGATCCGGACGCGCCGGGTGTCGTCCCCTCGGCCGTCGTCGTCGAGCTGACCCACCTGGCCACGCTGTACCACGACGACGTGATGGACGAGGCCGACGTACGGCGCGGGGTGGAGAGCGCCAACACCCGCTGGGGCAACTCGGTGGCCGTCCTCACCGGCGATTTCCTGTTCGCCCGCGCCTCCCACATCCTGGCCGACCTGGGCCCCGAGGCCGTACGCATTCAGGCCGAGGCGTTCGAACGGCTGGTCACCGGCCAGATCCTGGAGACCGCGGGCCCGCGCGACGGCCGTGACCCGGTCGACCACTACCTGGACGTGCTCAGCGGCAAGACCGGCTCGCTGGTCGCCGTCTCCGGCCGGTTCGGCGCGCTGATGGCCGGGGCCGACGAGCGGACCGTGGACATCCTCACGCAGTACGGGGAGCGGCTCGGCATCGCCTTCCAGCTCGCCGACGACGTCCTCGACATCGCCTCCGACACCCACGAGTCCGGCAAGACCCCCGGCACCGATCTGCGCGAAGGCATCCCCACCCTCCCGGTGCTGCGGCTGCGCGCCCAGGCGGCGGCCGACGGCAAGCCCGACGACCTGGAACTCGTCGAGCTGCTCGACGGCGACCTCGGCGACGACGGCCGCCTCGCCGAGGCGCTGCGCCGGCTGCGCGCCCACCCGGCGCTGGAGCAGGCCCGCCAGGACACCGTCCGCTACGCCCAGGAGGCACGCGCCACGCTCGCTCCGCTGCCCGAGGGGTACGCGAAGTCCGCGCTGGAGGAGCTGTGCGACGCCGTGGTGCACCGCGCGGGCTGAACCGCGCCCGGTGTGCTCCCCAGGTTGACGACGCCGCACCCGACAGGGCCCTACCCCTACGGGATGGGGGACTTACCCCGTCCGGTTGTCATACCGGAGCAGTAGGCGGGTTGATCCCCGGGACTGACGCTTCAAGCCGCCCGGTTTGGTCAGATGGATACCGACCACTCCTGACCACATCGGGTGAGAACGGCGGCGGGGAGTGGACGAGCAATCGGACGGAAGCCGCCGACCACGGAGGTAGGGCACACATGGCACCGAACGACAGCGCGGAGAACACCGGCGAGGCCACGGGCACTGTCGTGGGCCGCCGGAAGGCGGCGCGCTACATCGTCCCCGTCGCGGTCGCGGGGGTGGCGGCCGCGACCATCGGACTCGTCCCGGCACTCGCGAGCTCCGGCGACCCGGACCTGCCGAAGATCAGCGCACAGGAGCTCATCGAGAAGATCGCCGCCTCCGACGAGGAGCAGCTCTCCGGGACGCTCAAGATCAGCACGGACCTCGGTCTGCCCCTCGACGGCCTCGCGGGCTCGTTCGTGCCGGGCGCCGGCGAGGACCAGGGCGCGGGCGCCGCCGCCCCGCAGGACAAGCTCATGGAGCTGACGTCGGGCACGCACACCCTGCGGGTGGCCGCAGACGGCCCGGAGAGGCAGCGGCTCTCCATCCTCCAGGACGCCTCCGAGTACAGCGTCATCCACAACAAGGGCGAGGTCTGGGCGTACGACTCCAGGTCCGACGAGGTCTACCACGCTGAGGCGCCCGAGGGCGCGGGCGCCGAGAAGGAGGCCCCGAAGGCCCCCAAGGACGTACCGGCCACCCCGAAGGACTTCGCCGAGCAGGCGCTCGCGGCGGTCGGCGACACCACGTCGGTCACCGTGGACGGCACCGCGCAGGTGGCGGGCCGGGACGCGTACCAGCTGGTCATCAAGCCCAAGCAGACCGGCTCGACGGTCGGTTCGGTGCGGATCGCGGTGGACGCGGAGAACGGCGTACCGCTGAAGTTCACGCTGGCCGCGGCGAGCGGCGGCAAGGCCGTGGTCGACGCCGGCTTCACCAAGGTCGACTTCTCCGAGCCCGCCGCCTCCTCCTTCGACTTCACCCCGCCCAAGGGCGCCAAGGTGACGGAGGCCGACGAGCTGGAGACCGGCGAGGACGAGCACGGCGCGCCGCAGAAGGCGCTCCCGGAGCAGTTCTCCGGGCAGATCCCCGGGCTGGAAGGACTGGAGGGCTCCGAGGGCGTCAAGGTCATCGGCGAGGGCTGGACGTCGATCGCCGCGATCGAGATCCCCGGCGGCAAGGGCCTGCCCACGGCGGGCTCGGGCGACGTGCCGGCCGAGGCCCAGGGCTTCCTGGACGCGCTCGGCGACAAGGTCACCGGGAAGTTCGGCTCGGGCACGGTCTTCAAGACCCGCCTCGTCAACGCCCTGCTGACGGACGACGGCAAGGTATATGTCGGAGCGGTGACGAAGGACGCGCTGGTACGGGCGGCCGACGGCGCCAAGTAGGGCCTTTCCGGGTCACCCGGCCGGCCCGCCCCGCCGCACAGGTCTGCGGCGGGGCGGGCCGGCCCCTGCGCGTACTGAGAGGTGCGACCGGCATGACGGACCCAGCGGCCGTGCGCACGGCCACGGACCCCACCGCCACCGTCCAGGCCCCCGTCATCGAGACCCGGGGCCTCACCAAGCGCTACCGCGGCGGTCAACTGGCCGTCGACGGCCTCGACCTCACCGTCCCCGGCGGCAGCGTCTTCGGCTTCCTCGGCCCCAACGGCTCCGGCAAGACCACCACCATCCGGATGCTCATGGGCCTCATCGACCCCACCTCCGGCACCGCCAGGGTCCTCGGCCGGCCCATGCCCCAGGCCTCCCGCACGGTCCTCCCGGAGGTCGGCGCGCTGATCGAGGGGCCCGCCCTCTACGGCTACCTGAGCGGCCGCGACAACCTCCTGCGGTACGACCGCGCCGACCCCACCGCCGACCCGCGCACCCGCCGGGACCGCGTCGCCCACGCCCTGGAGCGGGTCGGCCTCGGCGCGGCTTCGGCCAAGAAGGCGAAGGCGTACTCCCTCGGCATGAAACAGCGCCTCGGGCTCGCCGCCGCCCTGCTCCGGCCGCGCCGCCTGCTCGTCCTGGACGAGCCGACCAACGGCCTGGACCCGCAGGGCATGCGCGAGATCCGCTCCCTGGTCCGGGAGCTGGCGGCCGAGGGCACCACGGTCTTCCTCTCCTCGCACCTGCTGGACGAGATCGAGCAGGTCTGCACCCACGCGGCGGTGATGGCCCGGGGCCGGCTGCTGGTCCAGGGCCCGGTCGCCGACCTCGCCGCGAGCGCCCGCGGCCGGCTCGCCGTCACCACGCCCGACCCCGGGGACGCCGTCCGCATCCTGGCGGAGCACGGCCTCACCGGCCTGGCCACCGACGGCGGCCGGCTGACCGCCGACGCCCCGCCCGCCGCCGTGGATCTCGCGGACCTCAACGCGGCGCTGGTGGGCGGCGGGGTCCGGGTGCGGTCGTTCGGGATCGAGGGCGGCTCGCTGGAGGACGCGTTCGTGGCACTGACCGGAGAGGGATTCGATGTCGCAGGCTGACGTTCCGCGGACGGGGCCGGCCCTGCCCCGGGAGAGCGTGGGGCCCCGCCCCCGTAACCCTTTCCGGCCACTCGGAATCCTCCGCTCCGAGATCACCACCACCCTCCGCCGCCACCGGACCTACGCGCTCCTCGCGGTGCTCGCCGCCGTCCCCGTACTCATCGGGATCGCCGTCCGCATCGAGACGGGCGGTGGCGGTCCGGGGGGCGGGGGCGGGGCGGGCGGCGGGGGCGGGCCGGCGTTCCTGACCCAGGTCACCAACAACGGCCTCTTCCTCGTCTTCGCCGCCCTCGCGGCCACCCTGCCGGTCTTCCTCCCGATGGCCGTCGGCGTGGTCGCGGGCGACGCGATCGCGGGCGAGGCGAGCACCGGGACCCTGCGCTATCTGCTGGTCGCCCCGGCGGGCCGGACCCGGCTCCTGCTGGCCAAGTACGCCTCGGTCCTCACCTTCTGCCTGGTCGCCACCGTGGTGGTGGCCCTCTCGGCGCTGGCGGTGGGGGCGCTGCTCTTCCCGGTGGGCGAGGTCACCACGATCTCCGGGACCCGGATCAGCTTCGGCGAGGGCCTGGTGCGGGCCGCGCTGACGGCGGCGGTCGTCGCGGTGTCGCTGGCCGGGTTCGCCGCGCTGGGTCTGTTCGTCTCGACGCTGACCAACAGCGGGATCGGGGCGATGGCGGCGACGGTCGGGCTGCTGATCACGGTGCAGATCCTGGGCAGCATCCCGCAGCTGAGCGCTGTCCACCCCTACCTGTTCCCGCACTACTGGACGTCCTTCGCGGACGTCCTGCGCGAGCCGGTCCACTGGGACGGGCTGGTCAGGAACTTCCAGCTCCAGGGCGCGTACGCGGCGGTGTTCGCATCGGCTGCCTGGGCCCGCTTCACGACGAAGGACATCACGGCCTGAGCGGGTGCCGGAGTGCGGTGATCCCGGCTCCGTGAGCGAGGCGAGGAGGTCGTCCCGTGGCCGGATCGGATCGGTGAGCGGTCGTCCATGCCGTCGGCCGGGCGAGCCGTCCCCCGATCGGCTCGTCGCGGCACGAACGGCACGAACGGTGCGGAGAGTGGAACGACACGACACGGTACGTTCCGTTTCCGCTTGGGTATTGTTCGGCCTCTGACGACGACCTGTCAACAAGGAATGGCTCAAACCACCCTATGCTCACCGGATGATCACACCGCCCAGTAGCCTGCGCCGCAGCGAGAGAGCGCGCCGCGCGACGCTGCAGGCCGCGCTCGACCTCTGCACGGAGAAGGGGTACGGGCGCGTGACGATCGAGGCCATCGCGGCCCGCGCCGGCGTCAGCAAGAAGACGATCTACCGCTGGTGGCCGTCAAAAGGGGCGGTCCTGCTGGAGGCGTTCACGGACGCCCTGGTGGACGCCACGCCGTTCGTGGACACCGGTGACATCGCCGCCGACCTGCGCACCCACGTGGCGGGCGCGGTGAAGCTGCTCTCCACACCGCCCTTCGGCCCGGCCTACGCGGGCATCCTCTCCGAGCTCCACCACGACGACGTCCTCGCCCAGGCACTGCGGGACCAGCTGGTCGACCCGCGCGTGGAGGAGGCGGTGGCCCGGCTGCGCAGCGCGCAGAACCAAGGCCAGATCCCGCCGGGCGCGAACTTTCCGCTGGCCGTGGAGATGCTGTACGGCCCCGTCTACTACCGCCATGTCCTGCGCAAGCCGGTCCAGGACGAGGAGACGGTCGCCGCCCTCGTGGCCCATGTGCTGCGCGCGCTGGGGGCGTGAACTCCGCCACCGGTACGCTCCCCGGATGATCGACTCATCTGCGGGGCTGGACGCCCCCCGGATGATCGACTCATCTGCGGGGCTGGACGACGTCGGGGTGGCGACGGCCGCGGTGCGGGCCGGTGCGGACGTGGTGCGCGGCATGTACGGCGGGCGGCTCGCCCGTATCGACAAGGGGGCCGGGGACTTCGCCACCACCGCCGATGTCGAGGCCGAGAGGACGATCCTCGGCGTCATCCGCTCCGCCCGGCCCGATGACGCGGTGCTCGGTGAGGAGCCCACCCCGGGTTCGCCGAACGGTTCCGGCCGCGCGTCGTGTCCACGTCGCTGGCCCTGGCCTGGGTCGCCGCGGGCCGGTGCGCCGCGTACGTCACCGACGGCGGCGACCTGTCCGGCAGCGTCCACTTCGCCGCCGGCATCGCCCTGTGCCGGGCCGCCGGCTGCGTGGTCACCGGGGGCGTGGACCGGGGGCGTGAACCGGGGGCGTGGACCGGGGGCGTGAACCGGGGGCGTGGACCGGAGGCGTGAATCGGGAGCGTGAACCGGGAGCGTGGATCGAGGCGTCAACCGGGGCGTGAACCGGCCGCCCGAGGGGGTGCCCGGTGGGTGCCTCACACCTCTGCCGCCCCCCGGTGGCCCCTTCCGCCGCGCCGGGTGATGCTGGTCCGGCACGTGCCGGTGCACCGGTGCGCCGGAGCCTGAGGGCCTGAGGGTGGGTGGAACCGTGTCGTACGCCGATACCCCGGCCGAATCCGGAAAGGCCGGGCGCGAACGGGCCGGGCGCGAACGGGCCGGGGGCGAACGGGCCGGGGGCGAACGGGCCGGGCGCGAACGGGCCGAAGGCGAGACCCGTCCGGAAGCCCTGGGCGACGCGCTCCTGAAGGCCCTCTTCGCCCAGTCCGCCGTAGGCCTCTTCGTGCTCGACCCGCAGCTCAGGCTGGTCCGCGCCAACTCCCTCGTCGAGGGCGTCGGGACCGGCGGGTACATCGGCCTCCGCTTCAGCGATGCCTTCCGGCCCGACGACCCGGGCGGCTCCGAGCAGCTGCTGAAGGGGGTGCTCGCCGGCGAGGGGCCCGTACGCGACCATCTCGTACGCGGCCGGCTCCGGCAGATCCCCGGTGACCGGGTCTTCCTGGTCTCCGCCTACCGCCTCGACGGCCCCGACGACGGCCCCGGGCACAGCGCCCTCGGCCTGCTGGCCGCGGTCGTCGACGTCACCGAGCGCGAGCGGGCCAGGGCCAGGGAAACCACGCTGGCCGCCGTGCGCGACGCCGTCGGCGGCTCCCTGGACGTGGCCACCGCCTGCCGGGCGTTCGTCGACGCGCTGGTGCCCGGGTTCGCCGATCTCGCCGTCATCGAGGTGGTGGACGAGGTCCTGCGCGGGGCCGACCCGCCGGTGGGGCCGCTGCCGCCGGACACCCCGCTGCGCCGGGCGGCGAGCGGCCGCTGCGACTCCCTCCAGTGCGACGAGGTGAGCGGGGGGCATCCGATCGGCGGGACCCGCCGCCTCCCCCTCCGTACGCCGTACGCGCTTGCCGTCGCGGACCTGCGGCCCCGGCTCGTCCCGCTCACCGCCGACACCCCGTGGCTGGACTCCGGTCCGGGCGGGTCCCGAGCCTTCGTCGAAGCCGGCGCGCACTCCTTGATCGTCGTACCCCTCACCCTGCGGGGCGCCGTCCTCGGCCTGGTCAACCTCTACCGCTGCGAGGCCGCCGAGCCCTTCGACGAGGAGGACGTCTGCCTCGCGGCTTCGGCGGCCACCCGCGTGGCCCTCGCCATCGACAACGCCCGCCGGTACGAGCGCGAGCACGTCATCGCCTCCACCGTCCAGCGCCGCCTCCTCCCGCCGGCCGAACGCCACCAGGCCGCCGTGGAGACCGCCCACGTGCTGCTGCCCGGCCGGGACAGCGGCTGCTGGTTCGACACGATCCCCCTCTCCGGGGCCCGGACGGCACTCGTCGTCGGCGGTGTCGCGGGGGAGGGTCTCCAGTCCGCCATCGCCATGGGCCAGCTCCGTACGGTCATCCAGGCGCTGGCCGGTCTCGACCTGGAGCCGGAGGAGGTACTGGCCCGCCTCAAGGAGACCGCGGACCGTCTCGCCCACGAACGCGCGTCCCTGCCCCCGAGCGACTCCCTGCACGGCGAACCCCTGCGGGCGGGATGCGTGTACGGGATCTACGACCCGTTCACCCGGACCTGCACGGTCGCCCGTGCCGGCCACCCCGCGCCCCTCGTCGTCGGGCCCGACGGGCGTACGGTCACCGTCGACGCCCCCGAAGGCCCGGGCCTCTTCGCCACCGACAGCGCCCTCTTCGCCCCCGCCACCGTCACTCTGGAGGAGGGCAGCGTCCTCGCGTTCTGCACGGCCGAACTGCTCGCCGACGAGCGCGCCGCGGAACGCATCACCCACGCCCTCGCCCGCAACGACCGCAGCCTCCAGCAACTGGGCGACGACATCGTCTACGCCCTCCCCGACGACGCCGGCTCCGCCGGAGCGGCGCTGCTGCTGGCCCGCACGGGTACGGTCTGCGACCACCGGGTCGCCACCTGGGACCTCGCCCAGGAGCGCACGACCCCCGCCGACGCCCGTCTGATGGTCCGCGACCGGCTCCAGGGCTGGGGACTCGACGAGGACACCGTCGACTCGACCGAGCTGATCGTCAGCGAACTGGTCACCAACGCCGTCCGCTACGGCACCCCGCCGCTCCGGCTGCGCCTCCTCCTGGACACCACCCTCACCTGCGAGGTCCACGACGGCTCGACGGCCTCCCCGCACCTGCGCCACGCCCGTACGGTGGACGAGGGCGGCCGGGGCCTGTTCATCGTCTCCCGCCTCGCCGCCCACTGGGGAACCCGGCACGGCCCGGACGGCAAGGTGCTGTGGACGGAACAGGACCTTCCGGGGGGCGGCGGCACGCCCTGACCGGCCGGCAGGAGCGTGGGCGGAGGGAGACGGCCCGCGAGGACCGGCTCAGCCGAACAGCCGCTCCAGGACCGCCGCCACCCCGTCCTCCGCGTTCGTCGACGTCACCTCGTCCGCCGCCGCCCGCAGCTCCCGGTGTGCGTTGCCCATCGCCACCCGGTGGCCGGAGCGGCGGAACATCGGCAGGTCGTTGGGCATGTCCCCGAACGCGACCGTCCGCTCGGGACCGACCCCCAGCAACTCGGCCGCCGCCGCGATCCCGGTGCCCTTGTCCACCCCGTACGGAGCCAGCTCGACCGTGCCGGGCCCCGCCATGCTGACGCTCGCCAGGTCACCCACCGCCCCGCGTGCGGCGGCGGCCAGCGCGTCGTCGTCCAGCTCCGGGTGGCGGACCAGCACCTTGATCACCGGCCGCTCCCACAGGGCGTCCCGGGAGTTGACGCGGAGCGCGGGGAGCGTCGGGTTCGGCATCCGGTAGCCGGTCTCGATCAGCGTGAGGCCGTCCACCCCGTCCTGGTCCACCGCCGCGAACACCGCCCCGACCTCCGCCTCGATCTTCCCGAGCGCGGTGTCGGCGGCCTCCCGGTCCAGGCTGACGGAACGCAGGAGCCGCACGCCCCCGGCGTCGTACAACTGCGTGCCCTGGCCGCACACGACGAGCCCGGTGTACGCCAGGTCCGCGAGCAGCGCCCGTATGCCGGGGACCGGCCGCCCGGTGACGATCAGGTGCCGGGCCCCGGCAGCGGCGGCGCGGGTGAGCGCCGCGCGGGAGCGGGCGCTCACGGTGTCGTCCGGGCGGAGCAGGGTGCCGTCCAGGTCGGTGGCGACGAGGGCATATGCGGGTGGCGTGGGCATGGGCCACAGCCTAGGAGGGCCCGGACGTCCGCTTGCGCGCGAGGGAGAGATCCGGTAAGCGCTACGAGGGCGGGGGCGGCGGCCGGTCAGCCCGGGCGCTCGCCGGCACGGCGGACCGCCGCGAGCAGCCGCCGCACACCGACCGCGTGACCGCCCGACCCGAACACGAGCCGCCGGTAGGCACCCCCCGCCAGGCCCGGGAAGGCGGCACGGCTCTCGGCGCGCAGACGCGTGCGGCCCGGGCCGTCGGGTTCGAGCCGGAAGATCAGGGCGTAGGAGGAGAAGCGATGACGGCCCTGGAGGGTCAGCTCCTGTCCGGGTGAGGCGACGAGCACCCGGAAGCCGGGGAACGCCGATCCCTGGGCGAGCGGGCGCGGCCCGGACGGCCGGGTGTCGTCGGCCCGGACCAGCCGCGCGTAGGCGGCTGCGGGGGCCCGCGAGAAGGACCGTTCCAGCTCCGCGCACAGAACGCGCCAGACGCCGTCCGCCGCTGCGGTGATGACCGTCGCGTGCTCGTCCAGGTAGGGCAGTGAGTCGACCTGCATCGGAGCCTCCGTCGATTCGGGCCGGTGGGGTGAAGCCCCGTGGTTCGTGCGCCTGTACGTCACCTTGGCCTTCCTGCGCGGCCCTGTCGAGCGGGGCACCGCCCGCCACCACGGAGAAGCCCCGCCGCACGCGTGCGGCGGGGCTTCTCGGCCGGGCCTGGGGCGGCCTGACGGTCAGACGGTGTCGAACTGCCCGGCTCGGACGCCCGCGACGAACGACGAGAACGCGGTGGCGGGGACGGTGAGGACCGGGCCGGTGGTGGTGTTCTTGGAGTCGCGGACGGGGACGAAGCCGTGGGGGATGGCGAGGTTGGTGGCGACCTCGACGCACGCGCCGCCGTTTTCGCTGTACGAGGACGTGAACCAGCGGGGGATTTCGGTCTCGGTCGTCACGAGGTGCCCTTTCGTAGCCTGTCGGTTGGGGCGGGTGGGTGCTGCAACTCTGAGGGCTTGCTACCCACGTCGGAGGTGGCGAACGCGCCGTCGTGCGCGCTCCCGTCATGAGCTGGTCGGCCGGGCGGGGCAGGGCAGGTCGGGGGTGCTGCGGTTCGGCGAGCAGGTCACCAGGGCGACGGAGTGGAAGACCGTGCCCTTCAGGTAGTGGCCGAGGTGCGCGTCGCCGCCCCACGTGAGACGTTCGACGGCCGCCCTGACGAGGAGGACCAGCCTGGCCGCCTCCCGGTCCTGCGCGGAGGCGAACCGGGGCGCGAACTCGCTGAGTTGCCGGCCCAGCCAGGCGCCGGCTTCCTTCGGCTCCTCCCAGGTGCCCCGGATCATCGAGGGTGGTTTCAGGAGCCAGTGCGCGGTCTGGATCGGGGGTACGTCGGAGGTCGGGAAGGCGGCCACGGCTTCCCGGTAGCGGTTGTGCACATCGGGGTCGCTGGTCGCCGTCGGGGCCTGGCCCGGGGGTCTGCGGAGGCTCTCCTTGTCGAAGGTCCGCTTCTCCCCGAGCCAGGCGTAACCGTGGTGGTGCACCGGTGCGTTGCCGCTCAGGCGGAGAGGTCGAAGCGGGCGGGGTCGATGCCCGCCGCGTCCAGCTCGGCCGTGGTGAACCGCAGCGGCTCGGCGCCCGGACGCTTGCTGTCACCCACGGCCCACGCGTCCGCCCCGATCCGCGCGAGCGTCACGCACGCCTCGCCGTCGGGGTGAGTGTTGCCGCCGCAGGCCTTCGAGAATTCGGCTCCGTCGATGGGGAGCTCGTACAGGTCGGACATGGTTGATCCTCCCTTTCTGGGATGCTGACGTCTTCGTGTGTCGGCAGCAATGGTGTCCAGGAGGGGGGGTGGTTTCTAGGCGGTTTCCTGTTCGCGCAAAAGCTCGTCCCGGATTCCTTCGATCAGGGCCCGCATGGCGTCACCGGAAACGGCGGATTCGCTGAACCTCTCGAACTTGGATACGTACAGGGAAATGTCCCTCGGGTCGGTCACCACCGTCTCCGCGTGGACCAGCTCGACAGTCACGGTCCGGTCGTCCTTGATGCAGAATGAGTGGCCCGGGAAGTCCACCTGCGGAGCCGACAGCTCAACAACGCTGATATCCACGCCGGGGAGCCGAGAGGCCGAAATCAACCGGTCGAGCTGCCCTGCCATGGCCAGGGGCGGAAGGATGCGCCAGTGGAGAACCGATTCCACGATGATGAACCGGAAGGCCTTGCCCTCCGCGTACAGAACAGCTTGCCGCGCCAGCCGTGCGCCGATGGTGCGTTCCAGCTGCGCACTGGAAAGGTTCTTTCGGGCGAAGACCGCCCGCGCGTACTCGGGCGTCTGGAGCAGCCCGGGAACGAGCGACGGCTGGAATAGACGCAGCAGTGCCGTTCGGGCCTCAAGGGCCTGCACCTGTTGCTGCTTCCTGCTGTACCCCAGGCGCCGGATGAGCCGCCAGGCCGTAATCTCTGTGGCCGCTTCCCTGGCGGCAGCCATGTACTCGGCCTTGACGTCATCCGATACGCCTATGGCCGAGAGGACACAGTCGACATCCGTGATGCTCGGAGCGATACTCCCGGTCTCAATCTTGGAGAGTTTGGAACGGGACATGGCAGCGCTGCGGGCAACTGCCTTGGCTTCCAAACCGGAAGACTCCCGCAGTACCCGCAGTGCTGCCCCGAGGCCGGACTTGTTCACTCCCCGTACTTATCCCACCAGTCGGAGAACGGTACGGCCTGGGCCAAGGCCGTGTCGCGGTAGGCGAGGAACCTGGGCAGCTGGTCCTCCCCGAGGAAATCGGAACCCAGATACTTGCCCGCTCCGTCATATTTCATGGTGCTGATGACCCGCTCATCGAAGAGCCAGAAATCCGGGGCATGCGGAATCGGGTTCTCCTGGTCGGTCGTGTCCAGGATGAAGAACTCTTCCCCGGCCGTCATGTTTCGGCGGTAGCCCCAGGAGAGTTCGAAACGTAGATAGTCCGTCAGCGGACGGGCGAGAATGTGGACGCGGTAGATGCGCCTTCCCGTCTGGACGGCGTTGCCGACCGTCGTCATCCAGTCGGCTGTCGCGTAGTCCTCGGGCTGAGGCTCGTCGGCAAGGAATGCGCGGTAGGCTTCAACGCCCCCCGACTTGCTGTAGTCGTCCAGCGTTTCCAGCCGGAATGCCTCCCGCTCAAATTCGTCGAACCAGTCGCCGGGGGTCTTAGATGAGGTTGTCACGAATGACCTTTCGGATGAGCGCGATCGGAATTTCTACCAGGGTTTCCTGCGCCGGGAGGTTCAGTCCGTGGTCGGCGACCCTGTCCCCCTGGATGGCGAGCGTGCCCCGGTCCGTCGCGTAGACGGTCGGGCAGTCGCCGTCCTCGCACTCGCCAACCAGCCGTGTCAGCTTCACAGTCCGCCCCCTCGTCGTCGGGTGTCCCGTCCGATGATCGCGGGTCCCACGGAGGGTCACAAGGGGTGTCGGTTTCCGTTACTGGAAATCGGGCGGGACGGAGAAGCTGAAGAAGCCCCACCGCACGTGTGCGGTGGGGCTTCGCGGCCGAACGGCTCAGACGGTGTCGAACCGCCCGGCCCGGACGCCCGCGACGAATGATGAGAACGCGGTGGCGGGGACGGTGAGGACCGGGCCGGTGGTGGTGTTCTTGGAGTCGCGGACAGGGACGATGCCGTGGGGGGCGGCGAGGTTGGTGGCGACCTCGACGCACGCGCCGCCGTTGTTGCTGTACGAGGACGTGAACCAGCGGGGGGTTTCGGTTGTCACGGGGTGCCCTTTCGCAACTGCTTGACGATGTCAACGGAGGCCGCCTGCGAGGGCGCTACCGCCTGCATCTGATGGTAGGCGGAGAGCAGGGGCAGCACAGCA
Source organism: Streptomyces sp. NPDC088706 (assembly GCF_044752765.1). Classification (NCBI taxonomy): domain Bacteria; kingdom Bacillati; phylum Actinomycetota; class Actinomycetes; order Kitasatosporales; family Streptomycetaceae; genus Streptomyces; species Streptomyces sp. NPDC088706. The sequence continues at coordinate 249,230 of NZ_JBIVLW010000004.1, forward strand.
GTGGTTTCCCGTTCCACATAGCCCTGTTGTGCGGACTCGGCGTACGACATGATCGAACGGTCCACCATCGTCAGGACGTAGACCGGCAGGTCGAACGGGCGGCGCTCGCCCAGGTCGAACGGGACCACCTGAAGGATCGTGTTGGGCAGTGCGGCGAACGCGATGAGGTGATCGAACTGCGCCCGCATGACCTCGGACCCGCCGACCGGGCGGCGCAGACAGCTCTCGTCCAGCATGCCGAAGACCATCGTCTCCCGGCCCCCGAAGACCGCCGCCTGCCGCTCCGCGGTGACCGCGACCCGCTCCTGGGCCTGCTCGGGGGTGATGACCCCGCGCCGGACGGCGCTCTCCGCGAGGACCGTGGCGTACTCCGGTGTCTGGAGCAGCCCCGGCATGACACCGACCTCGTACAGCCGGATCTCCGCCGCCCGCCGCTCCAGGCGCAGGTATTCCGGGAAGCCTTCCAGCAGGCTGCCCTGCTTGATCTCCCGCCATTCGCGCTCGAAGGACTCGGGGCTGCCGACCAGACCGAAGATCTGATCGGCTCGCCGCGAGAACGGCAGGGTTGCGGACTTGCGACCAGTTTCCATCGCTGAGATATGGCGGCCGGTGCAACCCGCCATATCGCCCAGCTCGTCCTGGGTCCAGCCCCGCGAGTCGCGTAACTTGCGCAGTCGCGCCCCGTACGCCGCCTGGGGGTTGGCCTCGGGATTCAGTTCCTTGCGGTACACAAACGTGCCCTCCAATACGGCCATGTTGAAGACCATTCGACGGTAGGCCACGCTGAAGCTCCCCGGTAGTCAAATGGCTACAGAGAGGAGCCGTAGGTGTACGGCGAGAACGTCTGTCCTAATAACGAACGGTGTCCGCGCGTCCCCGATCCCGGCACCCTCCTGGTGGACACCAGTCGTGGTGACCGCGTGGGGGAGTTCCGGGGGGTCGCCGGCTTCTACTGGTCGCTGCGGCCCGTGGGCGGCGGGGTCGAGTGGGAGGTCGAGCCCCGCTACGTACGCCCCGCGCTCCTCATGGAGCAGCTCCGGGCCCGTACCGCCCGCCTCAACGCGCGCAGTCGGGGAGAGGTGCTGTGAACCCCGCGCAGCGGCCGGTGCGTTGGTACGCCGCCGAGTGCCGGGCGGGCGATGCGGCGAGGTCCGTCCGGCTCGGCGGGGTCGTCGCCCCGACCCGGCGGCTCGCGCTTCGGTGGCTGCGGCGGCAGGCGCGGCGGTTCGCGGACGCGCTCGACCCCGACCCGTACGCCCCCTGGGTTCCGGCCCACGCGCTGCACCCGGTCGCGGGCGCCCCGCACCCGGTCACGGACATCCCGCACCCGGTGACCGGCGCGCGGCTTCCGGCCGCCGGCGCCTTGCCCGACGCGCCGGCCGAACTCCGGGCGTGGGCGGACAGTCTCCGCGAGCACGACTACGCGCTGCTGCGGCTCGCGGACGGGCTCCCGTACGAGTTCGTCGCCCGCGACGCCCTGGCCTGGTACGGGCTCGTGGTCCGCCCGCTGGGCCGCCGGTAACCGGACGCGCCCCCGCTCCGGGCGCCTGTCCGCCCCCACCCCCAACCACCGAGGATCGATCGACGTGTTGCAGTGCACCGCCTTCGCGGCGGTCCCCGAGATGGGCGCGCTCGTCGTGCTCATCGCCATGAACGCCGAAGCGGGCCCCACGACGGAGGTGCCCGACCTGGACGACATGCTGCTGTGCGAGCTGGGTGAGCACGACGGGGCGACCGAGCACGCCGCGCAGCTCTGGGCGGGTGAGATGGACGCGGCGCGGGACCTGTGGATGTTCTGGATCGACGCCGGTGCTGATGTCAGCCCCGACCCCGACCCCGACCCCGACCCCGACGCCGACCCTGACCCCGGCCCGGGTCCCGACGCCGACAACCGCGTGCGCCGCACGTTCCGGTTCGTTGAACTGCCGCCGTGCCTGGCGGTCATGCGCACCCTGGCGACCGGCGAGCGGGAGGCATGCCTCCTGTTCGACCGGCACCCGGCCCCGCACTCCTGGGATGTCACGGACCCGCTCGCGGACCTGATGGCCGAGCGGATGAGGGAGGAGATCCGGCGCGAGCGGGGCGGGGAGCCGCCTACGTGACGCCCGCGTCCGCTTGCCGTGCCGCGCGAGCTGGATCAGGTTGAGCCCCCGCAGCCGGCCGAACTCCGCCCGTACGCCGCCCGTACGTCGTCCACGGCGAAGGCGGCGGCCGGGATGCCGTCCTCGACCAGGGCCGTCCGGTAGGGCCCGACCGCGCGGTGGCGATCCGGTTCCAGCAGGAGTTCGGTGCCTCAGTTGACGCAGAACTCGTTGCCCTCGGGATCTGCCAGGACGAGCCAGCTGCCGCCCTGTTCGTCGACCGCGCGCAGGATGCGCGCGCCCAGCGCCACCAGCCGTTCCGCCTGCGCGTCGCGCTCCCCGGGGGCGGTGTGGACGTCGATGTGGAGGCGGTTCTTCACCGTCTTCGGTTCCGGGACGCGCTGGAACAGCAGACGCCGCCCCAACCCCGTACCGCTCGTCTCGTCGTACGGGTCGTCCGGGTGCCGGGCCGCCGCGAGATCGCGCCAGGCGCGGCGGCCGTGGGCGCGGGTGGTGGCGGCCTCGGGGACGGCTCCGGCGGCGAGCAGCTGCTCGACCAGGGCGCTGTTGTCCTCGATCAGATAGCCGAGGGCCTCGGCCCAGAAGCCGGCCTGGGCGTGCGGGTCGGCGCTGTCGATGACGAGCTTCCAGGACAGTGTCTGTGTCATGGAAACCGTTTATAATGGTTACATGAGTGCGAGCGCAATGGACACGCCGGGAGTGGCGCCGGGACGACGGCCGGAACCGACGGGGATGCTGCTGGTCCACCCGGACGGCAGCTCGTTCCGGTTCGACCCGGGCGCGCTCTGCCTGGAGCTCCTGCCGACCGGCGGACCCGGGCCGCTCGCGTATTTCGAGGTGCTGCACGGGCCGGAGGACCTGGTGCGCTGGGTGGGGGAGAGCCGGCTGCCCGGTGAGCTCGAACCCGCCGTGAGCCAGGTCGAGGTGGACGCCGCGCGCGCGCTGCGTGATGCGCTCTGGCGGCTGGCGGAGGCCCATGTGTCCGCCCGGCAGCCCGCTTCGGACGACCTCGCCACCGTGAACGACGCGGCGGCGCACCCGCCCCTGGTTGCCCGGCTGACCGCTGAGGGGCAGCGGGAGTGGGGGCCGGGCGCGACCGGGACCGGGCTGCTCTCCACCGTCGCGCGCGACGCCGTCGACCTGTTCACCGGGGCTTACGCCCACCGGGTCCGTACGTGCGGCGCGGACGACTGCCGCCTGCTGTTCGTCGACACCTCCCGGCCCGGCAGGCGGCGCTGGTGCTCGATGGAACGGTGCGGCAACCGCCACAAGGTCCGGGCCCACCGCGCCCGGCTGGCCACTGCCGACGATTCCTCATGGAGATGTCAAGCGGCCAGTGTGACGGGCGGTGTGGGGTCGTAGCACCGTCCGTCACGCAGAAGGGCCCATAGAACGTTGACCCTGCGGCGGGCGAGGGCCATGACGGCCTGGCTGTGTCGTTTGCCTTCGGCGCGCTTGCGGTCGTAGAAGCGCCGGGATTCGTCGCAGCAGCGGATGCTGATCAATGCGGAGGTGTGGAAGACGCGTTGGAGGCGTCGGCTGTAGCGGGTGGGACGGTGCAGGTTGCCGCTCACCTTCCCGGAGTCACGAGGCACCGGGGAGACGCCGGCGAAGGCGGCCGGCCGGTCCGGGCTGGCGAAGGCGTCCATATCTCCGCCGGCGGCAGCCAGGAATTCGGCGCCCAGCAGGACACCGATGCCGGGCATACTCGTGATCACTTCCGCGTTGCGGTGGCGGCGAAACCGGCCCTCTATGAGCTTGTCGGTCTCCGCGATCTTCTCGTTGAGGGCCATCACCTCCCTGGTCAGGGAGTGCACGACGTGGGCGGTCATTTCCTCGCCGGGGACGGTGGTGTGTTGTCCTTCGGCCGCCTGGACGGCCTTGGCGGCGAGTTCGTCTGCGCTGCGGACCTTGCGGTTGCGCAGCCAGGTGGCCAGGCGTCGCCGGCCGGTGCGGCGGATGGCTGCTGGGGTCTGGTAACCGGTCAGCAGCACCAGGGGGCCGGTGTTGCCCAGGTCGAGTTCACGTTCCAGGCCGGGGAAGATCTCGGTGAGGTGGCCGCGGAGCCGGTTGATGGTCCGGGTGCGGTCGTCGCTGAGATCTCGGCGGTGGCGAGTGAGGACCTTCAGCTCGGACACCAGCTCGTCGCCGGGCCGCAAGGGCGTGAGGTCGCGCCGGATGCGGGCTTGGTCCAGGTCGATGCCCCATGTCGCTTCGTCGCCCAGATCTAGAACGTCTCCGAGTAGCTTGAGCAGGTCGTTCTCGTCGTTGGCGACGCGCCGGGACAGCAGCCGCTTGCCGGTGTCGTCGATCACCACGCAGTGGTGATGGGTCTTCCCGGCGTCGATACCGGCCCAGATCGCTGTCACTCGCTACTCCGCAGGTCGTGTTCGGACAGGTACCACGGACGACCTCGCTGTCGAGTCCCTACTGAGCGATCAGTGCCGCAATTCCTCATGAGCAGCCGAGTCGTCGTGGGGCGCCGGGCGGCGAATCGACGGAAGCCACAACTACGGCAGACGACTGAAAGCCACACCCGGCACCCCTGGGTGAGCCAACCCTACGAATGGCTCGCTCAGCCCGATCAACAAGGTAGGGACGACTGAAACCGAAGGGGTCTTCGCCATGCCTACCGGACTCACTCAGGACGCGGGCTGGGAGATCGGCGTCTCCCGGACGATCCAGCAACCTCCGCGGGCCGTATGGGATTTCATCACCGGGCCGGAGGGCGTCGCGCTCTGGCTCGGCATCGACGGCCCGCTCCCGACGGAGAAGGGCACTCCATACCGTACGGCGGACGGGACCGAGGGCGAGATCCGCAGCTACCGCCCGGTCGACCGCGTCCGCCTCACCCACGGCACGTCCACGATCCAGGTCGCCGTGTCGCCCGGCAGCTCCGAGGACCGGGCGGTGCTCCGCTTCCACCAGGAACGGCTGGCGAGCGCGGAGGAGCGGGAGGAGCGGCGTACGCACTGGAAGGGCGTGATGGACCGGGTGGTCACCGAGCTGACGTGAGGGAGCGGGCGCGGGGGCGGTGCGCCGGGGCAGGCGCGGGGGCTGCGCTTCCACGCCGTACGCGGGGGCTGTGCTTCCACGCCGTACGCGGGGGCTGCGCTTCTACGCCGTACGCGGTGGGCAGGCCGCGCAGGTGTGCCTGTCCAGCGCGGTCAGCAGACGGGCGGCAGCGTCCCGTACGACCTGTGCCTGCGCCGGTGTCCGCGCCTGTGCCTGGGCCCGCGTCCGCGTCTGCACCTGGGGCGCAGAGGTGCTCGCGGCCAGCCGGACGGCTGTCGGGCGCCCCTGCGCCACCGCGTCGTGCGCGGCGCGCGTCCACTCGGGGTGCTGGGCGTGCCCGGAGGCCAGGATCGAGGCGAGCAGCTCCAGCACGCCCGCCCGGTCCTCGACCGTGTCCGTCACCGCCAGCTCCCACAGGAACGGCACCGCGGCCACGGTCGAGTCGAACACGGCGGGGGCGCCGATCCACTGACCCAGATCGCTCAGCGCGTCCTCGGCGGTCGGGCCGTCACCCCAGGCGATCCGCGACAACATGCCGGGAACCTGGGAAGCGGAGCCGTACGCATGCTGCAACTCGTGCCATCGCACGTTCCTCATCTGGCCCAGGACAGTCCCCATCCGGGCACTCAATCAGCCTTACCGCTCGGCGTCCACCGTGCCGACCAGGTCGCCTCCGCCCCGTCGGGGAACTGGGCGTCGCCGGAGGTCTCCGGGGTCGCGGGGGCGGCCGCCGCTGTCGCCAGCAATTTCGCCGCCAGGGTCCGGTTGCGCCGGGCGTTGCGCAGCGCGTCCCAGGTCAGGAGGGAGAGGGCCAGCCAGACCAGCGCGAACCCGGCCCACCGCTCGGGCGGCATCTCCTCGTGGAAGTAGGCGATGCCCAGCGCGAACTGGAAGACCGGAGCCAGGTACTGGAGCAGCCCCAGCGTGGAGAGCGGCACCCGGATCGCCGCCGCGCCGAAGAAGATCAGCGGCACCGCCGTGACGATCCCCGTCGCGGCGAGCAGCACCCCGTGGCCGGCGCCTCCGGTGGTGAAGGTGGACGTGCCGGTGGCCGCCAGCCAGAGGAGGAAGCCGAGCGCGGGCAGGAACAGGACGGCGGTCTCGGCCGCCAGCGACTCCAGGCCGCCCATGTCGGCCTTCTTCTTCAGCAGGCCGTACGTGGCGAAGGAGAACGCCAGGACCAGCGAGATCCACGGCGGCCTCCCGTACCCGATCGCCAGCACGAGCACGGCGGTCAGGCCGGTGGCGACCGCGATCCACTGGACCGGCCGCAGCCGCTCGCCGAGCAGCAGGACGCCCATGGCGATGGTGACCAGCGGGTTGATGAAGTAACCCAGCGACGCCTCGACGACCTGCCCGTTGTTGACGGCCCAGATGTAGAGGCCCCAGTTGACGGCGATGATCGTCGCCGCGATCGATATCAGGCCCATCTTGCGCCGATCACGGGCCAGCTCGCCGATCCAGGCCCAGCGCCGGACCACGAGCAGGGCCGCTCCGACGACGGCCAGGGACCAGACCATCCGGTGGGCGAGGATCTCGACCGCCCCGGACGGCTTCAGCAGCGGCCAGAAGATGGGGACGAAGCCCCACATGCTGTATGCGCCGACTCCGTACAGCAGGCCGGCCCGCTGTTCGTTCTTCCCGTTCACGGGCCCCTCCTGGACTGCCTGCGCCGACGCGTCTGCCGACGGGATGAAGGTAACGCCGGAGGGGCCTCGTGTCATAGCCGTCTCAGGGAGACGCTCATGACAGGGGGTGGGGGTGGTGGTGGTGCGTCAGGCGGTGGCGAGGGTGGCGCGTACCGTCGTGGCCAGTGGCGTGGTCGGGCGGCCGATCAGCCGGGCCAGGTCACCGCTCGTCCCCGCCAGCAGGCCGCGCTTGACGGCCTCGTCCACGTCGGTGAGGACCGCGGCGAACCCCTCGGGCAGGCCCGCCCCGACCAGGATCTCCTGGTGCACGGCGGCCGGAACGTCGTTGTACGTGATCTCCTTGCCGGTCACCTCGGACAGCAGGGCCGCGTACTCGGCGAACGACCAGGCGGTGTCGCCGCTCAGCTCGTAGACCTTGCCGAGGTGGCCCTCGCCGGTCAGCGCGGTCGCCGCCGCGGCGGCGTAGTCGGCCCGGGTGGCGGAGGCGACCCGGCCCGCGCCCGCGTTGGCGACGACGGCGCCGTGCTCCAGGACGGGGGCGAGGTTGGCGGTGTAGTTCTCCGTGTACCAGCCGTTGCGGAGGAGGGTGTGCGGCAGCCCGGAGCCGAGGATCAGCTGCTCGGTGGCCTTGTGCTCGTCGGCCAGCAGGAAGTCGGCGTCCGGCCCGCCCAGGACGCCGGTGTACGCGAGCTGCGCCACGCCCGCCGCCTTGGCCGCCTCGATCAGCGCGGTGTGCTGCCGTACCCGCTTGCCCACCTCACTGCCCGAGATCAGCAGCACCCGGTCGCCGGCCCGGAACGCCTCGTCAAGGGTCTCGGGGCGGTCGTAGTCGGCGATGCGGAGCTCGACGCCCCGCGCCGCGAGCGCGGCGGCCTTCTCCTTGCTGCGGACGACGGCGGCGATGTCGCCGGCGGGGACCGTGGCCCGCAGCTCATCGATGACGAGGCGGCCGAGTTCTCCGGTGGCTCCGGTGACGACGATGCTCATGGGGGGCTCCTGTTTCAGTTGTTTCAGCGGGGGGCTTTCCCGATCGAGCGTACGCCGAGCACTAACCAGGGGAAAGTACCTACTTTGAAGTAAGCTACTGGTATGGAAGTTAGTGCAAGGGAAGTCGGTGCAGGAGGCACGGGAGCCGTTCCGGACGTCAATCAGCCGATGTGCCCGTCCCGGCTGGTGCTGGAGCATGTGACGAGCCGCTGGGGGGTTCTGGTCCTGGCGGCCCTGCTGGAGCGCTCGTACCGCTTCAGCGAGCTGCGCCGCACGATCGGCGGGGTCAGCGAGAAGATGCTGGCCCAGACCCTGCAGACGCTGGAGCGCGACGGATTCGTCCACCGCGACGCGAAGCCGGTGATCCCGCCGCGCGTGGACTACTCGCTGACCCCGCTCGGCGCCGAGGCCGCCGAACAGGTGTGGGCGCTCGCCCGCTGGACCGAACGCCAGGTGGACGCCGTGCAGAGCGCGCGCGAGGCGTACGACGGGGCCCGGGCCTGATCCTCCTGGTCGAGGAGCGGGCCCGGGCCCCGGGGGTCGTTCCTGTGCCGCCGTACGTCAGCCGACGACGGTCCAGGTGTCGGCCCCGGCGAGGAGCGCGCCGAGGTCACCCTTGCCGTCGCGCTCCACGGCGGCGTCCACCTGATCGGCCATCAGCGTGTCGTAGACGGGCCGCACGACGCTGCGCAGCACCCCGATGGGGGTGTGGTGCAGGGTGTCGGCGTCGGCGAGCCGGGACAGCGCGAACGCCGTGGTGGGGGAGTCCGCGTGGGCGTCGTGCACGAGGACCTGGGAGCGGTTCTCGTCGGTGACGGCGACGACCTTCAGATCGCCGGTGTCCGGGTCCCGGACGACGCCCTTGGTGCTCCGGCCGTCCTCCGCCGGGGTGCCGAAGAGGATCGGCTGCCCGTGTTCGAGGCGGATGACGGCCTCGGCGGCCTGCTCCTGGTCCTTGAGGACCTCGAAGGCACCGTCGTTGAAGATGTTGCAGTTCTGGTAGATCTCCACCAGCGCCGTGCCGGGGTGCTCGGCCGCCGCGCGGAGCACGCTGGTGAGGTGCTTGCGGTCGGAGTCGACCGTCCGCGCCACGAACGACGCCTCCGCGCCGATGGCGAGGGACACCGGGTTGAAGGGCGCGTCGAGCGAGCCCATCGGCGTCGACTTGGTGATCTTGCCGATCTCCGAAGTGGGGCTGTACTGGCCCTTCGTCAGCCCGTAGATCCGGTTGTTGAAGAGGAGGATCTTCAGGTTGACGTTGCGGCGCAGGGCGTGGATGAGGTGGTTGCCACCGATGGAGAGCGCGTCACCGTCCCCCGTGACGACCCAGACCGACAGGTCGCGGCGGGAGGTGGCGAGCCCGGTGGCGATGGAGGGGGCGCGGCCGTGGATGGAGTGCATCCCGTAGGTGTTCATGTAGTACGGGAAGCGGGAGGAGCAGCCGATGCCGGAGACGAAGGTGATGTTCTCCTTCGCCAGCCCCAGCTCCGGCATGAAGCCCTGCACCGCGGCGAGGACGGCGTAGTCGCCGCAGCCGGGGCACCAGCGCACCTCCTGGTCGGATTTGAAGTCCTTCATGGACTGTTTCGCCTCGGCCTTGGGCACCAACTGCAGCAGTTCGTTGTGCTGCAGTTCCTCGGTGTCAGGCATCGATGGCCTCCTTGAGGGCGGTGGCGAGCTGCTCGGCCTTGAACGGCATTCCGTTGACCTGGTTGTAGCTGTGGGCGTCCACCAGGTACTTCGCCCGCAGCAGCATGGCGAGCTGGCCGAGGTTCATCTCCGGGACGACGACCTTGTCGTAACCCTTCAGCACCTCGCCGAGGTTCCTCGGGAAGGGGTTGAGGTGTCTGAGGTGGGCCTGGGCGATGGGCTGCCCGGCGGCGCGGAGACGGCGTACGGCGGCGGTGATCGGCCCGTACGTCGAGCCCCAGCCGAGCACCAGCGTGCGGGCTCCGGCGGGGTCGTCGACGGTGAGGTCGGGGACCTCGATGTTGTCGACCTTCGCCTGGCGGGTGCGGACCATCAGGTCGTGGTTGGCGGGGTCGTAAGAGATGTTGCCGGTGCCGTCCTGCTTCTCGATCCCGCCGATGCGGTGTTCGAGGCCGGGCGTGCCGGGGACGGCCCAGGGGCGGGCCAGGGTCTGCGGGTCGCGCTTGTAGGGCCAGAAGACCTCGGTGCCGTCGGCCAGGGTGTGGTTCGGGCCGGTGGCGAAGGACGTGGTGAGGTCGGGCAGGGTGTCGGTCTCCGGGATGCGCCACGGCTCGGAGCCGTTGGCGAGGTAGCCGTCGGAGAGCAGGAAGACGGGGGTGCGGTAGGTCAGGGCGATGCGGGCCGCCTCGATCGCGGCGTCGAAGCAGTCGGCGGGGGTCTGCGGGGCCACGATCGGCACCGGGGCCTCGCCGTTCCTGCCGTACATCGCCTGGAGCAGGTCGGCCTGCTCGGTCTTGGTCGGCAGACCGGTGGAGGGCCCGCCCCGCTGGATGTCGATGATGAGCAGCGGCAGCTCCAGGGAGACCGCGAGCCCGATCGTCTCCGACTTCAGCGCCACACCCGGCCCCGATGTCGTGGTCACGCCCAGCGCCCCGCCGAACGCCGCACCCAGCGCCGCCCCGATCCCGGCGATCTCGTCCTCGGCCTGGAAGGTGCGCACGCCGAAGTTCTTGTGGCGGGACAGCTCGTGCAGGATGTCCGAGGCCGGGGTGATCGGGTACGAGCCCAGGTAGAGCGGCAGGTCCGCCAGCCGCCCGGCGGCGATCAGGCCGTAGGACAGGGCGAGGTTCCCGGAGATGTTGCGGTAGGTGCCGGTGGGGAACGCCTGCGAGGCCGGAGCGACCTCGTAACTGACGGCGAAGTCCTCGGTGGTCTCGCCGAAGTTCCACCCGGCCCGGAAGGCGGCCACGTTCGCCTCGGCGATCTGCGGCTTCTTGGCGAACTTCTGCCGCAGGAACGTCTCCGTCCCCTCGGTCGGCCGGTGGTACATCCACGACAGCAGCCCGAGCGCGAACATGTTCTTGGACCGCTCGGCCTCCTTTCGGGAGAGCCCGAACTCCTTCAGCGCCTCGATCGTCAGCGTCGTCAGCGGCACCGGGTGGACGTTGTACGCCTCCAGCGACCCGTCCTCCAGCGGGCTGGTCGCATACCCCACCTTCGCCATCGGCCGCTTGGTGAACTCATCGGTGTTCACAATGATCTCGGCGCCGCGCGGCACGTCGTCGATGTTCGCCTTCAGAGCGGCGGGATTCATCGCGACCAGGACGTTGGGCGCGTCACCGGGGGTGAGGATGTCATGATCGGCAAAGTGGAGCTGGAAGGAAGAAACCCCAGGCAGGGTGCCTGCGGGGGCCCGGATCTCGGCGGGGAAGTTCGGCAGGGTGGAGAGATCGTTCCCGAACGATGCCGTCTCCGAGGTGAACCGGTCACCCGTGAGCTGCATCCCGTCACCCGAGTCACCCGCGAAACGGATGATCACCCGGTCCAGGCGGCGGACCTCTTTACCGTCGCCGCCGGTCGTTCCCGTCGTTCCTGACAGGGGGGCGCGCTGACCCCCGAGGACGGCGTCGTTGGCCTCATCGGCCTTCTCTGCCGCGCTACTGACCTGGCTCGTCACTGAACTGGACCTCCCTTGGGGCGGCGGTTCGGAACCGTCCGGCCAGCCGGCGGTCCCAGAGGCAACCCTACGTCCGTGCGGTTCGCCCTCCAGGGGCCGATCATATGGTGGACCCCGTTTTGAGACACCCTTTTAGTCCGTTTTGCCATCTTTCTCAAGCCCCCCGATCATCGGATGGACGTGCTCTGCTCGTAGGTCTTTGGTGCTAGGTCCTTCCGCCCAGGACTGCCCGGCGGAAGCTCGCCGGACACCCCTGGCGGAGATCCGCCGGGTGTACGCCGGGTGCTCGTCCGGCGCCGATCGGCGGCCGGGTCGATCAATTGGCAGGGTGTCAGACGGCTAGGAGTTCAGGTAGGTCAGCACGGCGAGGACGCGCCGGTGGTCCCCGTCGCTGGGCGAGAGCCCCAGCTTCTGGAAGATGTTGCTGACGTGCTTCTCCACCGCCCCGTCGCTCACCACGAGCTGCCGGGCGATCGCCGAGTTCGTCCGGCCCTCGGCCATCAGGCCCAGGACCTCCCGCTCGCGTGGCGTCAGCCCCGCCAGCACGTCCTGCTTGCGGCTGCGGCCCAGCAGCTGCGCCACCACCTCCGGGTCCAGCGCCGTCCCGCCCCGGGCCACCCGTACGACCGCGTCGACGAACTCGCGGACCTCGGCCACCCGGTCCTTGAGCAGATACCCCACGCCCCGGCTGCTGCCCGCCAGCAGCTCGGTGGCGTACTGCTCCTCCACGTACTGGGAGAGGACCAGCACCCCTATCCCCGGGTACTCCTTCCGCAGCCGCACCGCCGCCCGTACGCCCTCGTCCGTATGGGTCGGCGGCATCCGCACATCGGCCACCACCACATCGGGCAGCGCCTGCTCCGCGCCGAGGTCCGCCACGGTCTTCAGCAGGGCCTCGGCGTCCCCCACCCCCGCGACCACATCGTGCCCGAGGTCGGTGAGCAGACGGGTAAGCCCTTCCCGCAGCAGGACCGAATCCTCGGCGATGACTACCCGCACTCTGTTCTCCACGTACTCCACGGCCCTGCGTCCCCCGCTGTTCTGCGTTTCTGAGTCAGAGAGTTTCTGAGTCAGCGAGCCAGTCTCTGCTGCTGTGCTCGTGCTCGTGCTGTGCTCGTGCGCGCACCGCGCCCGACGCCCCAGCATCCCAGGCCCGGGGCACGGATGGGGGCCCTGTGGATAACGCGCCCGATCCGGCCACCCAGCTGGAAACCCCGCCACCGGACAGGATCCGGTGACGGGGGGCACCCGGACAGGATCCGGTGACGGGGGGCACCGGACAGGAGTCCGGTGACGGGGGGCTACCGGACAGGAGTCCGGCGACGGGGTGGGACGGGGAGAGACGGCGGCTGCCCGGGGCGGGGGTAGGGGGGGCGGCGGGGGTAGGGGGGCGGCGGTCCGTCGCACCTGGCCAGCTCGGCGGCGGTCCGTCGCGTCAGGGCAGCTGGCGTGGTGGTCCGTCGCGTCAGGGCAGCTGGCGTGGGGGTCCGTCGCGTCAGGGCAGCTGGCGTGGTGGTCAGCCGCGCCAGGGCAGCTCGGCGGTGACTGTCGTCGGGCCGCCGGCCGGGGAGTTCACCGCCAGGACCCCGTCCACCGCGTCCAGCCGCTCCGTCAGTCCGGCCAGACCACTGCCTGCCGAGACGGCCGCGCCGCCCCGACCGTCGTCCGTGACCTGGAGCAGCAGCCGGTCGGACGTCCGCCACACGTCGACCGTGGCCCGGGTCGCCCGCGCATGCTTGCTGACGTTCTGCAGGAGCTCCGACACCGTGAAGTACGCGATGCCCTCGATGGCCTGTGCGGGCCGCTCGTCCAGATCCACCTCGACCGTGACCGGGACGGTGCAGCGGGAGGCGATGGCGGAGAGCGCGGCGTCGAGACCCCGGTCGGTGAGGACGGCGGGATGGATACCCCGGGCCAGGTCGCGCAGCTCCTGAAGGGCGACCTTCACCTCGCCGTGGGCCTCGTCCACCATCCGCGCGGCGGCCTCCGGGTCGTCGCTGAGCTTCTCCTTCGCCAGCCCGAGGCCCATGGCCAGGGCGACGAGCCGGGCCTGTGCCCCGTCGTGGAGGTCCCGTTCTATACGGCGCAGGTCGGCGGCGGCGGTGTCCACGACCACGCCGCGGTCCGACTCCAGCTCGGTGACCCGGGCGGACAGCGCGGACGGGCCCAGCAGACCGGACACCATCAGCCGGTCCACCGAGACCAGCCCCCGCACGATCCACGGCGCCACCAGCACCAGCACCAGACCCACCGCGCTCGTCGCAGCCAGCTCGACGGGGGAGTCCAGGTAGTACGCGTGGGTGCGGTCCCCGTACAACTGGATGCCGTCGGCCCCGACGAACACCGGGAAGACCCACTGCCACAGCGGGTACGCCAGAGCCATCAGGCCGTACGTCCAGAACACCACCGACACGCAGAACGTGAACACGGCCCAGGGAAAGTGCAGCAGGGCATAGAGCAGGTGACGCCAGGAGACCCCGCTCCGCAGGACAGCGCCCATCCATGCCATCGGGCCGCCGGTCTTCCCCCGCACCCGCACGGGCTCCGCCACGTCCAGCTTCAACAGCCCGCGCGCCCGGGCCCGCTCCATCGCGCCGAACCCCCGGCAGACGGCCAGGCCGACCGCCAGCAGCGGAACGCCGATGAAGGTGATGAGCAGGCCCGCGCTGACCGAGGTCATGGCGACCGCGAAGACGAACATCACCGTGCTCAGCGGCAGGCTCAGCAGGACGTAGAGGAGCTCGCGCCAGCTGCGCGCCTCCAGCGGCGCGCGCAACGCCGCCGGGAGGAAGTGCCTCACCGGGACCTTCCCTTGGGGCCCCGGGCCCTGACCTGTGTGGCCGCGCGTGCCCGATCCCTTGTGGTCCCGGATCTCCGGTCCGTATGCCGTGGCCATGAGTGCCGTCCGTTCCGTCTTCTCTGTCGATCGGGGGAGTGTGTCGCGTCCGTGCTCCGCGTCCGTGTTCCGCGTCCGTGTTCAGCCGCTGCGGACCGTACTCCTTCAGCGGACCGTGCTTCTTCAAGGGTGCTGGGCCGCCGTCTCCGGCACCATGCGGCCGGTCTCCGTATCCATGCGGGGGTTTTCCCCACCCCCGGCACACGCTCGGGGCGCTCAGGACGCCCGGCTGCCGGCCGGGACCCGGTCGCGCCAGGGCAGCTCGGCGGTGACGGCCGTCGGCCCGCCCACCGGAGAGTCGAGGACGAACACCCCGTCCACCGCGTCCAGCCGCTCGGCCAGCCCCGCCATCCCCGTGCCGCCGTCCATCCGTGCCCCGCCCGCCCCGTCGTCCGTGACCTGGATCAGCAACCGGTCCGCTGCTCGCCACACCTCGACGGACGCAGACCGGGCACCGCTGTGCTTGCTGACGTTCTGCAGGAGCTCCGACACGGTGAAGTACGCGATCCCCTCGATCGCCTCCGCCGGGCGCCCCGCCAGGTCCACCGAGACACTGACCGGCACGGTACAACGGGAGGCGATGGCGGACAGGGCGGCGTCGAGACCGCGGTCGGTGAGGACAGCGGGATGGATACCCCGGGCGAGGTCGCGCAACTCCTGCAGAGCGACCTTGATCTCCCCGTGCGCCTCGTCCACCATCCGCGCGGCCGCTTCCGGATCGTCCGTCAGCTTCTCCTTGGCCAGCCCCAACCCCATGGCGAGGGCGACGAGTCGGGCCTGGGCACCGTCGTGGAGGTCCCGCTCGATGCGGCGCAGGTCGGCGGCGGCCGTGTCCACGACGACGCCCCGGTCCGACTCCAGCTCCGCGATCCGCCGCTCCAACTCGTCCGAGGGCGACAACAGCCCCCGCACCATCGCCCGGTCCGCCGCCGTCAGCCCGCGGGTTATGAACGGGAGTACCGGCCACAGGACGAACAAGCTCACCAGCGTCACCGTGAACGTCAGCACCCCCCACGGCAGCCGGATGAACGCGTACAGCAGGGAACGCCAGCCCACCGGGTCCTTCAGCCCCGACCAGAGCCAGGAGAAGACCCCCTCCTCCTGGCGGCCGCGCGTCAACGGACTCGGCTCCTCGATCCGTATCCCGAGCAACGACCGGGCACGGCCCCGCTCCCCCCGGCCCAGCAACCGCGCTCCCCGCAACCCGGCGACGAGCACCGGCAGGCCGACCACCGTGACGGAGAGGCCGACGCCGACGGCGATCACGAGCAGCGCGTAGACGAATCCGGCGATGGCCATCGGCAGATTGACGAGCAGGTGGGCGATCTCCCGCCAGGTCCAGCGGTCGAGGGCGAGGCGGGCGGGCGGCGGCCGGTCGGGGATCGGGACGGAAGGGCTCATGGTCATGGCACCAGCCTGCCGGGCCGCGTCCCCGCACGCCATGGGGCTCATGGGTGGCGTGAAGTAGGGATAACCCCACCTGTGCGCGACGCGACTGCTTAACCTGTGCGCGACGCGACTGCTTACCGTGCGTTTATCAGGGCCTAGACTCCCGTGCGTACACAGGGGCCCCAGGAACGGACGGGGCCGGAGCCGGACGACGAGGAACGAGGGGCGGACGTGACGGACGTGGCGTACGTGCCGGAAGTGCCGCACATGCCGTACGTGCCGGACGTGCCTGGCCCCCCGGTCGGCACATCGGCCACCCTCGCATCGGAGTACTTCCAGAGCTATTCGGTGGTCGGCCTGCTCACCCTGGTCGGTGTGCTGTTCGTCGCCGTCGCGTTCGGGGCGGGGCGGCTCCTGCGGCCCGTGGTCCCGACGCCGGAGAAGCTGCTGACGTACGAGTGCGGCGTCGACCCGGTCGGTGAGGGCTGGGCGCACACCCAGGTCCGCTACTACGTCTACGCGTTCCTCTACGTCATCTTCGCCGTCGACTCCATCTTCCTGTTCCCGTGGGCCACGGTCTTCGCGGCACCCGGGTACGGTGCGACCACGCTGGTGGAAATGTTCATCTTCCTCGGCTTCCTCGCCGTGGGACTGCTCTACGCATGGAAGAAGGGCGTCCTCGCATGGGCCTGACGAGCCGGCCGGCCTCCACATCGCAGCAGCCCGCGCCGACACCCCCGCCTTCCGCCGGCCCAGGGGCCGCCGCCGCGTCGGAGCCGGTGCTCCTCCCGGAGCCGAAGCGCCTCGGCATCCTCTCCCGGCTCGCGCCCGAACCGATGAAGGTCGTCCTCAACTGGGGCCGCCGCTACAGCCTCTGGGTCTTCAACTTCGGACTCGCCTGCTGCGCCATCGAGTTCATCGCCGCCTCCATGGCGCGCCACGACTTCATCCGGCTGGGCGTGATCCCCTTCGCCCCCGGCCCCCGCCAGGCGGACCTGATGATCGTCTCCGGCACGGTGACGGACAAGATGGCCCCGGCCGTGAAGCGCCTCTACGAGCAGATGCCCGAGCCGAAGTACGTCATCTCCTTCGGCGCCTGCTCCAACTGCGGCGGCCCCTACTGGGACTCGTACTCCGTCACCAAGGGCGTCGACCAGATCATCCCCGTCGACGTGTACGTACCCGGGTGCCCGCCGCGGCCCGAGGCGCTGCTCCAGGGCATTCTCAAGCTCCAGGAGAAGATCGCGCGCGAGTCCCTGGCGGAGCGGTACGCGACCGGCCCCGCTGGCGGAGCCCCGTCCACGGCGGCGCTGCGCAGCGGCCTGGTCGCCGCACCGACGGCACCAGGAACGACTCCGGGGACGGAACCGGGGACGGGAACGGGGGAGGAGCAGCGGTGAGCGAGCGTCAACCCCCGCCCCACCACCCGTACGACCGGCTGCCGGACGCCGTCACGGAGATCTTCGGCAAGGGCGCGACGGCGGAGTCGGCGTACGACCTGCTGACCGTCGACGTCCCCGCCACGGACTGGATCACCGCGCTGCGGACCGCCCGCGACGACCTCGGCTGCCGCTACTTCGACTGGCTCAGCGCCGTCGACGAGCCGGGCACGGGCTTCCGCGTCTGCGCCCACGTCGCGGCTGTCGGGGACGGCTCGGTCCGCCGGCTCATGCTGCGCACCACCGTCCCGCACGACACGGCCGTCCTGCCCAGCGCGATCGACGTCTACGCGGGCGCGGCCTGGCACGAGCGCGAGACGCACGAGATGTTCGGCGTCGCCTTCAAGGGCCACCCCGGCCTCGCCCCGCTGCTGCTTCCGGAAGGCTTCGAGGGCCACCCGCTGCGCAAGGACTTCGTCCTGGCCGCCCGCGTCGCCAAGGCCTGGCCCGGTGCGAAGGAGCCCGGGGAGTCGGAACACGGCGGCCCCAAGCGCCGCACGATGCTTCCCCCCGGCGTCCCGGACCCGAACGAATGGGGCCCTCTCAAGGGCCAGCTCCCCCCTGCCGCAGCGCGCCCGACCCGGGCGGCCCGCCCGGCGGCCGACCGCCCGCCGCGCCGCGCCCGCTCGGCGAGCGAGGGATCAGCAGCGCAACGCCCGCAGACGGGACCGGCGGCGCCTTCCGCCCCTGAGGTTTCACGGCCCGGGACTCCGGCGCCCGAGGCGTCCCGGCCCGGGACTCCGGCGCCCGAGACGTCCCGGTCCGAGACTCCCGAACCTGAGACTTACGCGCCCGATACTCCCCGGCCCGAGACCTCCGCGCCCGAGATTCCCGGGCCTGAGGATTCCGCGCCCGCAGCGCCGGACACGGCGACGCCGAAGCCCGTACAGCCTCCGTCCGCGACCGCGCCGCCCAGCGACGCATCGCCCGACGACGTACCGACCGGGCCGCCTCCGGCCGCGCGCCCGCGCCGCTCCCGCTCCGCCTCGGACGGTTCGGCGAGCCAGCAGCAGAGCCCGGAGGCCGCCGCACCGCGCCCGCCGCGCCGCTCGCGCTCGGCCTCCCAGGGCTCGGCGAGCGGGCGCGCCCGCAGCACGGACGCCCCCTGGCACGACGCCCGACCAGCGTTCGACGACCCGGACACCTCGCCCAGGGGTCCGGACACCCCACCCAAGGGTCCGGACACCCCACCTACGGGTCCGGACACCTCGCCCAGGGGCGCGGACACCCCACCCAAGGGTCCGGACACCTCGCCCGACGACCCGGACGCTCCCACCCCCTCCCGCCAGCCCTCGGAAGGCGGCGACCCCGACAAGCCCGACCCCACCCGCGACAAGCCCGACCCCGACACCCCCCACCCCGCCGGAGGCGATACCGAGTGAACGACGTTCTCGACGTCGCCCTCCGCCTGGCCATCGTCTTCGTCGTGTTCCTGGTCGCCCCCCTCCTCGTGGGCCAGACCGAGCACAAGGTGATGGCCCACATGCAGGGCCGCCTGGGCCCCATGTACGCGGGCGGCTTCCACGGCTGGGCCCAGCTCGTCGCGGACGGCGTGAAGTTCGCGCAGAAGGAGGACGTGGTCCCGGCCGCCGCCGACCGCCGCGTCTTCCAGCTCGCCCCCGCCGTCGCCCTCCTGCCCTACCTCCTCGTCCTCGTGGCCATCCCCATCGGCCCCGGCGACGGCGCGGTGGGCCAGGTCATCGACGCGGGCATCTTCTTCGTGCTGGCTGTGATGGGCATCGGCGTCCTCGGCTCGCTCATGGCCGGCTGGGCTTCGGCCAACAAGTTCTCCCTCCTCGGAGGGCTTCGCACCGCCGCCCAGCTCCTCTCCTACGAACTCCCGATGCTCCTCACCGCCGCCTCCGTGGCCATGGCGGCCGGAACGGTCTCGCTCACCGGCATCCTCGACGCCTTCGAGTGGTGGTGGCTGCCCTGGCAGATCGTCGGAGCCCTGGTCTTCTTCGTCGCCGGTCTCGCCGAGCTCCAGCGCCCGCCCTTCGACATGCCGGTCGCCGACTCCGAGATCATCTTCGGCGCGTACACCGAGTACACGGGGCTGCGCTTCGCCCTGTTCCTGCTGGCCGAGTACGCGGGGATCGTCATCCTCTGCGCCCTGACCACCGTCCTCTTTCTCGGCGGCTGGCACGGCTCGTTCGGCGCCGACGGACTCGGCTGGCTCTGGACCCTCCTCAAGACCGCCCTCCTCGCGTTCGTCGTCATCTGGCTGCGCGTCAGCTACCCGCGTCTGCGGGAGGACCAGTTGCAGAAGCTCGCCTGGACCACCCTCGTCCCCCTCGCCCTCGCGCAGATCGCGCTCACCGGCATCGTGAAGGTGGCGATCAACTGATGTCCCCGATCCCCGGATCAGGCCTGGCCAAAGGCCTCGCCGTCACCCTGCGCACGATGACGAGGAAGACCGTCACCGCGCAGTACCCCGAGACCCAGCCCGAACTGCCGCCCCGCTCCCGGGGCGTCATCGGGCTGTTCGAGGAGAACTGCACGGTCTGCATGCTCTGCGCCCGTGAGTGCCCCGACTGGTGCATCTACATCGACTCCCACAAGGAGACGGTGCCGCCCGCCGCCCCCGGCGGACGTGAGCGCAGCCGCAACGTCCTCGACCGCTTCGCCATCGACTTCTCCCTCTGCATGTACTGCGGTATCTGCATCGAGGTCTGCCCCTTCGACGCCCTCTTCTGGTCGCCCGAGTTCGAGTACGCGGAGACGGACATCCACGAACTCACCCATGAGCGGGACAAGCTCCGCGAGTGGATGTGGACCGTGCCGGAGCCGCCCGCCCTCGACCCGGGGGCGGAGGAGCCGAAGGAGGTCGCCGCCGCCCGCAAGGCGGCCGACAAACTCGCCGCCCAGCAGGTCGCCCAGCCGCAGCAACCCGGGCCTCGGAACCCCGAGCCACAGGACCCCGACGAGAAGGGAGGAACCCCGTGACCCTTCACACCGCACCCCCCGTGCTCGCCGCGGCCGCCGCCGGCCACCCCGGTTTCCTCTCCCCGACCGGCGTGGAGATCGCGTTCGTCCTCGTCGGCCTCGCCACCCTCGGCGCCGCTGTCATCACCGTCACGACCCGGCAGCTGGTGCACGCCGCGCTCTGGCTCGTCGTGGCGCTCGGCGGACTGGCCGTCGAATACCTCCTGCTCACCGCGGAGTTCATCGCCTGGGTGCAGGTACTGATCTACGTCGGTTCCGTCGTCGTCCTCCTCCTCTTCGGCCTGATGCTCACCCGGGCCCCCATCGGCCGCTCCCCGGACGCCGACTCGGGCAACCGGTGGATCGCGCTCGGTGTGGCCCTCGCCTCGGCGGTGGCGCTCGTCTGGGTCGTGGTGGACGCCTTCCGCACCACCTGGATCGACCTCGAAGGGGCGGCCCAGGGCTCAACCGCCGTCACCGGAGCCTTCCTCTTCCGGAACTGGGTCCTCCCCTTCGAGGCGCTCTCCGTCCTGCTGCTCGCCGCCCTCGTCGGCGCCATCGTCCTGTCCCGTAAGCACGACACGGACACCGCCGTCCGGCCGGACACCACGTCCCGGCCGGACACCGTCGCCCAGCCCGGCCCGGACCCGGCCGCCCGACGGGACAGGGAGGAACGGAGCTGATGCACCTCGCCTATCCGGCCGTACTCGCCGCGCTCCTCTTCTGCACCGGCCTCTACGGCGTCCTCGCCCGCCGCAACGCGATCCTGGTCCTGATGTCCGTCGAGCTGATGCTCAACGCCGTCAACCTCAACCTCGTCGCCTTCGACGTCTGGCTCCGCGACACCCTCCACTCCGGCCAGGCCCTCACCCTCTTCACCATCGCCATCGCCGCCGCCGAGATCGGCATCGGCCTGGCGATCGTTCTCGCCGTCTACCGCAACCGCGGCTCCTCCGACATCGACCGGCTCCGCGACACCGCCGAGACCGACGACGCCGAAACAGCAGGGAGCACCACGAACGCAGAGGCCACCTCGTGACCACGACGACCCTCGCCGCCCTCGTCCCGCTCCTCCCCTTCCTCGGGGCCGTCGCCGGTCTCACCACCGGCCGTACCGCCCCCGGCTTCGTCCGCCCCCTGGCGATCCTGCCGACGCTCACCGCGGCCGTCCTCGCCGTGGTCGTCGCCGTCCGCCAGGGCGGCGGCCGTGCCATCGACGCCGCGACCCAGCTCACCCCCACCGGGTCGATCCCCATCGACCTGGCCCTGCGCCTGGACGGCTTCGCGGTCCTCGTCGCCGTCCTCGTCGGGCTCGTCGCCACCTGCGTACAGCTCTACTCCACGGCGTACCTCCGCGACGACGCCCGCTACCCCTCCTACGCGGCTCTGGTCTCCCTCTTCACCTCCGCGATGCTGCTCGTCGTCTACTCCGGCGACCTGATGGTGCTGCTGGTCGGCTGGGAGATCATGGGCATCTGCTCGTACTTCCTGGTCGGCCACTACTGGGAGACGCCCGAGGCCCGCGCCGCCTCCCTGAAGGCATTCCTCGTCACCAAGCTCGGCGATGTCCCCTTCCTGATCGGTCTGTTCGCCCTGGCCGCCGACACCGGCAGCTTCCGGATCACCAAGGTCCTCGCGGCCGTCACCAACGGCGGCCTGGACCACCCCACCCTGATCGCCCTGCTGCTCCTCGCGGGCGTCGCCGGGAAGTCCGCCCAGTTCCCCCTGCACACCTGGCTGCCCGACGCGATGGCCGGCCCCACCCCCGTCTCCGCGCTCATCCACGCCGCGACGATGGTCGCCGCCGGGATCTACTTCGTGGCCCGGCTGCTCCCCGTCTTCGCCGCTTCCGGCGCGGCCCTGGTCGTCCTCGCCGTGATGGCGGCCGTCACGATGATCGGCTCGGGACTCGCCGCCCTCGCCCAGGACGACATCAAGCGCGTCCTCGCCTACTCGACCATCGGTCAGCTCGGTTACATGTCCGGCGCCCTGGCCGTCGCCGACCGCGGCGCCGCCGTCTTCCACCTGATCTCGCACGGTGCGTTCAAAGCGGTCCTCTTCCTCGCGGCCGGCGTCGTCATCCACGCCGCCGGCACCAACTCACTGGCCGCCATGTCCCGCATGGGCGGCCTCGCGCGCCGCGTCCCCGACGCCTACTGGACGATGACCGTCGCCCTCCTCGCGCTCGCCGCCATCCCGCCGTTCGCGGGCTTCTTCTCCAAGGAAGCCGTCCTCGTCGCCGCCGAGCACACCGCGCTGGGGGACCGGACCGTCGCCCCCGCCGCCGCGGGCTGGACGATCCTGACCGCCGGGCTGCTCGCCGCCGTCCTCACCGCGGCCTACGCCACCCGCCTCTGGCTCCTCGCCTTCAAGGGCCGCGGCGCCGAACTCCCCGACCGCGGCAGGCAGCCGCTGGCCATGACCTCCGTCCTGTGGGTCCTGGCCGTCCCCACCATCGCCTTCGGGCTCACCGCGGGCGTGATCGGCGACTGGTTCGACGGCCATGCCCTCACCCCGTCCCTCACCACGGCCGTCCTCTCCACCGGCGCCGGCCTTGTCGGCGGCCTCGTCACCTACGGCGCCTGGCGCCACACCACGGCGCTCGCCGCCCGCATCCCCCTCGGTGCCGTCGCCGCCCACCCCGGCGCCGAACCCGCCCTCGTCGAAGCCGAGGCCATGACGTCGCACACCGCCGCCTACGGCACCATCGCGGACGCCGCCGACCCGGCCGACCCCGGCCGCCTCCTCCTGGGCCCGCTCCACCGCCACGCGGTCACCGGCTTCCACCTCGACGCGCTGTACACCGCGCTGTTCGTCCGGCCCGTCCAGCAGGCCGCCCGCCTCGTGCGCTTCCTGGACCGCACGGTCGTCGACACCTACGTCAACGGATCGGGCGCCGCCACGCGCCTCCTCGGCGCCGCCGTACGCCGCGCCCAGACCGGAAACGTGCAGACCTACCTCAGCGCCCTGCTCGCCGGTTCCCTCGTGCTGGGGATCGCCGCCGTCGTCTTCGCCAACGTCAACGCGGGGTCGTGACCGTGATCGATATCAACCCGTCCGTGATGCAGTTCCTTCTCGCGTTCATCGTCGTCGCCCCGCTCCTCGGCGCCGTCGCGGCCCTGCTCCCCGCCCCGCCCGGACTCCGGGGCAGGAACCCCGACCAGGCCGTGCTCCGCCACGGTATGACCGTGACCGGCGCCGTTCTCGTCGCCGCGATCGTCCTGGCCGCCGGCTTCGACCACGACCACCCCGCCACGATGCAGGCGACCACCGACATCAGCTGGATCCCGGCACTCGACGTCCGCATCCACCTCGGCATCGACGGCATCTCGCTCCCCCTCCTCCTGCTGACCGCGCTGCTGACCTTCCTCTGCACGCTGTACAGCTACTTCAAGCTGCCCGCGGGCCCCTCAGCGAAGGCGTTCACCGCCCTCGTCCTCATCCTGGAATCCGGCACCCTCGCCACCTTCGCCGTCCTCGACCTGCTGCTCTTCTTCCTGGCCTTCGAGATGGTCCTCATCCCGATGTACTTCCTCATCGCCCGCTGGGGCGGTGACCAGCGGCGCGCCGCCGCCTGGAAGTTCATCCTCTACACACTGCTCGGCTCGGTCGTCATGCTGCTGGGCCTGCTCCTCATCGGACTGAAGAGCGGCACCTTCGACATGGTGGCACTCGCCACTGACAACGGCCGCGGGCTCACCACATCCGTGCAGGTCACCGCCGTACTGGCGATCGGCATCGGGCTCGCCGTGAAGACCCCGATGTGGCCCCTGCACAGCTGGCTCCCCGACGCCCACACCGCCGCCCCCACCGTCGGCTCCGTGCTCCTCGCGGGTGTCCTGCTGAAGATGGGAACGTACGGATTCGTCCGGATCCTGCTCCCCGTCGCCCCCGACGGGATGCGCACCTTCGCGCCCTACCTCGCCGCGTTCGCCGTCGTCGGCATCGTCTACGGGTCGCTCGCCTGCCTGGCCCTCGCCCGCAGGGGCGCCAAGGGCGACCTCAAGCGGCTCATCGCGTACTCCTCCGTCGGCCACATGGGCTTCGTACTCCTCGGCATCGCCACCATGACCCCCACCGGAGTCAACGGCGCGCTCTTCGCCAACATCGCCCACGGCCTCATCACCGGCCTGCTGTTCTTCCTGGTCGGCGCCATCAAGGACCGCTACGGCACCGCCGACCTGGACACCCTCGCCGGCGCCACCGGAGCCGCGCTCTACGGCCGGGCCCCCCGTCTCGGCGCCCTGCTCGCCTTCGCCGCCGTCGCCTCGCTCGGCCTGCCCGGACTCGCCGGATTCTGGGGCGAGATGCTCACCCTGTTCGGCGCCTACAGCCCCGCCGAAGGCCTCAGCCGCCCCGCGTTCCGCACCTTCATGGCCATCGGCGCCTTCGGCACCCTGCTCACTGCCGCGTACATGCTCATCGTGGTCCGCCGCGTCTGCATGGGCGAACACGCGCCCCACTCCCCGCTCTCCCCGAGTACGCAGCCCCAGCGGCCGAACGACGCGTCCCGGCCCTCCGGGACCGCCGCGGTCCAGCCGGCCACCACCCCGCAGCTCGCCGACATCCAGCGTTACGAAGCCGCCGCCTGGACCCCGCTCGCCGCCCTCACCGTCCTCGCCGGACTCTGGCCCGCCGTCCTCCTCGGCCTCACCGACCCGGCCGTGCAGAAGCTCCTCGCAGGAGGCAAGTCGTGACCGCGGACCTCAGCACCGCCCCGGACCTCAGCACCGCCCCCGGCGCCCTCACCGCGGCGGCCGACACCGCCCCCAGCGTCGTCCAGACCATCGACTGGCTCGCCGTCGCGCCCCCCACCCTCACCGCGCTGGCCGCCCTGCTCGTCCTCGTCGCCGACCTCTTCCTCCCCGAGCACCGCAAGAGGCTCCTCGGCCACGGAACGCTCATCGCGCTCGCCGCCGCCCTCGCCCTCCTCATCCCGTTGCGCGCGGGAGACCGCGCCACCTTCTGCGTCACCACCGGTGCCCAGGCGTGCAGTTACACCGCCGACCACTTCGCCCTGGTCATCCAAGCCCTCGTGCTCGGCGGGGCGTTCCTCACCGCGCTGCTCTCGCTCGACGACACGCGCAAGATCCCGGCGGGCGAGTACTGGTTCCTGCTCCTCACCTCCGGGGCGGGCGCGGCCCTGTTGCCCGCCTCCCGGGATCTCGCCACCCTCGTCGTCGCCTTGGAAGTCGCCTCGCTGCCCGCCTTCGCCCTCGTGGGCATCAAGCGCGGCGACCGGCGTTCCTCCGAGGCCGCGCTGAAGTTCTTCCTCTCCTCCGTCGTCGCCACCGCCGTCATGCTTCTCGGCGTCAGCTTCGTGTACGCGACCACGGGGACCCTGCACCTCACCGATATCGCCGCCCACCTGGACGACGTGCCTCCGGAGCTCGACACCCTCGCCAAGACCGGCGTCGTCCTCACCCTCGTCGGCTTCGCCTTCAAGACCGCCGCCGCGCCCTTCCACTTCTGGGTGCCCGACACCTATGTGGGCGCGCCCCTCCCGATCGCCGCCTACCTCTCCGTGGTCGGCAAGGCCGTCGGCTTCTCGGGCCTCATCCTCGTCACGGTCATCGCGTTCCCTTCCTATGCCGACGTCTGGGGGCCCGCCGTGGCCGTCCTGGCGGCCCTCACCATGACCGTCGGCAACGTCGCGGCCCTCCGCCAGAACGCCGGCCGCGCCCGCAGCGCGGTCCGGCTGCTCGCCTGGTCCTCCGTGGCCCAGGCCGGGTATCTGCTCGTCCCCATCGCCGCCGCCGCGTACTCCAGCGACGAACAGATCGGCTCCACCGTCGCGTACGCCCTCATGTACGCCGTCGTGAATCTCGGCGCCTTCGGTGTCGCGGCCCTTGTGGCCCGTACGAAGCCGGGCAACCGCATCGCCGACTACCGGGGCCTGTACGCCACCCGGCCCCTCGCCGCCCTCGCGCTCGGCTTCTTCCTGCTCTGCCTGGCCGGACTGCCGCCGGGCATCATCGGCCTCTTCGCCAAGGTCACCGTCTTCTCGGCGGCCGTCGACGCGGGTCTCGGCTGGCTCGCCCTGGTCATGGCCGTCAACGTCGTGATCGCGCTCTACTACTACCTTCAGTGGACCGCGATCCTCTTCAGGGACCCGGAATCCACCGGAGCGGCAACCCGGACACCGGCCTCCGAACCGCCGCACCGATTCCGGACCCCCGCCCCGCTCACCACGGCGATCGTGCTCACCGCCGTCGTCGGCGTCCTCCTCTCCGGTGCCCCGCAGGTCGTCCTGAGGTTCGCCGCCGTCACCCTCTTCTGACGTCCTTCAAAAGCGAAGGACCGGTTTGCCCGTGGCCGCCGCCACAGGGCAAGGTTTTCGCTGCATACGTCTCATAAGGGTGACGGCATACCAGGACAAGAGGAGACAGAGCGGTGCTGAACGGGTTCAAGGAATTCATCCTGCGCGGAAACGTCATCTCGATGGCGATCGGACTCGCCGTAGGAGCGGCCTTCACCGCCGTCGTCACCGGTTTCAGCAACGCCTTCATCGTCCCGCTCATCGGCGTCATCACCCGCGGCACCGGCGACTTCAGCAAGGCCACCTTCAAGGCCGACGGAGTCGAGTTCCCCTACGGCCTCTTCCTCAGCGCCGCGATCGCCTTCCTCATCACCGCCGCGGTCCTCTACTTCTGCGTCGTGGTCCCCATGGCCAAGGTCCAGAACCGTTTCACCGCGAAGGAGGAGGAAGAGGTCAACATCAAGGCAGCCGTCCGCGACTGCCCGCGCTGCTTCAGCGAGATCCCCGCCGTCGCCTCCCGCTGCGCCCACTGCACCAGCGAGGTCGAGCCCGACCCCGAGGCCCTCTCCCTCGCCAAGCTTCCCGTCCAGCGCTGACGTACGCCCCCGACACCCGTACGGCTCAGTGCGCTTCCGTACGGGCCGGAAGCCCGAACCGGCCGGATCACGCCGGAGCGGCCCCGCCCTCCGGCCGCACGCACAAGGGAACTAGCTCCCCTCGCCTGGCGTTGACCAGTACGGAAGGCTCCACTGGGGGAGTGGAGCACCACCACGCAAAGGGTTCCCCTGCCGCACCACTTGGAGGGCGTACCGTGCACCGCCGGCACAACGGGCTGAAAACCGCCGTACTCCTCGGGGGCCTGTCCGCACTCATCGTCGTCATCGGCAGCTTCTTCGGACGTACGGGCCTGGTCGTCGCGCTCCTCGTGGCCGTCGGCACCAACGCCTACGCCTACTGGAACAGCGACAAGCTGGCCCTGCGGGCCATGCGGGCCCGGCCCGTCAGCGAGTTCGAAGCGCCCCAGCTCTACCGGACCGTCCGCGAGCTCTCCACGGCGGCCCGGCAGCCGATGCCCCGCCTCTACATCTCGCCGACCCAGGCGCCCAACGCCTTCGCCACCGGACGCAACCCGCGCAACGCGGCCGTCTGCTGCACCGAGGGCATCCTCCAGATCCTCGACGAGCGGGAGCTGCGCGGGGTCCTGGGCCACGAGCTCAGCCACGTCTACAACCGGGACATCCTCATCTCCTCAGTCGCCGGAGCCCTCGCCTCCGTCGTCATGTTCCTGGTCAACTTCGCCTGGCTCATCCCCATCGGCCGCTCCAACGACGACGAAGGCCCCGGCCTCCTGGGCATGCTCCTCATCATGATCCTGGGCCCGCTCGCCGCCTCCGTCATCCAGCTCGCCGTCAGCCGCTCCCGCGAGTACGAGGCCGACGCCTCCGGAGCGCAGCTCACCGGAGACCCGCTCGCCCTCGCCAGCGCCCTGCGCAAGCTCGACGCAGGAACGAAGCAGCTCCCGCTACCCGCAGAACCCAGGATCGAGACCGCGAGCCACATGATGATCGCGAACCCCTTCCGCCCCGGACAGGGAATGGCCAAGATGTTCTCCACCCATCCGCCGATGGCGGAGCGCATCACCCGACTGGAACAGATGGCAGGTCGCCGCCCATGAACACCATCCTGAACGTCATCTGGCTCGTCCTGTGCGGCTTCTGGATGTTCCTCGGTTACCTCGCCGCGGGCGCCCTGCTCTGCATCACCGTCATCGGCATCCCGTTCGGCCTCGCCGCCTTCAGGATCGGGATGTACGCGCTCTGGCCCTTCGGCCACACCGTCGTCGAGCGCAGGGACGCGGGATCGCCCTCCTGCGTCGGCAACGTCCTCTGGCTCATCCTCGCCGGCTGGTGGCTCGCCCTCGGCCACATCACCACCGGCATCGCCCTCTGCGTCACGATCATCGGCATCCCCCTGGGCATCGCCAACTTCAAGCTGATCCCGGTCTCCCTCATGCCCTTCGGCAAGGAGGTCGTCCCGACGGACCAGCCCTTCGCCGCCCGCTGAGGCCCGGGAAAATCAGCGGACGAGTCCGGAGCCCTCCCGTACCCTCCACAGCCGTGGACAAGGAACGCACGGAACGCCAGCTGCGGCTGATCGCCGAGACGACCCGGATCGCCGACGCGCTCGGCGTGGACCTCTGGCTCCGCGGCGGCTGGGCCATGGACTTCTTCCTCGGCTCACCCACCCGCGACCACATGGACATCGACTGGTTCGCCCGGAAGCGGGACGCCGGGCCGCTCACCCGTGAACTGCTGCGGTCGGGATGGACACGCCTCTCCGGCCCACCCGCCGAGCAGCAGCTCGACTTCGGGAAGCACGGCGAGGAGAGCAGCTTCGCCCTGCTGGACGCGGACCGTTCCGGCCATCCCGTGGTCGCGGGCGGCCCCTGGGCCGGCGAGCGCTGGCCGGACGGCATGCTCGACGGTCCGGTGGGTCGTATCGGCACCACGGCCTGCCCGGTCATCAGCCCCGCCGCCCAGATCGAGATCAAGCGGATGACACCGGTCTGGATCCCCGGACGCCCGCGCCGGGCCAAGGACACCGCGGACATCGTTCTTCTGGAGACCGCCCTCAGCAGCGGCGGTGCGCCGGACCGGGAGAACAGGGGCGCCACGCCGCAGTAGGCACCCGTCCCGCCTCTCCCGAACGGCATCCGCCCACCCCTCCCGACGGCTCCCGGCAACCGAACAAGCGCTCGCCGCGTCTTGAGTTCCAGGACGGAGCGAAGGGCAGGAGCGGCGGCATGAGCATTGTCGGTTGGATCATTCTCGGGCTGCTCGCCGGAGTCATAGCCAAAATCCTGCTCCCGGGCCGCGATCCGGGCGGCATCATCGGCACCACCGTCATCGGCGTCGCCGGTGCCTTCGTCGGAGGGTGGCTCTCCGGCCAGTTCCTCGACCGTCCCATCAGCAACGACTTCTACGACACCGCGACCTGGATCGCCGCCGTCGCCGGCTCCCTGGTACTGCTGATCCTCTATCGGCTGCTCTGCGGCCACTCCCGCGCACGCCGCTGACCCGGGGCAAGAGGACCGGCGCCCGCGGGCGAACGGCCGTCACCTCAGCCCGGTCTCCCGCAGCGTGACGTTCAGCCGGCCGGCCCGCATCCCCGCGGCCGGGTCGGCCGACCCCGCGTACACCCTCGGCACCCCGTGGAACGCGAAGCGCGACGGGCCGCCGAAGACGAAGAGATCCCCGGAGACCAACTCCACGTCCGTATAGGGCTGCCCACGAACCTCCGTGTTGCCGAAGCGGAACACGCACGTCGCCCCGATGCTCAGCGACACCACGGGAGCACCCGACCGCTCCTCCTTGTCCTGGTGCATCCCCATCCGCGCGGCGTCGTCATAGAAATTGATCAGCGCGGTGTCCGGAGCGAACGCCTCCGCCGCGCCCTCGTCCTCGTACGCCTCGGCCACCGCCGCTCGCCCCAGCGCGACCAGCCACTGCGGCAAGGGAGCCACCGGGGCGCCGTTCACATCGTCGGCGGTGCGCGTGTAGCGGTACGGCTGCCAGTGCCACCCCAGGCACACCGTCCGCACGGACATCACGCCGCCGCCCGGCAGCGCCGTGTGCCGCAGCGGAACGGGCCCCCGCGCCCACTCCCGGCACGCCGTCACCAACTCCCGCCGCCGCTCGACCGAAAGCCACTCCGGTACGTGCACGGCGCCCGGCGCGACCACCTGCCGGGGCCGTGGGAACAGCCCGCCGGAAGCCGCCGGAACCCCACGCGAGACCACCCGTCACACCACCCTCGGCCATCGGTCCTCACACCCGAGGCACACACGCGGCCCCTTCGAGCCCCAGCAGCAACTGCTTGCGCTCCAGGCCCCCCGCGTACCCCCGCAGCGCCCCGTCCGCGCCGATCACCCGGTGGCACGGCCGCACGACCAGCAGCGGGTTGCGCCCGATCGCCGTCCCCACCGCCCGCACCCCCGCGCCCGAGGCCCCCACCCGCGCGGCGACCTCCCCGTACGACAGGGTCCGCCCGTACGGGATCGACTCCAGCACCTTCCACACGCGCCGCTGGAACTCGGTACCCACCGCCTCGGCGAACGGCACGTCGAACCGCGTCGAACGCCCCGCGAAGTACGCCTCCACCTGGGCGACGACCCCCGCGAACAACTCGGGCGCCCGGAGCCACCCGTCCTGGACGACCGCACCGCCCTTCTGCCCGGGCACGGACGACGACACCAGCCGCAGCCCCTCGGCCGTACCGTCCGACTCACCCACCAGCAGCAACTCGCCCAGTGGACCGGCCACCCGCGTGTACACCGTCGTCACGACCACTCACCTCCCTCACCGCCGAACCGGCCGACCGCCGAACCGGCCGACCACCGAACCGCGGACCTCGGCCGACCCGGATCCGTACCAGCCAGTCTGCTCCGCACCCCGCACCCGTCACCGGCGGTTTTCGGACGCCACGCCCATGCGCTCGTCCCCCGGCCCGAAAAGCGGAGAGGCACGCCGTCGAGGTGGGCCTCGGCGGTGTGCCCCCGCGGGTGTGTGCCCCGGCCGCGACGGCCCGGCCCCGGTCCCTACCGGTAGTTCACGAACTGCACCGCGAAGTCGAAGTCCTGGCCCTTCAGCAGCGCCTGCACGGCCTGCAGGTCGTCCCGGCTCTTGGAGCTGACGCGCAGCTCGTCACCCTGGACCTGCGCCTTGACGCCCTTGGGACCCTCATCGCGGATGATCTTCGCCACCTTCTTGGCGTTCTCCTGGGAGATGCCTTCCTCGATCGTGGCGAAGATCTTGTACTCCTTGCCGGAGAGCTGCGGCTCACCGGCGTCCAGCGACTTCAGCGAGATGCCCCGCTTGATCAGCTTGGACTGGAAGATGTCGAGGATCGCCTTGACCCGCTCCTCGCCGTTCGCCTCCATCAGGATCTTCTCGCCGGACCACGAGATCGAGGCACCGGTGCCCTTGAAGTCGTAACGCTGGGAGATCTCCTTGGCGGCCTGGTTGAGGGCGTTGTCGACCTCCTGCCGCTCGACCTTCGAGACGATGTCGAAACTGGAGTCGGCCATGACGTGTGGCTCCTTGTGTCGAATGTGCGGGGGATACAGCGCAAAGCCTAGCCACCGCCGCACCCGTCGGCTGCTGATCAATGAGGTGGCGGAGCACCCCCGGCCATCAGGTATTGTTTACGTCGTCGCCAAGGAGCTCACCAGTGGAGATCCGACGCGTCGTTCGAGGCGGTGTGCCCGAGTGGCCAAAGGGAGCAGACTGTAAATCTGCCGGCTCAGCCTACCCAGGTTCGAACCCTGGCGCCGCCACGCGAACGAAGCCCCCGACCAGTCCTTCTGGTCGGGGGCTTCCTCGTTGTCAGGGGTCCCGGGGCTCCTGGTCAGTTGCCGGCGACGTCCTTCACGGACACCGTGACCGGCACGTTCCCGGAGATGACTTCGAGGGTCAGGCCCGCCGTCGCCGGGGTGTCCAGCAGCTCCAGGATCGTCGCCGCCACGTCGTCGCGCGGGATCGGGCCGCGGCCGGTCTTGGCGGCGAGCAGGATCTGCCCGTTGCCCGCGTCGTTGGTGAGCATGCCGGGGCGCAGGATCGTCCAGTCGAGCGCGGACCGGGAGCGAACGTCGGCGTCCGCCGCGCCCTTCGCCCTCAGGTAGACGTCGAACACCTCGTCGCCGGGATGGTCGGGGTCGGCGCCCATGGAGGAGACGACGATGTACCGGCGTACGCCCGCCGCTTGGGCCGCGTCGGCGAACAGGACGGCGGCGCCCCGGTCGACGGTGTCCTTGCGGGCGGTGCCGCTGTCCGGTCCCGCGCCCGCCGCGAAGACGGCCGCGTCGGCGCCGCGCAGCACCTCCGCGGTCTCCTCGACGGAGGCCGATTCGAGGTCCAGCACGGCGGGTTCGGCGCCGATGTCGGTGAGTTCCTGGCTCTGTTGGGGGTTGCGGATGATCCCGACGGCTTCATCCCCGCGTGCGGCGAGCAGCCGCTCCAGCCGCAGTGCGATCCGTCCGTGTCCACCTGCGATGACAATGCGCATATCTCCGACCATACGCCCGGCGGCCGCCGTGTGCTCAGCTCCTGGGCCCGGCACCGGAGTCGGGTCGCCCCTGGCGGGGGAGATCGGGGCCGGTGTCGGGGTCGGAGTCGCAGTACTCGCGTACGGCGCTGGTGCGGGCGACGACCCGGCCGCGGTGGATGACGATGCGGCTGTAGGCGAGGGAGAGCACGGCGGAGAGCCGTTCGCCGCGTACGGCGAGGAGTTCGGCGGGGAAGCCCGCCTCCACGCGGACGGCGGGCAGGCCGAGGGCCGCGCGGGCGGTCGTGGAGACCGTGGCGTAGGCCTGCTCGGCGCGCAGGCCGTGCTGCGAGGCGAGGAGGTACGCGGCTTCGAGCGGGTCGCCGCGGCCCACGGGGTTGGCCGTGTCACGCAGTGCGCCGCTGCCTGCCGCCACGCGTACGCCGGCGGAGCGCAGGAGGCGTACGGGGGCGCTCGCGCGGCGTTCGGAGCCGGTGCACCCGCCCTGGGGGAGGCAGACGACGGTGATGCCGGCGGCGGCGAGCTGGTCGGCGGCGCGGGTCGCGGTCTCCAGGGGGAGGTGGGCGAGGCCGGCGCAGGGGCCGATGGTGACTCCTGGGCGCAGCCCCCCGGCCATGGCGGCGAGGCGGGCGAGGCGGGTGGGGTCGTCGCCGTCGGTGTGCAGGTCGACGGGGCAGCCGTGTTCGGCGGCCACCTCCAGGACGGCGGCGGTGTACCCGGTGGGGTCGGGGTCCAGGTCGGGGCAGCCGCCGACGACCGCGGCACCCATCTTCACCGCGTCGCGGAGCAGCGCGAGGTTGTCGGCCCCGGCGACGCCGGTGAGGAGGCGGGGGACGGCGACCGCGGTCAGGTCGGCGAGGCCGCGCAGCACCCGCCGGGTCTGCAGGACGGCCTCCAGCGCGGCCAGCCCCTGGACGTCGCCGATGCGGACGTGGGCGCGCAGGGCGGTGGCGCCGTGGCCCAGCTGGAGGAGGGCGGCCTCGGTGGCGCGGCGCTGGATGTCCTCGGCGTGATGGGAGGCGGGCCCGGGGCCGTCGGGGTCGGCGGTGAGGGCGGTGTCGCCGTGGGCGTGGGGTTCCGCCGGGGCGGGGAGCAGGAGGTAGCCGCGCAGGTCGATGCGGGGGCCGCGGGTGGTGAGGCTGCCCGCGGTGCCGACGGCCTCGATGCGGCTGCCGCTGAGGCGTACGTCGACGTCGCGGCCGTCGACGAGGCGGGCGCCGGCCAGGACGAGGGTGGGGGCGGGATCGGTGGTGGCCGCGTCGGCGCTGTCGGGCGCGTTGTCGTCGGGCCGCCGCGGCTGGCTGTCAGGCATCGCGCTCCAGGGAGGGGTGCAAGATCACACGGAGTGGGTCGAGCCTAGGGGCGTGCGGGGGCGGCTTCCGGGAGGAGCGCAATAGTCGTACCGGTGCGCCTGTGCCGGCGCGGGGAAGGGCTTCGTCCGCAAGGCCGCGCGGGCTGGATCAAGGCCTGATCAGGGGGTGTGGGCGGACCCGGGCCGAGGGCCGGAGCGTGGTGCCGAAACGGATTTGGGCGATCGGCCGGGGACCGTGTAATGTCTTCATCGCTCGCCCCAATAGCTCAGTCGGTAGAGCGTCTCCATGGTAAGGAGAAGGTCTGCGGTTCGATTCCGCATTGGGGCTCTGGTGATCGGGAAACCCCGCTTCGGCGGGGGGACTCATCATCAAAGCGGTGTAGCTCAGTCGGTAGAGCAAGCGGCTCATAATCGCTGTGTCACCGGTTCAAGTCCGGTCACCGCTACTAACGGTAGCCG
The DNA here is from genome assembly GCF_044752765.1 of Streptomyces sp. NPDC088706. Lineage (NCBI taxonomy): Bacteria > Bacillati > Actinomycetota > Actinomycetes > Kitasatosporales > Streptomycetaceae > Streptomyces > Streptomyces sp. NPDC088706. Next base: position 283,332 of record NZ_JBIVLW010000004.1, read on the forward strand.
ATTGTTGGGTCGGTCCTTCGATCGGCTACTCTTTTATGCGTTCATCCGTCCATCGTCCGTCCAAGGAGCACTCACGTGGCTGCCACCGACGTCCGCCCGAAGATCACGCTGGCCTGCGTGGAGTGCAAGGAGCGGAACTACATCACCAAGAAGAACCGGCGTAACAACCCGGACCGTCTTGAGATGAAGAAGCACTGCCCGCGCTGCAACTCGCACACCGCGCACCGCGAAACGCGCTGAATCAGGCTCGTACACGAGGCCGTCCCCTCTGGGGGCGGCCTCGTGTCGTTGTACGGGGCGGTTCCCGCACAGGGGCGCGCCCTTATTCGTCTTTCCATCAGGAGGTAGCGAGCCCATGGCGCTCGACCAGTCCTTCGTGGGGCGGACGTATCCGCCCACTCCGGCGTACGAGGTCGGCCGGGAGAAGATCCGCGAGTTCGCCGAGGCGGTGGGTGACACCCATCCGGCGTACGTCGATGCGGAGGCGGCCCGCGCGCTCGGCCATCTTGATGTGATCGCGCCGCCCACCTTCGTCTTCTCGATCACCTACCGGGCCGCCGGCGAGGTGGTGCGGGACCCGCAGCTGGGCCTGGACTACAGCCGGGTCGTCCACGGCGACCAGAAGTTCTCGTACGTACGCCCGGTACGGGCGGGGGACCGGCTGACGGTCACCTCCACGATCGAGAACATCAAGTCTCTGGGGGGCAACGACATCGTGGACATCCGCGGAGACGTGCACGACGAGGCCGGCGAGCTGGTGGTCACGGCGCTCACGAAGCTGGTGGCACGCGCCGCCGAGGAGGCGTGATGACGGCGAAGGTCTCCTACGGGTCGGTCGAGGTCGGGACGGAGCTGCCCGCGCGGTCGTTCCCGGTGACGCGGGCGACGCTCGTGCAGTACGCGGGCGCTTCGGGCGACTTCAACCCGATCCACTGGAACGAGAGATTCGCGCGCGAGGTCGGACTGCCGGATGTGATCGCGCACGGCATGTTCACGATGGCCGAGGCGATCCGCGTGGTCACGGACTGGGCCGGGGATCCGGGCGCGGTCGTCGACTACGGGGTGCGGTTCACCAAGCCGGTCGTCGTGCCCGACGACGACAAGGGTGCGCTGATCGAGGTCATTGGCAAGGTCGCGGCCAAGCTGGAGGACAACCTGGTCCGGGTGGACCTGGTGGCCGTCTGCGACGGCAAGAAGGTGCTGGGCATGTCCCGCGCCGTCGTCCGGCTCGCCTGACGGCCCACGTGGGCCCCGTACGGTCCGTGGCCCCGCCCGAGCGGCGGGGGCGCGGACCGTACTCTTGTCCCCGTGCAGGAACTCCACGATGCCCCCCTCGCCCCCCTGACCACCTTCCGGCTCGGCGGCCCCGCCACCCGGCTCCTGACGGCCACCACCGACGCCGAGGTGGTCGCCGCCGTACGCGAGGCCGACGCGAGCGGCACCCCGCTGCTGGTCATCGGCGGCGGCTCCAACCTGGTCATCGGTGACAAGGGCTTCGACGGCACGGCGCTGCGGATCGCCACCAAGGGATTCACCCTCGCCGGTACGTCGCTGGAGCTGGCGGCCGGCGAGGTCTGGACCGACGCCGTCGCCCGGACCGTCGAGGCGGGTCTCGCCGGCATCGAGTGCCTGGCCGGGATCCCGGGCTCCGCGGGCGCGACGCCCATCCAGAACGTCGGGGCGTACGGACAGGAGGTGTCCGCCACGATCACGGAGGTCGTCGCCTACGACCGGCGCACCCGGGAGACGGTGACTCTTTCGAACACGGAGTGCTCCTTCTCGTACCGGCACAGTCGCTTCAAGGCCGAACCCGACCGTTTCGTGGTGCTCCGTGTCCGATTCGAGCTGGAAGAGGCAGGCGGTCTCTCCGCGCCCCTCAGGTACCCGGAGACGGCCCGGGCCATGGGTGTCGAGCAGGGCGAGCGCGTTCCCGCCTCCGCCGCCCGGGAAACCGTGCTGAGGCTGCGCGCCGGCAAGGGCATGGTGCTGGACCCGGACGACCACGACACCTGGTCCGCGGGGTCCTTCTTCACCAACCCGATCCTCGACGCGGCCGCGTTCCAGGACTTCCTGGCCCGGGTCCACGAGCGCCTCGGCCCGGACGTGGCGCCTCCGGCGTTCCCCGCCGAGGACGGCCGCACCAAGACCTCGGCCGCCTGGCTGATCGACCGGGCGGGCTTCACCAAGGGGTACGGCGCCGGCCCGGCCCGGATCTCCACCAAGCACACCCTCGCCCTCACCAACCGCGGCGAGGCCACCACCGAGGACCTCCTCGCGCTCGCCCGTGAGGTCGTCGCCGGCGTCCACGCGGCCTTCGGCGTCACCCTGGTCAACGAGCCGGTGACGGTCGGCGTCTCCCTGTAGGGCGCGCGTCGCCCTAGTCGGCCAGCCAGTCGTCGATCCCCGAAAGCATCTTGTCCCGTACGTCGACGGGCGCGGCCGATCCGCGCACCGACTGGCGGGCCAGCTCGGCCAGCTCCGCGTCGGTGAAGCCGTGATGGCGCCGGACCAGCTCGTACTGCGCGGCGAGCCGCGAGCCGAACAGCAGCGGGTCGTCCGCACCCAGCGCCATCGGCACCCCGGCGTCGAACAGCGCGCGCAGGGGTACATCCGCGGCCTTCTCGTAGACGCCGAGCGCCACGTTGGAGGACGGGCAGACCTCACAGGTCACCCGGCGCTCGGCCAGCCGCGCCAGCAGCCGGGGGTCCTCGGCGGCCCGGACACCATGGCCGATGCGCGATGCGTCCAGATCGTCCAGGCAGTCACGCACGCTGGAGGGGCCAGCGAGCTCCCCGCCGTGCGGGGCCGCCAGCAGGCCGCCCTCCCGGGCGATGGCGAAGGCCCGGTCGAAGTCACGGGCCATACCGCGCCGCTCGTCGTTGGAGAGCCCGAAGCCGACGACGCCCCGGTCCGCGTACCGCACGGCCAGCCGCGCCAGGGTCCGGGCGTCCAGCGGGTGCTTCATCCGGTTGGCGGCGATCACCACGCGCATCCCCAGGCCGGTGTCCCGGGCGGCGCTGTCCACCGCGTCGAGGATGATCTCGATGGCCGGGATCAGTCCGCCGAGCAGCGGGGCGTACGAGGTGGGGTCGACCTGGATCTCCAGCCACCCGGAACCGTCCGCGACGTCCTCCTCGGCGCTCTCGCGGACCAGGCGGTGGATGTCCTCGGGCGACCGCAGGCAGGACCGGGCGATGTCGTAGAGCCGCTGGAACCGGAACCAGCCGCGCTCGTCGGTCGCCCGCAGTTTCGGGGGCTCGCCGCCGGTCAGCGCGTCGGGGAGGTGGACCCCGTACTTGTCGGCGAGTTCGAGCAGGGTGCTGGGCCGCATCGACCCGGTGAAGTGCAGGTGCAGGTGGGCTTTGGGCAACAGACGTACATCACGCTCCATCGGAAGATCCTGCCGCACGGGCGGGCCGGAGCGGAAGCGGCTTTCCTCTTTGGAGTGGGGCCGGCACGAAAAGCGCCCCCGGCCGATATGGCCGGGGGCACAATCCGCGGGCTTCTCAGGCCTTGGCCTCGCCCAGCAGCTTCTGGAGCCGGGAGACGCCCTCGACGAGGTCCTCGTCGCCCAGCGCGTAGGAGAGGCGGAGGTACCCCGGGGTGCCGAAGGCCTCACCCGGGACGACGGCGACCTCGGCCTCGTCCAGGATCAGGGCGGCGAGCTCGACCGAGTCGGCCGGGCGCCTGCCGCGGATCTCCTTGCCGAGCAGGCCCTTCACCGACGGGTAGGCGTAGAACGCGCCCTCCGGCTCCGGGCAGAGCACGCCGTCGATCTCGTTGAGCATCCGCACGATGAGGTTGCGGCGGCGGTCGAAGGCGGTGCGCATCTCCGCGACGGCGTCCAGCGGGCCGGACACCGCGGCGAGCGCGGCGACCTGGGCCACGTTGGAGACGTTGGAGGTGGCGTGCGACTGGAGGTTGGTCGCGGCCTTGACGACGTCTTTCGGCCCGATGATCCAGCCCACCCGCCAGCCGGTCATCGCGTACGTCTTGGCGACGCCGTTGACGACGACGCACTTGTCGCGCAGCTCCGGCACGATCGCCGGGAGCGAGGTGAAGGTCGCGTCGCCGTAGACGAGGTGCTCGTAGATCTCGTCGGTCATGACCCACAGGCCGTGCTCGACGGCCCAGCGGCCGATCGCCTCGGCGTCGGCCTCGCTGTAGACGGCGCCGGTCGGGTTGGACGGCGAGACGAACAGGACCACCTTCGTCCGCTCCGTGCGCGCGGCCTCCAACTGCTCGACGGAGACCCGGTAGCCGGTGGTCTCGTCGGCGACGACCTCGACCGGGACACCGCCGGCGAGCCGGATCGACTCGGGGTAGGTGGTCCAGTACGGGGCGGGGACGATGACCTCGTCGCCCGGGTCGAGGATCGCGGCGAAGGCCTCGTAGATGGCCTGCTTGCCGCCGTTGGTCACCAGGATCTGGCTCGCGTCGACCTCGTAGCCGGAGTCCCGCAGCGTCTTCTCTGCGATGGCGGCCTTGAGCTCGGGGAGCCCGCCGGCCGGGGTGTAGCGGTGGTACTTCGGGTTGCGGCAGGCCTCGACCGCGGCGTCGACGATGTAGCCGGGGGTCGGGAAGTCGGGCTCGCCGGCACCGAAGCCGATCACCGGGCGCCCGGCGGCCTTGAGGGCCTTGGCCTTGGCGTCGACGGCGAGGGTCGCGGACTCGGAGATCGCACCGATGCGGGCGGAGACCCGGCGCTCGGACGGAGAAGTTGCAGCGCTCATGGCCCCATGCTCCCAGACCGGAAAACCCGACGGCACACGGGTTTCAGGGACCGGACAGGACTCGGACGGGAACCGGACACGACCGGTCGGTAGTTGTCTGTTCGACGCAGCGCTCCTGAGCACGTACACTCACCTGTCGTTGGCCTTCACCAGCCACACCGTTTTCGCACCCGGGCACCGGGAAAGATGCGGTAGGTTGGTGGAAACCACCAAGGGTCGTAGCTCAATTGGTAGAGCACTGGTCTCCAAAACCAGCGGTTGGGGGTTCAAGTCCCTCCGGCCCTGCTACACACTCCTTCGCCAGGATGTGTGCGCATGTACGTACTTCATTGCACAGCCGTGCGGCTCCACCGGGCGCGGCACGGCCACGACCCGGAATCAGGTGAGAAGCGTGACGGACGCCGTGGGCTCCATCGACATGCCTGATGCCGAGGATGAATCCCCCGAGTCGAAGAAGAAGACCCGGAAGGGCGGCAAGCGCGGCAAGAAGGGTCCTCTGGGCCGCCTCGCGCTGTTCTACCGCCAGATCGTCGCCGAACTCCGTAAGGTTGTCTGGCCGACTCGCAGCCAGCTGACGACATACACCACCGTGGTGATCGTGTTCGTCGTTGTCATGATCGGTCTTGTTACCGTTCTCGACATGGGGTTCGCACGGGTCATCAAGTACGTCTTCGGCTGAGCCGGCGGAAGGCGTCCGACCGGCGCCCCCACCGCATGTTCCACCCCTTTGTATCCAGGAAGAAGCAGCCATCGTGTCTGACCCGAACCTGAACGACGCCGTCGAGCCCGAGGCTGGCGCCTTCGAGTCCGCCAAGGACGAGCTCGACATCGTTGAGGCTGCTGATTCCGACGAGCCCGACCAGGCCGAGACCGCTGTGGACGTCGACGTGGACGAGACGGTCGAGACCGACGACGACGCTGTCGCCGCCGAGGCCGAAGAAGCCGCCGAGGCCGACGACGACGCTGTCGCCGCCGAGGCCGAGGAAGCCGCCGAGGCCGAGGAAGCCGCCGAGGCCGAGGAAGCCGCTGAAGTTGTCGAGGCCGACGACGAGAGCGCCGACGAGGAGGAGGCCGAGCCGGCCGCCCCCGTCGACCCCGTCGCCGCCCTGCGCGACGAGCTCCGCACCCTCCCCGGCGAGTGGTACGTCATCCACACGTACGCCGGTTACGAGAAGCGCGTGAAGGCCAACCTGGAGCAGCGCGCCGTCTCCCTCAACGTGGAGGAGTTCATCTATCAGGCCGAGGTGCCTGAAGAGGAAATCGTCCAGATCAAGAACGGCGAGCGCAAGAACGTCCGGCAGAACAAGCTCCCCGGTTACGTGCTGGTGCGCATGGACCTGACGAACGAGTCCTGGGGCGTCGTGCGCAACACGCCGGGCGTCACCGGCTTCGTGGGCAACGCCTACGACCCCTACCCGCTGACCCTGGACGAGATCGTCAAGATGCTCGCCCCCGAGGCCGAGGAGAAGGCCGCCCGCGAGGCCGCCGAGGCCGAGGGCAAGCCGGCTCCGTCCCGCAAGGTCGAGGTCCAGGTGCTGGACTTCGAGGTGGGCGACTCGGTCACCGTCACCGACGGCCCGTTCGCCACGCTGCAGGCCACGATCAACGAGATCAACGCCGACTCGAAGAAGGTCAAGGGCCTCGTCGAGATCTTCGGCCGCGAGACCCCGGTCGAGCTCAGCTTCGATCAGATCCAGAAGAACTAGCGCTTCCCGCCGGTTTCTGGACACATGCCTACCCAGCAGGTCAGAGGGGCTTCGCAGCCGCTCTGACCTGCTGGGTTTTTGGTCGCACAGCTATACCCGTTATCGTTGTGCGGTATGCCTCCATCCGGATGACCGGAATCGGCGGCGAAACACTCTCATAGGACCCGGAGAGAGCAATGCCTCCCAAGAAGAAGAAGGTCACGGGGCTTATCAAGCTCCAGATCAACGCCGGTGCGGCGAACCCGGCCCCGCCGGTCGGCCCCGCGCTCGGTCAGCACGGCGTCAACATCATGGAGTTCTGCAAGGCCTACAACGCCGCGACCGAGTCGCAGCGTGGCATGGTCGTGCCGGTGGAGATCACGGTCTACGAGGACCGCTCCTTCACCTTCGTCACGAAGACTCCGCCGGCCGCCAAGCTGATCCTCAAGGCCGCGGGTGTGGACAAGGGCTCCGGCGAGCCGCACAAGACCAAGGTCGCCAAGCTGACGGCCGCCCAGGTCCGCGAGATCGCCACGACGAAGCTCCCCGACCTGAACGCCAATGACCTCGACGCCGCGTCGAAGATCATTGCCGGCACCGCCCGTTCCATGGGCATCACGGTCGAAGGCTGATTCAGCCCCCGTAGCCCTCAGTGGTAGGACCAAGCGCTGGTCCGCACCACGACTCCACACTCTGAAACCACAGGAGTAGAAGTGAAGCGCAGCAAGAACCTCCGCGCTGCGGACGCCAAGGTCGACCGGGAGCGCAACTACGCCCCGCTCGAGGCCGTCCGTCTCGCCAAGGACACCGCCTCCACGAAGTTCGACGGCACCGTCGAGGTCGCCTTCTGCCTGGGTGTCGACCCGCGCAAGGCCGACCAGATGGTCCGCGGCACCGTGAACCTCCCGCACGGCACCGGCAAGACCGCCCGGGTCCTGGTCTTCGCGACCGGTGACCGTGCTGCGGCCGCGGAAGCCGCCGGAGCCGACATCGTCGGCGCCGACGAGCTCATCGACGAGGTGGCCAAGGGCCGTCTGGACTTCGACGCCGTCGTCGCCACCCCGGACCTCATGGGCAAGGTCGGCCGCCTGGGCCGCGTGCTCGGTCCGCGTGGTCTGATGCCGAACCCGAAGACCGGCACCGTCACCCCCGATGTCGTGAAGGCTGTCAACGACATCAAGGGCGGCAAGATCGAGTTCCGCGTCGACAAGCACTCGAACCTGCACTTCATCATCGGCAAGGTCTCCTTCGACGAGACCAAGCTGGTGGAGAACTACGCAGCGGCGCTGGACGAGATCCTCCGTCTGAAGCCGTCCGCCGCCAAGGGCCGCTACATCAAGAAGGCCACGCTGGCCACCACGATGGGCCCCGGCATCCCGCTGGACGCCAACCGCACCCGCAACCTCCTCGTCGAGGAGGACCCGGCCGCCGTCTGAGCCATCGCGCTCATCCGGTAGCCGCGCCGTACGCGTGCTCTGTGGGGACGGGCCCCGCACCCTTTCGAAGGTGCGGGGCCCGTCCTCGTACGCGGCGGAGGGAAGCGGGAGAGCCCGTGACGGGCCCCTTCTGACCTCCCGCTAAACCTCCCGCACCGGGGTGGACAGCGCCGGATTTGCCCGGCGCGCCCCCGGTCGCGTACTCTCCAGAAGAAGCCAAAGACCGCTGGTCGTCGCTGCACTCTCGACAGAGGGACAGTGACCGAAGGTTCCGCTAGATCGGACGACCTGCGCAGGTGACTGTGGAACTGCTCCCGGACTCTGTCCGGTCGAGCCGCGCCCTGGCACTTGTGCTGGGGCGTTTCGTCTTTCCCGGCCCCTTCTGAGCGGTCCTCATCACCCGGAAGGAGGCCGACGCTCATGGCAAGGCCCGACAAGGCTGCCGCGGTAGCCGAGCTCGCGGACCAGTTCCGCAGCTCGAACGCCGCTGTGCTGACCGAGTACCGGGGTCTCACCGTGGCGCAGCTCAAGACGCTGCGCCGTTCGCTCGGTGAGAATGCCCAGTACGCCGTGGTGAAGAACACGCTGACCAAGATTGCGGCCAACGAGGCCGGGATCGACACGCTGGACGACCTGTTCTCGGGTCCGACGGCGGTTGCCTTCGTCACCGGTGACCCGGTGGAGTCGGCGAAGGGTCTTCGTGACTTCGCCAAGGACAACCCCAACCTCATCATCAAGGGCGGTGTCCTTGACGGTAAGGCGCTGTCCGCCGATGAGATCAAGAAGCTCGCGGACCTCGAGTCCCGCGAGGTTCTGCTCTCCAAGCTGGCCGGTGCTTTCAAGGGCAAGCAGACGCAGGCGGCGCAGGTCTTCCAGGCCCTGCCGTCGAAGTTCGTCCGCACCGCGGAAGCGCTTCGCGCCAAGAAGGAAGAGCAGGGCGGTGCCGGTACTCCGGCTCCCGCCGAGGCCGCCGAGTAATTTCGCTCAGCGGTCCAGCGGGCTCCACGTACGCCCGCCGACATATACATCCGGCACCTGCCGAATAGTGGAAGGACGCCTGTCATGGCGAAGCTGTCCCAGGACGACCTGCTCGCGCAGTTCGAAGAGATGACCCTCATCGAGCTCTCCGAGTTCGTGAAGGCCTTCGAGGAGAAGTTCGACGTCACCGCCGCCGCGGCCGTCGCCGTCGCCGGTCCGGCCGGCCCGGGCGCCCCGGCCGAGGCCGCTGAGGAGCAGGACGAGTTCGACGTCATCCTCACCGGCGCCGGCGAGAAGAAGATCCAGGTCATCAAGACCGTGCGTGAGCTGACCTCGCTGGGTCTCAAGGAGGCCAAGGACCTCGTCGACGGCACCCCGAAGCCGGTCCTCGAGAAGGTCGCCAAGGAGGTCGCCGAGAAGGCTGCCGAGTCCCTCAAGGCCGCCGGCGCTTCCGTCGAGGTCAAGTAACACCTCGGGAGTCCTGCGACTCCCTGGGCGCGTCACGCGCCCGTACCGAAGGGCGGTCACCCATCCGGGTGGTCGCCCTTCGGCGTACCGTGGCGGCTGCCTTGCTCTTCGGCCGGTGACGAGTAGGGTGATCTTCGCCGTGCGCCTCTCGCGGGGCGCCCAGGGGCCTCCTGAGGGCTCCCCGGGGGCGGCCGGAGAGTGCTCCTGGGGGCCCGTCCGGACCGGTGGGCCTTGACGAACGGCACGAGGCGCGCAATTCTCAGGACGCGTCATCACTTCGATCCGTATCCGAGGCATGGATCGAGAGTGAAGAGGGCAGTAAAGAAGAGCGCACCCCGCGCGAGGGCCAGCCACATAGGTAGTTGAGAACAGCTGTTGAGAGCGACGTGGGTCTCTGAGAACCCCGACTGGACATCAGTGTGCCGCTTGGCTACACTGACCCTTTGCGCTGCCTGTTAGCTGCCTCCTGCCCGTCACCAGGGGCATACCCACCGCTTGAGCATCGATGACCGATCCTCTCCGAGCCGGCCCTTCGGGGTCGATCCGGGGCGATGTGTCTCTTTGTCCAATGTGGGACCGGTACGCGCGTAGTGAGTCCGAGCCCTCGGAAGGACCCCCTCTTGGCCGCCTCGCGCAACGCCTCGACCGCGAATACGAACAACGGTGCCAGCACCGCCCCGCTGCGCATCTCCTTTGCAAAGATCAAGGAGCCCCTCGAGGTTCCGAACCTCCTCGCGCTGCAGACCGAGAGCTTTGACTGGCTCCTCGGCAACGCCGCCTGGAAGGCTCGCGTCGAGGCTGCTCTGGACAGTGGACAAGACGTCCCCACCAAGTCCGGCCTGGAGGAGATCTTCGAGGAGATCTCACCGATCGAGGACTTCTCCGGGTCGATGTCGCTTACGTTCCGCGACCACCGCTTCGAGCCCCCGAAGAACTCGATCGACGAGTGCAAGGAGCGCGACTTCACGTTCGCGGCGCCGCTCTTCGTCACGGCCGAGTTCACCAACAACGAGACCGGCGAGATCAAGTCCCAGACGGTCTTCATGGGCGACTTCCCGCTCATGACCAACAAGGGCACCTTCGTCATCAACGGCACCGAGCGTGTCGTCGTGTCGCAGCTGGTCCGCTCGCCGGGTGTCTACTTCGACTCCTCCATCGACAAGACGTCCGACAAGGACATCTTCTCCGCCAAGATCATCCCCTCCCGGGGTGCCTGGCTGGAGATGGAGATCGACAAGCGCGACATGGTCGGTGTCCGCATCGACCGCAAGCGCAAGCAGTCCGTGACCGTCCTCCTCAAGGCCCTCGGCTGGAGCACCGAGCAGATCCTCGAGGAGTTCGGCGAGTACGAGTCGATGCGCGCCACCCTGGAGAAGGACCACACCCAGGGCCAGGACGACGCGCTGCTCGACATCTACCGCAAGCTGCGCCCGGGCGAGCCGCCCACGCGCGAGGCCGCTCAGACGCTGCTCGAGAACCTCTACTTCAACCCGAAGCGCTACGACCTCGCGAAGGTCGGCCGCTACAAGGTGAACAAGAAGCTCGGCGCCGATGAGCCGCTGGACGCCGGGGTGCTCACCACCGACGACGTCATCGCGACCATCAAGTACCTGGTCAAGCTGCACGCCGGTGAGACCGAGACGATCGGTGAGTCGGGCCGGGAGATCGTCGTCGAGACCGACGACATCGACCACTTCGGCAACCGTCGTCTGCGCAACGTCGGCGAGCTCATCCAGAACCAGGTCCGTACGGGTCTGGCGCGGATGGAGCGCGTCGTGCGCGAGCGCATGACGACCCAGGACGTCGAGGCCATCACGCCGCAGACCCTGATCAACATCCGGCCGGTCGTCGCCTCCATCAAGGAGTTCTTCGGCACCAGCCAGCTGTCGCAGTTCATGGACCAGAACAACCCGCTGTCGGGTCTCACCCACAAGCGCCGCCTGTCGGCCCTTGGCCCGGGTGGTCTCTCCCGTGAGCGGGCCGGCTTCGAGGTCCGTGACGTGCACCCGTCCCACTACGGGCGCATGTGTCCGATCGAGACCCCTGAAGGCCCGAACATCGGTCTGATCGGTTCGCTCGCCTCGTACGGCCGCGTCAACGCGTTCGGCTTCATCGAGACGCCGTACCGCAAGGTCGTCGACGGCCAGGTCACCGACGACGTCGACTACATCACGGCCGACGAGGAGGACCGCTTCGTCATCGCCCAGGCGAACGCGATCCTCTCCGACGAGCTGCGCTTCACCGAGCCCCGCGTCCTGGTCCGCCGTCGTGGCGGAGAGGTCGACTACGTGCCCGGCACGGACGTCGACTACATGGACGTCTCGCCGCGCCAGATGGTGTCCGTCGCCACCGCGATGATCCCGTTCCTGGAGCACGACGACGCCAACCGTGCCCTCATGGGCGCGAACATGATGCGGCAGGCGGTGCCGCTCATCAAGTCCGAGGCGCCGCTGGTGGGCACCGGCATGGAGTACCGCTGCGCCACCGACGCCGGTGACGTGCTCAAGGCCGAGAAGGACGGTGTGGTCCAGGAGGTCTCCGCGGACTACATCACCGTCACGAACGACGACGGTACGTACACCACGTACCGCATCGCCAAGTTCATGCGCTCCAACCAGGGCACCTCGGTCAACCAGAAGGTCGTCGTCTCCGAGGGCGACCGGATCGTCGCCGACCAGGTCCTCGCCGATGGCCCGGCCACCGAGAACGGTGAGATGGCCCTCGGCAAGAACCTCCTCGTGGCGTTCATGCCGTGGGAGGGTCACAACTACGAGGACGCGATCATCCTGTCGCAGCGCCTCGTGCAGGACGACGTCCTCTCCTCGATCCACATCGAGGAGCACGAGGTCGACGCCCGTGACACCAAGCTCGGCCCGGAGGAGATCACCCGGGACATCCCGAACGTCTCCGAAGAGGTCCTCGCCGACCTCGACGAGCGCGGCATCATCCGGATCGGTGCCGAGGTCGTCGCCGGTGACATCCTCGTCGGCAAGGTCACGCCCAAGGGCGAGACCGAGCTGACCCCCGAGGAGCGCCTGCTCCGCGCGATCTTCGGTGAGAAGGCGCGCGAGGTGCGCGACACCTCGCTGAAGGTGCCGCACGGTGAGATCGGCAAGGTCATCGGCGTCCGCGTCTTCGACCGCGAAGAGGGCGACGAGCTGCCGCCGGGCGTGAACCAGCTGGTCCGCGTCTACGTCGCGCAGAAGCGCAAGATCACCGACGGTGACAAGCTCGCCGGCCGTCACGGCAACAAGGGCGTCATCTCGAAGATCCTGCCGATCGAGGACATGCCGTTCCTGGAGGACGGCACCCCGGTCGACATCATCCTCAACCCGCTGGGTGTCCCGTCCCGAATGAACCCGGGACAGGTCCTGGAGATCCACCTCGGCTGGCTCGCCAGCCGTGGCTGGGACGTCTCCGGCCTCGGTGACGAGTGGGCCAAGCGCCTGCAGTCCATCGGCGCCGACCAGGTCGCCCCCGGCACCAACGTCGCCACGCCCGTCTTCGACGGCGCGCGCGAGGACGAGATCTCCGGTCTCTTCGAGGCCACGATCCCCAACCGCGACGGCGACCGCCTGGTCCAGCCCTCCGGCAAGGCCAAGCTGTTCGACGGCCGCTCCGGCGAGCCGTTCCCGGACCCGGTCTCGGTCGGGTTCATGTACATCCTCAAGCTCCACCACCTGGTCGACGACAAGCTGCACGCGCGTTCGACCGGTCCGTACTCCATGATCACCCAGCAGCCGCTGGGTGGTAAGGCTCAGTTCGGTGGACAGCGCTTCGGTGAGATGGAGGTGTGGGCGCTGGAGGCATACGGCGCCGCGTACGCCCTCCAGGAGCTGCTGACGATCAAGTCCGACGACGTGACCGGCCGCGTGAAGGTCTACGAGGCCATCGTCAAGGGCGAGAACATCCCCGAGCCGGGCATCCCCGAGTCCTTCAAGGTGCTCATCAAGGAAATGCAGTCGCTCTGCCTCAACGTGGAGGTGCTGTCCTCGGACGGCATGTCCATCGAGATGCGCGACACGGACGAGGACGTCTTCCGCGCAGCGGAGGAGCTCGGTATCGACCTGTCCCGGCGAGAGCCGAGCAGCGTCGAAGAGGTCTGACGGGTTCGCCGGCCGGATCCCCGTGATCCGGCCGGCTCTCCCCGGACCCGTTCAGACCATTGCTGAAGTGCCCCGATTTCTCGCTTCCGAGCGAGGGGGCTCGAACCCCCGAAAGAGGGATTGACGACAAGTGCTCGACGTCAACTTCTTCGACGAGCTGCGGATCGGCCTTGCCACCGCGGACGACATCCGGACCTGGTCCCACGGCGAAGTGAAGAAGCCGGAGACCATCAACTACCGCACGCTCAAGCCCGAGAAGGACGGACTCTTCTGCGAGAAGATCTTCGGTCCTACCCGGGACTGGGAGTGCTACTGCGGCAAGTACAAGCGTGTCCGCTTCAAGGGCATCATCTGTGAGCGCTGCGGCGTCGAGGTCACTCGCGCCAAGGTGCGTCGTGAGCGGATGGGCCACATCGAGCTTGCCGCTCCCGTCACCCACATCTGGTACTTCAAGGGCGTCCCGTCGCGCCTCGGATACCTGCTGGACCTCGCGCCGAAGGACCTGGAAAAGGTCATCTACTTCGCCGCGTACATGATCACGTTCGTGGACGAGGAGCGTCGTACCCGCGACCTGCCGTCCCTGGAGGCGCACGTCTCCGTCGAGCGCCAGCAGACCGAGAACCGCCGTGACTCCGACCTGGAGGCCCGCGCCAAGAAGCTCGAGACCGACCTGGCCGAGCTGGAGGCCGAGGGCGCCAAGGCCGACGTGCGCCGCAAGGTGCGCGAAGGTGCCGAGCGTGAGATGAAGCAGCTGCGCGACCGTGCGCAGCGCGAGATCGACCGCCTCGACGAGGTGTGGAGCCGCTTCAAGAACCTCAAGGTCCAGGACCTGGAGGGCGACGAGCTGCTCTACCGCGAGCTGCGTGACCGCTTCGGCACGTACTTCGACGGCTGCATGGGCGCCGCCGCGCTGCAGAAGCGCCTGGAGTCCTTCGACCTCGACGAGGAGGCCGAGCGCCTCCGCGAGATCATCCGCACCGGCAAGGGCCAGAAGAAGACCCGTGCGCTCAAGCGCCTCAAGGTCGTCTCCGCGTTCCTGCAGACCAGCAACAAGCCCAAGGGCATGGTGCTGGACTGCGTGCCGGTCATCCCGCCGGACCTGCGTCCGATGGTGCAGCTGGACGGTGGCCGCTTCGCCACCTCCGACCTGAACGACCTGTACCGCCGTGTGATCAACCGCAACAACCGCCTCAAGCGTCTCCTCGACCTCGGTGCTCCCGAGATCATCGTGAACAACGAGAAGCGGATGCTGCAGGAGGCCGTCGACGCGCTGTTCGACAACGGCCGCCGCGGTCGTCCGGTCACCGGTCCCGGCAACCGCCCGCTGAAGTCCCTGAGCGACATGCTCAAGGGTAAGCAGGGTCGTTTCCGTCAGAACCTGCTCGGTAAGCGTGTGGACTACTCCGCGCGTTCCGTCATCGTCGTCGGCCCGCAGCTCAAGCTGCACCAGTGCGGTCTGCCCAAGGCCATGGCGCTGGAGCTCTTCAAGCCGTTCGTGATGAAGCGCCTGGTGGACCTGAACCACGCGCAGAACATCAAGTCGGCCAAGCGCATGGTCGAGCGTGGCCGCACCGTCGTGTACGACGTCCTCGAAGAGGTCATCGCCGAGCACCCGGTGCTGCTGAACCGTGCGCCCACCCTGCACCGCCTCGGCATCCAGGCCTTCGAGCCGCAGCTGGTCGAGGGCAAGGCCATCCAGATCCACCCGCTCGTCTGCACCGCGTTCAACGCGGACTTCGACGGTGACCAGATGGCCGTGCACCTGCCGCTCTCCGCGGAGGCGCAGGCCGAGGCCCGCATCCTGATGCTGTCCTCGAACAACATCCTGAAGCCGGCCGACGGCCGTCCCGTCACCATGCCGACCCAGGACATGGTGCTGGGGCTGTTCTTCCTCACCACCGACGGTGAGCTCCGTGACACCAAGGGCGAGGGCCGCGCGTTCGGCTCCACGGCCGAGGCGATCATGGCGTTCGACGCCGGCGAGCTGGCGCTCCAGTCCACCGTCGACATCCGCTTCCCGGTGGGCACCATCCCGCCGCGCGGCTGGGTGCCGCCGGTCGCCGAGGAGGGCGAGCCCGAGTACCAGCCGGGTGACACCTTCCGGCTGCGGACCAGCCTGGGCCGCGCGCTCTTCAACGAGCTGTTGCCCGAGGACTACCCGTTCGTCGACTACTCGGTGGGCAAGAAGCAGCTCTCCGAGATCGTCAACGACCTGGCCGAGCGCTACCCCAAGGTCATCGTGGCGGCGACGCTCGACAACCTGAAGGCGGCGGGCTTCCACTGGGCGACCCGTTCGGGCGTCACCGTGGCCATCTCCGACGTCGTCGTGCCCGAGGCCAAGAAGGCCATCGTCAAGGGCTACGAGGAGCAGGACGAGAAGGTCCAGAAGCAGTACGAGCGCGGTCTGATCACCAAGGACGAGCGCACGCAGGAGCTCATCGCGATCTGGACCAAGGCGACCAACGAGGTCGCCGAGGCGATGAACGCGAACTTCCCCAAGACCAACCCCATCTTCATGATGGTTGACTCGGGTGCCCGAGGAAACATGATGCAGATGCGGCAGATCGCCGGTATGCGTGGTCTGGTGTCGAACGCGAAGAACGAGACCATCCCGCGTCCGATCAAGGCGTCCTTCCGTGAGGGCCTCACCGTTCTGGAGTACTTCATCTCCACGCACGGTGCCCGTAAGGGTCTGGCGGACACCGCCCTGCGTACCGCCGACTCGGGTTACCTGACCCGTCGTCTGGTGGACGTCTCGCAGGACGTGATCATCCGTGAGGAGGACTGCGGCACCGACCGCGGCCTGAAGCTGAAGATCGCGGTCAAGGGCGCCGACGGCGTGCTCCGCAAGACGGACGACGTCGAGACCTCGGTCTACGCCCGCATGCTCGCCGAGGACGTCGTGGTGGACGGCAAGGTCATCGCGCCTGCCAACGTCGACCTCGGTGACGTCCTGATCGACGCCCTGGTAGGCGCCGGCGTCGAGGAGGTCAAGACCCGCTCGGTCCTGACCTGTGAGTCTGCGGTCGGCACCTGTGCCTTCTGCTACGGGCGCTCGCTCGCCACCGGCAAGCTGGTCGACATCGGTGAGGCGGTCGGCATCATCGCCGCCCAGTCCATCGGTGAGCCCGGCACCCAGCTGACGATGCGCACCTTCCACACCGGTGGTGTGGCCGGTGACGACATCACCCAGGGTCTGCCCCGAGTCGTCGAGCTCTTCGAGGCCCGTACGCCGAAGGGTGTCGCCCCGATCTCCGAGGCCAAGGGCCGGGTGCGGATCGAGGAGACCGAGAAGACCAAGAAGCTCGTCGTCACCCCGGACGACGGCAGCGACGAGACGGCGTTCCCGATCTCGAAGCGTGCCCGTCTGCTCGTGGGTGAGGGCGACCCGGTCGAGGTGGGCCAGAAGCTCACCGTGGGTGCCACCAACCCGCACGACGTGCTGCGCATCCTCGGCCAGCGTGCGGTCCAGGTCCACCTGGTCGGCGAAGTCCAGAAGGTCTACAACTCGCAGGGCGTGTCGATCCACGACAAGCACATCGAGATCATCATCCGGCAGATGCTCCGCCGCGTGACGATCATCGAGTCCGGCGACGCGGAGCTGCTTCCGGGCGAGCTGGTCGAGCGGTCGAAGTTCGAGACCGAGAACCGTCGTGTGGTCACCGAGGGCGGTCACCCCGCCTCCGGCCGTCCGCAGCTGATGGGTATCACCAAGGCCTCGCTCGCCACCGAGTCGTGGCTGTCGGCGGCGTCCTTCCAGGAGACGACCAGGGTCCTGACCGACGCGGCGATCAACGCCAAGTCGGACTCCCTGATCGGCCTCAAGGAGAACGTCATCATCGGTAAGCTCATCCCGGCCGGTACGGGTCTGTCCCGCTACCGCAACATCCGGGTCGAGCCGACCGAGGAGGCCAAGGCCGCGATGTACTCGGCCGTCGGCTACGACGACATCGACTACTCGCCGTTCGGCACCGGCTCCGGCCAGGCCGTCCCGCTGGAGGACTACGACTACGGTCCGTACAACCAGTAGGCGAGTCGCTTGAACGCCTGAGGGCGGCCATCCCGTACGTGACGGGGTGGCCGCCCTCAGGCGTGTGCGGGGGGTGGGCCGGGTCACCGGGTGGCGAGCTGCCACAGGGACAGGGCCACACCGGTGGCGGCGGTCACCGCGGCGACGCCGGGCAGTGGCCAGCGGGCCCGCTCCAGGGTGTCCAGCCGCGTTTCGTGCTCGGCGAGCTGGCGGTCGCTCTGGTCGCTGCGCTGCACCAGCAGGGCGAGCGAGCCGTCGACGCGGGCGAAGCCGACCTCGACCGTGCCGCGGAGCCTCTCCAGCTCCAGGGCGACGGCCGCCGGATCACTGTGTGCGGGGTCGCTCATCCACGCCTCCGTTCCGAGCGGATCAGCCCGGCGAGCCTGCGGCCGTCGTCCGCCCCGGTACGCAAGGAGCGGGGCAGCAGGCGCTGTACGGATTCCAGCGCCATGATCCGGCTCAGCACGGCGGCGACCGCCACGGCACCGGCCGCCCAGGGCAGGCTCGCGGCGACCCCGGAGGCGTCGACGAGGGCGGGCAGGGCGACCAGGAGCGCGACGGCGGTCTGGACGAGGGTGCGCAGGGACCGGCGGGTTGCCTCTGACATGGGGTGCGCCTTTCCGTATCGCGGGGGTCAGCGGTTGCGGGGGACTTCGAGCGCGGCCCAGGAGGAGGGGCCCGGCACCCCGTCGGCGTCCTGGCCGGCGTAGCCCAGCCGGCGCTGCCACGCGGCGTACGAGCGGCGGTCGGCCTCGCTCCAGACCGGCCCCGGCCCCTCGGCGTACCGTCCGCAGCCCACGGCGACCAGGCGCTCGCCGACCGCGGTGAACAGCGGGCTGCGGCTGCCGACGGTGAAGAAGGCGCTGCCCGGGAAGGCGGCGAGGGCCGGGGCGGGTGCGGGGCCGGCGGGCTTCTTCCCGAGCCGGCCGGTGATCCGGGTGCGCATCGTGTCCATCGGGAAGGTGGGGTCGATCTTGCGCCGGGTCCACTCCTTGTGGCCGATCACCCCGGCCGCGGGCCAGCCGTGGGCCCGGCACAGCGCGGCCGACAGCCGCTCCACGGCGTCGAGCTGTGCGGCCGGGTAGGGGTCGCGGCCGTCGCCCAGGTTCTCGATCTCGAAGCCGTAGAAGCGGGCGTTGCCGTCCACGGTATCCGCGCCCGGGGCCGGGAGACGGGCGTCGGCGCGTACGGCGGCCAGCACGCCGGCGGAGCCGCTGCCGGCGTGGTTGGTGCGCCCGTAGCCGACCAGGTGGACCAGTCCGGACTTGGTCACGACCCCGACGCACAGGGGGCCGGGCAGGGCCGTGGTGCCGCGATGGCAGAAGCTGACGCTGCTGGTCCCGGCGGTGTGGTGGAGCATGACGCCGTGGACCGGACCCCAGGCTCCTTTGTGGTTGCGGTTGTGGTCGCGCCATCCGGAGTGCTCGGTGACGCGGACCCCTTCGGCGCGCAGGGCGCGGGCGAAGGCGTCGGCGGACAGGGGTGCTGCCATGCGACGTACCTCCTTGTGGTCGTTCTCGGGTTCCGGGGACGGAAACGGCCCCGGCCCGCCGCTGGGTGCGGGGGCCGGGGCCGGAAGAGGGGCGGGGGCGCTACATGATCGGGTCGACCCGGATGTAGCGGGTGTCGAAGCCGGCCGTGTTGTTGGCCGCGCCGGAGCGGTAGGCGGGCGTGGCCGTGTGGTTCGTGCCCGGGGCCAGGCCGGTCACGAGGAACTGGGTGGATACGGACGCCCGGTTGGGGGAGCTGACCAGCGCGGCCCGGTTGTCGTCGGCGGCGAGGACGACCGTGTCCGAGGCGTTGCGGATGGCGGCCGACATGTACGAGTTGATGTTCGCCACCGAGCTGGAGATGTAGCCGCCGACGGTGACGATGACCTGGCCCGACGCGGGTGCGACGAACGCCGCCCGCATCGGGTCGCCGGTGGCGTTGAGGAGCGTCTCCGCGTAGGTGATGGACTTCGTGTCGCCGCCGTCGAGGTTTGACCCGGAAGACCGGGACGGCGCCGACCGGTGCCCACGCCGAGCCGGTGTAGTGGGTGAGCCTCGGCGGTGACGCGGTCCAGGCCACCATGCCGGCGACCGGGGCGGGGACCCTGGTGTCGCGCTCCGCCGCCGTACCGAAGCGCAGGACCGTGCGTCCGTCCAGCGCCTGGGCCAGGGTCTGGAGCTGGGCCGGCAGGTCGGCCGGGTCGCTGGACTGCGGGTAGGGAAGGCCACTGAGCGGCGTGTACTGGGTGGTCATGCGGAGGACTCCTGGACTGATGCGACGGGAATGAGGACGGCGTCGGCGGGCTGTTCGGCTCCGGGACCGGCGGGCGGGGGTTCGGGGGCCGGTGCCCCCGGCCGCGGGTCGTCGGCCGAGGACGCGACGGGCAGCCCGGGGACGGCGGGCGCCGTGGTCGGCACACCCAGGTACGAGGCCAGCTCCGCGGCCACCGAGAAGGCCAGCCGGTTCAGCTGCTGGTCGTCCAGGACCACCGGCAGGGGAGCGGGCGTGGTGTCCGCAGGGGCGGGCGGTTCCTCCGGGGGCTGTGGTACGGGTGTGCCGGGCGTGGTCTCAGACATGGGTCTCCTCCTTCACCTGGCGCCAGGTCCGGCCGCCGGCCGCGAGGGCGGCGAGCGTGGCGTACCGGGACCTGACGGCCGCATGGGTGTTCCCGGCGGGGAACGGGGTGTGGTCGGCGGGTGTGTCCATGCCCGGCCGCGGCTCCGACGCCGGGCACCGTCCGGACCACGCGAGGCGGTCCGACGGCCCGGACCGCCCGCGTGGAGGGGATGCGAGGCGCCCGGGCCGCACCGAAAGTCCCTGACCGCGCGGCGCGTTCACCGCTGAACGCATAAGGGCGCCGGGTTGGCCACCCCATGATGGGTGGCCGGCCCGACGCCCCTTTCTTCCGCGCCCTCACCGCGTACGCGCCCTCACCGCGTACGCGCCCTCACCGCGTACGCGCCCTCACCGCGTACGCGGTCTCCTGCGAGCCGCCCGCTCGGCGGCGAACACGTCCTCCAGCCGGTAGAGCTGCGCCCGCCCGCGCTGTCCGGCCGCCGCCAGATACCCCAGCTGCACCCACTTGCGGATGGTGGCCGGAGCGACGTCGGCCTCCTGGGCCGCGAGCACCCCGGTGATGAGCGCCGCCCGCGACGCCGTACGAGGCGGAGCCTGACCGGTACTCATCGACGCCCCCCGTCCCGGCGTACGGCTTCCACGGAAGCCGGCGCGTCACCGTCGGCCATCCCCGCGGCGATGTCCGCGGCGGTCGTCCCACCCGCCCGTATGAGCTCCCGCCAGGCGCTTTCCGGCCACAGGTGGCGGAAGGCCGGGTCGCCCACGCAGTCGCACCCGGGGTCGGTGCAGCGGCACGCCGGGTTGACGCACAGCAGGGCCCGCCGTTCGGGGAAGACGCGCAGGGAGACCGAGTCGCACCACGGACACCGCCCGGTCACCCGCACCACGCTCTCCGTCTCACCGAGCGCCCTGGCGCACCGCCTGGCCAGCCTGCGCATCTCGTCCCGCACGTGGCCGGCCAGCACGGGGTCCTGGGCGACGCGCCCGAGGAGGGCCGTGATGTCGAGCAGCCGGCGCCCCACCGGGGAGCGGCGCGGCCGGCCGAGGCCCAGCCGGTCGAGGACGGCCTCCTGCAACTCGACCACCCCGTCGGTGATGTCGCGGATGGCGTCGGACACGTACAGCCGCACGGGAGCAGCGGAGTGTCCCGGGACCGCCAGGCCGTGCCGCTGCTCGTTCAGCAGCGCCTCCTCGCGTTCCGCCTCGGTGCGGGCGGCGCGGAACGCCGACTCGGCCGGGCCGGGGGCGCGGCGCTCCGCGCCCGACGAGCCCCGGCCCGGGGCGAGTTCGGTGAGCAGCTCGGGGAACTGCCGGATCAGCGTCCCGGCCCAGAGCCCGGCGTCACGCGCTGCCGCCTCGCCGTCGTGGCCTTCGTCGGGTGTCGGGGAAGGTGTGGCGTGTGTCATGAGGTCCTCCGTGTGCGGTCGGCTCCCGGCCGCCGGAGCGGGGGGCCGGTCGTTCGTCCTGGGGCGGGCGGTGGTCACCGGTGTGTGCCGTCGAGTGCGACGGGCCGGCCGTTTCGCCACAGCCGCCCGGCGCTGACACCGTCGAACCAGGTGTCGGCCGGGGCCACGGTCTCTTCGCACTGCCGCTGCACCGGGCAGCGGGCGCAGGCGCGCAGGGCCGGAGCGGCGTCGGCGGCCCGGCGGGCGAAGACGACGGCGGGGGAGAGGCCGGAGCACGCGGCGGACCGTCGCCAGCCGGAGGCCTCCCCGGCGTCGGTGGTGTGCACTGCGGACGGTTCGGACATGAGGGTGCTCCCAGATGACCGAGACGAGCCCAACTTGTTGCGAGCTCGCACATTGCCACGTTGCGCGTGGGCGCGCAACTGGGATCTTCGATCTTCTGCACCGAATGCTTACAATTGCTTGCGCGCAAGCGTGTAAATCGGTGCGTGCGAGCGCGTTAGTCTGAGTGCGCCTGGGAGGGAGGCGACCACCTGTGACCGCCAGCGAACCTGACCAGTTCACGCCGTGGATCGAGGAACTGATCCGCGCACGGGGATACGACATCGACAGCCCGCGCGGCGGCGGCAAGTCACGTCTCGCCGACGAGGCGGGCGTGCACCGGGCGGCCATCACCCGGCTGCTCCAGGGCCAGAGCATGCCGGACCTGGAGACGACCCGGCGCCTCGCGCACGTGCTGCGCGTCCCGGTGCGCGAGATGCTGATCCGCTCGGGCCGGCTCTCCGAGGAGGACCTGCCCCTGCCGGACCTCGGGGGCGCCCCGTCCGACCCCGCCGGGCCGCCGCGCCGACTGACCCTGGAGGAAGCCGCCGCCGGGCTCGGTGTCCCGCGCGACCAGTGGGACATGTTCATCAGGGTCGCCGGACAGTTCCTGCCGACCGGGGCGGACGCGGACGCCGTGCGGGTCGCGTCGGAGTGAGGGGCGCCGGACGCATCCGCGTCCGAGCGGCAGGGCGCGAGGTCCTCACCTCGGGAGAGACGCGAATCCTCACCTCGGGAGAGAGCTCGGGAGAGGGGTGAGGCCCCTTCGCGGTGCCCGGCGGCCCGGGCCCGCCGGGGTGGACGGCATTTGTTTTGACCCAGCTCCGTGAGGTAGGTACGCTCAAGCCTTGTGCCTGGGGTGTGCCTGGGCTCCGGTGCGTGTCCTCAACCGCACCGCGAGTCCGTCGGTAGCCACCGCAATCTGCGCCCTTCTGCCCCTCGGGCGGGAGTCCGCAGTATTCGACACACCCGACCGCGTGGGTCGGTGATGTTCCAGGTTAGTTTCACGAACGGCACACAGAAACCGGAGAAGTAGTGCCTACGATCCAGCAGCTGGTCCGGAAGGGCCGGCAGGACAAGGTCGAGAAGAACAAGACGCCCGCGCTCGAGGGTTCGCCCCAGCGTCGCGGTGTCTGCACGCGTGTGTTCACGACCACCCCGAAGAAGCCGAACTCGGCCCTCCGTAAGGTCGCGCGTGTGCGTCTGACCTCGGGTATCGAGGTCACGGCCTACATCCCGGGTGAGGGACACAACCTGCAGGAGCACTCCATCGTGCTCGTGCGTGGTGGCCGTGTGAAGGACCTGCCGGGTGTTCGTTACAAGATCATCCGCGGCTCCCTTGACACCCAGGGTGTCAAGAACCGCAAGCAGGCCCGCAGCCGCTACGGCGCCAAGAAGGAGAAGTAAGAATGCCTCGTAAGGGCCCCGCCCCGAAGCGCCCGGTCATCATCGACCCGGTCTACAGCTCTCCTCTTGTCACGTCGCTGATCAACAAGATCCTCCTCGACGGCAAGCGTTCCACCGCCGAGCGGATCGTCTACGGCGCCATGGAAGGCCTCCGCGAGAAGACCGGCAACGACCCGGTCATCACGCTGAAGCGCGCGCTTGAGAACGTCAAGCCCTCGCTCGAGGTCAAGTCCCGCCGTGTCGGTGGCGCCACCTACCAGGTGCCGATCGAGGTCAAGCCCGGTCGCGCCTCCACCCTCGCTCTGCGCTGGCTCGTCGGTTACTCCCGCGCCCGCCGCGAGAAGACCATGACCGAGCGCCTCATGAACGAACTGCTCGACGCCTCCAACGGCCTCGGCGCTTCGGTCAAGAAGCGCGAGGACACCCACAAGATGGCCGAGTCCAACAAGGCCTTCGCGCACTACCGCTGGTAGTCGCTTACCCCATCGAGACCGAGAGAAGATTGAGCCTTATGGCCACCACTTCGCTTGACCTGGCCAAGGTCCGCAACATCGGGATCATGGCCCACATCGACGCGGGCAAGACGACCACCACTGAGCGGATCCTCTTCTACACCGGTGTGAGCTACAAGATCGGTGAAGTCCACGACGGCGCTGCCACGATGGACTGGATGGAGCAGGAGCAGGAGCGCGGCATCACGATCACGTCCGCCGCGACGACCTGCCACTGGCCGCTCAACGATGTTGACCACACCATCAACATCATCGACACCCCGGGTCACGTCGACTTCACCGTCGAGGTGGAGCGTTCGCTCCGCGTCCTCGACGGCGCTGTCACCGTGTTCGACGGTGTGGCCGGCGTAGAGCCGCAGTCCGAGACCGTCTGGCGTCAGGCGGACCGCTACGGCGTTCCGCGTATCTGCTTCGTCAACAAGCTCGACCGCACCGGCGCCGAGTTCCACCGCTGTGTCGACATGATCGTCGACCGCCTTGGCGCGGTCCCGCTCGTCATGCAGCTCCCCATCGGCGCCGAGGCCGACTTCAAGGGCGTCGTCGACCTCGTGTCGATGAAGGCCTTCGTGTGGCCCGAAGAGGCCGCCAAGGGCGAGATGTACGACACCGTCGAGATCCCGGACACCCACAAGGAGGCCGCCGAGGAATGGCGCGGCAAGCTCCTTGAGGCCGTGGCCGAGAACGACGACCAGATGATGGAGCTGTACCTCGAGGGCAACGAGCCCACCGAGGAGCAGCTGCACGAGGCGATCCGCCGCATCACCCTGGCGTCGAAGGGCAGTGCCGACTCCGTCACCGTCACCCCGGTGTTCTGTGGCACCGCGTTCAAGAACAAGGGCGTCCAGCCCCTGCTCGACGCGGTCGTCCGCTACCTGCCTTCCCCCCTGGACGTCGAGGCCATCGAGGGCCACGACGTCAAGGACCCCGAGGTCGTCGTCAAGCGCAAGCCCTCGGACGACGAGCCGTTCTCCGGCCTGGCGTTCAAGATCGCGAGTGACCCGCACCTCGGTAAGCTCACCTTCGTCCGGATCTACTCCGGTCGCCTTGAGGCCGGCACCGCGGTGCTGAACTCGGTCAAGGGCAAGAAGGAGCGCATCGGCAAGATCTACCGCATGCACGCGAACAAGCGTGAGGAGATCGCGTCGGTGGGCGCCGGTGACATCATCGCCGTCATGGGCCTGAAGCAGACCACCACCGGTGAGACGCTGTGTGACGACAAGAACCCGGTCATCCTGGAGTCCATGGACTTCCCGGCGCCGGTCATCCAGGTCGCCATCGAGCCCAAGTCCAAGGGTGACCAGGAGAAGCTGGGTGTCGCCATCCAGCGCCTCTCGGAGGAGGACCCCTCCTTCCAGGTGCACTCCGACGAGGAGACCGGCCAGACCATCATCGGTGGTATGGGTGAGCTCCACCTCGAGGTGCTCGTCGACCGCATGAAGCGCGAGTTCCGCGTCGAGGCGAACGTCGGCAAGCCCCAGGTCGCGTACCGCGAGACGATCCGCAAGG
The DNA here is from genome assembly GCF_044752765.1 of Streptomyces sp. NPDC088706. Taxonomy (NCBI): domain Bacteria; kingdom Bacillati; phylum Actinomycetota; class Actinomycetes; order Kitasatosporales; family Streptomycetaceae; genus Streptomyces; species Streptomyces sp. NPDC088706. The sequence continues at coordinate 308,488 of NZ_JBIVLW010000004.1, forward strand.
CCGTCGAGCGCATCGACTACACGCACAAGAAGCAGACTGGTGGTACCGGCCAGTTCGCGAAGGTGCAGATCGCCCTCGAGCCCATCGAGGGTGGCGACGCCTCCTACGAGTTCGTCAACAAGGTCACCGGTGGCCGCATCCCCCGTGAGTACATTCCCTCGGTGGACGCGGGTGCCCAGGAAGCCATGCAGTTCGGCATCCTGGCCGGTTACGAGATGGTCGGCGTCCGCGTCACCCTTCTCGACGGTGGTTACCACGAGGTCGACTCCTCCGAGCTCGCCTTCAAGATCGCCGGTTCGCAGGCGTTCAAGGAGGGTGCCCGCAAGGCCTCTCCCGTGCTCCTTGAGCCGATGATGGCCGTCGAGGTCACCACGCCCGAGGACTACATGGGCGATGTCATCGGCGACCTCAACTCCCGCCGTGGCCAGATCCAGGCCATGGAGGAGCGCAGCGGCGCTCGCGTCGTGAAGGGCCTCGTGCCCCTCTCGGAGATGTTCGGCTACGTCGGAGACCTCCGCAGCAAGACCTCGGGTCGCGCAAGCTACTCGATGCAGTTCGACTCCTACGCCGAGGTTCCGCGGAACGTCGCCGAGGAGATCATCGCGAAGGCCAAGGGCGAGTAACTCTCCCGAGCTCACGCTTTAGGCTTGTCACCGGAGCCTGGCGGGCATGCGGCACAGCGCGCAAGCACTGTGCCGCATGCCCCCGGCACCGGCACCCCAGCAACGATCACCTGGCGCCGATGAAGCAAGGCGTACAGAACCACTCAGGAGGACCCCAGTGGCGAAGGCAAAGTTCGAGCGGACTAAGCCGCACGTCAACATCGGCACCATCGGTCACATCGACCACGGTAAGACGACCCTCACGGCCGCCATTACCAAGGTGCTGCACGACGCGTACCCGGACCTGAACGAGGCCTCGGCCTTCGACCAGATCGACAAGGCTCCCGAAGAGCGCCAGCGCGGTATCACCATCTCCATCGCGCACGTCGAGTACCAGACGGAGTCGCGTCACTACGCGCACGTCGACTGCCCGGGTCACGCCGACTACATCAAGAACATGATCACGGGTGCGGCGCAGATGGACGGCGCCATCCTCGTCGTCGCCGCGACCGACGGCCCGATGCCGCAGACCAAGGAGCACGTGCTCCTGGCCCGCCAGGTCGGCGTTCCGTACATCGTCGTCGCCCTGAACAAGGCCGACATGGTGGACGACGAGGAGATCATGGAGCTCGTCGAGCTCGAGGTCCGTGAGCTCCTCTCCGAGTACGAGTTCCCGGGCGACGACCTCCCGGTCGTGCGCGTCTCGGCGCTCAAGGCTCTTGAGGGCGACAAGGAGTGGGGCCAGTCGGTCCTGAACCTGATGGCCGCCGTCGACGAGTCCATCCCGCAGCCCGAGCGTGACGTCGAGAAGCCGTTCCTCATGCCGATCGAGGACGTCTTCACGATCACCGGTCGCGGTACGGTCGTCACCGGCCGCATCGAGCGTGGTGTCCTCAAGGTCAACGAGACCGTCGACATCGTCGGTATCAAGACCGAGAAGACCACCACCACGGTCACCGGCATCGAGATGTTCCGCAAGCTGCTCGACGAGGGCCAGGCCGGTGAGAACGTCGGTCTGCTCCTCCGTGGCATCAAGCGCGAGGACGTCGAGCGCGGCCAGGTCATCATCAAGCCGGGTTCGGTCACGCCGCACACCGAGTTCCAGGCGCAGTCCTACATCCTGTCGAAGGACGAGGGTGGCCGCCACACCCCGTTCTTCAACAACTACCGCCCGCAGTTCTACTTCCGTACCACGGACGTGACGGGCGTCGTGACCCTTCCCGAGGGCACCGAGATGGTCATGCCGGGTGACAACACCCTCATGGACGTCGCGCTGATCCAGCCGGTCGCCATGGAAGAGGGCCTGAAGTTCGCCATCCGTGAGGGTGGCCGGACCGTGGGCGCCGGCCAGGTCACCAAGATCATCAAGTAGTTTCTGCTTGGTCCTTGGACCTGGTGGCTCACCGAGTCGCAAGAAGGGCCCCGCACCTCTCCCGAGGTGCGGGGCCCTTCGCCATGCCGGGCCGCGGCCGCCACGCCGATGTCCTGGGCGCACATGGATGTAGGGCCCCGTTACCTCAGGGCGGAGAGGTAAGGGGGCCCTACGGCTTACGGGGACGGCGGGCCGGTCAGGTGGCCCGCCGCGCCCAGGGGGACGATCGGTCAGACGCCCGCGACGGACCTGATCCAGGAGCGGTACGCGGTGACGTTCGTGTACGCCGTGGTGGTCTGCCGGTCGCTGGTGGAGGCCACGCCGACCTGGATGCCGTTGGCCGTCATCGGGCCGCCGGAGTCGCCGCCGGCGGTGATGCCGTTGCCCCGGCGGGCGCAGATCGCCGACCCGCCGTACGCGTCACCGCAGCCGCCGGTCACCGTCACGTTGGCGACCTTCAGGTAGCGGGACTGGCAGTTGGCCTCGGAGCCGCACTGCGAGGTGGCGCCCCAGCCCCAGACCTGGACGCTCTGCCCGACGCTCACCGAGCCGGGGTTGCCGAGGCGCGAGTAGGTCGTCTGCACGGAGCGGTCCAGGCGGACCAGGGAGATGTCCGCGCTGTGGTTGTACGTCTGGACGCCGTTGGCCACCACGCCGCCACTGTGCTGGTCGAGGCTGCCGATGCGGAACGACAGGCCGCCGCCGCTGACGCAGTGCCTGGCGGTGAGGATCCAGGTCGGCGCGATGATCGTGGCCGAACAGGTCTCCCTGCCGTTGGAGAACAGCCGCGCGGCCCACGGGGCGTTGGACGCCTGGCCGCCGCCGATGATCTGCGTGGAGGGGGGTGGGGCGTCCTGCAACGGGGGCTGCGGGGCGGCGGTGGCGGTGGGCGCGAAGAGAGCGAGGACGGCGGCCGCGGCAGTGAGGGCAGCGGGAACGAGCCTGGCTATGCGCATGGTTCCTCATTTCGGGGAGCACGCTGAGGGGCGTGTTTGTGGGGGGCTGACGGCCCGACTGGGCGTCCCCAGGGTGTCGAAGAACCCATCGGCCGGGTACTAACGCTTTCCCATAACGCCGCGTTATGCCCCGGCCAACGCTAGGTAGCGCCACCCATACGATAGGTCCACGGTGTCGCGTCCGGCCCGAACCCCACCACGGTGGGCGTCCCGTCCGTGTCGAGGTGGAGTGTGGCCCCGTCCAGGGCGACCGGGCCCCGCGACCGTACGGCGGTGGCTTCGGCGGTACGGAGACGGAGCGCGCCCTCCGCTCCCGCCCCAGCAGGACCGGTCCCCGGGGCGAGCGCGCGGCGGCCACCGGGCCGTAACCGTCGAAGCGGGGGGCGGGAGTCATCTCGCCGCCCACCACCGTGAGTTCGGCAGCGGCGGCGGCCCGGTAGTACAGCTCGACCGAGCCGTCCGGCGCGGCGAGCGCGGCCGGTGCGTGGCAGGGGACGGGCGCGTCGACGAGCTGGGTACGGGCGGTGACGTCCGTGCCCGGGGCGTCCTGGGTCCAGTGGTGCACGGCATGGTGCCCGGCCGCGTACACATGGACGCGCCCCGCCGTGTCCACGACCGCGGTCACCCCGTCCTGCACCTCACCGCCGCCCAGGCCACGCCACGCGCTCCAACGCCCGCTCCCCGCCTCACGCATCCGGGTGCTCAGCCCCTTCTCCGCGTTCCGTACGAAGAGGTGGACGCGGCCGTCCGGCGCGGCCACGGCGACCGGCACACCGATGCGGCGCCCATGGTCACGGCCCGGCGCGGGGTTGCCCAGCCCCCGCCACGGGCCGAAGGGACCGTTCGGGGAGCGCTGCTCCAGCACCACGATCTCGCGCTCGTTGTCCGAGCCGTGCCCGCCGACGCCGCGAACCAAAGCCCGAACAGCAGCTGCCGCCCGTCCGCCGTCGTGGCCGGGCCGAGGACCGGGGCGAGCGGGCCGCCGCCGAGGTCGTCCGGCGCGTCCCAGACCCCGCTGCCGGGCGCGCTCTCGCGCCATCGCACGGCGCGCAGCCCCAGCATCCCGTACGCGGTGAGCCGGCCGTCCGCCCCGGAGGCGACGGCGGTACGCGGCCCCGGGTAGCGGTGGCGGGTGGAGCGGACCCAGCCCTTCCGGTTGGTCAGGGGCCGGTCGCCGCCCACGTTGTAGTCGCCGCAACCGGAGGGGTTGCCGCACTCCCAGTCCGGTGAGCCGCCGTACGGGACGAGAGCGGCGGCCTTCTTCTCCAGCACCTCAGGCGGCAGGTTCTTGGGCCGGTGCCGGTTGTAGTAGCCCCGGAACGAGGAGACGGTGAACCCGGGCACGGACTCCCCGGCAGCCGTTGCCCGCGCCACCCGCCGGATCGGCGCCGCCCAGGCGAAGCAGCCGGCCGCGGTGTGGTCGGCGTGGTCGGAGTACCCGCACTGCTCGCTGTCCCCGCGCCGCTTCGCCTCGGTGCTGGACTGGAGGTCCGGGTCGGGGGCCAGGGTGTGCACGAGGGTGGGCCGGTACCGCTCCAGCAGCCCCACCAGGACGTCGACCAGACCGTCGTACGTGTACGAACCGGCCTTGTCCAGCGGGGAGTTGTCGGCGACGACCGTACGCAGCACCAGCCGCCGGTCCTGCCGGAGGCTGGGCAGTCCGAGCCGCCCCCGGCCGGTGTGCGTCGCGGTGTTGAGGAAGACCAGCTCGACCCGGCGCGCGCCGGGGATCTTGTTGACGCCGTCCGCCTCGCCCGCGGTGAGGTACACGCAGACCAGCGGTGTCCCGGCGTCCAGGGACTGCCGGGTGTCCGGGTTCATGAAGTACAGGTCGTCGTCGGGGTGCGCCAGGAACTGCATGATCTGCGCCCGCCGCGTGGTCGCCATGGCCGGCCCGGGCGCCGGGTCCGGCGCGGGGCCCTGGCGCCTCGGAGCCGGTACGGCACAGCCGCCGAGCGCGGCGGTCGCGGTGGCCGCGAGGAGGAGCGTGCGCCGGGGCACCCGTATCCGGGACAGGTCGGATCGATCCACCACGCCACGCACCCCGTCCGCTCCCGCTTCCCCCGCAGCGGACGAACGGTCGCCCTGTCCTGCGTACTCCCTGGTCTCCGTGCAGGTCGGCGGCTGGTCGAGCGGCGCCTGCGCGGGGGTGGACGGGGATCGGGGCGGGCGGGTTGCCTGGTGGGGGAGTCGGGTGGCGCACCCGTGCGGGACTCATCCGGCGCCCGGAATTCCGTCGGCGTACAGGGCGGAGCCCCATGAGGCACGGCACCGCCGGATGCGCGCCCGCGTTTGAGCACTCGCTCGCCCGGGGTAGGATTCCCGGCTCGATTGGCCAGGCCCGCACCCCGTATGGCACACTGACCAGGTTGCTCGGTTGAGTGTCAATGCTGCGCGCCTCCCGCCGGGAGGACCGGAAGCGAGTCCCACAGTACTCGTCGGCCCTGTATGGGCCGGACGTACGGGAATCTTCCGGGAAGCAACGCAGGGCGCCGACCAGGCACCCGGTGGGTGTTCCGCCCCCGGTTCCGCGGTCCTTGGGCCCGCACCCCCTTGGTTGGGATCTCCTTCGGGAGATTTTCGTAGAGGGGATGCGACACGCCCGACCGCGTGGGTCGGAGGAGGAGTCCAGAGAACCCCCGGGTTCCAGAGCGTTACGAGAGACAGGACTACTAGTAGCCATGGCGGGACAGAAGATCCGCATCCGGCTCAAGGCCTACGACCACGAGGTCATCGACTCCTCGGCGAAGAAGATCGTCGAGACGGTGACCCGCACTGGTGCGTCGGTCGCGGGCCCGGTGCCGCTGCCCACTGAGAAGAACGTGTACTGCGTCATCAAGTCGCCGCACAAGTACAAGGACTCTCGCGAGCACTTCGAGATGCGCACGCACAAGCGCCTCATCGACATCCTCGACCCCACGCCGAAGACGGTCGACTCGCTGATGCGCCTCGACCTCCCGGCGGGCGTCGACATCGAGATCAAGCTCTGAGGGGACGGGCCGAGATGAGCAAGAACATCAAGGGCGTCCTGGGCGAGAAGCTCGGCATGACCCAGGTCTGGGACGAGAACAACCGGGTCGTCCCGGTGACCGTCGTCAAGGCCGGGCCGTGCGTCGTGACGCAGGTTCGCACCAACGACAGCGACGGCTACGAAGCGGTCCAGATCGCCTTCGGCGAGATCGACCCGCGCAAGGTGAACAAGCCCCTCAAGGGTCACTTCGCCAAGGCCGACGTCACCCCGCGCCGCCACCTGGTGGAGCTCCGCACCCCTGACGCCAGCGAGTACACGCTGGGCCAGGAGGTCACTGCCGAGGTGTTCGAGTCCGGCGTCAAGGTCGACGTCACGGGCAAGAGCAAGGGCAAGGGCTTCGCCGGTGTCATGAAGCGTCACAACTTCAAGGGCCTCGGCGCCGGGCACGGCACCCAGCGCAAGCACCGTTCCCCCGGTTCCATCGGTGGCTGCGCCACCCCTGGGCGTGTCTTCAAGGGCATGCGCATGGCGGGCCGTATGGGTAACGAGCGCGTCACCACCCAGAACCTGACCATCCACGCGGTTGACGCGGAGAAGGGTCTGCTCCTCATCAAGGGCGCGGTCCCCGGTCCGAACGGCGGCCTCGTCCTGGTCCGTACCGCGGCCAAGGGGGCTTGAGGTAATGAGCACCATTGACATCCTTTCGCCGGCAGGCGACAAGGCCGGTACCGTCGACCTCCCCGCGGAGATCTTCGACGCGAAGACCAGCGTTCCGCTGATCCACCAGGTCGTTGTCGCCCAGCTGGCGGCTGCCCGTCAGGGCACGCACAAGACCAAGCGCCGCGGCGAAGTCCGCGGTGGTGGCAAGAAGCCTTACCGCCAGAAGGGCACCGGCCGCGCCCGTCAGGGTTCGACCCGCGCCCCGCAGTTCGCCGGTGGTGGCGTCGTCCACGGCCCGCAGCCGCGTGACTACTCGCAGCGGACCCCGAAGAAGATGAAGGCCGCCGCCCTGCGCGGTGCCCTCTCCGACCGGGCCCGTCACTCCCGCATCCACGTCGTCACCGGCGTGGTCGAGGGTGCCGCCTCCACGAAGGCCGCCAAGACGCTGCTCGGCAAGATCTCGGAGCGCCAGAACCTGCTCCTGGTCGTCGACCGCGCCGACGAGGCCGCGTGGCTGTCCGCGCGCAACCTGCCCCAGGTGCACATCCTGGAGCCGGGCCAGCTCAACACGTACGACGTGATCGTCTCTGACGACGTGGTCTTCACCCAGGCCGCTTTCGAGTCCTTCGTGTCTGGCCCCCAGACCGCTGAGACCGAAGGGAGCGACGCCTGATGAGCGAGGCGACCGTTACCAGCAAGACGTACTCGGACCCGCGTGACGTTCTCGTCAAGCCCGTGGTCTCCGAGAAGAGCTACGCGCTGCTCGACGAGAACAAGTACACGTTCATCGTCGCGCCCGGCTCCAACAAGACCCAGATCAAGCAGGCCGTGGAAGCGGTCTTCTCGGTCAAGGTCACCGGGGTCAACACGATCAACCGGCAGGGTAAGCGCAAGCGCACCAAGACCGGCTTCGGCAAGCGCTCCGACACGAAGCGCGCCATCGTGACCCTCGCCGAGGGCGACCGTATCGACATCTTCGGCGGCCCGACCTCCTAGTGAGGTCGAGTCGTCCGGAATCGGACGAGGACTGAGAAATGGGTATCCGCAAGTACAAGCCGACGACCCCGGGCCGTCGTGGCTCCAGCGTCGCCGACTTTGTCGAGATCACGCGGTCCACGCCGGAGAAGTCGCTGGTCCGCCCTCTGCACAGCAAGGGCGGCCGTAACAACGCCGGTCGTGTGACCGTTCGCCACCAGGGCGGTGGCCACAAGCGCGCCTACCGAGTGATCGACTTCCGTCGTCACGACAAGGACGGCGTGCCGGCCAAGGTCGCGCACATCGAGTACGACCCGAACCGCACCGCGCGCATCGCGCTGCTGCACTACGCGGACGGCGAGAAGCGTTACATCGTCGCTCCCCGTGGCCTGTCGCAGGGTGACCGTGTCGAGAACGGTCCGACCGCCGACATCAAGCCCGGCAACAACCTGGCGCTGCGCAACATCCCGGTCGGTACGACCATCCACGCCATCGAGCTGCGGCCCGGCGGCGGCGCGAAGTTCGCCCGTTCCGCGGGTGCCTCCGTGCAGCTGCTGGCGAAGGAGGGCACCATGGCCCACCTTCGTATGCCGTCGGGTGAGATCCGCCTGGTCGACGCGCGCTGCCGCGCGACGATCGGTGAGGTCGGCAACGCCGAGCAGTCGAACATCAACTGGGGCAAGGCCGGCCGGATGCGCTGGAAGGGCGTCCGCCCGACCGTCCGCGGTGTCGCGATGAACCCGGTTGACCACCCGCACGGTGGTGGTGAAGGCAAGACCTCCGGTGGACGTCACCCGGTCTCGCCGTGGGGTCAGAAGGAGGGTCGTACTCGTTCTCCCAAGAAGGCGAGCAACAAGTACATCGTCCGCCGCCGCAAGACGAACAAGAAGCGCTAGGAGCGGGTTTAGATGCCGCGCAGTCTCAAGAAGGGGCCCTTCGTCGACGGCCACCTCATCAAGAAGGTGGACGTACAGAACGAGGCAGGCACCAAGAACGTCATCAAGACCTGGTCCCGTCGCTCGATGATCGTCCCGGCCATGCTGGGTCACACCATCGCGGTGCACAACGGCAAGATCCACGTCCCGGTGTTCGTCACCGAGTCGATGGTCGGCCACAAGCTCGGCGAGTTCTCGCCGACTCGCACCTTCCGCGGCCACGTCAAGGACGACCGGAAGTCGAAGCGCCGCTAGCGCGGGGTGGAAACGACTATGACTTACACCGAAGGGACAACCATGGAAGCCAGGGCCCAGGCGCGGTACATCCGCGTCACGCCCATGAAGGCCCGCCGAGTGGTGGACCTCATCCGTGGCATGGATGCCACGGAGGCTCAGGCGGTCCTGCGTTTCGCCCCGCAGGCCGCGAGCGTGCCGGTTGGCAAGGTGCTGGACAGCGCCATCGCCAACGCTGCACACAACTACGACCACACCGACGCCTCTTCGCTGGTCATCAGCGAGGCGTACGTGGACGAGGGCCCGACCCTGAAGCGGTTCCGTCCGCGTGCTCAGGGCCGTGCCTACCGGATCCGTAAGCGGACCAGCCACATCACCGTGGTCGTCAGCAGCAAGGAAGGAACCCGGTAATGGGCCAGAAGGTAAACCCGCACGGGTTCCGGCTCGGCATCACCACGGACTTCAAGTCCCGCTGGTACGCCGACAAGCTGTACAAGGACTACGTCAAGGAAGACGTCGCCATTCGTCGCATGATGACGAAGGGCATGGAGCGGGCCGGCATCTCGAAGGTCGAGATCGAGCGCACCCGCGACCGCGTCCGCGTCGACATCCACACCGCCCGCCCGGGCATCGTCATCGGTCGCCGTGGCGCCGAGGCCGATCGCATCCGCGGCGAGCTGGAGAAGCTGACCGGCAAGCAGGTCCAGCTGAACATCCTCGAGGTCAAGAACCCCGAGGTGGACGCTCAGCTGGTGGCCCAGGCCGTCGCCGAGCAGCTCTCCTCCCGCGTCTCCTTCCGTCGTGCGATGCGCAAGAGCATGCAGAGCTCGATGAAGGCCGGCGCCAAGGGCATCAAGATCCAGTGCGGCGGTCGCCTCGGCGGCGCCGAGATGTCCCGCTCGGAGTTCTACCGCGAGGGCCGCGTGCCCCTGCACACGCTCCGCGCGAACGTCGACTACGGCTTCTTCGAGGCCAAGACGACCTTCGGCCGCATCGGCGTGAAGGTCTGGATCTACAAGGGCGACGTCAAGAACATCGCCGAGGTTCGCGCCGAGAACGCCGCGGCCCGTGCCGGCAACCGTCCGGCTCGTGGCGGCACCGACCGCCCGGCCGGCCGTGGTGCCGGCCGTGGTGGCGAGCGTGGCGGTCGCGGCCGTAAGCCGCAGCAGTCGCCGGCAGCCGAGGCCCCCAAGGCCGACGCCCCCGCCGCCGCTGCTCCGGCTGCTGAGAGCACCGGAACGGAGGCCTGACCGAAATGCTGATCCCCCGTAGGGTCAAGCACCGCAAGCAGCACCACCCGAAGCGCAGCGGTATGTCCAAGGGTGGCACGCAGGTTGCGTTCGGCGAGTACGGCATCCAGGCGCTGACCCCGGCGTACGTGACGAACCGTCAGATCGAGTCCGCTCGTATCGCGATGACCCGTCACATCAAGCGTGGCGGCAAGGTCTGGATCAACATCTACCCGGACCGTCCCCTGACGAAGAAGCCCGCCGAGACCCGCATGGGTTCCGGTAAGGGTTCTCCCGAGTGGTGGATCGCGAACGTCAAGCCGGGTCGGGTGATGTTCGAGCTGTCCTACCCGAACGAGAAGATTGCTCGTGAGGCGCTCACCCGCGCTGCTCACAAGCTTCCGATGAAGTGCCGGATCGTTCGGCGCGAGGCAGGTGAGTCGTGATGTCGGCCGGTACCAAGGCGTCCGAGCTGCGCGAGCTGGGCGACGAGGAGCTCCTCAACAAGCTCCGCGAAGCCAAGGAAGAGCTGTTCAACCTCCGCTTCCAGGCGGCGACGGGTCAGCTCGAGAACCACGGCCGGCTCAAGTCCGTCCGTAAGGACATCGCCCGGATCTACACCCTGATGCGTGAGCGCGAGCTGGGCATCGAGACGGTGGAGAGCGCCTGATGAGCGAGAAGACTGTGACTGAGACCAGCAAGATCGAGCGCGGCTTCCGCAAGACCCGTGAGGGTCTCGTCGTCAGCGACAAGATGGACAAGACCGTCGTCGTCGCTGTCGAGGACCGCGTCAAGCACGCGCTGTACGGCAAGGTCATCCGCCGTACGAACAAGCTCAAGGCCCACGACGAGCAGAACTCTGCGGGCGTCGGCGACCGCGTCATCATCATGGAGACGCGTCCGCTGTCGGCCTCGAAGCGCTGGCGCATCGTCGAGATCCTCGAGAAGGCCAAGTAATTCCTGAGGGGTTCTCCCTCAGGTCAGTTCCGCCAGGCTCGGTGAGGTGCCTCTCCCGTAACGGAGAGGCACCCGCCGGGAACCGGCAGACGATCAGGAGATAGACGTGATCCAGCAGGAGTCGCGACTGCGCGTCGCCGACAACACGGGTGCGAAGGAAATTCTCACCATTCGTGTTCTCGGTGGCTCGGGTCGCCGCTACGCGGGTATCGGTGACGTCATCGTCGCCACCGTCAAGGACGCGATCCCCGGTGGCAACGTGAAGAAGGGTGACGTCGTCAAGGCCGTCATCGTTCGCACCGTCAAGGAGCGTCGCCGTCCGGATGGCTCGTACATCCGCTTCGACGAGAACGCCGCCGTCATTCTGAAGAACGACGGCGACCCCCGCGGCACCCGCATCTTCGGCCCGGTGGGCCGGGAGCTGCGCGAGAAGAAGTTCATGAAGATCATCTCGCTCGCGCCGGAGGTGCTGTAAGCATGAAGATCAAGAAGGGCGACCTGGTTCAGGTCATCACCGGTAAGGACAAGGGCAAGCAGGGCAAGGTCATCGTGGCCTACCCCGCTCAGGACCGCGTCCTCGTCGAGGGTGTCAACCGGGTCAAGAAGCACACCAAGGCCGGTCAGACGGCTCGCGGTTCGCAGACGGGTGGCATTGTCACCACCGAGGCCCCGATCCACGTCAGCAACGTTCAGCTGGTCGTGGAGAAGGACGGCAACAAGGTTGTCACCCGCGTCGGCTACCGCTTTGACGACGAGGGCAACAAGATCCGCGTTGCCAAGCGGACCGGTGAGGACATCTGATGACTGCCACCACTGCGCCGCGTCTCAAGACGCGCTACCGCGAGGAAATCGCCGGCAAGCTGCGTGAGGAGTTCTCGTACGAGAACGTCATGCAGGTACCCGGTCTGGTCAAGATCGTGGTCAACATGGGTGTGGGCGACGCCGCCCGCGACTCCAAGCTGATCGACGGTGCCGTCAAGGACCTCACCACGATCACCGGCCAGAAGCCGGCCGTCACCAAGGCCCGCAAGTCCATCGCGCAGTTCAAGCTGCGCGAGGGCCAGCCGATCGGCTGCCACGTCACCCTCCGCGGTGACCGGATGTGGGAGTTCCTGGACCGTACGCTGTCGCTCGCGCTGCCGCGTATCCGTGACTTCCGTGGCCTGTCGCCGAAGCAGTTCGACGGCCGTGGCAACTACACCTTCGGTCTCACGGAGCAGGTCATGTTCCACGAGATCGACCAGGACAAGATCGACCGGGTCCGGGGCATGGACATCACCGTGGTCACCACGGCGACCAACGACGACGAGGGTCGTGCCCTCCTTCGTCACCTCGGCTTCCCGTTCAAGGAGAACTGACCGTGGCGAAGAAGGCTCTGATCGCTAAGGCCGCCCGTAAGCCGAAGTTCGGCGTTCGCGGGTACACCCGCTGCCAGCGCTGCGGCCGGCCCCACTCCGTCTACCGCAAGTTCGGCCTGTGCCGCGTGTGCCTTCGTGAGATGGCTCACCGTGGCGAGCTGCCGGGCGTGACCAAGAGCTCCTGGTAACTCTCCTCCGCCCTAGGGCGAAGGGAAGTTCTGGAGACTCTCGGTAAGCATCTGGTCGGCAGGAGCCCCGCCTTTCATGCCGTAGGCTTGAAGGGTTGGGCGCCTGCCGCCCAAGACCGACTTACTACGCCGTAGGTCCCCGCACCGCACCCGTCCCGCCACTGAGTGGGGAGAGGGATGGCGCATACAGGAAACCCCGGCGAGAGAGGCCGAAGGCCAACTCATGACCATGACTGATCCCATCGCAGACATGCTCACGCGTCTGCGTAACGCGAACTCGGCATATCACGACGATGTCTCGATGCCGCACAGCAAGATCAAGTCGCACATCGCGGAGATCCTCCAGCAGGAGGGCTTCATCACCGGCTGGAAGGTCGAGGACGCCGAGGTCGGCAAGAACCTCGTCCTCGAGCTGAAGTTCGGCCCGAACCGCGAGCGCTCGATCGCCGGCATCAAGCGGATTTCGAAGCCGGGTCTGCGTGTATACGCAAAGTCCACCAACCTGCCGAAGGTTCTCGGCGGCCTGGGCGTGGCGATCATCTCCACGTCCCACGGCCTCCTGACCGGCCAGCAGGCAGGCAAGAAGGGCGTAGGTGGGGAAGTCCTCGCCTACGTCTGGTAGTCGGGAAAGGTAGGAAAGCTCATGTCGCGAATCGGCAAGCTCCCCATCCAGGTTCCCGCCGGTGTGGACGTCACCATCGATGGCCGTACGGTCGCCGTGAAGGGCCCCAAGGGTTCCCTCTCGCACACCGTTGCCGCGCCGATCGAGGTCTCCAAGGGTGAGGACGGCGTGCTCAACGTCTCCCGCCCGAACGACGAGCGTCAGAACAAGGCCCTCCACGGCCTGTCCCGCACGCTGGTGGCGAACATGATCACCGGTGTGACCACGGGTTACAGCAAGGCGCTCGAGATCAGCGGTGTCGGTTACCGCGTCCAGGCGAAGGGCTCCAACCTGGAGTTCGCCCTGGGCTACAGCCACCCGATCCTCATCGAGGCTCCGGAAGGCATCACCTTCAAGGTCGAGTCGCCCACGAAGCTCAGCGTCGAGGGCATCGACAAGCAGAAGGTCGGCGAGGTAGCCGCCAACATCCGCAAGCTGCGGAAGCCCGACCCGTACAAGGCCAAGGGCGTCAAGTACGCGGGCGAGGTCATCCGCCGCAAGGTCGGAAAGGCTGGTAAGTAGCCATGGCATACGGTGTGAAGATCGCCAAGGGCGACGCGTACAAGCGTGCCGCTCTCAAGCGCCGCCACATCCGCGTCCGCAAGCACATCTCCGGTTCGCCGGAGCGTCCCCGCTTGGTCGTGACGCGTTCCAACCGCCACATCGTGGCCCAGGTCATCGACGACATCGCGGGCCACACGCTCGCGTCGGCGTCGACCCTGGACACCTCGATCCGTGGTGGCGAGGGTGACAAGAGCGCTCAGGCCCAGCAGGTCGGCGCCCTGGTCGCCGAGCGTGCCAAGGCCGCAGGCGTCGAGGCCGTCGTGTTTGACCGCGGTGGTAACCAGTACGCCGGGCGGATTGCCGCTCTGGCTGACGCCGCCCGTGAAGCCGGGCTGAAGTTCTAAGCCCCGGTTCCTACGCACAGCGGACGTAACAGAGAGAGGTAAATCCAATGGCTGGACCCCAGCGCCGCGGAAGCGGTGCCGGTGGCGGCGAGCGGCGGGACCGGAAGGGCCGTGACGGTGGCGCCAGCGCTGCCGAGAAGACCGCGTACGTCGAGCGCGTCGTCGCGATCAACCGCGTCGCCAAGGTTGTGAAGGGTGGTCGTCGCTTCAGCTTCACCGCGCTGGTCGTGGTGGGCGATGGTGACGGCACCGTCGGTGTCGGATACGGCAAGGCCAAGGAAGTTCCCGCGGCCATCGCCAAGGGTGTCGAAGAGGCCAAGAAGAACTTCTTCAAGGTCCCCCGCATCCAGGGCACCATCCCTCACCCGATCACGGGCGAGAAGGCTGCGGGCGTCGTCCTGCTCAAGCCGGCTTCCCCCGGTACCGGTGTTATCGCCGGTGGCCCGGTGCGTGCCGTGCTCGAGTGCGCCGGCGTTCACGACATCCTGTCGAAGTCGCTTGGCTCGTCCAACGCGATCAACATCGTGCATGCGACCGTGGCGGCCCTCCAGGGCCTGCAGCGTCCCGAGGAGATCGCGGCTCGCCGTGGTCTGCCCCTCGAGGACGTCGCCCCCGCGGCTCTGCTCCGTGCACGTGCGGGAGCGGGTGCGTAATGGCTCGCCTCAAGATCACGCAGACGAAGTCGTACATCGGCAGCAAGCAGAACCACCGCGACACCCTGCGTTCGCTCGGGCTCAAGCGCCTGAACGACTCGGTTGTCAAGGAGGACCGCCCCGAGTTCCGCGGAATGGCCAACACCGTCCGCCACCTCGTGACGGTTGAGGAGGTTGACTGACATGGCGGAGAACAGCCCGCTGAAGGCCCACAACCTCCGGCCTGCCCCGGGCGCCAAGACCGCCAAGACCCGTGTGGGTCGTGGTGAGGCGTCCAAGGGTAAGACCGCAGGCCGTGGTACCAAGGGTACGAAGGCTCGTTACCAGGTTCCGGAGCGCTTCGAGGGTGGCCAGATGCCCCTCCACATGCGTCTCCCGAAGCTCAAGGGCTTCAAGAACCCGTTCCGCACGGAGTACCAGGTCGTGAACCTGGACAAGCTCTCGGCGCTCTACCCCGAGGGTGGAGAGGTCACGGTGGCCGACCTGGTCGCCAAGGGCGCTGTGCGCAACAACCACCTCGTCAAGGTCCTCGGACAGGGCGAGATCTCCGTGGCGCTGCAGGTTTCGGTTGACGCCGTCTCCGGCTCCGCCAAGGAGAAGATCACCGCCGCCGGCGGTACGGTCACCGAGCTCGTCTGAGCCCGGATACGGACCTGAGCCTGGCCGGCCATCTCCTCGGAGGTGGCCGGCCAGGCTTTTTCGTGTTCGTGGCGCTGTACGGGAACCGTAAAGGCTCGGGAAAGGTTGAACGGGTGTCCACCGCACCGGCGGTGGCGGAGCCGTGGGGCGTTCACGTCCCAAATGGTGTGGCTTAGCCGGTCTTTCGCGGCGTGGGCCGGGGGAGGGGCGCTGCACCGGTGTGCAGAGCGTGTTTCCTGCTCAGTCCCGGGCCGGGTAGGGTAGCGCCGTTAATCTTTTGTGGCCTCCTTACGATGTAGGGCTGCCTTGTATCCGTTCCCATCCAGTCCCATCCAGACCCGTCGCCTCTGACGCATAGCGCGGGGGTCGCAGGAGGCACCGTGTTCACCGCGTTCGCCCGAGCGTTCAAGACGCCCGACCTGCGCAAGAAGCTGCTCTTCACACTCGGCATCATCGTGATCTACCGGCTCGGGGCCCACATCCCGGCTCCCGGCGTCGACTACGCGAAGGTGCAGCAGTGCATCGACCAGGCCGATTCGGGTGGCCTGCTCGGTCTGATGCAGATGTTCAGCGGTGGCGCCCTGTTGCAGATCACCATCTTCGCGCTCGGCATCATGCCGTACATCACGGCCAGCATCATTCTGCAGCTGCTGACCGTCGTGATCCCCCGACTGGAAGCCCTCAAGAAGGAGGGGCAGGCCGGCACGGCCAAGATCACGCAGTACACGCGTTATCTGACCGTCGCGCTCGCCATCCTCCAGGGCACCGGCCTCGTCGCCACCGCCCGGAGCGGGGCGCTGTTCCAGAACTGCTCCGTGGCCGACCAGATCGTCGCCGACAAGTCGATCTTCACGACCATGGTCATGGTCATCACCATGACCGCCGGTACGGCCGCCGTCATGTGGCTCGGTGAGCTCATCACCGACCGCGGCATGGGCAACGGCATGTCGATCCTCATGTTCATCTCGATCGCCGCGACGTTCCCCGGCGCCCTGTGGGCCATCAAGGAGAGCGGCAAGCTGGCCGACGGCTGGATCGAGTTCGGCACGGTCATCCTCATCGGCTTCGTCATGGTCGCCCTCGTGGTCTTCGTCGAGCAGGCCCAGCGCCGTATCCCGGTGCAGTACGCGAAGCGCATGATCGGACGCCGTTCCTACGGCGGTACGTCCACGTACATCCCGCTGAAGGTGAACCAGGCGGGTGTGATTCCCGTCATCTTCGCCTCCTCGCTGCTCTTCATCCCGTCGCTGATCGTCCAGTTCTCCCAGTCCACCGCCGGCTGGGCCACCTGGATCCAGGACCACTTCGTGACGGGTGACCACCCGTACTACATCGCGGTGTACTTCGTACTCATCGTGTTCTTCGCCTTCTTCTACGTGGCCATTTCGTTCAACCCCGACGAAGTCGCCGACAACATGAAGAAGTATGGTGGCTTCATCCCGGGCATCCGGGCAGGTCGACCTACTGCTGAGTACCTGAGCTACGTGCTCAACAGGATCACTTGGCCGGGCTCGCTGTACCTGGGCCTGATCGCTCTGGTGCCGACGATGGCGTTGGCAGGCTTCGGCGGTGCGAACCAGAACTTCCCGTTCGGCGGGACGAGCATCCTCATCATCGTGGGTGTGGGTCTGGAAACCGTGAAGCAGATCGAGAGTCAGCTCCAGCAGCGCAATTACGAAGGGTTCCTCCGCTGATGCGAATCGTCCTCGTCGGGCCTCCGGGTGCCGGCAAGGGAACGCAGGCTGCGTACCTTGCCAAGAACCTGTCGATTCCGCACATCTCCACGGGCGACCTCTTCCGCGCCAACATCAGCCAGGGCACCGACCTTGGCAAGCAGGCCCGCGCCTACATGGACGCAGGCCAGCTGGTGCCGGACGAGGTCACCATCGGGATGGCCAAGGACCGCATGGCCCAGTCGGACGCCGTGAACGGCTTCCTGCTGGACGGCTTCCCGCGGAACGTGGGCCAGGCCGAAGCCCTTGACGTGATGCTCAAGGACGAGGGCGTGAAGCTCGACGCGGTCCTCGATCTCGAGGTCCCCGAAGAGGAGGTCGTGAAGCGGATCGCGGGTCGCCGCATCTGCCGCAGCGACAGCGCGCACGTCTTCCACGTGACGTACAACCCGCCGAAGACCGAGGGTGTCTGCGACACCTGCGCCGGCGAGCTGTACCAGCGGGACGACGACAGCGAGGAGACGGTCCGCACCCGGCTGGAGGTCTACCACACGCAGACCGAGCCGATCATCGACTACTACCGGGCCCAGGGCCTGGTGGTGACCATCTCCGCGCTCGGCAAGGTCACCGAGGTGACCAAGCGTGCCATGGAGGCGCTCAAGCAGTCCGACCAGGACTGAGCCCCACCCCGTACCACCGCTGTACAGCCGGCCGCGGCGCCCCAGGGCGCCGCGGCCGACTGTTTGCGCCCGTATCGTTGAGTACGGCCGCGGCGGACCCGTCACCCGTCACCCGTCACCCGTCACCCGTCACCGACGATGCAGAGAGGCGCCGAGCCATGGTGCAGATCAAGACCCCCGAGCAGATCGCGAAGATGCGCGAGGCGGGGCTGGTGGTCGCTGCCATTCACGCGGCCACCCGTGAGGCGGCCGTGCCCGGCGCCACCACGAAGGACCTGGACCAGGTCGCCCGCAAGGTGATCGCCGACCACGGCGCGAAGTCGAACTTCCTCGGTTACGGCGGGTTCCCCGCGACCATCTGCACCTCGGTCAACGAAGTCGTCGTCCACGGCATCCCCGACGAGAAGACGGTCCTCAAGGACGGCGACATCATCTCGATCGACGCCGGTGCGATCGTGGACGGCTGGCACGGCGACGCCGCGTACACCGCCTTCGTCGGCACCGGTCACGCTCCGGAGTTGGTCGAGCTCTCCCGGGTGACCGAGGAGTCGATGTGGGCCGGGATCGCCGCGATGAAGGTGAACAACCGCCTCGTCGACATCTCCAAGGCGATCGAGACCTACATCCGCCGGCAGCCCCGTCCCGCCACCGGCAAGTACGGGATCATCGAGGACTACGGCGGCCACGGCATCGGCACCGAGATGCACATGGACCCGCACCTGCTGAACTACGTCTCGCGCAAGCGCGGCAAGGGCATCAAGCTGGTCCCGGGCGTCTGCCTGGCGATCGAGCCGATGGTCTCGCTCGGTACGGCGCGGACGGAGGTCCTGAGCGACGAGTGGACGGTCCTGACGACGGACGGCACCTGGTCCTCGCACTGGGAGCACTCCATCGCGCTGACGGAGCAGGGCCCGCTGGTGCTGACCGCGCCGGACTGCGGCAAGGCGAAGCTCGCGGAGTACGGGATCGAAGCGGCACCGGACCCCCTGGCCTGACCGGACCCCCTGGCCTGATGCAACCCCTCCGGGAGGTCTAAGGATCACCGGGAGTGGGCAAACTTGACGGATTCGTCTTTTGGAGTCCGCTGACGTAGACTGACTCGTCGGCTCTGGTGCATCCGTGTGTCCGCAGGTAAGGCACGGGATCGCGGGAGCCGATCAAGGTAGCCGATTCGAAAGGCGAAGCGTGGCCAAGAAGCAAGGTGCCATCGAGATTGAGGGCACCGTGATCGAGTCCCTCCCGAACGCAATGTTCAAGGTGGAGCTCCAGAACGGTCACAAGGTCCTGGCGCACATCAGCGGCAAGATGCGG
Source organism: Streptomyces sp. NPDC088706 (assembly GCF_044752765.1). NCBI lineage: Bacteria > Bacillati > Actinomycetota > Actinomycetes > Kitasatosporales > Streptomycetaceae > Streptomyces > Streptomyces sp. NPDC088706. Next base: position 327,450 of record NZ_JBIVLW010000004.1, read on the forward strand.
ATGCACTACATCCGTATCCTCCCGGATGACCGGGTCGTGGTGGAGCTCTCTCCGTACGACCTGACGCGTGGCCGGATCGTCTACCGCTACAAGTAGATCTTGCCCCCACCCCGTTTTGGCGCGGTGATGGCACTGACCCGGAGAACCTGACATCCCATGAAGGTCAAGCCGAGCGTCAAGAAGATCTGCGACAAGTGCAAGGTGATCCGCCGTCACGGTCGGGTCATGGTCATCTGCGACAACCTGCGCCACAAGCAGCGCCAGGGCTGACGCACGACCGCCTGCATCTCGCAGTTCTTCGCGCGACGCACGTAATCACGTACATACGCAGAGCCCGTCCAAGCCACGGCTGACGACACCTCCGGCGGGGGCCGGGGACCCGGACGTACCACCCTTCCCAGCGAGTGGTCGGCGGTCGGGAGCGGCACTGCGGAAGACCCCCGATCTAACAACTGGAGCCATTGAATGGCACGCGTTTCAGGTGTTGACATCCCGCGCGAAAAGCGCGTGGAGGTTGCCCTCACCTACGTCTTCGGTATCGGGCGCACCCGGTCCAAGGAGATCCTCGCCACCACCGGCGTGAACCCGAACGCCCGCGTTCGCGACCTGGCCGAAGAGGACCTGGTCAAGATCCGCGAGTACGTGGACGCCAACCTCCGCACCGAGGGTGACCTCCGCCGCGAGATCCAGGCCGACATCCGCCGCAAGGTCGAGATCGGCTGCTACCAGGGCATCCGGCACCGTCGCGGTCTGCCGGTCCACGGTCAGCGCACCAGCACGAACGCGCGTACCCGCAAGGGCCCGCGTCGCGCCATCGCCGGTAAGAAGAAGCCGGGCAAGAAGTAGTCCTCAGCGGACGCACTGCGCGCGTCCGGATCTCCGGACCACCGCAGCAACCAGCGGTCTTCGCTGTAGGACCGATCACCTCCCCTCTCCATCTGGAGTCAAGACATGCCCCCCAAGGGTCGTCAGGGCGCAGCCAAGAAGGTGCGTCGCAAGGAAAAGAAGAACGTCGCTCACGGCCACGCGCACATCAAGAGCACGTTCAACAACACCATCGTCTCGATCACGGACCCCTCGGGCAACGTGATCTCCTGGGCCTCCGCCGGCCACGTCGGCTTCAAGGGCTCGCGCAAGTCCACCCCCTTCGCCGCGCAGATGGCCGCCGAGTCGGCCGCCCGCCGCGCGCAGGAGCACGGCATGCGCAAGGTCGACGTCTTCGTCAAGGGTCCCGGCTCCGGCCGTGAGACCGCGATCCGCTCCCTCCAGGCCACGGGCCTTGAGGTCGGTTCGATCCAGGACGTCACCCCGACGCCGCACAACGGCTGCCGTCCGCCGAAGCGTCGCCGCGTCTGATCCGCCACGGCCGGTGACGGCCGTGCGTCAGTAGCGTTCAGGTCCGGGCGGTACACCTCTCACGGGGCGTACCGCCCGTACCCTTGTCACATGTGTCGGGCATCAAATAGTGGGTGCCCACGACTGAAGGACTCTCCCCATGCTTATCGCTCAGCGTCCGTCGCTGACCGAAGAGGTCGTCGACGAATTCCGCTCCCGGTTCGTGATCGAGCCGCTGGAGCCGGGCTTCGGTTACACCCTCGGCAACTCCCTGCGCCGTACCCTCCTCTCCTCGATCCCCGGTGCCGCTGTCACCAGCATCCGGATCGACGGTGTCCTGCACGAGTTCACCACCGTGCCGGGCGTCAAGGAGGACGTCACCGACCTCATCCTCAACATCAAGCAGCTGGTCGTCTCCTCGGAGCACGACGAGCCCGTCGTGATGTACCTGCGCAAGCAGGGCCCGGGTCTGGTCACCGCCGCCGACATCGCGCCCCCGGCCGGTGTCGAGGTGCACAACCCCGACCTCGTTCTCGCCACGCTCAACGGCAAGGGCAAGCTGGAGATGGAGCTGACCGTCGAGCGCGGTCGCGGCTACGTCTCCGCCGTCCAGAACAAGCAGGTCGGCCAGGAGATCGGCCGGATCCCGGTCGACTCCATCTACTCGCCGGTGCTCAAGGTCACGTACAAGGTCGAGGCGACCCGTGTCGAGCAGCGCACCGACTTCGACAAGCTGATCGTCGACGTCGAGACCAAGCAGGCCATGCGTCCCCGTGACGCCATGGCGTCGGCCGGCAAGACCCTGGTCGAGCTGTTCGGTCTGGCGCGCGAGCTCAACATCGACGCCGAGGGCATCGACATGGGCCCGTCCCCGACGGACGCCGCTCTCGCCGCCGATCTGGCTCTGCCGATCGAGGAGCTGGAGCTCACGGTCCGTTCGTACAACTGCCTCAAGCGCGAGGGCATCCACTCCGTGGGTGAGCTCGTGGCCCGTTCCGAGGCGGACCTGCTCGACATCCGCAACTTCGGTGCGAAGTCGATCGACGAGGTCAAGGCGAAGCTGGCCGGTATGGGCCTCGCGCTCAAGGACTCGCCTCCCGGCTTCGACCCGACCGCCGCCGCCGACGCCTTCGGCGCCGACGACGACGCGGACGCCGGTTTCGTGGAGACCGAGCAGTACTGAGCACCACCCGCACGACTTCCGTGAGGCGTCCGCCTTACGGGAACTGACACCGGTACCTGATACGGCCGGTGCAGCACACAAGGAGAATCACCATGCCGCGTCCCGCAAAGGGTGCCCGTCTGGGCGGCAGCGCCGCGCACGAGCGTCTGCTCCTCGCCAACCTGGCGAAGTCGCTGTTCAAGCACGGCCGCATCACGACGACCGAGGCCAAGGCCCGCCGCCTGCGCCCCGTCGCCGAGCGCCTCGTCACCAAGGCGAAGAAGGGCGACATCCACAACCGTCGCCTGGTGCTCCAGACGATCACGGACAAGAGCGTCGTGCACACGCTCTTCACCGAGATCGCCCCCCGGTACGAGAACCGCCCCGGTGGTTACACGCGTATCACCAAGATCGGCAACCGTCGTGGCGACAACGCCCCGATGGCGGTCATCGAGCTGGTCGAGGCGCTGACCGTGGCCCAGCAGGCCACCGGTGAGGCCGAGGCCGCGACGAAGCGCGCGGTCAAGGAAGACGCCGCCAAGAAGGACGAGGCCAAGGCCGAGTCCTCCGAGGAGACCGTCGAGGACGCCAAGCCGGCCGAGAAGGCCGACGAGGAGTCCAAGGACGCCTGAGCGTTCTGACGACCACGGGACGGGCCCGCATCACCCTTCGGGGCGGTGCGGGCCCGTTCTGCTGACCAGGGGCAGTGAGAGGATGACGCGGTGAGTGACGAGGTGGAGCCCGGTTTCGTACGGGTGCGGCTGGACCTGTCCTACGACGGCACGGACTTCTCCGGCTGGGCGAAGCAGACCAGCCGGCGCACGGTGCAGGGCGAGATCGAGGACGCGCTGCGGACCGTGACCCGGTCGGCGGTGGGTTATGACCTGACGGTGGCGGGCCGCACGGACGCCGGGGTGCACGCGCGGGGCCAGGTGGCGCACGTGGACCTGCCGGAGGCGGTGTGGGCCGAGCACGAGGAGAAGCTGCTGCGGCGGCTGGCGGGCAGGCTCCCGCTGGACGTACGGATCTGGCGGGCGGCGCCGGCCCCGGCCGGGTTCAACGCCCGCTTCTCCGCGCTCTGGAGGCGTTACGCCTACCGGGTCGGTGACCGGCCCGGCGGGGTGGACCCGCTGACGCGCGGTCATGTGCTGTGGCACGACCGGCCGTTGGACCTGGACGCGATGAACGAGGCGGCCGCCCTGATGGTGGGCGAGCACGACTTCGCCGCGTACTGCAAGAAGCGCGAGGGCGCGACCACCATCCGTACGCTCCAGAAGCTGAGTTGGGTACGGGAGGAGTCCTCGGGCGTCCTCACCGCGACCGTGCAGGCCGACGCGTTCTGCCACAACATGGTCCGGGCGCTCATCGGTGCCGCGCTCTTCGTCGGCGACGGCCGCCGCCCGCCCGGCTGGCCCGCCGAGGTGCTCGCGGCGAAGGTGCGTGACCCGGCGGTGCACGTGGTGCGGCCGCACGGGCTGACGCTGGAGGAAGTGGCGTACCCGGCGGACGCGTTGCTGGCGGCGCGCGCCGAGGAGGCCCGTAACGTCAGGACACTGCCGGGGGCGGGGTGCTGCTGAGGCCTCGGGGGTGCTGAGGCGCGCGGGTGTGCCGGCTCCCGCCGGGCGTTCCTCCTACGGCCCGGCTTCCGCCGCCTGCGAGGCCTGCACCTGGCCGCGGTGGCGGATCTGGCGGAAGACGAAGTTCGTCAGGTCGTCGCCGACCGCGAAGACGTTCCTGTCCTGGGCGGTGACGCGGGTGCCGTCGGTGAAGCCGCCGATGGTGAAGTAGGCGTAGCGGCCGTAGGAGTTGGTCGTGCGGCGGCAGACCGTACCGCCGCGGCAGAAGGTGGGTACGCCCGCACCGCTGAGGGAGGCGAGGCCGCCGGAGGCCTGGTCGACCGTCTTCTTCGCGCGGGACTCGGTGTCGAAGACCGCGATGCCGACGGTGACGGCCACCCCGTCCTTGCGGTAGGTGGCACGGATGAGCTGCCGGCAGCCGTTCTTCGTGAGGACCGCACCGAGGGCGCCCTGGGTGCCGTTGGCGCAGGTGGTGGTCCGGTTGGTGGCGCCCTTGAGGTGGACGCGGTCGCCCATGGCGAGCTTCTCGCCGGGGAAGAAGCCGTCGACGGTGATCGGCGCCTTGTCCTTGGCGGCGCTGGATATGTAGTCCTTCGGGTCCGGCGGGGGCGGCGGCGCCACCGACGAGAAGGACGGCGCGGGCGCCGAGGTGTCCTCCGGGAGGTCGGCCGGCGCGGGCAGTTCGCTCGCACTGCTGCCCGGGTCGTTCCCGCCGCCGCCCGTGCTCACCACGGCGGTGGCCACGATCGCGCCGACCACGGCGGTCGCCAGCACCCCGCCGCCGATCATCAGCCACCGCTTGCGGCGGGCGCGCGCGGCGGACTCGTCGGCGAGCGCGGCCCAGTCCGGAGTTCCGCTGTCCCCCGGAGTCCCGTTGTCCCCTGGCCCCCAGGAGGGCCCCCCTTGCCATGAACTCATGCGCGAATCTTAGGGCCAGTTCCCCGGCGGGGTTCCGGCGCCGCCGTAATCCGGTTGGGCCATCGCCGTGCGGGACGTGACAATGCTCGGTATGGGACATCTGGAAGCAGGCCACCTGGAGTACTACCTACCGGACGGGCGGGTGCTGCTCGGCGACGCCTCGTTCCGGGTGGCCGACGGAGCCGTCGTCGCCCTCGTCGGGGCGAACGGGGCCGGCAAGACGACCTTGCTGCGGCTCCTCTCCGGCGAGCTCCAGCCGCACGGCGGCACGGTCTCGGTGAGCGGCGGGCTCGGTGTGATGCCGCAATTCGTGGGCTCGGTGCGGGACGAGCGGACCGTACGCGACCTGCTGGTCTCCGTCTCCCAGCCGCGCATCCGGGACGCGGCGAGGGCCGTCGACGCGGCCGAGGAGAAGATCCTCACCGTCGACGACGAGGCCGCGCAGATGGCGTACGCGCAGGCGCTCAGCGACTGGGCCGAGGCGCGGGGGTACGAGGCCGAGACCGTCTGGGACATGTGCACCACGGCCGCGCTGGGCGTCCCGTACGAGAAGGCGCAGTGGCGCGAGGTGCGCACGCTCAGCGGCGGTGAGCAGAAGCGGCTGGTCCTGGAGGCGCTGCTGCGCGGCCCCGACGAGGTGCTGCTCCTGGACGAGCCGGACAACTATCTGGACGTGCCGGGCAAGCGCTGGCTGGAGGAGAAGCTCAAGGAGACCCGTAAGACGGTCCTCTTCGTCTCCCACGACCGCGAGCTGCTCTCCCGCGCCGCCGAGAAGATCGTCAGCGTCGAGCCGAGCGCGGCGGGCAGCGACGTCTGGGTGCACGGTGGCGGCTTCGCCACGTACCACCAGGCGCGCAAGGAGCGGTTCGCCCGGTTCGAGGAACTGCTGCGGCGCTGGCAGGAGGAGCACGCCCGGCTGAAGGCGCTCGTCCTGCGGATGCGGCAGCAGGCGGCGAACAGCCCCGACATGGCCAACCGCTACCACGCGATGCAGACCCGCTTCAAGAAGTTCGAGGAGGCGGGCCCGCCGCCGGAGCCGCCGCGCGAGCAGGACATCCGGATGCGGCTGCGCGGCGGGCGGACCGGGGTGCGGGCGGTGACCTGCAAGGGCCTGGAGCTGACCGGGCTGATGAAGCCCTTCGACCTGGAGATCTACTACGGGGAGCGGGTCGCCGTCCTCGGCTCCAACGGGTCGGGCAAGTCGCACTTCCTGCGGCTGCTGGCGGGGGAGCCGGTGGCGCACACGGGGGAGTGCAAGCTCGGGGCGCGGGTCGTGCCGGGGCACTTCGCCCAGACGCACGCGCATCCGGAGCTGCTCGGCAAGACGCTCGTGGAGATCCTCTGGTCCGAGCACGCCAAGGACCGGGGCGGCGCCATGGGAGTGCTGCGGCGGTACGAACTGGAGCGGCAGGGGGACCAGGCCTTCGAGCGGCTGTCCGGCGGCCAGCAGGCGCGGTTCCAGATCCTGCTGCTGGAGCTGGCGGGCACCACCGCGCTGCTCCTGGACGAGCCGACGGACAACCTGGACCTGGAGTCGGCGGAGGCGCTGCAGGACGGCCTGGAGGTGTACGACGGCACGGTGATGGCCGTCACGCACGACCGGTGGTTCGCGAAGTCGTTCGACCGGTACCTGGTCTTCGGCTCGGACGGGGTCGTACGGGAGACGTCGGAACCGGTGTGGGACGAGCGGCGGGTGCAGCGGGCGCGGTAGACCGGCGCGTTTTGACCCGTCCGGGGCCGGGCGGGTAGTGTCGAGGACTGTTACACGTATGGGCTGCGTCGTTCTCACGCGAAGAGCCCGCACGTAAGTTCTCTGGAGCAGTTACCAGTGGCTCGCATACGGGCAGTGTTCCCGGCATTGTGGGCCCCAGCTGCATGATCGCTTCAGAGGTGTCGTGTGTCTGGACCCCATCCACTGAAGAAGCGAAGGCTACGAAGTGCGTACGTACAGCCCTAAGCCCGGCGATGTCACTCGCCAGTGGCACATCATCGACGCTCAGGACATCGTCCTGGGCCGTCTGGCCACCACGGCTGCGAACCTCCTCCGCGGCAAGCACAAGGCGATCTACGCCCCCCACATGGACATGGGCGACTTCGTCATCATCATCAACGCCGACAAGGTGCACCTGTCCGGCAACAAGAAGACCCAGAAGATGGCGTACCGCCACTCGGGCTTCCCGGGCGGTCTCCGTTCGGTGCGCTACGACGAGCTGCTCGCGAAGAACCCGGAGAAGGCCGTCGAGAAGGCCATCAAGGGCATGATCCCCAAGAACACCCTGGGCCGCCAGATGCTCTCGAAGCTCAAGGTCTACGCGGGCGACCAGCACCCGCACGCTGCTCAGCAGCCGGTCCCGTTCGAGATCACCCAGGTCGCGCAGTAGTTCCGGCCACCCCCTAAGGCATACAGAAAGATCTGAGGAGAATCGTGGCCGAGACCACTGTTGAGACGACCGCCGACGACACGGTGGGCACCGAGGGCGAGGAGACCTTCGCCGAGGTGACCACCTTCGAGTCGGAGGTCCCCGTCGAGGGTGAGTACACCTCCGAGTCGCTCGCGGGCCGCTTCGGCGACCCGCAGCCCGCCGCCGGCCTGGGCCGTCGCAAGAACGCCATCGCCCGCGTCCGGATCGTTCCGGGCACCGGCAAGTGGAAGATCAACGGTCGCACCCTTGAGGACTACTTCCCCAACAAGGTGCACCAGCAGGAAGTCAACGAGCCCTTCAAGGTGCTCGAGCTCGACGGCCGCTACGACGTGGTCGCCCGTATCTCGGGTGGCGGCGTCTCCGGTCAGGCCGGCGCCCTGCGCCTCGGCGTGGCCCGCGCGCTGAACGAGGCGGACGTGGACAACAACCGCGCCACGCTGAAGAAGGCCGGCTTCCTCTCCCGCGACGACCGTGCGGTCGAGCGCAAGAAGGCCGGTCTCAAGAAGGCCCGTAAGGCCCCGCAGTACAGCAAGCGCTAAATCGCCCGCTCGTCCGCATTACACGAACGCCCCGGCGGCACACTCCGTGCTGCTGGGGCGTTCGTTTATCGGCCCCCGCAGCGTATAACGGCATGAGACGTTCATCGGCCCGCACGCTGCGTACCTTTCGCGCGTGAGCTGCGCCATGCCGTCCACCCGGCTGTTTTGCCGTTTTCGTGGTTGTGGTTGTTTAGTTTCGCTTTGCTTTGGTTTTTTGTGGTTTCGGAGCACCTCGGAGGACACCAGTGGGACGACTCTTCGGTACGGACGGAGTGCGCGGTGTCGCCAACGCGGATCTGACGGCCGAGCTCGCGCTCGGGCTCTCGGTCGCGGCGGCGCACGTACTCGCCGAGGCGGGCACCTTCGCGGGCCATCGCCCGACCGCCGTGGTCGGCCGCGACCCCCGGGCATCCGGAGAGTTCCTGGAGGCCGCCGTCGTGGCCGGTCTGGCCAGCGCGGGCGTGGACGTCCTGCGCGTCGGCGTGCTGCCGACCCCGGCCGTGGCGTACCTCACCGGCTCGCTCGGCGCCGACATCGGCGTGATGCTCTCCGCGAGCCACAACGCCATGCCGGACAACGGCGTCAAGTTCTTCGCGCGCGGCGGACACAAGCTCGCCGACGAGCTGGAGGACCGGATCGAGACGGTCTACGAGCAGCACCGCACCGGTGAGCCGTGGAGCCGCCCGACCGGCGCGGGCGTCGGCCGGGTCACCGACTACACGGAGGGCTTCGACCGGTACGTCGCCCACCTCATCGCCGTCCTCCCCAACCGGCTCGACGGGCTGAAGGTCGTCCTGGACGAGGCGCACGGCGCCGCCGCCCGGGTCTCGCCCGAGGCGTTCGCCCGGGCCGGCGCCCAGGTCGTCACCATCGGCGCCGAGCCGGACGGCCTGAACATCAACGACGGCTGCGGCTCCACCCACCTGGAGCTGCTGCGCGCCGCCGTCGTCGAGCACGGCGCCGACCTGGGCATCGCCCACGACGGCGACGCCGACCGCTGCCTCGCCGTGGACGCGGCGGGCGAGGAGGTCGACGGCGACCAGATCCTCGCCGTCCTGGCCCTCGCCATGCGGGAGGCGGGGCAGCTGCGCAAGGACACCGTCGTCGGCACCGTGATGTCGAACCTCGGCTTCAAGATCGCCATGGAGCGCGAGGGCATCCAGCTCGTCCAGACGGCCGTCGGCGACCGTTACGTCCTGGAGTCGATGAAGGCCGAGGGCTTCGCGCTCGGCGGCGAGCAGTCCGGCCACGTCATCGTCCTGGACCACGCCACGACCGGCGACGGCACGCTGACCGGCCTGATGCTGGCGGCCCGCGTCACCGCGACCGGCCGGAGCCTCGCGGAGCTGGCCGGGGTGATGCGGCGCCTGCCGCAGGTGCTCATCAACGTCCCCGACGTCGACAAGTCCCGGGTGGACACCTCGCCCGAGCTGGCCACGGCGGTGACCGAGGCGGAGCGCGAGCTCGGCTCGACCGGCCGCGTCCTGCTGCGCCAGTCGGGTACGGAGCCGCTGGTACGGGTCATGGTCGAGGCCGCCGACATCGAGCAGGCGCGCGCGGTGGCGGGCCGGCTGGCCGACGTGGTGAAGTCCGCGCTGGGCTGAGCCGCGCAGCCGTACGCGTACGGAGCTCGCCGGTCCCGCAGGCCTACGGGCAGCGGTCCAGGCCCGTACGCCGGCGGCTCACACCCGCACCGAAGCCCCCGGCGTGCTCGCCGGGGGCTTCCGCGCGCGTCGGGACCGCCACAGGGCCTTCTCCAGCAGCAGTGTCAGCGTGCCCGCGAGGACGATCCCGCCGAGGTTGGCGAGCAGCTGCTGCCCGGAGCCGATGGTCTGCTGGTAGTCGGAGTAGCTGAACGCGACAGCCGCGTTGGCGGCGGCCGGGACCGTCGTCACGGAGATCGCCACGCCGATCAACGCCCCGGACTTCGCCGAGGTGAGGGAGAGCGTCCCGGCGACGCCCGCCAGGAACGCCACGATGAAGGACATCCAGTCCGGCTGCCAGATGAACCCGGTGATGGGCCGTTCCGCCTCGATCATCGACTTCTCGAACAGCCCGAAGACGTCCAGCAGCCAGGAGAATCCCGCGGTGACGATCATCGCCAGCGCGAAGCCCCCGATCAGCGCCCACAGCGATCGCCCCACCAGCCGTGGCGCGCGCTGCACCAGGGCGGTGGAGATCCCGGCCAGCGGGCCGAACTCCGGACCGACCGCCATCGCGCCCACGATCAGCACCGCGTTGTCGAGCATCACGCCGCAGGCGGCGAGCATGGTGGCGAGGGCGAGGAAGGAGACGTACGTGATGGAGAACGTCGACTCCTCGTGCGTCGCCTCCGTCAGCTCCTCCCACAGCACCGCGTCGGCGCCGTCGCCCGGTGCCTCGTGCTCCGCCTGCTCGGCGCGTGCGGAGAGCGTCAGGTCCTGGTGCTCGACGCTGATGGCCCCGGACTCGTCGATGCCGAGGCGGCGCAGCGCACCGATCAGCTCGTCACCGGCCTCCCGTGCCACGTCGCACATCACCACGTCCCCGGCCGGGGAGCGGGCCGCGCCGGGCAGGACGACGAGGTGGGCGGTGCCGACGGTGCCCTCCAGCAGGGTGACGACCTCGTCGGTGGCGTCGGCGGGCACGATGAGACGCAGATGCAGCACGCGGCCGGCCCTCCCGGGGCTGAGGGATCAGAGTTTGCGCAGGGACAGCTTCTGGACCTTGTGGTCCGGGCCCTTGCGGAGCACCAGAGTGGCACGGCCGCGCGTCGGAGCGACGTTCTCCAGCAGATTCGGCTTGTTGACGGTCCGCCACATCGTGCGCGCGTAGTCCATCGCCTCCTCCGCGGAGACCTGGGTGTACTTGCGGAAGTACGAGGACGGGTCCTGGAACGCCGTGTCGCGCAGCTTGCGGAAGCGGCTGAGGTACCAGGTCTCGATGTCGTCGGCGCGGGCGTCCACGTACACGCTGAAGTCGAAGTAGTCGGCGAGCCCGACCCTGGTCCGGCCGTCCCGGCCCGGCAGCGCGGGCTGGAGGACGTTGAGCCCCTCCACGATGAGGATGTCCGGGCGGCGTACGGTGAGCCGCTCGCCGGGGACGATGTCGTAGATCAGGTGCGAGTAGACGGGCGCGGTCACCTCGTCCTTGCCCGCCTTGATGTCCGCGACGAACCGGGTCAGGGCCCGCCGGTCGTAGGACTCCGGGAACCCCTTGCGCGAGGTCAGCCCGCGTGCCCGGAGCTCCTTCATCGGCAGCAGGAACCCGTCCGTGGTCACCAGCTCGACCCGCGGGTGCTCCGGCCAGCGCGCGAGCAGGGCCTGGAGGATACGGGCGCTGGTGGACTTGCCGACGGCGACACTGCCCGCGACCCCTATGACGAACGGGGTACCGCGCTGCGCCCCGTGCCCGTTCCCGGCGTCCCCGAGGAAGGTGTTCAGCGCGCCGCGCAGCCCGGAGGTGGCCTGGACGTAGAGGTTGAGCAGCCGGGAGAGCGGCAGATAGACGTCCCGCACCTCGTCGAGGTCGATGACGTCACCGAGCCCGCGCAGCCCCTCCACCTCGTCGGCGGTCAGCGGCAGCGGCGTCTTGTCCCGCAGGGCGCTCCACTCGTCGCGCGAGAGGTCCACGTAGGGGGTCGGCGCATGCTCGGTGCGTCGCTGAGGGCTCCGTACGGGCGAGGTGATCACCCGTTCATTGTTGCGGGAGTTTTAACGGAGTGGGGGGTGGGGTCCATCACGTGGGTGTCCGGCCCTCCCCGGATTCTCGTCGGCCCGCTCGTAACATCGCGGGCCGCCCAGGCGTGCCTATGACAGGAAGCGGCAGAGATACGACCACGGGAAACAGGGACAACAGGGACCGGACGAGAGATCCGGGACCAGGGACCCGGGACCAGGGCCCGAAACGGGGATCCGGAACAGAGGCAGGATCAGGATGTCGACGGAAGCTGAGTTCGACGCCTTCTACGCAGCGACGGCCAGACGCCTGGTCGCCACGGTCTACGCGATGACGGGCGATCTGGCGGAGGCGGAGGACGCGGTCCAGGAGGCGTACGCACGGGCCTGGCAGCGCTGGGACCGGCTGACCCGCGAGGGTGACCCGCTCCCATGGGTGCGGACCGTCGCGTCCCGGCTGGCGGTGAGCGCCTGGCGCCGCACCCGCAACCGGCTCCGCGCCCAGTTGCGCCACGGCCCCGCGCCGGACGTGCCGGGCCCGTCCGGGCTCTCCGGCGACCGGGCCGCCCTGGTGGCGGCCCTGCGCGAGCTGAGTCCGGACCAGCGGCGGGCGGTGGTGCTGCACCATCTGCTCGACCTGCCGGTGGAGGAGGTGGCCCGCGAGACGGGCTCCACGAGCGGCGCGGTACGGACCCGGCTCAGCCGCGCGCGGAAGCTGCTCGGCGAGCGGCTCGCGCACATCGACACGCATGACGACGAGGGGATGGTCCGGCATGGCTGACATCGAGGAACTGCTGCCCGAGGCTCCCGTGCGGCTCGCCCCGGCCGCGACGGTCCGGGCACGCGGTGACCGTCGACGGGCGCGGCGCCGGACGGCCGTGGCGGCGGTGGCGGTCGTGGCCGCCGGCGCACTGGGCGTCGGCGTGTGGGCGGGCCTGGTCCTGCCGCAGCGGTCAGGCGGTGCGGAGGTGGCCGCCCAGGGCCCGAACCCGTTCGTGTCCGACGGGGTGGTGCAGTCCCTTGAGCCCTCGGAGCTGCCCGGGGACGCGGAGCTGCGTTGGAAGAGCGTCGTCCCGGCGGACCACCCGAGCGAGGAGGCTCCGCTGCCGCAGGTGGGGCTGGACACCGCGTGCGGTTTGTGGTCCGGCGGCGCCGAGGAGCCCGAGCAGCAGTTCACCAGCATGTACACGGGCAAGGACGGCGCCCGCGCCCGGTACCGCGTCGCCGAGTACGCCACCCCGGCCGCAGCCGCCGAAGCCGTGGACCAGCTGGACACGACGCTCATCGGCTGCGGTGTGGAGCGGGAGAAGGGGGCGGCGGACGGCGCATACACCGGGGTGACCCGGCACACGGCCAACCAGCTCGCCGTCACCGTGGAGACCTGGGGGGCGTGGGTCGCGGTGAGGGAGGCGCAGCTTCCGCCGCGGTGAGCCGTCGGGCCCGGCAGCGGGCGGTCGGCGGCCACCCGACCGCGGTCGGAGGGCCGCCGACCGCGTCGGGGAAGCCGTGAGGCCGTGAGGCCCGCGCGGTGGGTACGTACGGTCAGGACGCGGTGTTCAGTGTCAGGCCGTAGTAGCGGAGCAGGTCGTCCAGCGGCTGCATCCAGCTGGCGCCGCTGCCGAAGCTGCCGTTGCAGCTGGTGTTGCTGGAACCGGAGGTCACCCCTTGGGCCTGGCCCTGGTTGGTGATCCAGGCGCCGCCGCTGTCGCCCTTGTGGATGCAGACGCTGGACTTGGCCAGCCCTTTGACCAGGGTCTGCGGCTGGCCGGGGTCGGTGTAGGTGACCGAGTGGTTGTAGCTGCTGATGGTGCCGCAGGTCCACCCCGTGGTCGCGCCGGACTTGCACACCGTCGAGCCGACGGCGGCCCGCTGGCTCCCCCTGACCGGGGTGTTCGACACGACGCCCCAACCGCCGACGGCGGTGGTGACGGAGTTGCCGGAGCTGATGGCGGCGACGCCCATGTCGACGCTGTCGTAGCCGTGCGCGAAGCGGGTCCTGGTGCCCTTGGCGAACGCTGATCCGTTGAAGTACAGCGTGTCCAGGCCCTTGATGCAGTGGCCGGCAGTGGCCAGGTACTGCTTGCCCTGCTGGTCCCGCGCCCCGAAGCCGACGGAACAGTAAGGGCCGTTCACGTCCGAGGTGTTGGTGTTCATCTTGCTGCCGGGCGCGACGGCGGCGGTGGCCTGCGGGGCGTCGTCGCGCGTGGTCTCCACGGTGACGGCCGAGCCGTGGGTGCGCGCCGTGGCCACGAAGGCGCGGCTGGTGGTGTCGGAGGTGTTGCGGACGGTGACGACGACCCTGTTGCCGACCGGATCGACGTGCCACGACTCCACCCCGGCCGGGAGCTTCTTCTCGGCGAGCCTGTCGAGTTCCGTTTTGATCCGGTCGAGCGCCGAGGGAGCCCGGGCCGGGATGCGGGCGGCGAGTCCGGCCGCCTTGACGTCGGCGGCCTGCCGCGCGGTGGTGACGTCGACCGTGAGGGTGCCCTTGGCGTCGAAGTACGCGCTCCCGGTGGGCACTCCCGACATGCCGAGCCGTCTCAGTGTCTCCTGCTGGCCGTTCTGGCGGTCGAGCTTCCGCTCGGCCTCCGCGACGGACACGCCGAGCGAGTCGGCGAGCGCCTTCACCATGCCGGTGGGCTGGGTACGGGGGGACGGTGCGGGCGTCGGGTCGGCGGCGGCCTGCGAGGCGGCCGCCAGGCCTCCGGTCAGAGCCACCGCTCCGACTATCGCGCCGATCGACAGAGTCCTGCTGAAGGTGTTCACGCGTGCTGCTCCTGTAGTCGAACGAGGCTCCCTCAGGGGCCGTGACCGCTGAGGGAGCGGTGCCGCCCTGGGCTGCTCGGGACCGGGTCAGTTACCGGTGACGGCAGTCAGGGTCTTGGACGCGTCGGCGAGACCGGTGCCGCAACCGCCGGAGCAGGACCCGGGCAGGCTGCGCGTGTTGTTCCTGATCGCCTGTTCGATCTGGGCGGGAGTGAGCGAGGGGTTCTTCTGCTTCACCAGCGCGGCCAGTCCAGCGATGTGCGGAGTGGCCATGCTCGTGCCCTGGTAGGAGGCGTAGCCTTCGCCGCCCAGCGCGCGGGTCCCCTTGTTGATCGTGGACCAGATGCCGTCGTCGGCGCGCACGGCGGTCTCACCACCGGGGGCGGTGACGTCGACGGCCCTGCCGTAGTTGGAGTAGGCGGCGCGGTTGCCCTCCCGGTCGGAGGCGGCGACGGTGATGACGTTCGCGCAGCCGGCCGGGCTGTAGGCGGAGGCGTCGGCGTTGTCGTTGCCGGCGGCCACGACGACGCTGGTTCCACGCCCCGTGGCGGCCTTGATGGCGGCGTTGTAGGCCTGGTCGCAGGCGAATTCACCGCCGAGGCTCATGTTGATGACGGCTGCGGGGTACTTGTTGGCGGGCGCTCCGGACACCGTGCCGCCCGAGGCCCAGCTGATGGCGTCGACGATGTCGGAGGTCGATCCCCCGCACTTGCCCAGGGCGCGGATCGGCTGGATGTTGGCTTCGTGGGCCACGCCGACCGTGCCGTACCCGTTGGCCGTGGCCGCGATGGTGCCGGCCACATGGGTGCCGTGCCAGGAGTTGTTCGTGTCGCGGGCGGGGACCGGGTTGCCGTTCCGGTCCTTGCCGCATTCCCCGCGGTTCATCCAGTCCCCGGTGTCGGACGGGTCGCTGTCCCGGCCCCCTCCGTCCGTGGCGGTCCAGGAGTTGGAGATGAAGTCGTATCCCGGTACCAGCCGGGAGCTCAGCTCGGCGTGCTTCGTGATGCCGGTGTCGATGACCGCCACGGTGACGCCCTTGCCGGTAGCCTGCTTCCAGGCCGAGGGAACGTTCATGCCGGCCCGGGACTCGTACAGGTCCCACTGGTAGCTGTACTCGGCGGGGTCGACCGCGGTGGGGTACACCCGGCGGTCGGGGACGACGTAGGCGACGTCCGGGTCGGCCCGGAAGGCGGCCATCGCCTCCTGTGTGTCCTTCGGCTTGTCGGTTTCGGGCAGGTCCACGAGGGCGGCGCCCGTGCCCAGGCGGCGTTCGAAGGAGAGGCGTTCGCCGGCCTCGTCGCCCTTGGCCTTGGCGTCCTTCACGATCGCCGTGTTCGACTTCGCCTCTTCCGCGTGGGGCTTGTACCCGACGATGAAGCGCTGGGTGAGCTCGGCGGTGCCGCTGGCCGCGGGGGCGGCCGTCCGGGCCGAGTCGGTGGGGTGGGCCGACTCGGGGGTCCCGCCGGCGAAGGCGACGCCGGTGCCCATCACAGCGGTGACGGTTGCGAGCGCGACGGATATTCGGAGGGGGGTAAAACCGTGCACTTCGGTTCCTTTCGATCCGTTCGGGCAGGTCACTCCGCTCGAACGGGGCATGACAAATGGGGGGTGGCGCAGGAGTGCGAGAGGGTCCACTCGCACGCTCAGCTCTCGGTTTCCGGTGCCACCGGCTCCCCGGTGGGGATGGGGAGATCGGTGGCACCGGTGATGTGCGCGACGGGCCGTGAGGCGGGTGATTCCGGAACCCGTCGTGGTTCGGCTGATCCCTGTGGGGTGCGAGTGATCGGCCGGTGAGGGGAAACGTACGAACGCGGCACCCGGATGACCATCCGGGTGCCGCGTATACGGACCCCTATTTAATTCGCCGGCCGCCCGCCGTCGAGGACGGTGGGCGGCCGGCCGCCGTGCGGGCCCCGGGGGAGCGGCTGGGGTCAGCCCTTGACGTCGACGCCGTTCCGGGCCGGAGGCGGCTTCGTCGAGCCCTCCGACTCGCCCGCGTAGATGAGGCACGCGGTGGCCTCGGTGACGCCGTGGGTGAACTCGTGCCAGGCCCATCACCCGCCCGAATTGTGAGACGAGGTGGTAGAAACTGCTGGTCCTGTTCACATGAATGCAGAGGGAAGCGGGAGAGGGGTGCGCTTCCGGAGGGCCGATAACGCCCATGTGCCCGCCTCGGTGGGATGGTGCGTGCGCGGTAGGCCCCGGACCTGCGACAACTCCCGCGCCGCAGGCTCTTTTTGAAAGTTCATTACGTATCCGTGAATTCGCTCTCCGGACGTTCGAGGAGGAGTATGACTGAAGGCAAAAGCGGCGACTCCTCCCGAAAGGAGTTCAAGGCTGTTGTTCATCGAGAACAAGTGATCTACTTGTTTCTCCGACGGGTGAGCCGGGGAGTGGCGTGCCCGGGGCGCCCGGGCGAAGGAGAGCGAGGGTGGCGATGTGATCACGACGTGTGGTTCCGCCCTGAGTGCCCTCGAGCGGGCTCTCGCCGGCCGACGCGCCGAACCGGTGCTGCTGTTCGTCGAAGGCGCCGCCGGCGAGGGCAAGAGCCACCTGCTCCAGGAACTCGCCGACCTGCCCGGGACGCCGGCCGTGGCCCGCCGCTGGTGGCGGTGCGGAGCAGATGGCGGGCGGCCAACCGAGGACGAGCACCGGCGGGCACCCACCCTGTGGCTGGTGGACGACGTCCACCGGGCGGACGAGGAGGAGCTGCGGCGGCTGCGCCGGGTGCTGGAGGGGCTGGAGCCGGGCTCGGCGGCCGCGCTGACCTACCGCCCCGAGGAACTCCCCGTGCCCGGTCTGCCGCTGGGCAGCCTCCCGATGACGTATCCGGACCGGCTGACGGTGCTCAGGAACCGTCTGGCGCCCTGGGACGAGGAACGTGTCCGCCGGGTCGCCGCGGAGGTGCTGGGCGAGAGCTGTGCGGCCGAGGCGGCGAGCAGGCTGCACGAGCGCACCGGGGGAGTGCCCAGAGTGGTCGTCGACCTCCTCGCCGTGTTGCGGGAACAGCAGCCCGCCTTCACCGGCACGGCCGCGGAGGTGGAAGCGGCCGGTGTGCCCACCCGACTGGCGGAGCTGGTGCTGAGCCGGACGTACGCCGTGTCCTCGGCGCACCGGCCGGTGGTCTGGGCGGCCGCCGTCCTGGACGGGCCCGCCGGCCGCGACGAACTGATCGCGGTGTCAGGCCTCGGGGCCGTGACCGGAAGCAGCGCACTCCTGCAAGCCTTGGAGAGCGCGGCCCTGGCGGAGCTGGGCGAGGGCCGTTACGGCTTCGCCGTCCCGCTGGCCGCGTCGGCCGTACGGGCCACCGTGCCCGGCCCCGTCCGCCAGGATCTGCACCGGCGAACGGCGAACGTGCTCAGCCGAAGACCGCCCGTGGCATGGGCCACCGTGGCCGAACACCACAGGGCGGCCGGGGACGGCCACCGGTGGCTGAGGGCGGTGGAAAGGGCGGCCGAGTCGGCGGAGGCTTCCGGTCGGCACCAACAGGCGATCACGCTGCTGGAGCGGACCCTGGCCACGCCCGGCATCCCCCCGCAGGCCCGGGCCCGGCTGGCACCGCTGCTGGCCCGCAACGCGGTGACCGGGCTGCGCTCGGACCAGACCGTGGAGGTGCTCGCACAGATCGTGCAGGACGCGGCCCTCCCTCCGGACGTACGAGGAGAGCTGCGGCTCGACCTGGGGCTGATGCTGTGCAACCAGATGGGCCGGTCCGCCGAGGGATGGCGGGTACTGGAGATCGCCGCCGCCGAACTGCGCGAAGTCCGGTCCGTCCTCGCCGCCCGCGCCATGGCGGCACTGGTCACCCCCTACTGGCCGGGCGTCTCCCTCGACGTCCACCAGGGGTGGCTGATCAAGGCCAGGGCCGCTGCGGACGACAGCGGGGATGACGCCATGCGTACGGCGGTGCTGGCCAACCACGTCGGACTCGCCATGAGTTGGGCCGATCCCGAAGCATGGGAGCTGGTGGCGAAGCTGCCCGTGAAGAGCACGGACCCCGCATGCGCCCGGCAGGCGGCACGCGGTCTGTGCAACGCCGCGGACTCAGCGGTCTGGCTCGGCTTCTACGGACGATCGGAGGACCTGCTGGCGGAAGGCCGTGACCTGTCCGTACAGAGCGGCGCGCCCTACACCGAACACAGCGCGTCGGGGACGCGGCTGCTCCAGGAGTGGTGGACCGGCCAGTGGCTCGGCCTGGACAAGCGGTGCGAGGACTTCATCGCCACCACCGCCGACATGCCGTTCATCGCCTCCGACGCCTACGTCGTGCGAGGCCTGCTCGCCCTCGCCCAGGGGGACTGGGGAGAGGCGGTGTCCTGGCTGTCCCAGCGAGGGACGTTCGGGACGGAGAAGCTGCCCGTGCCCCTGGGCGCGACGGCGGCCGGCGCCGTGATCCGCCTGACCCTGGCCCGCCAGGAAGTGACCGCCGCGGCGGAACAGGCGCGGGCCGCCTGGACGGTGGTGGCCGAGAAAGGGGTATGGCCATGGGCCGCGGAACTCGCGCCGTGGGCCGTGGAGGCACTGGCGCGTTCGGGCGACGGGGCCACCGCCCACACCATGGTCCGGAACTTCTCCCAGGGGCTCGGCCGGCGTGACGCGCCCGCCGCCAGAGCCGCGCTGGTGTGGACCCGGGCCGTACTCACCGAAACGGAAGCGCTGGCCGGGGAGGAGCGGAGCGGGCTGCTGAAGGCCGCGGCGTTGTACCGGGAGGCAGCGGCCGCCTATGCGGAACTTCCCCGCCCTTACTCCCAGGCACTGACCACGGAGGGCGCCGCGCGCTGCGTCATCGCGGCGGACCCCGAAGGGACCTCCGGCCGGGCCCCGGAGACCGCGGACACCCCCGCCTTCCCCGCCCCGGCACTCGACGCTTCCCTCGCCCCGGCACTCGACGCTTCCCTCGCCCCGGCACCCGACGCTTCCCTCGCCCCGGCACCCGACGCCTCCCTCGCCCCGGCACCCGACGCCTCCCCCGCCCCGGCACCCGACGCTTCCCTCGCCCCGGCACCCGACGCCTCCACCGTGTCGGCCATCACCGAGCTGGAGTTCTGCGCCCAGCGCTTCACCGACCTGGGTGCCATCTGGGACGCCGCTCGGAGCAGAGCCCTGCTGCGCACACGGCAGCCGGCCAGGAAGGGCCGCCCTCCCGGACGACCCTCGCACACCGACCAGTTGTCCCCCCGGGAGGCCGAGGTGGCGCAGCTCGCCTCCTCCGGCCTGACCAACCGGGAGATCGCCGCGACCTTGCACCTCTCCCCTCGCACCGTGGAGCAGCACATCGCCGGCGCGATGCGCAAGACCGGCGCGCTCTCCCGCCGCGACCTCGCTCACCGACTGGGCCGGACTCCGTGAGACGAGATCCGGCCGACCGGCGGGCCCGAACCTGACGGCCCCTACCAGGGACATCCGTCCCGCAGGGACAGGGGGGCCCTGCCGGTCCGGAACGTTCGCTCGTGCTTCCAGACGATGACGGTCGCGGCCGTCCAGTCGAACACCCAACCGGCACGCACCCCGCGCGCTCCCCAGCCGTCCGGGCGCCGACGAGGGAGCGCGAAGCCCGCCTTCTGGGCGGCAACCGCCGCGTCACACGCCTCGCGCGCGATGCGCAGGGCCTCCGATCCGGTCTCGGCGGCCCCGGTGAAGACATGCAGACCGCACCGCTCCGGCTGCACGGAGTTCCGGGTGGGGACATCGACCTGGAAGTAGAGCTTGGTCATGGCGCCATCTCCTCGGTGTCGCGGTTCCCCGGCCTGCTCGCGTCGGATCGACCGCTGACTGGTCACACCACCGTACGAAGCGCCCCCGGCCCTCAATATCCGGAACGGGGCGATTACCTATACGTATCCCGATGGCGGTACGGACGGGCCGTATCCGTAGTTCCTGCTTACGGATAGCAGCACCCACGCGTTGCGCCTAAGTTCCAGCCATCGATGGCACGGCGCCGCCATGTCCATGTTCAAGGAAGTATGAGCACTCTCGTGAAATCAATCCGTAAGGGAATCGTGGCAGGATCCGTTGCGCTTCTTTTCGTCGGTGGCTGTCAGCTGCCGCCGACCGGGACTGCGAACGAAGAACCCATCGTCATCGGGACGTCCAGCGTTCTGGCGGGACTCGACCCCGCAGGGGTGTACGACGCCGGGTCCTGGGCGGTGTTCAACAACATCTATCAGAGCCTGCTCACCTTCGAGCCGGGGTCACCCATTCCGAGGCCCGACGCGGCTGAGTCCTGCGAATTCACCGGTCCCACACTCACTACTTACCAGTGCGAACTCCGTGGCGGCCTCGCATTCTCCAACGGGAACCCGCTCACGGCGAGGGCGGTGAAGCGGTCGTTCGACCGCATTCTGCGTATTCGGGACCCGCTCGGTCCCGGTCCGCTGTTCGCCAACCTCGCCTCCGTGGAGGCCCAGGGCTCTCTCGTGACGTTCCACCTGGCGGCTGCGGATGCCACGTGGCCGTCAAAGATCGCCACGGGAGCGGGTTCCATCGTCGACCCGGCGGAGTTCCCGCTGAACCGGCTACGGGAAGAGCGGAGCGTTTCCGGTTCGGGGCCCTACGTCATCTCGTCCTACCGGGATGCGAAGGCCATCACCCTGGAACCGAACGCCGCGTACAGAGGTGCCGTGACCAAGCGGGGAGGGGTGGTCGAAGTCCGCTACTTCGAGACACCGCAGGACGTCGAGAAGGCATGGAACGCCAGGACGGTCGACATCGCCTACGCAGGACTTCCGGCCGCCACCCTCGCCGGGATCGGCCCCGGCGACACGGACGTGCGTCTCTCCGTCGGGGACAGTGCGGAAGCGCACTATCTCGTGCTGAATTCGCGCCCACGAAAACCCCTGGGCAATATCGCGGCCCGTAGAGCCGTCGCGGCACTCGTCGACCGTGGACACCTGGCGAGCGAGGTGTTCAAGCACACGGTGACACCGCTGTATTCGCTCGTTCCGCAAGGCGTTGCCGGACACAGTACGGCGTTCTTCGACCGGTACCCGGAGGCGGATACCGCATATGCGGCACAGCGCCTGCGAGCTGCCGGTACCACCGTACCGGTGCGCATCAAACTGGGGCACCAGTCCGGTATCGCCGCCGTCGAGGCGCGCGAGCTGAAGCGGCAACTGGAGAAGAACGGCCTGTTCCGGGTCGAGCTCGTCGAGGAGCGTGATTTCATCACCTACCAGAAGCGCTGCCTGAAAGGCGAGTTCGACGCCCACTTATTCCAATGGGTGCCTGACTTTCCCGACGCGGACACCTTCGTCCAGCCGTTGGTGGGGTCCGGAAACGTCCTGGACAACGGCTACACATCGGTGGGGGTGGACCAGGACATCAGGGACACCCAGCGGTTCACTGATCGAGGCAAAGCCATGAAGCGGTTCCGGGCCATCCAGGACACCATTGCGAAGGACGCCCCGCTGATCCCCATCTGGCACAGGCAGCGCCGGGTGGTGACGCGCTCCACCGTCCTGGGCGGGCACCGACTCGCCGAGGACGCCGTCTGGCGCCTGTGGGAACTCCGCTGGCTGTGAGTGGGCGGGCCGTTGCGATGGCGTCCGGCCGGAGGCGGCCTCCACCGGATCGTGACCACCGCGACCCGGTGGACCGCGACCCGGTGGACCGCGACGTGGTGGACCGGGACGTGGGTGGCCGCGACGTGGTGGGCCGTGTCGCGGTAGGCCACGACGTAAAAGCTTTTGAGTACCTGTTTTCAAGTACTGAGGAAATAACCCGACCCCACCCTGACCGGCCGGTGCTACGCCTACGCCTGCGGGCGCGTGAGCGCGCGAGGGCGCCGTCACTCACATGGTCAGTCGCCACCCGCCGGGAGGCAGATCGGCATAAAGACGCTGGCCGCGACCTTCCCGGAGAGCGAGGCGGCCATCGCGGCCGGGCTGCGGGAGCTGGAGCACCACGGTTTCCGGCGCCGCACCCGCGAACGCGTCCAGGGCGGCCGGGTGGCCACGCGCACGGAGTCGTACAACCACCCGGAGTCTGCGGCCCAGAGGGCGGCGGTTGCCGGGGGCGCCGGGGGAGCGGGGCCCACGCCGGTACGGGAGGTGGAGGCGGCGCCCGTACGGGAGCGCGTGCTTGCACCCGTACCGGAGCGTTCGGCTGTTGCCGCAACGGAGCCCGTATCAGCAGATCGTCGGCGAGCTCGGCATCGCGGTTCCCCGGTCTCGGGGACGACCTCTCACCAAGCCGGACGTAGTCCTGGCCGGCAAGGCGTACTCCTCACAGCGCGATCCGCAGTCCATTCGCACAGATGCATGATCCACACGGTGATCCCCCTTCGGGCCGCCCAACAGGGTCACCGACTGCGCCGGGTAGGGGCCCTGGAGGTCGGCCACCAGCCTTCGCCCGCGAGACCTACAACCGGTGAAATACCTTCGAACGGTGGATCAACCGCCCGAAGCCGTGGTGAGGCATTGCAACCTGCTACGAAAAGACCACAACCGCATACCTTGCCGGACTTCATACCGCAGACATCTTCCTTCGGTCAGCTCGATGATCCAAAGGAATTGCCTATGCGGGGACATATAATATGTGCTGGCGGGGGCCACTCCGGTACTCGTTCACAACTCAAATTGTGGGCCGGGCACGAAGTTTGATGTGCCGACCGGGCCGGGCATCTATACCATTCACCTCAATGACGGAACGAAGTATGTAGGAAGCTCAACGTCGAGCATTAGAGAGCGAGTGAATAAGTCGATGCGATCCAAGCATGCGATCCGCAAGGCCGGATACACATCGGATGACGTAGTTAATGTCACCTACTTCACTCTGCCTGCCGGGACAAGTAAGACGGCCATCCGCCGCATGGAGCAGACCATGATGGAGGGCGTTAAGGCGAGAGGTGGAACTCTCCTTAACCGAAGAGACCCAGAGATCGAAGTTCCAATCGGCGGATACCTGCCGTAAGCCTCTAACTGGAGTGAGTGATGGGAACCTGGGGTTCGGGTCCGTTCGACAGCGACACGGCTGAGGACTTCCTCGATGAGCTGCAAGAACAGTCGGCTCCGCAGCGGCTGGCGGTCGTGGAGAACACGTTCCGTTCCGCAATTGAGGGGGGCGGGAGCTCGTCCTCTTCGGTGTTGCCGGAGGAGGTGATGACTGCTGCTGCGGTGGTTGCGGCAAATGTTCCTGCTGGGCGGTCTCTGGCTTGGAACGAGGAATACCCGGGCATCATGGAATGGCTGGCGAAACCAATCACGCCCGCCCTGGCGTCATCTGCCGTCCAGGCGCTGGAAGCGGCGCTTCCTACGGACGGCTGGTTTTGGCGCAGCTGGGTAGATGCCGAGGAGAGATCTGAGGCGCAGGCCGCGATTGACCGCTTGCGGTCTGTATTGCGACCCGTCGGTGAAGGTGAATCTCGATAGCCGCTACCTAATATCTAGGTCAATGTCAATAAGGCTGAAGAGCCCCATCGAAATCTCATTTCGGTGGGGCTCTTCAGTCGTTTGACGGCAACGGTGACGGCAACGTCAGCGGACGACGGCAGCGGCGGGCGGGGCGTCAGGGCCGTCGTCGGCCTGGCCGAGCGCGTCGTTGAGGGTGTCGATGGCCTGGCGTTGGAGGCGGAGTCGGACGTGGGCGTAGACGCCGGCGGTGACGCCGATGTGTGCGTGGCCGAGGAGTTCCTTGATGACGACGAGATCGACGCCCTGTTCCAGGAGCAGGGTTGCGGTCGAATGCCGGAGGTCGTGGAAACGGATCGTCCGAAGACCGGCGTCGTGGAGGAGGCGGCGGAAGCGGCGGTTGAGGTTGCCAGGGTCGAGTGGCCTGCCCTTCGGGGTGGTAAAGACGAGCCCGTTGTCCGTCCAGCCCGTTCCAGCCGCCTGACGCTCCTCCCGCTGCCGTTCCTGGTGGATCTTGAGCGAGCTGATGCATTCGGTTGGGAGGGCGATGCGGCGTTCCGAGGCAAGGGTCTTGGTGTTCAAGACGGTCAGGCCCTGGCTGCGGGTGCGCTGGAGGGAACGGTGGGTGGTGGCGGTGCCGCTGTCCAGGTTGAGGTCTTCCCAGTGGAGGCCGAGAAGTTCGCCCTTGCGGAGCCCGGTGCGAAGGGCGAGTTCGTACAGCGCGTGCAGCCGGTCACCGCTGGCGGCCTGGAGGAACTGCCGGGCCTCGGCCGCCGTAAGAGGTTGGAAGCGCCTCGTGCGGGGCGCGGCGGCCTTCACGTTCCGGGCCACGTTGCGCGGCAGCTCGTCCTCGCGGACGGCGTGTTCCAGGGCCGACTTGAGGACCGAGTGGACGTAGGTCACCGTCAGCGGCGACAGCGTCTTGGCGCAGCAGTGGCCGATGAGGAACGCCGGGCCGCGTCCCGTTCCTGGGTGCAGCACTGGCAGGTGGTGCGGAGCCCGTCGAGGAAGGTGCGTACGTCGCGTGCGGTGAGCCGCGCGAGCTTCTTCTTGCCGAGACCGGGGTTGAGGTAGAGGCGGATGGCGGCGGCGTAGCGGGTGTGAGTGTTCTCCCGCAGGTGGTGGACGGCGACGCCGTTCAGCCAGTACGTGAGGTAGGCGCTTACGGTGCTGTCGGCTGCGGCGATGGGGAGGCCGCGGTTGCTGGCGGCGATCTTCTCGGTGAGCTTGGTCAGGGCCTCTTTGCGGGTCTGGCCATAGACGCGGACGCGCTTGCGGGTGTTGCCGGGGGCGAGGACGTATCCAGCGGCTTCCCACCGTCCGTCCTTGCGCTGATATACGGTTCCGTCGCCGTTCGCACGTGTACGGGAGCGGCGGGACGGAGTAGGGCGGGGCGTGATCATCAGGCGGCGTCCTGTTCGAGTCGGGTGCGGATGAAGTCGGTCAGGGCGTGGGCAGGGATGCGGCGGGCGCGGCCGAGGGTGATCGAGGCGAGCTGGCCGGTGCGGAGCAGGTCGTAGACGGCGGAGCGGCCGAGCTGGAGGCGGGTCATCACCTGGGGCACCGTGAGCAGATCCAGCGCCGGTGCCACCTCCGCACAGGGGATGGTGGTCTGGGGCGAGGCCATCAGCAGCCCCCTTCGGCCGTGAACTGCCGTTCCAATTCCCTGCGGTGCCAGACGTGGGCGGCGAGGAGCGCGGCGCCGGGGCTGTAGCCCGAGCCGAGGTAGTCCCACTGGCCGACGACGAGCGTGGTGTCCGGGTCGGGCTCGGGCAGGCCGGCATGGGTGCGGGCCTGTTCGGTGCGCCAGGCGCGGCGGGCGTCGCGCAGCGCGCCCAGGGTGGTCGAGTAGGAGCGGGACTTGGTGGAGGAGTGGCCCCGGAAGCCGAGCATGTGCGCCCACTTCCAGAGCTTGAGGTGGGCGAACTCGGGCAGCTTTCCGAGTTCCCAGCAGGTGCGGATCATCTGCCGGGCGTGGCGTGCGACGGCGAGGCGGGGCAGGGGCCGGGCCTGGCCGGTGCCGTCGCAGGCGGTGCAGGGGAGCGGGGTTCCGTGGGGCAGGAGGGTGCCGCCGCGTCCCTGGTAGGGGGGGCAGTACAGGGCGCGGCCGAGGGTGCCGGAGGCGTCGGCGGACTTGGTGGCGTACTTCGCCACGTAGGCGGCCACGGCCTGGTCGCTGAATTCGGTGTCGGTGCCGAAGGCGGCGATCTCGCGCACGTCGAGCTGCTGGCCCCAGCCGAGTGCCCGTTCGCCGACCGCGTCGGAGTCGACGGAGATGCGGGCGCGCGGTGCGGCGGCCTTGATGGCGTCGGTGAGCACGGCGACGGTGGCGTTCGAGGGTGGGGGCTGGGTGTTGCCGTCGGGGTTGTCGAGTCGGATGACGGCGTGGAAGTGGACCAGGCCGCGCTTCTGGTACTCGGCGACCTTGGCGAAGGAGACCCGCAGGACGGCGCGGGCGGCCTTCTGGGTGAGGCCGAGCCGGGCGGCGAGCTCGCGGCGCAGGTAGGTGGTGAAGCGTGCCCACAGGGCTCCGGCGTGGGCGTTGAAGAGGACCGCGCCCGCGTAGTCGTACGTCGCCGGGTTGAGTGGCGTGCCCAGCAGGAGGTCTGTGGGTTCGTGGCGGGTGCCGCAGCGGCAGGGCCGGGTGTCGGGGCGGTTGTGGACGGGGCCGAAGGAGGGTGCTGTGAGGGTGGCAAAGACGCAGGGGTGGGTGCGGACGGTGTCGGGCACGGTCTTGCCGCCGGAGAGGCCGGCGCGGACGAGGTGGAAGGTGTCGGCGGCGTAGAGGTGAGAGCAGGCCGGGCAGCGGGAGGCGCGGCGGTTGCCGCAGGTGGTGAGCAGACTGCCGGTGGGCTCCTCGGACGTGGTGTAGGAGCGCAGCACCTCACCGGTCGTGGTGTCGACGGCGGTGGTGCGGCCGGTCAGGCGGACGGGCTCGGTGCAGCCGCCGAGGCGTTCAATCTGCTGCTGTGCGCGGTCGAAGTCGGGGTGGTTGACAAGGTGGAGCAGGTCCCGCACGGCGGGGCTTGCCACGTGGCGCAGGTCCAGGGTGACCATTCGGGGCGTGTCCCTTCTGTCGGGTGGATGGTCCCGAGCAGCAACCGGCAATGGTTGTGGGCGTGTTGGGGCTGCTCGGGGCATGACGAACCAGGCCCAAGGGCGGGCGTGGATTTCAGGGAGAGGTGATCCGGCCGATTGCCGGGGTGGCTCAGAGCTGAGCGAGGGCGGCGGTGGCCACCGGCAGGGCGACGCCCATGCGGGTTGCGAGCTGGGCGGCGGTGACCGGTGTTCCGTGCTCGGCGTGGTGGGTGTCCGCGATGCGCCGGGCCGCACTTAGCAGGGCGCGGGCAGGGTCGGGCGGGAGCCAGTAGCGGGCGCCTTGTTGACGGCGGGGGCGGGGGCGGGGGCGGAATCAGGCGCAATTACGGGAGGTACTTCGGCCGGAGGCGGCACAGGTGTCGCGGCGGGGACCGGCTCGGGGGCCGGGGCCGCCGTCTCGGGAGCGGGCACCGAGGTGGGCACCGGTTCAGCGATGGGCGCGGGGGCCGGGGTAGCTGTGGTGGTGTCCTCCAGGTGTGCAGTGGTGTGGAAGTGGGCGAGGAAGGCGGGGCCGACGTGGCCCCAGCCCAGGAGCAGGAGCGGGGCGACGGTGTCCAGGCAAGCCCGTCCGTAGCGTCCGGTCAGCAGGGGTTCGGCGGTGTTCAGCGCGAGCGTGAGCAGCCCGCACAGGTGCAGTAGCCGGGTGCCGGCCTTCAGCTCCGCCTTGGGGACGCCGCGCAGGGCCAGGAACCGCAGCGCGACCAGGAGGCCGACGACGGACAGGTCCACCCTGGGAGCGATCAGCGGGGCAGTGGGGCGGGGGACACCGAGCCGCAGGGCGAGCGCCCAGACGTTGCCGAAGGAGAAGACGAAGGCCAAGGCCGCGATCACGCCCATGACCACGGTCACGCTGCGCCGGGTGAACCGTTCCTCCGCCATGTGCGGGGCCTCCTCTCGGGGCCTGGGCATCGGGGGTGTTCAAGGCTTGGCCAGGGGGACGGCCGGGCCGTCCGGCCCGTCGTCGCCGGGGCCCGTGTGGTCGGTGGTGTCGAGGAGGGCGTCCAGGCACAGGGC
Source organism: Streptomyces sp. NPDC088706 (assembly GCF_044752765.1). NCBI lineage: Bacteria > Bacillati > Actinomycetota > Actinomycetes > Kitasatosporales > Streptomycetaceae > Streptomyces > Streptomyces sp. NPDC088706. The sequence goes on from NZ_JBIVLW010000004.1 coordinate 355,286, forward strand.
GGGGTCGGCGGTCAGGTGGGAGGTGGCTTCCGCGATGCGGGCGGCGTCGGCGTCGGAGAAGTGGGGGGTGCGGATGCGTATGAAGCCGGGGCGGCCCTGCATCGCCATCACCGCGACCCGACATAGGCGGGGTCCTGCAAGGTGACCGGGCTGGCGTCCGGCCAGTTGCGGATGTCGTCGCCCAGTGCGGCCACCGCGGCTTCCACCGTCTTCTGCGCGAAGGACAGCCCGGCCGGGCACACGTCGCGGATGAAGGTCGGGATGGCGTCGCCGGTGGTCTTCTGGCTGATCAGGATGGTTAGGATGCCGACGCTGCGGCCCTTCTTGACCAGGTCCTCCACCAGCCGGGCGTTCTCCGCCGTCAGCGCGGCCAAACGTTTCGTCTCAGGATCGCCGCCCTTGTACTCGCGGAAGAACGTGTGCGCCTCGTCGATGAGGACCACGGTGAGCGGCCACAGCCGCGAGGGGCCGACGTGCCACATGTTCTTCACGCCCAGCACGCCCCGGATCACCGACGACCGCCGCCGACGCAGCGCCACCAGGCGCTTGAACAGTGCGTTGGCCTCGTCCAGGTCGTCGCCGCAGAATGCGAACATCCGCTTGACCAGGTCCGCGTAGTCGCCCTCTTCGGCCCGCGACACCTTCCCGTCGAAGCCCACGAACTGCACGGCCGCCGACGGCGCGAGGTCACAGACGAACTTGTTGATCCCGGAGGTCTTGCCCGCGCCGAGGGTGCCGGCCACGGTCACCCCCGGCACATTCGCCAAGGACACGCACACCGGCGCCGCGTACTCGTCCACCCCCAATTCCCAGCGCGCCACGTCCTCCGGCGGTCTGCCGGTGGGCCGGTGCCTGGTCGGCGTGGTCAACGGGTCGGAGCGCATGCCACGGATCACCACTCGGCCGGGCCCGTCCGGCAGGACGGAGACCCGCGTGTACCGCCAGGCGTCCGCCAGAAAGCGTGCCGCCTTCTGGTACTCCTCCAATCCGACCCGCGGCAGTGTCCTGGCCCGCACGATCACCCCGAACCGGTCCGGCTTCACCTTGATCCTGGGAGTCAGCACCCGGGGTGCAGGGGCGGGGCTGTGATTCTGGGCGGTGAGCTGCGAGAGCAGGCCCGGCGTCTTGTCGGTGACCGTTAGTCCGGCCATCCGCGCCAAGCGCATCCAGCCCCAGCGAACCCGCACGGCCTGCCACATACTGACCCGCGTGCCCGGATCGGCCCGTGCGTAGCGCACCACGACCAGCAGCAGCCAGACGCCCGCCAGCACGGCCACGACCAGCAGCACCTGCGGTGCGTGATCGGTCAGGTTCTCCATGTCAGTCCCTCTCGGTCTCGGATATGAGGCGGAACATGTCGCCCAGGTCGAGGCGGGCCGCCTGCTCCGGGCTCAGGCCGAGCAGATCGAGCACCGCACCCGAGGCGGAGAACGTGGCTTTGCCCTCGGTGCCCGGCAGTGGCCGGAGCGGAGACAACGCCCGCTCCGGCGCGGGGTGTTCGAGCGGATCACTGGGCGGCCTCCGCCGCCACCAGCTCCAGGCGAGCGGCGCGGTAGGCGACGCCGTCGGAGAGCTGGCCGTTGAAGATCCGCGCCCACGGGGTGGCGAACAGCTCGACCGGCCGCACCATCGCCCCCGGCTTGAGCCTGGCCGCCAGACCCGTCTCCGGGACCGTGATCTTCAGGACTTCGGCACGGCCGTCCTCCGTGAGCATCACGGTCACCGTGTACAGCGACGCGCCGGTCTCCCGGTCGGTGGCGACCTCCCCAGTCTGCTGGTCCTTGACCTTCAGCGCCGGGTCGGTGCCCGCAATGCAGACCGCCGACGGCAGCAGGGCAACACGGATTCGAGTCATGGCCATGCCATCACATCCTCGTTCGATGGAGCCGCTTGATCGGCTCGACATGGACGACAGCAACACCCGTACGAGAGGAAGGCTGACCGTGGCCCGCACCGAGTACTACGACGATCCGAACGCGCCCAAGCCGAACAGCATGGTCGTCGCCGCCTCCGCCGTCGTCACCGACGACCACGGGCGCATCCTCCTCCAGCGCCGCCGCGACAACGACCTATGGGCGCTGCCCGGAGGCGGAATGGACCTCACCGACTCCCTGCCAGGCACGGCCGTCCGCGAGGTCAAGGAAGAAACCGGCCTCGACGTCGAGATCACCGGCCTGGTCGGCACCTACACCGACCCGAAACACATCATCGCCTACACCGACGGCGAGGTCCGCCGCCAATTCAACGTCTGCTTCACCGCCAGCATCACCAGCGGCCAACTGGAGATCTCCGACGAGTCCACCGAACTCCGGTTTGTACCGTCAGAAGAGATCGAACAGTTGCCGATGCACCACACCCGACGACTCAGGCTCCAGCACTTCCTGGAACAGCGCGAGAAGCCGTACCTGGGCTGAACCGCCTGACGGCAGTAGCGACGGCAACAACCCCGCACAACCACGGACACCCACGCACCTCGCCGGACCAGCAAACCGTACTTGACCTGCGAAAAAGCAGGTCAAAGGCTTCGCGTAGCACACGTACTATTAATATGTGCTGGCGGGACAGACGCCGGTCCTCGTTCACAATTCGAATGGAATTTGCGGAAGTGCGGATGCGTACAGCTTCAGGCGCACGGAGGCTCTGTCTGGCAACGCGTCCAAGAGGAACGTCGATTCGCTAACTGCTTCAATGAAGGAGAATGGATGGCAGGGCGATCCGATATCCGTGGCGAAGATCGGTGATGACCGGTACGTCCTGGACGGTCACCATCGTGTTGCCGCGGCGAAGCGTGCGGGGATTGATGTGCCGTATTCGGTGCGTTCGGATGCTGACATTCGTGCCAGGTATCCCGGGGGCGCCGATGACATTACAACTGCCTGGGCCGAGGTAGGGCCGGACCGTCTGGTGAACAAGCACAAGAGACCGGGGTATCGATGACGAGCAAGACTTTGAGGGAAGTCGAGGTGTACTTGCAGGCCCTCTCCCGGGTGCGCAGCGCTGTTCAGCACTGTCACCCGGGTGGGCAAGGGCTGGCTAGCATCCTCCATCTGTATCGGTCGCGAGACCTGGAGAAGTCCGGGCGTATCCGGGAAGGTGTTGAATACAACTTCCACGGTTTTGGATGCCTTTTCATTGAGGCCAGTGGGGCAGAAGTGGACGTGGACTTCCTGGAGGAAGGGACGGAAGTATTTGACGCCTGGAGGGTCAGGAGGCTTTCGGTGAGCCTCGGTGAAGAATTCACGGAAAGCCTGGACGGAATAGTTTCCGCGTGCAGAAGTTTGGTCTCGCTGGGACGGTTGTCGGAGCCGCGCAGCGGATGGTTTTCGACAGTTGAGTAGCACCATCCCCTGGTCGTCCTGAAGATCGATTCCATTCCTATCCGGGGTCGAATTGACATGACGAGGCCCCCTCTTCCTGCAGCTCTTGGAGAGGGGGCCTCGCGGTGTTTTGACGGCAATGCTGACGGCAATGCTGACGGCAACGTCAGCGGACGACGGCTGCGGTGGGCGGGTCGTCCGGGGGCGTCGGTCTGGCCGAGGATGCCCCCGAGGGTGTCGATGGCCTGGCGCTGGAGGCGGAGTCGTACGTGGGCGTAGACGCCGGCGGTGACGCCGATGTCGGCGTGGCCGAGGAGTTCTTCGATGACGACGAGATCGACGCCCTGTTCCAGGAGTTCGCATGTCGGGTCGCCGCCGATGAGGGTGGCGAGGCGTTCGAGGTCGGGGGTGAGGCCGGTGCCGTCGTAGGCCCAGTGGGCGAGAACGAGGGTGGTCGGGGAGGTCGGAGGGGTGTGGCGGCGGTGCCAGGCGGCTCAGCCGGCCCGGAGAGCGCCGAGGGTGGTGGAGTAGGCGCGGGTCTTGGTGGAGAAGTGGCCGCGGAATCCGAGCATGTGGGCCCACTTGCGCAGGTTCAGGTGCCTGAGGTCCTCGCGGACGCCGAGGGCCCAGGCGGTGCGGATCATGCGAGCGGCGTGCTCAGGTATGGACTCGAACCAGGGGATTGAGCACGATGGGGGTGCCGCCCTCGTCCCAGCCGAGCAGCAGGTCATCGGTGGAGGGACGAACTGCCCCGATCGGCAGGCCGGGGAGCCGTCGGGGCCGAGGAGTGGTGAGCGGATCACCGCCTCCAGCGGCTCGCGGCGGAAGCCGCGCGCGACGATCACTCCGGGCTTGGGCTGGCTGATCGGGATACGGCGCATGCCTCAGGCGTCGCACAGGCCCTCGCCGGCGTCCTGCCAGGCGCTCAGCCCAAGCTGCGGCAGGGCATCGGCGGTGACGGTGACGCCGAAGGCGTCGGCGCGGGTGCGCAGTCGCGGGACCAGCACGCGCGGCTTGGTTCGGTTGCTCCTTCGAGCCGTACTGCTGGAGCACGGTCGGGGTGGCGTCCTTGACCGCCAGGCCCAGCATCGGGGCGAGCCGCTTCCAGCCCCACCGCAGCCGCCGCGCCTGCCGCAGGCTGATCCGGGTCTCGGTATCGGCTCGGTACCAGCGGGCGAAGCAGAACCCGGCCCAGCCCAGCAGCCCGAGCACGCCGAGACCGACCACGACCAGGAGTGGGAGCCCGAGGGAGTGCCCGGTGGGTAGCAGATGTGACCATCCGTTCGAACCGGCCGGATGAATCATGGCCGGAACCGCTCTCTTGACCGGCTCATGACAAGCATTCATCCTGTGCCCGTCGCACAGCTCCACCCCCCACCCCGACGGACTCAGGAGACTGCCAGCATGCGACTTACCGACGCACGGACCTCCCGGCCGAGATCCCGGCCGGCGAAGGCCCGACGGAACGCCACCCTCGCCGTCCTGCTCGCCCTCGGCCTCGCCGCCCCGGCGACCGCCGTGGCAACCGCCGAGACCTCCGCCCCGAACGCGGTCGTCGCCGCGGACGAGCGGACGCTCCAGTACGAGATAACCGGACGCACCACCCCCGCCGCCCGCACCGAGATCGCCCGCGCGGGCGTCTCGATCGACGAGGTGCACGACCACGGCATCGTGATCACCGCGGACGCCGCCCAGGCCAGGAAGCTCCGGGCCAAGGGTCATGTCCTGGAGGCGCTGCCCGCGTTGGGCGCCCAGACGCACGCCGCGGGCGGAGTCGGCGCGCTCGACTTCCCGTCGGCCGACTCCCGCTACCACAACTACGCCGAGATGACCGCGGCGATCGACGCCCGCATCGCCGCGAACCCCTCGATCATGAGCAAGCGCGTCATCGGGAAGACCTACCAGGGCCGGGACATCGTCGCGGTCAAGGTCAGCGACAACGTGGGCACCGACGAGGCCGAGCCCGAGGTCCTGTTCACCGCCCACCAGCACGCCCGCGAGCACCTGACCGTCGAGATGGCGCTCTACCTGCTCCGCGAGTTCGCCGCGGGGTACGGGAGCGACTCCCGGATCACCCAGGCGGTCAACGGCCGTGAGCTGTGGATCGTGCCGGACATGAACCCCGACGGCGGCGAGTACGACATCGCCTCCGGCTCGTACCGCAGCTGGCGCAAGAACCGGCAGCCCAACTCCGGCTCCAGCGCGGTGGGTACCGACCTCAACCGCAACTGGGCCTTCAAGTGGGGCTGCTGCGGCGGCTCGTCCTCCAGCACGTCCTCGGAGACGTACCGGGGCAGGGCCGCCGAGTCCGCACCCGAGACGAAGGTGGTGGCGGACTTCGTGCGCAGCCGGGTGGTCGGCGGGAAGCAGCAGATCACCGCGGCCATCGACTTCCACACCTACAGCGAGCTGGTGCTGTGGCCGTTCGGCTACACGTACAACGACATCGCGCCCGGTATGACGGCCGACGACCGCAACGCCTTCGCAGCGGTGGGCCAGAAGATGGCGGCCAGCAACGGGTACACCGCCGAGCAGTCCAGCGACCTCTACATCACGGACGGCTCGATCGACGACTGGCTGTGGGGCGCGCAGAAGATCTTCGGCTACACCTTCGAGATGTACCCGCGCTCGTCCTCGGGCGGCGGCTTCTACCCGCCCGACGAGGTCATCGAGCGCGAGACCTCCCGCAACCGGGACGCGGTGCTGCAACTGATCGAGAACGCGGACTGCATGTACCGGTCGATCGGCAAGCAGGCGCAGTACTGCTCCTGACGGGCTGACCCCGCTCCGGTGCGGAACCCCGCGCGGGGTTCCGCACCGGAGATTCAGGCCACGTCGTGAACGCTGTGCTCGCCGAGGTCCGGAGCGTGCCGGGCAACCGTGCGGTAGCCCTGGTCGTCATGGAGGACCGTCAGGCCGTGATGGGCCGCCGTGGCGGACCACGCCGACCGCAGGATGGTGTCGGAGAGCAGTCGTACGAGGCCCGAGGTGTCGAGCAGGTAGACCACCGGCCGTCCTTCGTGTGGGTCATGCACAAAGAATCATGTGTCACCAACATTCCTCTTACGGGTCGCTTCCGGCCTTAGGGTGCCGCTATGTGCGGAATCGTGGGTTATGTCGGTGGTCAGTCGGCGCAGGACGTCGTCGTCGCGGGACTCAAGCGCCTCGAATACCGGGGCTACGACTCGGCGGGTGTCGCCGTTCTCGCGGACGGCGGCCTCGCCACCGCGAAGAAGGCGGGCAAGCTCGTCAATCTGGAGAAGGAGCTGGGGGACCGGCCGCTGCCGGCCGGGCGGACCGGGATCGGGCACACGCGGTGGGCGACGCACGGGGCGCCCACCGATGTGAACGCCCACCCCCACCTGGACAACGCGGGCCGGGTCGCCGTCGTCCACAACGGGATCATCGAGAACTTCGCGGCCCTGCGGCGCGAGCTGACCGGGCGCGGGCACGCCCTGGGGTCGGAGACGGACACCGAGGTCGTCGCGCATCTGCTGGCCGAGGCGTTCTCGGCGGGCGGGGACCTCGCGGACGCCATGCGGCAGGTGTGCCGGCGGCTGGAGGGGGCGTTCACCCTGGTGGCCGTGCACGCGGACCAGCCGGACGTCGTGGTCGGTGCCCGGCGCAACTCGCCGCTCGTGGTGGGGGTGGGGGACGACGAGTGGTTCCTCGCCTCCGACGTCGCCGCGTTCATTGCCCACACCCGGTCCGCCATCGAGCTGGGCCAGGACCAGGTCGTCGAGCTGAGCCGGGAGGGCGTGTCCGTCACCGGGTTCGACGGGGAGGTCGCCGAGGTGCGCGAGTACCACGTCGACTGGGACGCCTCCGCCGCCGAGAAGGGCGGTTACGCCTCTTTCATGCTCAAGGAGATCGCCGACCAGCCCCAGGCCGTCGCCGACACCCTGCTCGGCCGGATCGACGGCGAGGGCTCGCTGAGCCTGGACGAGGTGCGCATCCCCGACGCCGACCTCCGCGAGGTCGACAAGGTCGTCATCGTCGCCTGCGGGACCGCCTTCCACGCCGGGATGATCGCCAAGTACGCCATCGAGCACTGGACCCGGCTGCCCTGCGAGACCGAGCTGGCCAGCGAGTTCCGCTACCGCGACCCGATCCTGGACCAGCGCACCCTCGTCGTCGCCATCTCCCAGTCCGGCGAGACCATGGACACCCTGATGGCCCTGCGGCACGCCCGCGAACAGGGCGCCAAGGTGCTCGCCATCTGCAACACGAACGGCTCGACCATCCCGCGCGAATCCGACGCCGTCCTCTACACGCACGCCGGGCCCGAGGTCGCCGTCGCCTCCACCAAGGCGTTCCTGACCCAGCTCGTCGCCTGCTACCTCGTCGCCCTCTACCTCGGCCAGTTGCGCGGCACCAAGTGGGGCGACGAGATCCGTACGGTGGTGCGCCAGCTCTCGGCCATCAGCGGCGAGGTGGAACGCGTACTGGAGACCATGGAGCCCGTCCGCGTGCTGGCCCGCTCCCTGGCCCACCACGACACCGTGCTCTTCCTCGGGCGCCACGTCGGCTACCCGGTCGCCCTCGAAGGCGCGCTCAAGCTCAAGGAACTCGCCTACATGCACGCCGAGGGGTTCGCCGCCGGGGAGCTGAAGCACGGGCCGATCGCCCTCATCGAGGAAGGGCTGCCGGTCGTCGTCATCGTGCCCTCGCCGCGCGGCCGGTCGGTGCTGCACGACAAGATCGTCTCCAACATCCAGGAGATCCGGGCCCGGGGCGCGCTCACCGTCGTCGTCGCCGAGGAGGGCGACGAGGCCGTCGTCCCGTACGCCGACCACCTCATCACCGTCCCCGCAACGCCTACGCTGCTTCAGCCGCTGGTCGCCACCGTGCCGCTCCAGGTCTTCGCCTGCGAGCTGGCGACGGCCCGTGGCAACGAAGTGGACCAGCCGCGCAACCTGGCGAAGTCCGTGACCGTGGAGTGAGCCGGGGCGCGCGCCCCGCGTGATGGGGATGGCGAGGGTGGGTTCGTGATCATCGGAGTGGGGATCGACGTGGCCGAGATCGAGCGGTTCGGCGCCGCGCTGGAGCGTACGCCCCAGTTGGCCGACCGCCTCTTCGTCGGAAGTGAGCTGACCCTGCCCAGCGGCGAGCGGCGCGGCATCGCCTCGCTCGCCGCCCGGTTCGCCGCGAAGGAGGCGCTGGCCAAGGCGCTCGGCGCGCCGGGCGGACTGCTGTGGAGCGACGCCGAGGTCTGGGTCGAGGAGAGCGGCCAGCCCCGGCTGCGGGTGAGCGGCACGGTCGCCGCCCGCGCCGCCGAGCTGGGCGTGCGCGGCTGGCACGTCTCGCTCAGCCATGACGCGGGGGTGGCGTCGGCGGTGGTGATCGCGGAGGGGTGAGGCCCGCGCGGCGCGTTGTCTCCGCGCAACCACGGGGGTGGGCTCGCCAGCCGTCGTGAGCGCGGAGGGGTGAGGTCGTCCCGGTCCGAGGGGGGGCAATTCCGGTCGGCGGGGGTGGCGCGTCCGCCGTCGTGAGCGCGGAGGGGTGGGGTCGTCCCGGTCCGAGGGGGGGCAATTCCGGTCGGCGGGGGTGGCGCGTCCGCCGTCGTGAGCGCGGAGGGGTGGGGCCGTCCCAGGTCCGAGGGGGCCGTTTCCGGCCGGTGGGGGTGGCGTTCGCCCCCGTGATCACCCAGGGTGGGTCCCATGCGACGTGCCTACAGCGTGGAGACCGTACGGGCCGCCGAGGCCGCCCTCATGAAGCGGGTGCCCGAAGGCGCCCTGATGCAGCGCGCCGCCGCCGGCCTCGCCGTGGCCTGCGGAGACCTGCTGCGGCGCAACGGCCGGGTGTACGGGGCCCGGGTCCTGCTCCTGGTCGGCAGCGGCGACAACGGCGGTGACGCCCTGTACGCGGGCGCACGCCTCGCCCGCCGGGGCGCCGGCGTGCGCGCCCTGCTCATCTCGCCCGACCGGGCGCACGCGGGCGGCCTCGCCGCGTTCCTGGCCGCGGGGGGACGGGTGGCCGACGGGCCGGACGGGCTCGGGGTGCTCGACCTCGTGGTGGACGGCATCACCGGCATCGGCGGGCGCGGCGGGCTGCGCGAGGACGCCGGCGCCCTGCTGCGGGCGGTGACCCGCGACCGTACCCCCGTCGTCGCCGTCGACCTGCCCAGCGGGGTGGAGGCCGACACCGGGGAGGTGCACGGCGAGGCGGTCCGGGCGGACGCGACCGTCACCTTCGGCACGTACAAGCCGGGCCACCTGATCGACCCGGCCGCCGAACACGCCGGAGCCCTGCGGCTGGTGGACATCGGGCTGGGCCCGGAGCTGCCGGAGCCGCCGGACCTGGAGGCGCTCCAGTACGCGGACGTGGCGGCGCTGCTGCCGGTGCCGGGTGCGGAGAGCGACAAGTACCGGCGCGGGGTCGTCGGCGTCGTCGCCGGTTCCGAGCGCTACCCGGGCGCGGCCGTCCTCGCGGTCTCGGGCGCCCTGCACGGCGGGGCCGGGGCCGTGCGGTACGTGGGGCCCGGCGCGGGGGCGGTGATCGCCCGCTTCCCGGAGGCACTGGTGCACGCCGGGCCGCCGTCGAAGGCCGGACGCGTGCAGGCCTGGGTGGTCGGGCCGGGGCTCGGGGACGGGCGGGGCGCGGAGGAGGCCGTCGCCGATGTGCTGGCCGCCGACGTCCCCGTCCTGGTCGACGCGGACGGGCTGCGGCTGCTGGAGGCGGAGACCGTACGGACCCGGACCGCCGCGACCGTCCTGACCCCGCACGCCGGGGAGGCCGCCGCCCTGCTGGGCGTGGCGCGCGAGGAGGTGGAGGCGGGGCGGCTCGCCGCCGTACGGGAGCTGGCCGCCCGCTTCCGCGCCACCGTGCTCCTGAAGGGGTCCACGACCCTGATCGCCGAGGCCCGGGACACCCCGGTACGGGTCAACCCGACCGGGACCGGATGGCTCGCCACGGCTGGTAGCGGCGATGTGCTGTCCGGTCTGACCGGATCGCTGCTGGCGGCCGGTCTCGCCCCGCGCGACGCCGCGTCCGTAGGCGCCTACCTGCACGGACTGGCCGCCCGCCACGGCTCGGACGGGGCCCCGGTCTCCGCGCAGGACGTCGCGGCCGGCATCCCGGCGGCCTGGCGCGATGTGCGGGAGGAGTGAGGCGGGCCACGTGCCGGTCCTGGTCGAGGACCCGCCCCCGGCATGTGATGAAACGTACATAGGCCCGGATACCGGCGTGCGCTCCCGGGGAGGCGCCGGGCGGCTCTGAGAGACTGGGCGCGATGAACGAGACAGCGTCCCTGAGAGCCCGTGCCGAGATCGACCTCGCCGCGCTGCGCGCCAATGTGCGGGTGCTGCGCGAGCGGGCGGCCGGGGCACAGCTCATGGCCGTGGTGAAGTCCGACGGGTACGGGCACGGGGCCGTGCCCTGCGCGCTGGCCGCCCGCGAGGCCGGGGCGACCTGGCTGGGCACCGCGACCCCGCACGAGGCCCTCGCCCTGCGGGCGGCCGGGATCGACGGCCGGATCATGTGCTGGCTCTGGACGCCGGGCGGCCCCTGGCGCGAGGCGATCGAGGCCGACATCGACGTCGCGGTCGGCGGCCTGTGGGCGCTGCGCGAGATCGTCGCCGCCGGGGCCGACCGCCCGGCCCGGGTCCAGCTCAAGGCCGACACCGGCCTCGGCCGGGGCGGCTGCCAGCCCGCCGACTGGCCCGAACTCATCGCCCAGGCGCGCGCCGCCGAGCGGGCGGGAACGATCCGGGTCACCGGCCTCTGGTCCCACTTCGCCTGCGCCGACGAGCCCGGCCACCCCTCGATCGCCGCCCAGCTCGCCGTGTTCCGGGACCTGGTCGCGTACGCCGAGAAGGAGGGTGTCGAGCCCGAGGTGCGCCACCTGGCCAACTCCCCGGCCACACTCACGATCCCCGAGGCCCACTTCGACCTCGTACGGACCGGCATCGCGATGTACGGCGTCTCGCCCGGCCCCGAGCTGGGCACCCCCGCCGAGCTGGGACTCCGCCCGGTGATGACACTCGCCGCCGCCGTCGCCCTGGTCAAGGACGTCCCGGCCGGCCACGGCGTCAGCTACGGCCACCACTACGCGACCCCCGCCGAGACGACGCTCGGCCTGATCCCCGTCGGCTACGCGGACGGCGTCCCGCGCCACGCGTCGGGCACGGGGCCCGTCCTGGTCGGCGGCAAGGTCCGCACGGTGGCGGGCCGCGTCGCCATGGACCAGTTCGTCGTCGACCTCGGCGGCGACCGGCCGGAACCGGGCGCGGAGGCCCTGCTGTTCGGACCGGGCGACCGGGGCGAGCCGAGCGTGGAGGACTGGGCGGTGGCCGCCGACACGATCGGGTACGAGATCGTCACCCGGATCGGAAGCCGGGTACCGAGGGTGTACGTGAACGGGACGGCCGATCCGAGCGGGGGCACGGCAGGGTGAGCGAGAGCAGCGTGGGGGCGGCGGCGGGGGAGGCCGTGGCGGCGGCCGCCACGACGGCGGCCGGCTGGCGCCGGGCGGGTGTGGCCGGGGCCGCGATAGGAGTGCTCGCCGCCGGTGCGGCGGCCGGGGTCGCGGTCGAGCGGCTCACCGTCGGGCGCGGGATGCGCAAGAAGGCCCGCCTCGCGCTGGACGCGACCGGACCCTACGGCTCGCTGCGCGGGACGCCGGGCCGGGCGGTCGCCGACGACGGGACCGAGCTGTACTACGAGGTCGACGAGGTCGAGCCCGCGCAGTCGGCCGATGGAGCCGCCTCCGAGAGCCCCCGTCGCCGCCGGCTCTTCGGGCGCAAGGCCCCCGCCCCCGTCACCGTCGTCTTCAGCCACGGCTACTGCCTGGGCCAGGACTCCTGGCACTTCCAGCGGGCCGCCCTGCGCGGCCTGGTCCGCGCCGTCTACTGGGACCAGCGCAGCCACGGCCGCTCCGAGCGCGGCCGGGCCCAGGCGGACGGGGTGCCGGTCGGCATCGACCAGCTGGGCCGCGACCTGAAGGCCGTCATCGACGCCGCCGCCCCCGAGGGGCGGATCGTGCTGGTGGGCCACTCCATGGGCGGCATGACGATGATGGCGCTGGCCGACCGCTGCCCGGCCCTGATCCGCGACCGGGTCGCCGCCGTCGCCTTCGTCGGCACCTCCAGCGGCAAGCTCGGCGAGGTGAACTTCGGGCTGCCGGTGGCGGGCGTGAACGCGGTGCGTCGGGTGCTGCCGGGGGTGCTGCGGGCGCTGGGTTCGCAGGCGGAGCTGGTGGAGAAGGGGCGCCGGGCCACGGCCGACCTCTTCGCCGGGCTGATCAAGCGGTACTCGTTCAGTTCGCGGGACGTGGACCCGGCGGTCGCCCGGTTCGCGGAGCGGCTGATCGAGTCGACCCCGATCGACGTGGTCGCCGAGTTCTACCCGGCCTTCACCGAGCACGACAAGAGCGGTGCGCTGCCCGCCTTCCGTGACGTGCCGGTGCTGATCCTGGCCGGGGAGAAGGACCTGGTCACCCCCAGCTCGCACAGCGAGGCCATCGCGGACGTGCTGCCCGAGGCCGAGCTGATCCTGGTGCCGGACGCCGGGCACCTGGTGATGCTGGAGCACCCCGAGACGGTCACCGACCGGCTGGCCGACCTGCTCGTACGCAGCGGAGCGGTGGCTGCCGCTAACGTTGGCGAGCATGGAAGCACCGCACAGCAGCCCGGCCGCCGATAGCCCGGAGACGGCCCTCGCCCCGCCCGTTCCCGAGGCCGTCACCGTGACGATCACCGTCGAGTCGCCCGAACAGATGCAGGGCCTGGGCCGCCGCCTGGCCCGGACCCTGGCCCCCGGCGACCTGGTCATGCTCACGGGCGAGCTGGGCGCCGGGAAGACGACGCTGACCCGGGGCCTCGGCGAAGGCCTCGGCGTGCGCGGCGCGGTCACCTCGCCCACCTTCGTCATCGCCCGCGTCCACCCCTCGCTGGTCGGGGGACCGGCGCTGGTCCACGTCGACGCGTACCGCCTGGGCGGCGGGCTCGACGAGATGGAGGACCTGGACCTCGACGTGTCGCTGCCGGAGTCGGTGGTGGTCGTGGAGTGGGGCGACGGCAAGGTGGAGGAGCTTTCCGAGGACCGGCTGCGGGTGCTGATCGACCGCGCGACCGGCGACACGGACGACGAACGGCGCGAGGTGACCCTGGTGGGCATCGGCCCGCGCTGGGCGGGGCTGCGGGAGGAACTGGCGTAACAACGCCCCCGGGGTCCGGTCGGCCCTCGCCTTCCCGACGGGCTGTCGGTAAATTGTTGCGCACGGGGCGGTGGTCGTGGTCACATGGGTACGAGACCTGGTTAGGTCTACCTAACCACGACCTCCCCGGAGCCCCCAGGAGGCATCCATGCCGACGCCCGAGCGTGCCGAGCAGCCGCGGCAGCAGCCGACGCCGTCCGCCCTGTCCATGAAGGACCTGCTGGCCTCCTGCGCGGCGGCCACCGCGGTCTCCACCCCGCCCGGCGAGCCGGACACGGTGGACGCTGACGAGAAGGACGCGCCGGACCGCGCTGTCCGACCCCGGGCCGCTTAGCGCGCGAGGCCCCACGGGACGACTTGGCGCGGCGGGGCTCTACGGGACGACTTGGCGCGGCGAGGCGCTACGGGACGACGACGACCTTGGCGCCGACCGTGGCGAAGGTCCACATCGCGTTGCCGTCCGCCCGCTTCATCCGTACGCCGCCGGTCCTCGACTGCGGGTCCGGTGCCTGCATCGAGCCGTCCTGCGCCGCGCTGAAGCCCACCGCGACGTCGTTGACGTTGGCGAAGCGCACCACGTGCTCGATGGGCACTCCGTCCGAGCCCTGGACCGTGCCCGAGCGCGAGGTGACCTTGTGGACGCCGGGCGGCGGGCTCACGGGGCTGGGCATCACGGTGAACGTGCGCAGCGCCGTGCCGTTCCCGTCCACCAGCCACACCCGCCGGTCCTTCAGCGCGTAGACGACGCGCTCCCCGGAGCCCGAGTCCGCGGGGACCGCGAGGGGGTCCTGCACCGGCTCCGGCTTCGCGGAGGGCCGGGCGGAGGCGGAAGCCGATGCCTTCGGAGCGGCCGAGGAGGACGACGCCACCGATGCGGGTGCGTTCGCCGATGCCTGGTAGGCGAGGACGCCGACCGCGACGACCGCCGCCGCAGTGAGCCCGGCCACCATTCCCGAGCTTCCCCTTGACACCGTGAACTCCCCTTTCGGCCGCCGCCTGCGGCACGACGCGCAGACGTTGTCGTACAAGCGTTTACGTCGTACCCGCGGATACCCGGTGACGGTAGCAGCAGGCGACGGGCAGGCCGGGACGCCGTACGGGCGCCGTACCGCCGTCGGCGGAGCCGTAGGCTGTTTGCGTGCTCTTGCTCGCCATGGATACCGCCACGCCCGCCGTCACCGTCGCCCTGCACGACGGTGCGTCCGTCATCGCCTCCTCCGGCCAGGTCGACGCCCGCCGCCACGGTGAACTGCTGCTGCCCGCCGTCGACCGGGTCCTCGCCGAGGCCGGCGTGCAGCTCGGCGCCGTGACGGACGTGGTCGTGGGCGTCGGCCCCGGCCCCTACACCGGACTGCGGGTCGGCCTGGTCACCGCGGCGACCTTCGGCTCCGTCCTCTCCCTACCCGTGCACGGCCTCTGCACCCTGGACGGCCTCGCGTACGCCGCCGGGCGGAGCGGCCTGGAGGGGCCCTTCGCCGTGGCGACGGACGCGCGCCGCAAGGAGGTCTACTGGGCGCGGTACGAGGACGCCCGCACCCGTTCGGGGGAACCGGCCGTCGACCGGCCCGCCGACATCGCCGCCGAGCTGGCGGGGCTGCCCGTGGTCGGCGCGGGCGCGGTGCTCTACCCGGACGCCTTCCCGGACGCGCGCGGCCCCGAGCACGTCGCCGCCGGGGCGCTCGCGGCGCTCGCCGCCGAACGGCTCGCCGCCGGGCAGGAACTCCTGGAGCCGCGGCCGCTCTACCTGCGCCGGCCCGACGCGCAGGTCCCGAAGAACTACAAGGTGGTCACCCCGAAGTGAGCGCTGTGAACGCGGCGCACACGGCCGTGCTGCGCGAGATGCGCTGGTGGGACATCGAGCCGGTGCTGGAGCTGGAGCACGCTCTCTTCCCGGAGGACGCCTGGTCGCCGGGCATGTTCTGGTCCGAGCTGGCCCACGCCCGCGGCCCCGGCGCCACCCGCCACTACGTCGTCGCCGAGGACCCGGCCACCGGCGAGATCGCCGGATACGCCGGGCTCGCCGCCCTCGGTGACCTCTCCGACGTCCAGACCATCGCGGTCAGCCGCGAGGCCTGGGGCACCGGCCTCGGCTCCGAACTCCTCACCGACCTGCTGAAGGCCGCGACCGCCTTCGAGTGCGCCACCGTCCTCCTGGAGGTCCGGGTCGACAACGCCCGCGCGCAGAAGCTGTACGAGCGGTTCGGCTTCGAGCCGATCGGCTTCCGGCGCGGCTACTACCAGCCGGGGAACATCGACGCCCTGGTCATGCGCCTCACCATGCAAGAACAAGCAGTGCACGAACACGCATCGGAAAACGGGACTGAATGATGGCTGCCGACGAACCCCTCGTACTCGGCATCGAGACCTCCTGCGACGAGACCGGCGTCGGCATCGTGCGCGGGACGACCCTGCTCGCGGACGCCGTCGCCTCCAGCGTCGACACCCACGCCCGCTTCGGCGGTGTCGTCCCGGAGATCGCCTCCCGCGCCCACCTGGAGGCGATGGTCCCCACCATCGAGCGGGCCCTGAAGGAGGCCGGGGTCAGCGCCCGTGACCTCGACGGGATCGCGGTCACCTCGGGCCCCGGGCTCGCGGGCGCGCTGCTGGTCGGCGTCTCGGCTGCGAAGGCGTACGCGTACGCCCTGGACAAGCCGCTCTACGGGGTCAACCACCTCGCCTCGCACATCTGCGTCGACCAGCTGGAGCACGGCCCGCTGCCCGAGCCGACCATGGCGCTCCTGGTCAGCGGCGGCCACTCCTCGCTGCTGCTGGCCCCCGACATCACCAGCGACGTCCGGCCGCTCGGCGCGACCATCGACGACGCGGCGGGCGAGGCGTTCGACAAGATCGCCCGGGTGCTGAACCTCGGCTTCCCCGGCGGCCCGGTCATCGACCGGCTGGCGAAGGAGGGCGACCCGGCGGCCGTCGCGTTCCCGCGCGGCCTGACCGGCCCGCGCGACGCCCCGTACGACTTCTCCTTCTCCGGCCTGAAGACCTCCGTCGCCCGCTGGATCGAGGCGAAGCGGGCGGCGGGCGAGGAGGTGCCGGTACGGGACGTGGCGGCGTCCTTCCAGGAGGCCGTGGTGGACGTGCTCACGCGGAAGGCCGTGCGGGCCTGCAAGGACGAGGGCGTCGACCACCTGATGATCGGCGGCGGGGTCGCGGCCAACTCCCGGCTCCGCGCGCTGGCGCAGGAGCGGTGCGAGCGGGCGGGTATCCGGCTGCGAGTGCCGCGCCCCGGCCTCTGCACGGACAACGGCGCGATGGTCGCGGCGCTCGGCGCGGAGATGGTCGCCCGCAACCGGCGCCCCTCCGACCTGGAACTGTCGGCGGACTCCTCGCTGCCGGTGACGGAGCCGCACGTACCGGGGGCACACCACGAGCACACGCACGACCACGTGCACGAGATCAGCAAGGACAACCTCTACTCATGAGCGCCGCGACCATCGTCCTGATGTGGGAGGCCCGCGCGGTGGACGGCCGAGGCGGCGAACTCCTGGAGTGGGCCCGGGCCCGGGCCGCCGAGCTGTCCCGTGAACCGGCCCGCCGCGAGCTGCTGCGCGCCCCGCAGGACCGGGTGCTGGTCATGACGTGGTGGGAGGAGGCGTCGTACGCCGACGACCTCCCCGAACTCCCCGAGCCCGACGCCTCCCTGATCACCCGGCCGGTGCACCGGTGGCGGTTCGAGGCGGCGGGCTGAGCGGTGCCTGCGCGTCCTTCCCGGTGATGGTCCCGGGGAACCCGAGGAGGACGCCGGGTGCCGATGAGTCCGGGCGCCCGGGCGGGTCTACCTTCCACGAGGCCACCACGCCCACGACGTCCGGACCGGCCGGCCCGGACGCGGGGCGGCCCGACGAGGAGAGGACGACCATGCAGAAGATCACCCCCTGTCTCTGGTACGACGGCAAGGCGAAGGAGGCGGCCGAGCACTACGTCGCGATCTTCGGCGGCGACTCCCGCATCCTGGACGTCAGCTACTACGGCGAATCCGGCCCCGGCGACACGGGCTCCGTGCTGACCGTCAGCTTCCGGCTCGCGGGCCAGGAGTACACGGGGCTCAACGGCGGACCCCAGTTCCCCTTCACCGAGGCGATCTCGCTCTCCGTGGACTGCGCCGACCAGGCCGAGGTGGACCGGTTGTGGACCGCGCTCTCCGAGGGCGGGGAGGAGAGCCGGTGCGGCTGGCTCAAGGACCGGTACGGCGTCTCCTGGCAGATCGTCCCCAGCGAGCTGCCCCGGCTGCTGGCCGACCCGGACCCGGTGAAGGCGGAGCGGACCATGAAGGCGATGCTCGGCATGCGGAAGCTGGACATCCAGGCGCTGCGGGACGCCTGAGCCCGGGCCCGTCAGCCGGCGGTACCGGCCATGACGGCGCGTACCCTCGGCGCCCCCGGCCATGACGGCGCGTACCTTC
The DNA here is from genome assembly GCF_044752765.1 of Streptomyces sp. NPDC088706. Classification (NCBI taxonomy): domain Bacteria; kingdom Bacillati; phylum Actinomycetota; class Actinomycetes; order Kitasatosporales; family Streptomycetaceae; genus Streptomyces; species Streptomyces sp. NPDC088706. The sequence continues at coordinate 373,173 of NZ_JBIVLW010000004.1, forward strand.
GGCGCCACCGGGCTCACCACACCCTCGCTGCCCCGCCCCCGCCGCCCGCGTTGATCCGGTCCTGGCCCCGCCCCGGACCGGACGGGCGGCTCCGCTCACCCCAGCGGCCGGCTCCGCTCACCCCAACGGCCGGCCGATCAGCATCGTCGGGGCCCCGGCCACCCGGGTCAGGAACACCGTGGCCGCGTTCGGGCCGCCGAGCTTCATCCGGCGGCGCAGCTCCTCCGGTTCGACCGCCGAGCCGCGCTTCTTGACGGTGAGCACGCCCACCTGACGCTCCCGCAGCAGCGCCTTCAGCCTCTTCATGTTGAACGGGAGCCGGTCGGTGATCTCGTAGCCGGAGACGTACGGGGAGGAGTACGGCACATCGCTCGTCACGTACGCGATCGTCTCGTCCACCAGCCGACCGCCGCACCGCTCGACGATGTCGGCGACCAGATGCGCCCGGATCACCGCGCCGTCCGGCTCGTACAGATAGCGCCCGACCGGGCCCACCGGCGGGGCGGGCAGCGGGGCCGCGGCGGTGAGGGAGGCCCCGGACGGCAGCAGGGTGGCCCGGAACGAACCGGGCGTGAAGCCCTCCCCGTACCAGAGCACCGCCTCCTTCACATCGCCGCCGTCGGAGATCCACTCCGCCTCGGCCTCCGGCCCGATCGCCTCGTGCGGGATGCCCGGGGCGATCTTCAGCGCGGCCCGGGGCGCCTTGAGGGCGGCGGCCGTCGCCCAGGACAGCGGCGGTGAGTACGCCTCCGGGTCGAAGATCCTGCCGCGCCCGCCCCGCCGGGCCGGGTCCACGAAGACGGCGTCGTACGCGGAGGTGTCGGTCTCCGTGACGTCGGCGCACCGCACCTCGACGAGCGCGCCCAGGCCGAGCGCCTCGGCGTTGGCGCGGGCCACCTCGGCGGTGAGCGGGTCGCGGTCCACGGCGAGGACGGCGATCCCGGCGCGGGCCAGCGCGATGGCGTCGCCGCCGATGCCGCAGCACAGGTCCGCCACGCTCCGCACGCCGACCGCGGCGAGGCGGCCGGCGCGGTGGCCGGCGACCGAGGTCCTGGTGGCCTGCTCGACGCCGTTGGGCGTGAAGTACATCCGGTACGCGTCCTGCGCCCCGAACTTCGCCACCGCCCGCTGCCGCAGCCGGGCCTGGCCCAGGGCGGCCGACACCAGCTCCGCCGGGTGCGTGCGGCGCAGCCGGGTCGCGGTGGCCAGTTCCTCGGCGGGGTCGTGGTCGCGCAGCTCGGCCAGCAGGCGCTCGCCCTCGGGGGTGCGCAGGGCGGCGAAGGCGGCGCGGGCGGGGTCGTCGGCCGGGGTGGCGGGGGTCGTTGCGTTCACCCGGTCCATTGTGGCCGGTGCGCCGGGGCGGGTCCCTACAGGGCGACGCGGGCCTCTGTAGGCGAACGCGGGCCCTTGATGGACCGCCGCGGGCCTCTGTAGGCGAACGCGGGCCCTTGATGGACCGCCGCGTGCCTCTGTAAGCCACCGCAGACCCTCGTAGGCCGACGCGGGCCCCTGTGGGCCGGTCGGGGGACGGGTCCGGTCCGCTCGCGGTGTCGGGACGGGAGGCGGACGGGCGGCTGGCAGGATGCGGCGCCATGCAGCTAGTACGACAAAAAGGAAAATCACCCACGAAGCGGCACCGGCCGGTCTCCGTCGTGCTGGCGACCCTCCTGGCCGCCGTCGTCACCTCGGCCTGTGCGACGGAGACGGCCGGCGGCGGTGCGGGGACCCCGGGCGGCCCGGCGAAGCCCGCCGCCGGGCAGCAGGGCCAGGCCGCCCGGCAGGCCGGGCCGGCCCGCGCCCTGGACACGTACGCCCAGGAGCTCAAGCGGAAACAGGCCGCCCGGGCCGTCGCCGCGAAGAAGTGGGGGCTGGCCAAGACCCCGCTCGCGGCGCCCGAGCCGCCCGAGGTGAAGCCCCGCATCACCACCCGCGAGGGGTTCGAGGTCCGGGACGACGAGGGGCTGCCGCCCGTCTTCACCACCGTCCCCACCAAGGAGAGGATCGTCTTCCTCACCATGGACGACGGGGCGGAGAAGGACCCCGCGCTGCTGCGGATGATGACCGAACTGGACATCCCCTACAGCGCCTTCCTGAGCGACTACGTCATCAATGACGACTACGGGTACTTCAAGAAGATGCAGAAGCGCGGGGTGACCATCAGCAACCACACGCTCAACCACCGCTATCTGCCCGGCCTCTCCTACGCCGAGCAGAAGCGGGAGATCTGCGGCCAGCAGAAGAAGATCCTCAAGCACTACGGCAAGCGGCCCACCCTGTTCCGTCCGCCCTACGGCAACTACAACCGCGACACCCTCGTCGCCGCCAAGACCTGCGGCATCACCGCCGTCCCCCTCTGGTCCTCCGAGGCCTTCGCCGACCACATGGAGTGGCGCGAGTGGGACCGCGACCTGCACCCCGGCGACATCGTCCTCACCCACTTCCGGGGCAAGAACGACTGGAAGGGCACGATGCCCGACATGATCCGCCTGGTCATGAAGACCATCACCGACAAGGGGTACGCGGTGGCGAAGCTGGAGGACTACGTCTGATCCGCGTCCCGGACGGACGGACGGGCGGCCGGCCCCGCCCGGGACGGCGCGAGGGTGGTGAATTGGCACTCCGCTTGACCGAGTGCTAATCGCGGTCATAGTCTCAGGTCTGGCACTCCCCCCTGGAGAGTGCCAGCACCACAACGTGCGACAGGGCAGGTCCGGCACCCGCGACGACGGATCGGTCTGGTCGCCGCCCACTGACTGCTAAACCCCGTGAGATCTCCGAAGGGGGAGACCGGATCGTGTCGACCACCAGCTCCAAGGTTGCGATCAAGCCGCTTGAGGACCGCATTGTGGTCCAGCCGCTCGACGCCGAGCAGACCACGGCTTCCGGCCTGGTCATTCCGGACACCGCGAAGGAGAAGCCCCAGGAGGGCGTCGTCCTCGCCGTGGGCCCGGGCCGCTTCGAGAACGGCGAGCGTCTTCCGCTCGACGTCAAGACCGGCGACGTCGTCCTGTACAGCAAGTACGGCGGCACCGAGGTGAAGTACAGCGGCGAGGAGTACCTCGTCCTCTCGGCCCGCGACGTCCTCGCGATCATCGAGAAGTAACTCACCCACGTTTGCCTGTGTTCTGCGCCCCTGGCCCCCTGCGAGATAACTAGCCGGGCGGTGAGGGGCGCAGTTCATTTTGAGAGGGAAGTACAGCCCATGGCGAAGATTCTGAAGTTCGACGAGGACGCCCGTCGCGCCCTTGAGCGCGGCGTCAACAAGCTTGCCGACACGGTCAAGGTGACGATCGGCCCCAAGGGCCGCAACGTCGTCATCGACAAGAAGTTCGGCGCACCCACCATCACCAACGACGGCGTCACCATCGCGCGCGAGGTCGAGCTCGACGACCCGTACGAGAACCTCGGTGCCCAGCTCGTCAAGGAGGTGGCGACCAAGACCAACGACGTAGCGGGTGACGGCACCACCACCGCGACCGTCCTGGCCCAGGCGCTGGTCCGCGAGGGCCTGCGCAACGTCGCCGCGGGCGCCTCCCCGGCCGCCCTGAAGAAGGGCATCGACGCCGCCGTCAAGGCCGTGTCCGAGGAGCTCCTCGCCACCGCCCGCCCGATCGACGACAAGTCCGACATCGCCGCCGTGGCCGCGCTCTCCGCGCAGGACACCCAGGTCGGCGAGCTCATCGCGGACGCGATGGACAAGGTCGGCAAGGACGGTGTCATCACCGTCGAGGAGTCCAACACCTTCGGTCTGGACCTGGAGTTCACCGAGGGCATGGCCTTCGACAAGGGCTACCTGTCCCCGTACATGGTGACCGACCAGGAGCGTATGGAGGCCGTCCTCGACGACCCGTACATCCTGATCCACCAGGGCAAGATCGGCTCCATCCAGGAGCTGCTCCCGCTGCTGGAGAAGGTCATCCAGGGCGGCGGCTCCAAGCCGCTCCTGATCATCGCCGAGGACGTCGAGGGCGAGGCGCTCTCCACCCTCGTCGTCAACAAGATCCGCGGCACCTTCAACGCCGTCGCGGTGAAGGCCCCGGGCTTCGGCGACCGCCGCAAGGCCATGCTCGGCGACATCGCCACCCTCACGGGTGCCACCGTCATCGCCGAGGAGGTCGGCCTCAAGCTCGACCAGGCCGGTCTGGACGTGCTCGGAACCGCCCGCCGCGTCACCGTCTCCAAGGACGACACGACCATCGTCGACGGCGGCGGCAACGCCGACGACGTCAAGGGCCGCGTCAACCAGATCAAGGCCGAGATCGAGTCCACGGACTCCGACTGGGACCGCGAGAAGCTCCAGGAGCGCCTGGCGAAGCTGGCCGGCGGCGTGTGCGTCATCCGCGTCGGTGCCGCCACCGAGGTGGAGCTCAAGGAGAAGAAGCACCGCCTCGAGGACGCCATCTCCGCCACCCGCGCCGCGGTCGAGGAGGGCATCGTCTCCGGCGGTGGCTCCTCCCTCGTCCACGCCGTGAAGGTCCTGGAGGGCAACCTCGGCAAGACCGGTGACGAGGCCACCGGTGTCGCGGTCGTCCGCCGCGCCGCCGTCGAGCCGCTGCGCTGGATCGCCGAGAACGCGGGCCTGGAGGGTTACGTCATCACCTCCAAGGTCTCCGAGCTCGACAAGGGCCAGGGCTTCAACGCCGCCACCGGCGAGTACGGCGACCTGGTCAAGGCCGGCGTCATCGACCCGGTCAAGGTCACCCGCTCCGCCCTGGAGAACGCCGCTTCCATCGCGTCGCTGCTGCTCACGACCGAGACCCTGGTCGTCGAGAAGCCGGCCGAGGACGAGGGCGACGCCGGTCACGGCGGCCACGGCCACTCCCACTAGTACCTCCCGGTACGTCCGAGGCCCGGTACCCCCGTCGCGGGGGTACCGGGCCTCGTGCCGTTGCCGGGGGCGTACGGCGGGGAGCCCCGACGCGTTTACTGCGGCCCGTACTTGCGCCCCGTACGCGAGGTGACCCCGCCCAGCAGGTTGCGCGGCGTCACCTTGACCAGTCCCATCAGCGCCTTGTAGCGCGGGTCCGGGACCGACACCGCCTTGCCCCGGGCCAGGTCCGTCAGTGCGGACGCCACCAGCTTGTCCGCGTCCAGCCACATCCACCCCGGGATGTTGCCGGTGCCCATGCCGGCCCGCTCATGGAACTCCGTACGGACGAAGCCGGGGCACAGCGCCATCAGCCGCACCCCCGACCCGGCGAGGTCCTTCGCCGCACCCTGGGTGAACTGCACGACCCACGCCTTGGACGCCCCGTACGTACCGCGCGGCACGAACGCCGCGACGGACGCCACGTTGATCACCGCGCCCCGGCCGCGCTCCCTCATCCCCGTGGCGGCGGCCGAGGTCAGCCGCAGCACCGCCTCGCAGTGCACCTTCAGCATCGTCAGCTCGTCGGCCGTCGACACCTCCAGGTAGCGCCCCTTGTTGCCGAACCCGGCGTTGTTGACCAGGAGGTCGATCGGGTGGGTGCGGTCCGCGAGCCGCTCCTCGACCGCCCCGATCCCGGTGTCCGTGGACAGGTCGGCGCTCAGTACCTCGGCCTCGATGCCGTGTCGGTCGTGCAGCTCGGTGGCCTGCTCGCGCAGCCGGGCGGTGTCCCGGGCCACCAGCACAAGATTGTGCCCCTGGGCCGCGAGCCGCCGCGCGAAGGCGGCCCCGATACCCGCCGTCGCGCCTGTGATCAGTGCAGTCGTCATACGCGGCACGTTAGTGCCCGGCCGACGCCCCGGAACCACCGCCCGCCGCCACATACTCCCGGGCCCTGCGCAGCGCCTCCGGGTGCAGGGCCGACGCGGCGGCCAACAGGGACGGCAACAGGGTGCGTTCCGTCGTGACGGCCCGGAACTGAAGGGCCGCGGTGACCTGGTGGTCCGGGCGGTGGACGATCTCGACGGGGTCCCCGGCCCGGATCGTGCCCGGCTCGATCACCCGCAGATACGCGCCGGTGGCCGCCTCCCGGGTGAACCGCCGCACCCACTTCTCCGCCCCGATGTGGTCGGCGAACGTCCGGCACGGGATGCGCCCGGAGGTCACCTCCAGGAGCAGCTCCGCCCCCACCCGCCAGCGCTCACCGATCAGCGCGCCGCTCACGTCGACCCCGAGTGTGGTCAGGTTCTCGCCGAACGCCCCGTCCCCCAGCTTCCGGCCCTCCAGCACCCGCTCCCAGGTGTCCAGCTCCTCCCGGGCGTAGGCGTAGACGGCCTGGTCGCTGCCGCCGTGGTGGCGCAGGTCGCAGACCGCGTCCCCGGCGAGCCCGCTGCCGCCCGTCCCCTTGGGGCCGGGATCGGAGACCCTCACGGGCCCCTCGAACGGCCGCTTGTCGATCCCGGACAGCCCGCCGGGACCTCCGGCGGAGGGGAGGGGGGTGGGCCGGCCGACGTTCACACTCAGCAATCTCATGCGGTCACGCTAATGGCTCAGTCCCCAAAGGGGTACGCCGTTAGTTCGCCTCCCACCCAAGAAGCTCTTATGGTGGGCGGGTGATCGAAGCACGCCATCTCCGTGTCCTGCGCGCCGTCGCCACCACCGGCTCGTTCTCCGCAGCCGCCCGCGAACTCGGTTGCACCCAGCCCGCGGTCAGCCAGCAGATGAAGGCCCTGGAGTCCTCCGCCGGCACCACCCTGCTGATCCGGACCGGGCGCGAGATGCGCCTCACCCAGGCAGGCGAGGCGCTGGTACGGCACGCCTCCGGCATCCTCGCGGGGCTGACCGCCGCCGAGGAGGAGGTCGCCGCCATCGCCGGGCTGCGGGCCGGCCGGGTCCGGCTCGTCTCCTTCCCCAGCGGCAGCTCCACCCTGGTCCCCGGCGCGCTGGCGGCGCTGCGGGCCGAGCACCCCGGGACCCGGGTCTCGCTCGTCGAGGCCGAGCCACCGCGCTCGGTCGACCTGCTGCGCGACGGCGACTGCGACATCGCGCTGGCCTTCCGGTACGGAAGCTCCGGCGGCGAATGGGACGACCTGGTGGTCCGGCCGCTGCTCACCGACCGGCTGATCGGCCTGGTCCCGGACGGGCACCGGCTGGCGGACGCGTCGAGCGTGTCCATCGGTGAGCTGGCGGACCAGGCGTGGATCGCGGGCTGCCCGCGCTGCCGCCGTCAACTGGTGGAGGTCTGCGAGGAGTCCGGGTTCACCCCCCGGATCGACTTCGCCACCGACGACTACCCGGCGGTGATGGGCCTGGTGGGGGCCGGGCTCGGGGTGGCCGTGCTGCCGGAACTGGCCGTCGAGTCGGTACGGCCCAAGGGGGCGAGGACCGTCCCGGTGGAGCCCGCGATCGAGCGGGAGATCGTGGCGCTCACCCTGCCGGACCTGGCCCGGGTCCCGGCGGTGGCGGCCACGCTGGACCAGCTCTCCCTGGCGGCCGCGCGCTGAGGGGCGGTACCGAGGAAACGTTTCTGCGTTCGGGCGGGGCGCTCGGGTGTCAGGTCGGGCGGGAGCCCGTGGTGGCCGTGGTGGCGCCCGAGGGCGCCGCGGTGATGAGTCTGGTTCTGGCCCGGCCCATGAGCTCCTCGCGCTCGTCCTCGGTCAGGCCGCCCCACACCCCGTAGGGCTCCCGTACGGCCAGGGCGTGGGCCGCGCACTCGGCGCGCACCGGGCACCGCATGCACACCTCCTTGGCGGAGGTCTCACGAGCGCTGCGGGCGGCGCCGCGCTCCCCTTCGGGGTGGAAGAACAGAGAACTGTCGACGCCTCGGCAGGCGGCGAGCAGCTGCCAGTCCCACAGGTCTGCGTTGGGTCCGGGAAGGCGGGAGAAATCTGCCATTGCTTGTCCCCTCGAAGCCGTGCTGCGTCGGAAGCGGCATCCTCGACCGCCGGTGAACCGGCGGCCCGTGATCGGCGATCGTCTCTTCGGTGACCTGAGTCTCGACCGTACATCTGTGGTGCTAGTAGATGTAAATATGACTGTTTGCGAATCTAGCCACAGACACCCTTAAAAGGGAAGAAATCTCGCCAAATAGGGCAAGCTGCGGAGTGAAGATTCGGTTGACGGGTGAATCACCCGCGTCGCTCTCCTCCGTGTGCGCACCCTCACGTAGAGTGCCGAACCCGAAGGTCCGACCCGTAACTCTTTCGAGTGACCATCGTTAAGAGAGCGGATGTGGTTGACGGAGAACGAGCTCGGGCACATGTCCGAGGGGGTCAACCGCACAGGTGACGACTTGTATCAGCCTGGAGGCTCAAGGTGACGCGCATCAGCTGCGGAGGACGGTCATGACATCCGTGCTCGTCTGCGACGACTCCCCGCTTGCCCGAGAAGCGCTCCGTCGCGCGGTGGCCACCGTGCCCGGTGTCGAGCGCGTGACCACGGCGGCCAACGGCGAGGAAGTCCTCCGCCGTTGGGGGGCCGACCGGTCGGATCTGATTCTGATGGACGTACGCATGCCCGGTCTGGGGGGTGTGGAGACGGTCCGGCGGCTGCTCTCCGCCGACCCCGGGGCCCGGATCATCATGCTGACCGTCGCCGAGGACCTCGACGGCGTCGCGCTCGCGGTCGCCGCCGGTGCCCGCGGCTATCTGCACAAGGACGCCTCGCGCGCCGAGCTGCGGGCCACCGTCACCCAGGCGCTGGCCGATCCGACGTGGCGGCTTGCCCCGCGCCGGCTGCGGTCCGCCGAGATGGGGGCGGCCCCGACGCTCACCGCGCGGGAGATCCAGGTGCTCGAAGGCATGAGCCACGGCCGCTCCAACGCGGAGATCGGCCGTGAGCTGTTCCTCTCCGAGGACACGGTCAAGACCCACGCCAGGCGGCTGTTCAAGAAGCTCGGGGCCTCGGACCGCGCCCACGCGGTGGCCCTGGGATTCCGCTGGGGGCTGGTCCGCTGACGCCCGGCCCGGACCGCCCCCGTCCGCAGACCGGCGGACGGGGCGACGGGACGGGTCACCAGCGATACGACCCCGGATCCGGGTGCCCGCCGACCGCGCCGTGTGACGCTTCCCGGCCGATGACGCATCCTTGAGTCGTGGAGTTCCTCAGGAACGATTCGGTCGAGCGGAAGGGGAGGGCGCAGGACATGACATCCGGCGCACCCGCTCATAACGCTTCGGTGCACAACTCGGGACGCGATGGAGCGGACCGGACGGCACCAGGGCACCATGGTCCGATGCGCGACGACGGAACCACGGTGATCGGTGCTCTGGTGCACCGCGCCGTCGACGGCGACGCGCAGGCCACCCACGATCTGCTGGCCCATGTCCACCCCCTCGCCCTGCGCTACTGCCGCTCCCGGCTCAACCGCCTGCCCGGTGATGCTCGCCACTTCGTGGAGGACCTCGCGCAGGAGGTCTGCGTCGCCGTGCTGATGGCCCTGCCGCGCTACAAGGACACCGGCCGGCCCTTCGAGGCCTTCGTCTTCGCCATCGCCGGCCACAAGGTCGCCGACCTCCAGCGCGCCGCGATGCGCCACCCGGGCTCGACCGCCGTCCCCTCCGACGAGATGCCGGAGCGCCCCGACGACTCCCTCGGCCCGGAGGAGCGCGCCCTGCTCAGCAGCGACGCCGCCTGGGCCAAGAAGCTTCTCGCCAACCTCCCGGAGAGCCAGCGCGAGCTGCTGGTCCTGCGGGTCGCGGTCGGACTGACCGCCGAGGAGACCGGACGGATGCTCGGGATGTCCCCGGGCGCCGTCCGGGTCGCCCAGCACCGTGCGCTCAGCAGGCTGCGGGCGCTGGCCGAGCAGTAGGACGACGGGGCGCGGGCGGCCCGTAGGAAAGTACAGAACGCTCAACTGATCTTGATCGTGGAATGAGACACCCGTGGAGCCCGTTAGCATGGACATCCGCACCGATCAAGACCATTTGGGGAAGGTGTCATGACTGCAAACGTCGACGGAGTGCCTGAGAAGTTCGCGACGCTCGGGCTGACATACGACGACGTGCTGCTGTTGCCGGGCGCGTCCGAGGTCCTGCCCAACGCGGTCGACACCTCGTCCCTCATCTCGCGCAACGTACGGGTGAACATCCCCCTGCTGTCGGCCGCCATGGACAAGGTGACCGAGTCCCGGATGGCCATCGCCATGGCCCGTCAGGGCGGCGTCGGCGTGCTGCACCGCAACCTCTCGATCGAGGACCAGGTCAACCAGGTCGACCTGGTCAAGCGGTCCGAGTCCGGGATGGTCACCGACCCGATCACCGTGCACCCCGACGCCACCCTCGGTGAGGCGGACGCGCTCTGCGCCAAGTTCCGCATCAGCGGTGTGCCGGTCACCGACGCCGCGGGCAAGCTCCTCGGCATCGTGACCAACCGCGACATGGCCTTCGAGTCGGACCGCTCCCGCCAGGTGCGCGAGGTCATGACGCCGATGCCGCTCGTCACCGGCAAGGTCGGGATCTCCGGTGTGGAGGCGATGGAGCTGCTGCGCCGCCACAAGATCGAGAAGCTGCCGCTGGTCGACGAGGCCGGCCTCCTCAAGGGCCTCATCACGGTCAAGGACTTCAAGAAGGCCGAGCAGTATCCGAACGCCGCCAAGGACGCCGAGGGCCGTCTGCTGGTCGGCGCGGCCGTCGGTGCCAGCCCCGAGGCGCTGGACCGCGCCCAGGCCCTCGCCTCCGCCGGGGTCGACTTCCTGATCGTCGACACCTCGCACGGCCACAACAGCAACGCCCTCGACTGGATGGCGAAGATCAAGTCGAGTGTCGGTATCGACGTCATCGGCGGCAACGTCGCCACCCGCGACGGCGCCCAGGCGCTGATCGACGCCGGTGTCGACGGTGTGAAGGTCGGCGTCGGCCCGGGCTCGATCTGCACCACCCGCGTGGTCGCCGGCATCGGCGTCCCGCAGGTCACCGCGATCTACGAGGCCGCGCTCGCCGCCCGTGCCGCGGGCGTCCCGGTCATCGGCGACGGCGGCCTGCAGTACTCCGGCGACATCGGCAAGGCGCTCGCCGCCGGCGCGGACAGCGTGATGCTGGGCAGCCTCCTCGCGGGCTGCGAGGAGTCGCCGGGCGAGCTGATGTTCATCAACGGCAAGCAGTTCAAGTCGTACCGCGGCATGGGCTCGCTGGGTGCCATGCAGTCCCGCGGCCAGGGCCGTTCGTACTCCAAGGACCGCTACTTCCAGGCCGAGGTCTCCTCGGACGACAAGCTCGTCCCCGAGGGCATCGAGGGCCAGGTGCCCTACCGCGGTCCGCTGGCCAACGTCCTCCACCAGCTCGTCGGGGGCCTGCGCCAGACCATGGGGTACGTCGGCGCCCGGTCCGTCGACCAGATGGAGAGCAAGGGCCGCTTCGTCCGGATCACCTCGGCGGGTCTCAAGGAGAGCCACCCGCACGACATCCAGATGACGGTGGAAGCACCGAACTACAGCCGGAAGTAACGCATCGGCGCAGGTGAGGGGCGGACCGGAGTTCCCGGTACCGCCCCTCACCCGTGTGTCGGGGATACTGGTCAGCGCAGACGTAGAGGGAAAGGCCACACATCGTGACTGAGATCGAGATCGGGCGCGGCAAGCGCGGCCGCCGGGCTTACGCATTCGACGACATCGCTGTCGTACCGAGCCGCCGCACCCGGGACCCGAAGGAGGTCTCGATCGCCTGGCAGATCGACGCCTACCGCTTCGAGCTGCCGTTCCTGGCCGCTCCCATGGACTCCGTGGTCTCCCCGCAGCACGCCATCCGCATCGGTGAGCTCGGCGGCCTGGGTGTCCTCAACCTGGAAGGGCTGTGGACCCGGCACGCCGACCCGCAGCCGCTGCTGGACGAGATCGCCCGGATGCCCGTCGAGAGCGCGACCCGCCGGCTCCAGGAGATCTACTCCGCCCCCATCCAGGAGGAGCTGATCGGGCAGCGCATCAAGGAGGTGCGCGACTCCGGTGTCGTCACCGCCGCCGCGCTCTCCCCGCAGCGCACCGCCCAGTTCTCCAAGGCCGTCGTCGACGCCGGGGTGGACATCTTCGTCATCCGCGGTACGACGGTCTCCGCCGAGCACGTCTCGGGCGCGGCCGAGCCGCTCAACCTGAAGCAGTTCATCTACGAGCTGGACGTCCCGGTCATCGTCGGCGGCTGCGCCACGTACACCGCCGCCCTGCACCTGATGCGCACCGGCGCGGCCGGTGTCCTCGTCGGCTTCGGCGGTGGCGCCGCGCACACCACGCGCAACGTCTTCGGCATCCAGGTCCCGATGGCCACCGCCGTCGCGGACGTGGCCGGCGCCCGCCGCGACTACATGGACGAGTCCGGCGGCCGGTACGTGCACGTCATCGCCGACGGCGGTGTCGGCTGGTCCGGCGACCTGCCGAAGGCCATCGCCTGCGGTGCGGACGCCGTGATGATGGGCTCCCCGCTGGCCCGCGCGACGGACGCGCCGGGCCGTGGCCGCCACTGGGGCATGGAGGCCGTCCACGAGGACGTGCCGCGCGGCAAGCTGGTCGACCTCGGCTCGGTCGGGACGACGGAGGAGGTCCTCACCGGCCCATCGCACACCCCGGACGGCTCGATGAACATCTTCGGCGCCCTGCGCCGCGCGATGGCCACCACCGGCTACAGCGACCTGAAGGAGTTCCAGCGCGTCGAGGTGACGGTGGCGGACTCGCAGCACCGCCGCTGACCCGCCCGTAGGTGAACGGGAAGGGCCCGGACCGTCGAACGGTCCGGGCCCTTCCGCATGGTCGTACGGGGTGTCAGTTCGCCTTCCTGGCGCCGCCGATCGCGGCGATCGCGCCGAGGGCGAGGAAGAGGTACCGCATGAAGTCGGCCTCCTCGTTCCAGACCCGCGTCACGGTGTCGAAGTGGTCGAGGAACACCTCGGAGAACGAGACTTGGGCGACGTCCGCCATCACCATGGCGTAGCCGATGAGCTGGCCGAGGTAGACGGCACCGATCGAGAAGACGGCGGACGCGGCGATGGTCACCGGGTTGGCGCCGCCGAGCTTGCCCGCCGCGAAGCCGACGAGGAAGCCGACGCCGACCGCCGCGTAACCGATCTCGCGCTCGATCGAGCCCAGGATCACGCCGTACAGGATGGAGGCGACGATCGCCGCGCCGAGGGCGGCTAGTACGCCGAGGGCGAGGCCGTTGCGGGCCGGGGGAGCCGGTGCGAAGGGGGCGCCGCCGCCGAACGGGGCGGGCCGGCCCTGCGGGTTCCCGAAGGGGTTGCCGGTGGGGGCCGGCGTCTGCTCGCCGTACGGGTTGCCCGCCGGGGCGACGGGGGCGGAGGCGCCCGGTCCGGCCGCGTACGGATTGCCGTCTACGGGCTGGCCGCCGTACGGCTGCTGGGGCTGGTTCGGCGGCGGCACGGGCTGACTCATGGTGGTCCCCCCTGGGGCGAAATGCGCATGGGCGTACTTGACGCGAACATGTGTGCGCTCTGTGACGCCGCACGGTAGCAGTACGCACCGGAATCGGTCACTAGCAATCTCGGTGGCCGATACGTGCGGTCAGAGCCGGTGTGCGGCCCCCGCCGGGGTGGCGCCCCGGGTGTCCAGGAGGAGCTGGGCCTTCACCGCGAGGCCCTGGAGGTCGTAGGTGCGGTGCTGCTGGAGCAGTACGGTCAGGTCGGCCGCCGCGGCCGCCTCGTACAGCGAGTCGGCGCGCGGGACGGGGAGTTCGCGCACCCGCCAGTCCAGGACGTGCGGGTCGTGGTAGCCGATCTGGGCGCCCATGTCCATCAGCCGGGTGGCGATCTCGCGGGCGGGCGCGGCCTCCTGGTCGGCGCTGTCCGGCTTGTAGGTGACGCCGAGCAGCAGCACGCGGGCCCCCCGGACGGACTTGCCGTGCTCGTTCAGCAGGGTGGCGCAGCGCTGGATGACGTAACTGGGCATCCGGTCGTTGATCTCCTGCGCCAGCGAGACCATCCGCAGCGGATGGCCGGGCGTGCGATTGCTGTACGGGAGGAAGCCCGGGTCCACCGGCACGCCGTGGCCACCGACGCCGGGCCCGGGCCGGAAGGGCTGGAAGCCGAAGGGCTTGGTCTCCGCGCACCGGATGACGTCCCACAGGTCGACGCCGAGGTCGTGGCAGGCCACCGCCATCTCGTTGACCAACGCGATGTTGACGTGCCGGAAGTTGGTCTCCAGCACCTTCGTCATCTCCGCCTCGCGCGGCCCCCGGGCCCGTACGACCTTGTCGGTGAGGCGTCCGTAGAAGGCGGCGGCCGACTCGGTGCAGGCGGAGGTGAGACCGCCGATGACCTTGGGGGTGGAGGCGTAGGTGTGGGTGCGGTTGCCGGGGTCGAGCCGGCTGGGGGAGCAGGCGAGGTGGAAGTCGCGTCCGGCGGTGAGGCCGGAGCCCTCCTCGAGCAGGGGGCGCAGGAAGTTCTCCGTGGTGCCGGGCGGTACGGCGGACTCCAGCAGCACGGTGGTGTGCGGGCGCAGCTGGGCGGCCAGGGCCCGGGCGGCGTCGCCGAGGGCGGTGAGGTCGATGGTGCGGTCGGGGCCGAGGGGGGTGGGGGAACAGATCACGGCGGTACGGACCCGGCCGAGCTCGGCGGCGTTGGTGGTGGGCCGGAAGCCGCCGGAGAGCATGCGCCGGGTCTCGGACGCGGTGAGGGAGCCCTCGACGGGGGTGCGGCCCGCGCGCAGTTCCGCGCAGGCGCGTGGGTCGGGGTCGTAGCCGACGGTGTCGATCCCGGCGGCCACGGCGGTCTGGACCAGGGGCAGGCCGAGGTGGCCGAGTCCGATGACGGCGAGGTCTGCGGGCATCTCGAAGGCCGCCTTCCTTAATACCGGAGAACGAGTTCCGCAACTGCTGTGGACAGCGCAATGTCAGACTAGGCATATATATGACCTATATGTCGCATTGCGTGACGCCTGTCGCTCGGGTGTTGTCCACAGGCGGTGGCTGAAGTCGGGGAGCGCGGACAGAATCGAGGAGTGGACACGGGCGGTCGGCCCCTCGGCCGGGTGGCACTCCCGCGTCCGACCACCCCGATCCACCGGGAGGCAGCAGTGAGGACAGCGACACTGGGACCCGCCGAGCGCACCGCCGCGCTCGCCGCCATGGCCGAACGCGAACTGGACGTGCTGGTCGTGGGGGCGGGCGTCGTCGGCGCGGGCACGGTGCTGGACGCCGCCACCAGAGGACTCTCGACCGGCCTGGTCGAGGCGCGCGACTGGGCGTCCGGCACGTCGAGCAGGTCGAGCAAGCTGATCCACGGCGGCCTGCGCTATCTGGAGATGCTCGACTTCGCCCTGGTGCGCGAGGCCCTGAAGGAGCGCGGGCTCCTGCTGGAGCGGCTCGCCCCGCACCTGGTGAAGCCGGTGCCCTTCCTCTACCCCTTGCAGCACAAGGGCTGGGAGCGCCTCTACGCGGGCTCCGGCGTCGCGCTGTACGACGCGATGTCGGTCTCCTCCGGCCACGGCCGCGGCCTGCCCGTGCACCGCCACCTCTCCCGCAAGCACGCCCTGCGCGTCGCCCCCGCGCTGAGGAAGGACGCCCTGGTCGGCGCGTTGCAGTACTACGACGCGCAGATGGACGACGCCCGCTTCGTCACCGAGCTGGTCCGCACCGCCGCCTCCTACGGGGCCCAGGTGGCCAACCGCGCCCGGGTCGTCGGCTTCCTCCGCGAGGGCGAGCGGGTCGTCGGCGCGCTGGTGCGGGACGTCGAGGGCGGCGAGGAGTACGAGGTCCGGGCCAAGCAGGTGGTCAACGCGACCGGGGTGTGGACGGACGACACCCAGGGGCTCATCGGGGAGCGCGGACAGTTCCACGTCCGGGCCTCCAAGGGCATCCACCTGGTCGTCCCCAAGGACCGCATCCACTCCTCCTCCGGCCTCATCCTGCGCACCGAGAAGTCCGTGCTCTTCGTCATCCCCTGGGGGAGGCACTGGATCATCGGCACCACGGACACCGACTGGGACCTGGACAAGGCCCACCCGGCCGCCTCCAGCGCGGATATCGACTACCTCCTCGAACACCTCAACTCCGTCCTCACCACCCCGCTGACCAGGGACGACGTCCAGGGTGTGTACGCCGGGCTGCGCCCGCTGCTGGCTGGTGAGTCGGAGGCGACCAGCAAGCTGTCGCGCGAGCACACCGTGGCCCACCCCGCCCCCGGACTCGTCGTCGTCGCGGGCGGCAAGTACACGACGTACCGGGTCATGGCCAAGGACGCGGTGGACGAGGCGGTGCACGGGCTCGACCAGCGGGTCGCCGCCTGCGTCACCGAGGACACCCCGCTGCTGGGCGCCGAGGGGTACAAGGCCCTGTGGAACGCGCGGGCCAGGATCGCGGCCCGGACCGGGCTCCATGTCGTCCGGGTGGAGCATCTGCTCAACCGGTACGGCTCAATGACGGAAGAAATTCTGGAACTGATCCTGGCCGACCCCTCCCTGGGTGAACCGCTGCCCGCCGCCGACGACTACCTGCGCGCCGAGATCGTCTACGCGGCCTCCCACGAAGGGGCCCGGCACCTGGACGACGTGCTGACCCGGCGTACCCGGATCTCCATCGAGACCTTCGACCGGGGTACCCGCAGCGCCCGCCTCTGCGCGGAGCTGATGGCGCCGGTGCTGGGCTGGGACGAGGGGCAGATCGACCGGGAGGTCGAGCACTACGAGAAGCGCGTGGAGGCCGAGCGCGAGTCGCAGCGGCAGCCCGACGACCTCACCGCGGACGCGGCCCGGCTCGGCGCTCCGGACATCGTGCCGATCTAGGGGCGGGTGCACGCCGGCGGCCACCGCCCGCCAGGTCCGGGCCAGTTGGCGGGAGAGAGCCCGGCCCCCGGCGGTGGCCGCCGGACCGGCCTGGACGGGGAGGCCCGGTAGGTAGGAAGGTGTGGGGGTTCCCTCGTCGTGCCGTATCGCGGCGGACCCCGGACCCGGCACCAGGACCGGTCCCGGGGTGAGGGACAATGAACGCTCTGCCAGGGCGGGTTGATCGCAGAGGGGACGCATGTCGGAGGCGGAGCAGGCACGGGAGCCCCAACGGGACAAGAACGGTCGTCTCCTCGCGGGGCGGTACCGGCTCGGGAAGGTGCTCGGCCGGGGCGGCATGGGCACGGTCTGGCGCGCCGCCGACGAGACGCTCGGCCGCACGGTGGCGGTGAAGGAACTACGGTTCCCCGGGGCCATCGACGAGGACGAGAAGCGCCGGCTGATCACGCGCACCCTGCGTGAGGCGAAGGCGATCGCACGGATCCGCAACAACGGGGCGGTGACCGTCTACGACGTGGTCGACGAGGACGACCGGCCGTGGATCGTCATGGAGCTGATCGAGGGCAAGTCCCTCGCCGAGGCGATCCGTGAGGACGGCACGCTGACGCCGAGGCGGGCCGCCGAGGTCGGGCTCGCCATCCTCGACGTGCTGCGCTCGGCGCACCGCGAGGGCATCCTGCACCGCGACGTGAAGCCGTCCAACGTGCTGATCGCCGAGGACGGCCGCGTCGTCCTCACCGACTTCGGTATCGCCCAGGTCGAGGGCGACCCCTCGGTCACCTCCACCGGCATGCTCGTCGGCGCCCCCTCGTACATCTCGCCGGAGCGGGCCCGCGGCCACAAGCCCGGGCCCCCGGCCGACCTGTGGTCGCTCGGCGGACTGCTGTACGCGAGCGTCGAAGGCTCCCCGCCGTACGACAAGGGGTCGGCCATCGCGACCCTGACGGCCGTGATGACCGAGCCGCTCGACCCGCCGAAGAACGCGGGCCCGCTGACCGACGTCATCTACGGGCTGCTCGCCCGCGACCCCGACCAGCGGCTCGACGACGCCGGAGCGCGCGTCCTGCTCGACAAGGTGATCAACGCTCCCGAGCCCCAAGCCGTCCCGCCCGCCGACTCCACCCAGGTCATGGCCCTGCCGACGGTCCCCGAGGCCGCAGCCGGCGCCACGAAGGCGACGAAGACGGCGAAGCCCGCCAAGCCGCCGAAGCAGACCGGTGGATCGGGCGAGCCCGGCGAGGGTACGCGCGACCGGCTGCGCGGAGCGCTGCGTTCCGTGCGCAGCGCGAAGGCGGCACCCGCTGTCGCGGCGGGCGCGGCGGCCGCCTCGGCTTCCACCGCCGCCGCGGCCACCGGCTCGCCCGCCGCGCCGCCCAAGCCCACCACGCCCCCCGGCACACCGGGCAAGCAGGCCGCCACCGCCTCGGCGGCCACCGGCACCGCCACGGCCACCGGCCCGAAGTCCGGTGCGAAGCCGACGGGTTCCACCGCCGCCCCGGGCGCGGCCGTACCCCCGCAGCGCCCCCCGGCCTCACCGGCCACCACCCGCGCCTCGATCACCGATGTCGTGCCGCGCCGCACGCTCGCGGTCATCGCGGCCGTCGTCGCGCTGGCGATCCTCGGCACCGTCCTCGCCCTCACCCTGGGCGACGACGGCAAGAGCGACGCCGGTAACGGCAAGGGCGACACCGCCGCCTCCGCCGGGGCGACGAGCGGTTCCGAGGGCAAGGGCGAGGGCAAGAGCGGCGACCCGGACGGCGGCCGGAAGGAAGGCCAGGGCACCGAGGACGGCAAGGCGTCCGGCGAACCGTCCGGCGACCCCTCCGTCGACCCGACGACGGGCACCCCCGACGACGACCCGGCCGACGACCCGAAGACCGACGACCCGGGCGGCGCACTGCCCACCGGGTACGAGACGGTCACCGACGACCGCTTCCACTTCACCATGGCGATGCCGGGCACCTTCCGGCGTACGGCCATAGCGGGCACCAACTCCGGCGGCATCTACAACGCCGAGCGGGGCGGCTTCCCCCGGGTGCAGGTCGACTTCACCGGCTCGCCCGGGGACGACGCGGCCGCCGCCTGGCGCGGGGCCGTCGCCGGCGTCAAGGTCCTCAGCGACAACTACCGGCACGGCAGCATAAAGAAGGTCGAGTACAACGGCTATCCGACCGTCGCCGACTGGTCGTTCGAGCGCAGCCACGACGGCGTCCGGGTCCGGGTGCTCAACCGCGGCTTCAAGGTCGACGCCCGGCGCGGCTACTCGATCATGATCAGCTGCCAGGCCGACGAGTGGGACGGCGCCGAGTGCCGCGCGCTGCGGGAGACGGCGTTCGCCACCTTCACGCCGACGAAGTGACCACCCGCGAGGCCACCACCGGGCGGCCGCGCGAGGGGCATGGGGCGGGCCGGGTTGGTACGACCCGGCCCGTCGGCCCGCGTTGCCACGTATCGTAGGACGACGGAGACCGTACGCAGCCGGAAGAGTGGGGCAATTGCCCGCCGGATGACCACAACTGACTGATTCGTACGGGACAGATGGCCGGGGAACAGCGCGCTCTGGGGAGGCGTCGTGGACGACTACGCGGGTCGGGTGCTTGCCGACCGCTACCGCCTTCCGCTGCCCCCGTCCGACGGGTACGAACTGGTCGAGACCCGGGCGTTCGACACCTACAGCGGGCAGGAGGTCCTGGTCCGCCAGGTGCCGCTGCCGGAGATCGTGGACGCCGAGGTGCTCGACGCCGACGGCCGGTCGCCGGCGGGCGGGCGCACCACCGGGCGGGCGGTGCGGCGCAGCACGGACCCCGCGGTCCGGCGGGCGATCGAGGCCGCGCAGGCCGCCGCCCAGGTGCCCGACCACCCCCGGCTCGACCAGGTCTTCGACGTGTTCGCGGAGGCCGGTTCGCTCTGGATAGTCAGTGAGCTCGTCGCGGCCCGCCCGCTCGCCGCCCTCCTCGCCGAACGCCCCCTGAACCCCTACCGGGCCGCCGAGATCGGCTCCGACGTGCTCACCGCCCTGCGGGTGCTCCACGCGCACGGCTGGACCCACCGCAACATCACCGTCCGCACGGTCCTGGTCTGCGACGACGGCCGCGTGATGCTCACCGGCCTGGCGGCGGGCGCCGCCGAGGAGGCGCTCTGCGGTTACGCCCCCGAGCCGCTGCCCGACGACGAGCCGGTGGCGGAGGAGACGTACGGGGGGCACGCGGCCTACGAGGCGCCCGGGACCGGCGACACCGGCGACACGCTGGGGATACCGGTGGTCGAGGCGGTCGGGACCGACGGGCCGGGGGAGCTGCCGGACGGGCGCGGCGCCTACCCGCTGCCGCCCGCCCGGAGCCACGACAGCCAGGAGCTCCCGCTCGTACCGCCGTACGTGCGGGCGCAGCCGCCGCAGGGGTACGCCCACCGCCCGGACCAGGGCGAGGATCGGGCGTCCGAGGCCCCCGGGGCGCCGGGGGCGTACGGCACACCCGGTGGCCAGGAGCTCGTTCCGCGTCCCGCCACGCCCGCCGTGCCCTACACCGCCGCTCCCAGGCCGCCCGCCGAGCCGGGAGCCGCGAGCGCCGCCCAGCTGCGGGCCGCCCGCGCCGGGGCGATCGCCGCCTACCGCGCCGGTGCCCGCGCCGCCGCCCGGGTCGCCGAGGACCGCCAGCAGGCCGCCGGGAGCGCCCCCGCGAACCTCTTCGAGGAGAACCCGGGCCCGTCGGCCGAGGGGGCGCGGGAAGAGGCGACCGGCGCCCTCCCCGTGCAACGCCCGGCCACCGGCCCGGGGTTCGGCGCCCTTCCCGACACGCCCGGTGCCGATGCCTCCGCGCCCGACGGCCCCGAGCCCGGCTCCGCCGCCCCCGGCCCCACCGCCCCCGGCTCCGGCCCCACCGCCCCCAGCTCCGCCGGCCTCCCGGGACCCCGGCTGACCGGCCCCTGGGGCAGCCCGCCCGAGGACCCCTACGACGAGGATGACGACGAGGACGACGAGGAGGGTCCCCGGCTGTCCGGCCGCCGCGTCCACCTCGCCGGCACCTGGGACGACGGCCCCGGCGCCGGGCGCTCCGTCCCCGCCGGCGGTTCCGGCCAGGACGCGCTGCGCGCCGACTCCCGCCGCCCCGGCCAGGCCTCCCGCCGCCCCGGCCAGGCCTCCCCCGCCTCCCGTGTCCCGGCCGAGCGGGCTCCCTCCAGCACCTGGGAGGAGGCCGTCGCGGACAGCCGCAAGGTCACCGTCTACCGGGGTCCGGCCACCCCGCTCGCCGCCGAGCGTGCCCGGCAGGCGCGGATCGCGGTCGTCGGGCCCGTCACCGAGCGCTGGGCACCGGAACAGGCCGGTCCGGTCCACGACAACTGGCAGCTCGCGCCCCCCATCGGCCCCTCCACCGACCTGTGGGCGCTCGGCGCGCTGCTCTACCGCGCCGTCCAGGGCCACGCCCCCTACCCCGAGGAGAGCACGGCCGAGCTCGTCCAGCTGGTCTGCGCCGAACCGCCCGCCTTCGCCGAGGAGTGCGGGGCGCTGCGGCCGGTCGTCGAGTCGCTGCTGCGCCAGGACCCCACCGAGCGGCCGGACTTCGAGGAGCTGCGCGGCTGGCTGCGCTCGCTGGTGCGGTCCGCCCCCGAGCCGGAGGCGGGCGCCGACGTGGTCCCGCTGCCCGCACCCGACGCCACCCGGCTCCCCGTCGTACGCCGCCGGGGCGAGCTGGTCCGCAGGCGCCGGGGCCGGTTCGGCGGCGGGGCGGCGCACGGCCGCCACCGGCAGGGCAAGCGGCAGCAGCTGGAGCGGCAGCGCGCCGCCGAACACCAGGACCTGCGCCGACCGCCGCAGCGGCACGAGTCGCTGCTGCCCCCCGGTCCCGAGCAGAGCCGAGCCCACCCCGTCGACGCCTGGGAGCCCCGCCCCTCCCGCGCACCGCGCGAGCCCAAGGGGCCCAGGGTGCTGCGCGAGCCCGCCCGGCCGCGCGACGGGCGCTCGCCGCGCCACCTCGGCCGGCTGCTGCTGGTCCTCGTCCTGCTGCTGATGGCCGCGGCCATCACGTACGCCTTCATGTTCATGCCGAAGCAGGAGCCGGGCGGCGAGACCGGCGCTCCGGGACAGCCGACGGGCTCCGCCGCCCCCACCCCGCCCGGCACCGCGTCCGGGGCGCCCACCCCCACCGGCGGGGCGAGCACCGACCCCGGCGGCTCCGAGCAGCCGCAGACCAGCCGCTCCGCCGTCGCGCTCGCCCCCGGCTATGTGCTCCGCAAGGACGCGGAGGGGTTCGAGATCGGCGTACCGAAGGACTGGCAGCGCAGCCCCGCCAACGCGGACCGTCAGATCCGTTACAGCAGCGACGGGTTCACGCTCCTGGTGGTGCCCGGCCGGGACACCGTGAAGGCGGGCGGCGGCGATCCGCTGGACTACCAGCGGAACAAGCAGCCCGAACTCCAGCCGTTCCGGGACTCCAGCTGGTCCACCTCGTCCGGTCTGCGCCGGGTCGACGTCGGCCGACAGGCCATGGCCGAGGGGCAGTTCACCTGGCAGGACAGCGCCGGGCGTGAGGTCTACGTCCGCAACCTGGCCATGATCGTCGACGGCCGCTACCACATCGTCCAGGTCATCGGCCCCGAGAGCGACCGCGACAAGGTCACCGAGATCTACCAGCAGGCCATCGCCTCGTACCGGGTGAACGCCTGACCGCGCGTCATCGGCCCCTGCGCGCCACAGCCGTTGTGCGGTGCCGACAACCATCACAGTGCGGTCTCGTGGGCGATTCCCGGTTCCGTCCCGCCGTCCCCGCTCCGTAACCTGGCAAGCCGAGGAACGGGGCGGGGACAGACGTGGATCGATCACAGGGCACGGACGCGGGACTGGTGCTGGCGGGGCGTTACCGGCTGGGCGAGGTGCTGGGCCGCGGGGGCATGGGCAAGGTCTGGCGCGCGCACGACGAGGTGCTGCACCGCACGGTCGCCGTCAAGGAGCTGACCGCCGGGCTGTACGTCGCCGAGGCCGACCGGCTCGTCCTGCACGCCCGCACCCAGAAGGAGGCGCGCGCGGCGGCCCGCATCACGCACCCCGGTGTCGTCACCGTCCACGATGTGATCGAGTACGACAAACGCCCCTGGATCGTCATGCAGTACGTCGACGGGCCCTCGCTCGCCGACCAGGCCAGGGAGAGCGGCGACATCGCCCCGCGCGAGGCGGCCCGGATCGGCCTCCACGTCCTGAGCGCGCTGCGCGCCGCCCACGGGGCCGGGGTGCTGCACCGCGACGTCAAGCCCGGCAACGTCCTGCTGGCCCGCGACGGGCAGGTGCTCCTCACGGACTTCGGGATCGCCGCGATCGAAGGCGACTCCACCATCACCCGGACCGGTGAACTGGTCGGCTCGATCGACTACCTGGCGCCCGAACGGGTACGCGGCGGCGACCCCGGGCCCGCCTCCGACCTCTGGTCGCTGGGCGCGACGCTGTACACCGCGGTGGAGGGGCGCTCGCCCTTCCGCCGGACGTCCCCGATATCCACCATGCAGGCCGTCGTCACCGAGGAACCGCCCGCGCCCGTCAACGCCGGTCCCCTCGGCCCCGTCATCACCGCCCTGCTCCGCAAGGACCCGGCCGACCGTCCCATGGCCGCCGAGACCGAGCAGCTGCTGCTGGACGCCATGGAGGGCCGCGAGCCGCGCTCGGCCCAGGCGCACGTACCGACCCAGCGGGTCCCGGCGGAGGCCCGGACCGGGTACGTGGGCGCGGACGGTGCCACGGCTCGGCTCCCCGGTCCGGCCCCCTCCGCGACGACTCCCGCCGCCCCCGCCGCCGGCCCCACCTCCGCCCCCGTCGTCCGGCGCGGCGGCTCCCCGTGGCGCACGGTGCTCGTCGTGGTCGTCGCCGCGGCGGTCCTGGGGGGCGCGGCCGGGCTGGCCGCGATGAAGTACGGGGAGGGCGCCGCGGCCGACGGCCGTACGGCCACCGCCCCCGCCGAGCCCTCCGGCCCGCGGACGACTCCGGCCCCCACCGCGCCCGCGTCCGGGATACCCGACGGCTGGCACCGGGTCGAGGACCCGGCGGGCTTCAGCCTGGTCGTACCGAAGGACTGGAAGCGCGAGGTGCGCAACGGGCAGATCGACTACACCCCGGACGGCGGCGCCCACCGCATCCGCATCAGTGTCGACCCGGACCCGGACTTCGACGAGCCGTATCCGCACATGCGGAACATGGAGGAGCAGCTGGCGGACCGGCTGCCCGGCTACCAGCGGATCAGGCTGGAGAAGAACACCTTCCGCGACCGGCCCGGCTCGCTCTGGGAGTTCACCTGGAACGAGACCAAGGACCACGCCGGCCCCCGCCACGGGATCGACCAGATGTACTACGGCGGTCCCGGCGGCCCGGAGTACGCCCTCTACCTGACGGCCCCGCAGGAGGGCTGGGAGACCAGCCGCGAGCAGTTCGACATCATGCTGCGCAGCTGGCGGGCACCGGGCTCGCAGAACTGACCGGCCGCCGAGTCACGGCCGCCCGGTCTGCCGGATAGCCACTGATCAGCGGTTATGTCGCCAGCGATCACTGGCTCGGTCGCAGCGGTGGTTCCGGACGAGTGGCGGGTCCTGTGAAAAACTGTTACCGACGGGTACCCAAAGTGTTCGGCTGGACATACTCTCGGCCTCATGACGGACTCGCAGGCCCCTGACGCCCCTCTCGGTACGAACCCCGTCGCGGTCGCCCCCGCCGGCGTGCGCACGGCCGCCGACGTGGTCACCCCCGAGGTGATCGCCCAGCTGACCCGCGGCGTCGTCGGATCGGGCTGCACCGCCAACCACTCACCGTTCACCGGGGAGAAGCTGGCCGACCTGCCCGAGTCCACGCCCGAGGACGTCGCCACCGCCTTCGACCGGGCCCGCGCCGCCCAGCCCGCCTGGGCCGCCACTCCCGTACGGCAGCGGGCCGCCGTCCTGCTGCGCTTCCACGACCTCGTCCTCGGCCGCCAGTCCGAGGTGCTCGACCTCATCCAGCTGGAGACCGGCAAGGCCCGCCTGCACGCCCACGAGGAGGTGCAGGCCGTCGCCGTCGCCGCCCGCCACTACGGGCGCAAGGCCGTCGCCTATCTCAAGCCCCGCCGCCACACCGGTGTCGTCCCGACGCTCACCAAGGTCACCGAGCTGCGCCAGCCGCGCGGGGTCATCGGCCAGATCGCGCCCTGGAACTACCCCTTCGAGCTGTCGGTGGGCGACGCGCTGCCCGCCTTCGTCTCCGGCAACGCCGTCGTGATGAAGCCCGACACGGAGACCGCGCTGACCGCGCTGTGGGCCCGTGACCTGCTCATCGAGGCCGGACTGCCCGCCGAGGTCTTCCAGGTCGTGCTGGGCGAGGGGCCCGTCGTCGGCCCCGAGGTCGTCGGCCGCGCCGACTACGTCTCCTTCACCGGCTCCACCCGCACCGGCCGCGAGGTGGCGGTCGGCGCCGCATCCCGCCTGGTCGGGGTCTCCCTGGAGCTGGGCGGCAAGAACGCCATGCTCGTCCTTGAGGACGCCGACGTGGAGAAGGCCGCGCACGGCGCCGTCCGCGCCTGCTTCTCCTCCGCCGGACAGCTCTGCATCTCCATCGAGCGGCTCTACGTCCACGAATCGGTCGCCGACGACTTCGTCGAGCGGTTCGCCACCCGGACGAAGGCCATGCGACTCGGCACCTCCCTCGCGTACGGCGCCGACATGGGCTCCCTCGTCGGGGAGCGCCAGCTGGAGACGGTGAGCCGGCATGTCGCCGAGGCGGTCGAGAAGGGCGCCACGCTCGTCGCGGGCGGGGTCGCCCGCCCCGACATCGGACCGCTCTTCTACGAGCCGACCATCCTCGACGGCGTGGAGGCGCCGATGGCCGTCTGCACCGAGGAGACCTTCGGCCCGGTCGTCTCCATCTACCGCTTCAGCGACGAGGACGAGGTGATCGCGCTGGCCAACGCCACCCCCTACGGCCTCAACTCCAGTGTCTGGACCACCGACTCCAGGCGCGGCCACGAGGTCGCCGCCCGGCTGCGGACCGGCACCGTCAACATCAACGAGGGGTATGCCCCCGCCTACGGCAGCGTCCAGTCCCCGATGGGCGGCATGAAGGACTCCGGCCTCGGCCGGCGGCACGGCTCCGAGGGCATCCTCAAGTACACCGAGGCCCAGACCGTCGCCCAGCAGCGGCTGATCCCGCTGGCCCCGGCCTTCGGCATGGACGACGAGAAGTACGCCGCGTTCATGACCCGCAGCCTCAAGGCGATGAAGGCGTTCCGGCTGCGCTGAGCGCCGGCCACCGACGCCGTAGGAGCACTCCGCCCTTTTCGTCCCGATTCCGTACCGAGGAGCGCCATGTCCCAGGACAGCCCTGCCCAGAATCAGTCCGTGAGCCCGGTTCCGGCCGAGGACGACGCCGCGTACGACTACGACGTCCTGGTCGTCGGCTCGGGCTTCGGGGGCGCGGTGTCCGCCCTGCGGCTGACGGAGAAGGGGTACCGGGTCGGCATCCTGGAGGCGGGCCGCCGCTTCACCCCCGGCACGCTCCCCAAGACCTCCTGGGACCTGAAGAACTACCTCTGGGCCCCGGCGCTGGGCCTCTTCGGCATCCAGCGCGTCCACCTGCTCGGCAATGTCATGGTGCTCGCGGGCGCCGGGGTCGGGGGCGGCTCGCTCAACTACGCCAACACGTTGTACGTGCCGCCGGCCCCGTTCTTCGAGGACCGCCAGTGGGCCTCGATCACCGACTGGCAGGACGAACTGAAGCCGTACTACGACCAGGCCCGCCGGATGCTCGGGGTCCGCCTCAACCCGACCATGACCCCTTCCGACATCCACCTCAAGGCGGCCGCCGAGGCGATGGGCGTCGGGGACTCCTTCCACATGGCCCCGGTCGGCGTCTTCTTCGGCGACGGCAAGGACGCCGACGGCACCGCGAAGGCCAAGCCCGGCGAAACCGTCCCCGACCCGTACTTCGGCGGCGCCGGCCCCGCCCGCCGGGCCTGCGCCGAGTGCGGCGAGTGCATGACGGGGTGCCGCCACGGCGCGAAGAACACCCTCAACGAGAACTACCTCCACCTCGCCGAGCAGGCCGGAGCCGTCATCCACCCGATGACCTCCGTCGTCGCCGTCACCGACGACCCCGACGGCGGCTACCGGGTCCTCACCGTCCCCACCGACCGCCGCCGCAAGGCCAGGCCCACCAGGCTGCGCGCCCGCAAGGTCGTCGTCGCGGCGGGCACGTACGGCACCCAGACCCTGCTGCACACCATGAAGGACCGCGGCCTGCTGCCCCGGCTCTCCGCGAAGCTCGGCGAGCTGACCCGTACCAACTCCGAGGCGCTGGTGGGATCGCAGACCAGCGACCGCCGCTACCGCAAGAAGCACGGCACAGCGAAGGCCGACTTCTCCCAGGGTGTCGCCATCACCTCCTCCATCCACCCGGACGACAACACCCACATCGAGCCCGTCCGGTACGGCAAGGGCTCCAACGCCATGGGCGCGATGTCGATCCTCCAGGTCCCCTACGGCGGCCGCCGGGTGCTCGGCTGGCTCGCCAACATGGCCAAGCACCCCACCCTCGCCGCCCGTTCGCTCTCCAACCGCCGGTGGTCCGAGCGCACGATCATCGGGCTCGTCATGCAGTCGCTGGACAACTCCCTGACGACGTACCGCAAGCCGGGCGGCATCGGGAAGGGCCTGCTCACCGCCCGACAGGGCCACGGCGCGCCGAACCCGACCCAGATCCCGGAGGCGACCCGCGGCGCGACCCTGCTCGCCGAGGAGATCAACGGCTTCGCCGGCTCCAACGTCGGCGAGCTGATGGGCACCCCGCTCACCGCCCACTTCCTCGGCGGCTGCCCGATCGGCGCGAGCGCGCAGGAGGGCGTCATCGACCCGTACCACCGCCTCTACGGCCACCCCGGCATCAGCGTCGTCGACGGCTCGGCGGTCTCCGCCAACCTCGGCGTCAACCCCTCGCTGACGATCACCGCGCAGGCCGAGCGCGCCATGTCGTTGTGGCCCAACAAGGGCGAGGCGGACCCGCGCCCGGAGCAGGGCGCGCCCTACGAACGCCTCACCCCCGTAGAGCCGCTGGCGCCGACCGTGCCGGGGGACGCGTTCGGCGCGCTGAAGCTGCCGTTCCTCGGGATCCCCGTCGTGCCGCCGAAGGGGACCGTGGAGGCCGGAGCGGACGTGGAGGGCGTCGGGAACACCCCCGTACCCAATCCGTGACCGCAGCGCGGGCCGCACATCGGAGAGCTGTGCGTCCGACCCCGTACGCTGCGGGGTCGAACGCCTGATCGCGTCGCCGCAGTCGTCCAGCTCCTGCCGAGTCCCAGAGGTCCGCGATGACACGCTTCTCCCCGCGAACCGCGCCGCTCCGCCGGGCCGGTGGCCTCGCCGCCACCGCCCTGCTGCTCGCCGCCGGTCCGCTCACCGTGGCCGCCGTCGCCGCCGCCGACCCGGCACGGGCCGCCGACCCGGTGTTCGCGCTGGGCGGCCCGGCCGGGACGGCCCTGCACCCGTACGCGGAGGACGGCGGCGAGCCGAAGCGGTCCACGGCCGGGATCGCGGTCACCACCCCGGCCGGCGAGGGCTATGAGGGCGAATTCACCGTCACCTTCGACCTGACCGGCGTCGCGGGCGTCGCCGGCGTCAGCTTCGACGAGCGGCCCGGGGTGGAGTGCGAGACCGCCGGGGCCCGGGCCGCCGTCTGTACGGGCCACGGCCTGCCGGCCGGCCGCGCCACCGTCACCGACCTGCTCATCGGCGCGGCCCAGGGCAGCGAGCAGGGCGACTCCGGCACGATCAGGGTCACCGGCGAGACCGGGGGCGCGGCCTTCGCCCCCTTCACCACCCGGGTCACGGTCGGCGGCCCCGACCTCGTGATGCGGAAGCTCACCTTCGACCACGAACTCACCCCCGGCCGGAAGCAGCAGGCGCCGATCACCTTCACCAACCGGGGCAGCCGCGCGGCCGAGGGCGTCGTCCTCACCCTGCGGCACACCCGCGGCCTGGACATCCCGCAGCGCTACTCCAACTGCGCCTACACCACGGACGAGGCCTGGACCACGGCCCGCTGCTCCGTCGAGGGCGCCTTCGAGGCGGGCGCGACGTACACCCTGGCCGCCCCGCTGACCCTGGAGGCCACGACCCGGGCCTACCGCGACCTCTTCCGGTACGGCATCCACGAGGCCGACGAGGTCCGGCGCGCGAGCGCCGCCCGCCCCGAGCCCGGGGCGGGCGCGGTGCTCAGGGCCCTACCGCTGACGAAGGGCGCGGCCACCCGGGGCGTGGACCTCGAACCGGGCGACAACGAGCAGGAGGCCCACTTCCGTACGGCGAACACGGCCGACTTCACGGCGTACGGGGACGAGGCGTCCGGGCCCGCGGGTGCCACGGTCACGGCGGACCTCGGCTTCCGCAACGCCGGCCCGGCCTGGATCGGCCACCTCCCCTCCGGCGCGAGCGTCGCCGCTGTGGACTTCACCGTCCCGCCGGGCACGACGGTGACCTCCGCGCCGCGGGGGTGCCGGGGGGTGACCGCCGAAGGCGCGTACCGCGAGGAGCGGCAGGCCCCCGCGCCGCGTTACGTCTGCCCGGCCTCGGCGACCGTCCGCGACGGCGGTGGGCTGGACCTCTCCTTCCGGCTGCGCATCGACACGGTGCTGATCGGCGCGGTCGGCGGGGTGACGGTGCGAGGTCCAGCACTCCGGGCGCCTGGGCTGCCGTTCGACCCGAAGCCGGGGAACAACACGGCACGGGTGGTGCTGAACGGGGAGAGCCGCGGCCCGTCGCCCGCTCCTACCACAGGACCCGATGCCGGCCAGGGGGCGACCGGGTCCGCCGCGGCCACTCCCGGGACGGCTGGGGGAGCGGCGGGCACGGGCACGCCCAGGGCCCCGGGGAGCGGTGCCACCGGGAACGGCGGCAGTCTGGCCGCCACCGGATCGTCGACCGTCCTGACCGCCTCGGCCGCGGCGATCACGGCGCTGACGGCGGGCATGGTGCTGTGCGCGCTGGCCGGGCGGCGCCGGCGGGTCTGAGAGCGGGAGCGGAAGGTGAGGGAGGGGGGGAGGGGGAACGGCCTCCGCCCCGGGGTACGTCCCGATGCGACCGACCCGGGCGTCCCCGGGTACGGCCGCACATGGGGTGACCGGGCCGCTGTCCCCTGCGGACCGGTCACTTGCGCCGGGACGTGGTCCCACGACGTACCTGCGGTACGTCACACGTCCCGGCGTAGCCACGCGTGGTTTTCTACCGATGCCGCCCCTGGTTGGCACGGACACCGGGACCAACGAAGGCGCGGTGGTCCCGGTCACGCGCCGTACGGGTGAGACGGGGACCGAACGCGGATACGGTCCCTCCGGCGCCGGACGCGGCTACGGTCCCTCCGGCGCCGGACGCGGCTACGGTCCCGCCGGCGCCGGACGCGGAACCGGCGCGGCTCACACCCGGCCCCGGGAGAGCTCCAGCAGCGTCATCGCCAGCGCGGTGCCCGGCCTGCCCAGCGCGTCCCGGTAACGGCTGAGCACGGCCGTCTCGCGGGAGAGGTTGACCCGGCGGCCACCGGAGGTGATCCGGGCCTCCTGGATGACCGCCGAGACGGCCATCCGTTCCTGGACGAGGCCGATGATGCGGTCGTCGAGCGCGTCGATGCGCTCGCGGGCGTCGCCGATCAGGGTGGCGGCGTCGTCGGTGTGCGCGCCGGTCCGCTCAGCGGGGGTGGCGGTGGGGGTGGTGGTGCTGGTGGTGGTGTTGCTCACGGTGGTGACTCCTGGTGAGGTGACGGCCTCCCGGGGGCGAGCGGGACCCGGACACGCGAGACGCCCCGGGCCTGTCGGCCCGGGGCGCCTGGAACGTTGCTCGTCAGTAGCTCAAGCAGCACGACCATGGCAGCCGGCGGACCGGATGCCATAGGTAAAGACGAAGATCGTGTGCTGACGCATGAGGACAGTATGGCCCCGGCCCGGCGCCGCCACCAAGGCGGCGCCCGGATCGTGAGACGGCGGCCCGGCGGAGGGTTCGCGCACGGCCGGTAGAATTGGTGGGACCGACCCCCTTCACCACCGCCGGAAGGCCGCCCCGTGCCAGCAGCACCCCCCGCCGCCCCCGACGCCACGGCCGACGTGGTCCTCGTCGTCGACTTCGGCGCGCAGTACGCCCAGCTCATCGCCCGCCGTGTCCGTGAGGCCCGGGTCTACAGCGAGATCGTCCCGTCCACCATGCCGGTGGCCGAGATGCTGGCCAGGAACCCCCGCGCGATCATCCTCTCCGGCGGCCCGTCGTCGGTCTACGCGCAGGGCGCCCCCTCCCTGGACCGCTCGCTCTTCGAGGCCGGGGTCCCCGTCTTCGGCATGTGCTACGGCTTCCAGCTGATGGCGACCACCCTCGGCGGCACGGTCGACGACAACGGGGCCCGTGAGTACGGCCGCACCCCGCTGCACGTCACCAAGGCGGGTTCGACGCTCTTCGAGGGCACGCCCACCGAGCAGCCGGTGTGGATGTCGCACGGCGACGCCTGCTCGGCGGCGCCCGAGGGCTTCACCGTGACCGCCTCCACGGACGTGGTCCCGGTCGCCGCCTTCGAGAACGACGAGAAGAAGCTGTACGGGGTGCAGTACCACCCGGAGGTCATGCACTCGACCCACGGCCAGCAGGTCCTGGAGCACTTCCTCTACCGCGGCGCGGGCATCGAGCCGAACTGGACCACCACCAACGTGGTCGAGGAGCAGGTCGCGCTCATCCGCGAGCAGGTCGGCGACAAGCGCGCCATCTGCGGCCTCTCCGGCGGCGTGGACTCCGCGGTCGCCGCGGCACTCGTCCAGAAGGCCATCGGCTCGCAGCTCACCTGCGTCTACGTCGACCACGGTCTGATGCGCAAGGGCGAGACCGAGCAGGTCGAGAAGGACTTCGTCGCCGCGACCGGCGCGAAGCTCAAGGTGGTCGACGCTCAGAAGCGCTTCCTCGACGCCCTGGCCGGAGTCTCCGACCCGGAGCAGAAGCGGAAGATCATCGGCCGCGAGTTCATCCGCGTCTTCGAGCAGGCCCAGCTGGAGATCCTCCAGGAGGACGGCCCCGAGGTCGCCTTCCTGGTCCAGGGCACGCTCTACCCGGACGTCGTCGAGTCCGGCGGCGGCACCGGCACCGCCAACATCAAGTCCCACCACAACGTGGGCGGCCTCCCCGACGACATCGAGTTCCAGCTCGTCGAGCCGCTGCGCCAGCTGTTCAAGGACGAGGTCCGGATGGTCGGCCAGGAGCTCGGCCTCCCCGAGGACATCGTCCAGCGCCAGCCGTTCCCCGGCCCCGGCCTCGGCATCCGCATCGTCGGCGAGGTCACCGAGCACCGCCTGGACCTGCTCCGCGAGGCCGACGCCATCGCCCGCGAGGAGCTGACGGCGGCCGGCCTGGACCGCGACATCTGGCAGTGCCCGGTGGTCCTCCTCGCCGACGTCCGCTCGGTCGGCGTCCAGGGCGACGGCCGTACCTACGGCCACCCGATCGTGCTGCGCCCGGTCTCCTCCGAGGACGCCATGACAGCGGACTGGTCGCGCCTGCCGTACGAGACGCTGGCGAAGATCTCCACCCGCATCACCAACGAGGTCGCCGACGTCAACCGCGTGGTCCTCGACGTGACGAGCAAGCCGCCGGGGACGATCGAGTGGGAGTGACCTCCTGGGTTCGTGTGAACCCCTGGGTCAACGCCGATGCCGTCGCTCATTCGTTTGGGCGGCGGCATTGTCGCATCGGCTGGGTACGCTGAGTGAAGAGACGAGACTTCGGCGTATGGGAGCAATCATGAGCGCCGCACCCGAGCCCAGGCTCGAACAGCAGCCGTACCGGTGGCCCGTCCCGCCGGAGGGCGGCTGGACGTCGGACGACCTCGACCGGATTCCGGGCCTCCCGCCCCACACCGAGCTGATCGACGGGAGTCTCGTCTTCATGAGTCCGCAGCGGAAGTTCCACACGCGCGCGATGTGGTTGCTGGAGAGCGGATTGCTGGCTCATCTGCCGGCAGACCTGGATGTGGACCGGGAGATGACGGTCAAGCTGGACCGCATCAACCGCCCGGAACCCGACATGCTCGTGTACCGGGCGGAAGCCGACACCGGCGCGGACCAGACCTGGTACGCGCCTAAGGACGTCGTCCTGGCCGTAGAAGTCGTCTCCCCGGACTCCGAGGCCCGTGACCGCGAGACCAAGCCCAAGAAGTACGCCGCCGCCGGCATCGTGCACTTCTGGCGCGTCGAGCAGGGCCCCGACGGCCTCCCCGTCGTGTACGTCTACGAACTGGACCCCGCACTGAAGGCGTACACGCCCACGGGCATCCACCACAACGCTCTGAAGCTCGACGTCCCGTTCCCGCTCTCCATCGACCTCACCGCGATCAACCAGCGCCGCCCGTAATCGCATCCCTTCCCCTCGCCCCCACCCGCCGGTAACTTCCGATCCCGTACGCCCCCGGGAAAGTGAGGAGCCGCCATGTCCGAGCCGCCCGCCGTGCCCGCCCCCGCGCCGATCCCGTCGAGCAGCTGCACTTCGCGATGCCGCCCGTGCACGCCTCGCCGGACGAGGAGCGGACGTACCGCAGACAGCGGCTCGCCGGGGCGTTGCGGCTGTTCGGGCAGTACGGGTACGAGGACGGGGTCTCCGGGCACATCACCGTGCGCGACCCCGAGCTGGCCGACTGCTACTGGGTCAACCCCTTCGGGGCGCCCTTCGCCGACATCGCCCCGCAGGATCTGATCCTCGTCAACGGCGACGGGCAGGTGGTCCAGGGGCGCTTCCACGTCAACCAGGCCGCGTTCGCCGTGCACGCGGCCGTGCACCGGGCCCGGCCGGGTGCCGTCGCCGTCGCGCACACCCACTCCGTGCACGGGCGCGCGCTGGCCGCGCTGGGGGAGCTCATCGAGCCGATCACCCAGGAGGCCTGCGCGTTCTACGAAGACCATGCGCTCTATGACGCGTACACCGGTGTCGTCGTGGACGAGGAGGAGGGGCGCCGGATCGCCACCGTACTCGGGCCGCGCAAGGCCGTCATCCTGCGCAACCACGGACTCCTGACCGTGGGGGACTCGGTGGACGCGGCGGCCTGGTGGTTCCTCACGATGGAACGCGCCTGCCAGGTGCAGCTGCTGGCGCGGGGAGCCGGGAAGCCCGTGCTGATCGACCACCGGGACGCCGTCACCACCCGGGAGCAGCTGGGCAGCGACCTGGTGGCGTGGATCAACTACCAGCCCCTGTGGCAGCGGATCAGTCGAACGTTCTGACGACCTCGGCCCCCGGTCCGCCCCGATGCGGGGGATGGCCGCCCCGTACGGCACAATTCGCTGGTATCACAGGTGAGTTGGCTGTACCGGGGCGGGAAAGGGCGTACATCTCCGTGGCGTTGGAAGAGGCAAGGGCGAGCGGCACGCACGGCGGGCGCTGTACGTGCGGCGACTGCCCGCACGGAGCACGCGAGGGGCACCGGCGCGCGGTCGCCGCCTTCCTGGCCAAGCGGGACGAGCTGGCGGCGGGCAACGGCCTGCCCGCCGGGGTCGCCCAGTCCGCCTCCGCGTCCCGGCAGTGGGTCTCCGACGAGCTGACCGAGTCCGCCCGCACCGTCGCCGAACGGGGCCGGGCGGCCGGTGACGTCTGGCTCCACCATGTGTGGCGGGGCACCCTGTTCGCCGTCTGGGGCGCGGTGCTCGCCCTGCTCGTCGGCGCGAGCCTCACCGCGATCGGGCCCGGCTGGACCACCGCCCGCACCGCCGGTCTCCTCGCCGCGCTCGTGACCGCCGCCCTGCTGACCGTCGCCGCCCGCTTCCACCGCGCCCGCGGCGGCCTCCTCGCCCCGCTGATCGGCGAGGACAACCGGCTCTCCACCTCCAGGACCGTCGCCGCCGCCTGGGTGCTGCTCGCCGTCTTCGCCGTCCTGGTCCTCGCCCTCCAGCTGGCGGGCGCGTCCGATCAGCGGAAGCGGGACGCGCTGATCGAGGGGCTCGACCTGGTGCGCTCCGCCGGGGTGCTGACCGTGCTGGCGCTGGTGTGCGCGGTCGCCGTCGTCGTACGCCGCGTGGTGACCGTACGGGTGCTGGGCCGGCGGCTCCAGAAGCTGCGCGCGGACCGGCCGCGCGCCGCCGATCTGCTCACCGACGACTCGGGGCGCGGCTCGTTCACCGATGTGCAGTACGTGCTGGTCAGCGGGGTCGCCGTGCTGTTCGCCGTCGTCCGCCTGGCCCGCCGTCCCGAGCAGCTGCCGGATCTGCCGTGGGGCCTCGCCCTGCTGGTGGCGGTCTCGGCGGCCACCTACTTCGCGGGGAAGTACGCGGAGGGCGGTCGTCCCGTCGTGCTGTCCGTGGTGCGGGCCCGGGAGGCCGGGGACCTGGACGCCCCGATCCGGACCGGCGACGACATCGAGATCCGGGGCGCGGGCTTCGTACCGCCCGGCGCGGGCAGCCCCGACCGGCTGGCCCGGCTCGTCGTACGGATCGGCACGGTCCACGTCCACGTACCGCTGATCCCGGTCGCCGGCGGCTTCGCCAACCCGACCGACACCGTGCTCACCGTCCCGGTCCCGGTCGAGGTCGAGCCGGGCACGGTGGACGTCCAGGTCGTCACGGCCGCCGGGGTGGAGACCGACCGCTGCCCGATCGACGTCACGGACTGACGGCTGTCCTGGTCCTCCGGTCGCCCGCCCCGATTGCTTCGCAGCCCTGGTGAGCGGCGCCGTACAGGCGTACGTATGGTCAGGTGACGGGACTTCGGGAAGCGGGGCAGCGGTGATGAACGGTTACGGCGGCGGTTCGTACGGTCCGGGCGAGCCGAAAGGGCTGCGCGAGCGGGCGCGCGAGTACGCCCTGCTGCCGCTGCGGATCTTCCTCGGCGTCACCTTCGTCTACGCGGGGCTCGACAAGCTGACGGACAGCGGATTCCTCTCCGCGACCGGCCCCGGCTCCATCGGCGAGATGATGCGCGGGGTCCGCGACTCCTCCGCGGTCCCCGCCCTCGTCGACCTGGCGCTCAAGAGCCCCGAAGGGTTCGGTCACGCCATCGCGGTCGGCGAACTCCTCGTCGGCCTCGGCACCCTCGTCGGCCTCTGGGCCCGGCTCGCCGCGCTCGGCGGCGCGCTGATCTCCCTGAGCCTGTGGCTGACGGTGAGCTGGCAGGCGACCCCGTACTACTACGGCAACGACCTGCCCTACTTGATGGCGTGGCTGCCCCTGGTGCTCGCGGGCGCCCCGATGCTCTCCGCCGACGCCTTCCTCACGTCACGGCGGCGCCGGAGCAGGTAGGCGGCCCAGGTCGCCGTGGCGGCCAGCCACAGGCCGCCGAGGAGGACCAGGAGGAAGAAGGTCCACGGGACCTCCCACGCCCCGGCCGCGTCGGCCGCGTACCCCCCGGCCAGGGCCAGCATCGCCAGGCCCGCCACCGCCCGCCCGGGCCGGAACTCATGACGCAGCACGGCTGACCTCCACCTCTCCGACGCCGACTTCCACTTCCAGCTCGATCGTCCCGGCCGGCTTGCTGCCCTTGGGCGGCGGCAGCGTACGTTGCGAGGTCCGGTCGCTGTTGACGCGGACCTGGACCCGCTGCCCCTCCTCCAGCCGGATCTCCCCGAGACCGGCTTCGGCCCGCACCTTCACGGTCACGTCCCTCGGGACGACGACGGCCGCCCGCCCGGCCCCGACCTCCAGCCGGGTGCGCACGGTCCCGCCCCGGGGGACCACCACCCCGGACAGGTCCAGCCGGGCGTCGCCGCTGCCCAGCTCGTACCGCTGCTGGACGGCGGAGACCTGGGCCGGGCGCCACTCCTGACGGCCCCAGTCGGTGCTGATCTCCTTCGGCAGCATGGTCGCGCCCGCCAGCAGCACCGCCGTGATCACCGCCATCGTCACCGTGCCCACACCGGTCCGTCCCAGTACCGAGGAGACCAGCAGGCCGAGCCCGAACACCACGAGGGCGGCGACCAGCCCGATCTGCAGCGCCGTCCCCAGCGGCTGCTGCTCCCAGCTCAGCCCGGTGCCCAGACCGCCCGCCACCAGCGCGGCCAGGAAGACGAGACCGCCGAGCGAGCGCGGCCCCGGCGCGGCGGGCGCCGGAGCCGGCGGCCGGAACGGGGCGTCCGCGCTGGGGCGCCCGGCCCGCACCTCGGCCTGCGCCGACCCCACGTCGGTGTCCGGGGGACCCCACAGATAGCCCGAGCTGACCGGCCCCGTCGTGCCGTCCTTGATGATCGGGTCCCGCCACCACGACGGGCCGCCCGGCGTCGGCGGCGCCTTCACCTCCGGCGGGGGCGTACCGAGGCCGCCGGAGTGCGGGTGGACGGGGGCGGCCACGGGGGCGCCGCGCGGCGCCCCCGCATCCTCCGGCGCCGAAGTCCTACGGGACTGCGTCCACACCGAGCAGCCGACGACGGCCAGCGACAGCAGCGCGGCGAACGCCAGCATGCCCCGGTTGCCCAGCATCGACAGGAAGAGCCCGCAGCCGATCAGTGCCAGCAGCAGCGCCACCAGCGACGCCCCGTCGACCCGGCCCGACAGCAGCCGGCGCGCCTCGTTCTCCTCCTCGCCCTCCCAGGGCAGCAGGAGCCAGGCGAAGCCGTAGAAGATCAGGCCGATGCCGCCGGTCACGGAGAGGACGCCGAGCACGATCCGGAAGATCACCGGGTCCACGTCGCAGTACCGGCCCAGTCCGCCGCAGACCCCGGCCACCACCTTCTGCCGCGGGCTGCGCCGCAGCTGCGGTCCGGGTGCGTCGGGGGGCGCGACGCCGGGAGCGGCGTCCGAGGGAGCGGTCATACCTCCATGGTGACGGCCCGCACCGCCCGGCGGGACCCGCGCCTACCCTGGCCGGTCCCTGATTTTGCGCCGGGCTTCCCGCAAGGGGGCGCGGGGACCCGCCGGCCCCTGGGGTGCGGGTGGCGGGCGCGGGTGGGGGCAGTACCGGGGCCGGTCGGCGGGGAGGGGGGGGTGGGCGCGGGTGGGGGCAGCACCAGGGCAGGTCGGCGGGGATCCTCAGGGTCGATCAGGGGGACTACCCTGATGCCTCCCGCCCCCGCCGCGTGTGACGATCGGGGCATGCCAGCCGCCACCGCCCGAGCCGCCAGCTCTCTCACCTCCGACCCGGAGGAGCCGCCGCTGCGCAAGCTGTACCGCAGCGCCGACGGGCGGATGCTGGGCGGCGTCGCGCGCGGGCTCGCCGGACACCTCGGACTGCCGGTCGCCTGGGTCCGGTTCGTCTTCCTCGGGCTCTTCCTCAGCGACGGCCTGGGCGCCCTGCTGTACGCGGTGTTCTGGATCGTCGTCCCCCTCGGGGTGGGCGGCGTCGGCGGCGTCCACGCCCCGCGCTCGGTGTTCGAGACCGCCGCCGACGGGCGGCGCAGACTCCGCAAGCCGGACCCGGGCCAGGTCTTCGCGCTCGTCGCCCTGCTCGTCGGGGCCGTGGTCTTCGTCGTCAACGTCGACATGGGCAGCGAGGCCGACCGCTACATCTGGCCGACGCTTCTCATAGGCGCGGGCTCCGTCCTGGTCTGGCGCCAGGCGGACAACGCGCGACGGGCCCGCTGGATGGAGGTCGGCCGCCGCCGCCGGCTGCTGCACCTGGCCCGGGCGCTGACCGGGGTCGCCCTCGTCGGCCTCGGCCTCGCCGTCTTCATGGTGGTGCGCGGCTCGGCCGCCCAGCTGGGCAACGTCCTGACCGCCGCCATCGCCGTCCTCACCGGCATCGCCCTGCTCGCCGGCCCCTACCTGGTCCGGATGACCCAGGACCTCTCCGAGGAGCGCCTGATGCGCATCCGCGCCCAGGAGCGGGCCGAGGTCGCCGCCCACGTCCACGACTCCGTCCTGCACACCCTCACCCTGATCCAGCGGAACGCGGAGAACGGCGGCGAGGTCAGACGCCTGGCCCGCGCCCAGGAGCGCGAGCTGCGGAACTGGCTGTACAACCCCGAGGGCACCGGCAAGGACGAGGGCGACGAATCGGAGACCCTCGCCGAGGCCGTGAAGCGGGCCGCCGCCGAGGTCGAGGACAAGCACGGCGTCCCCCTGGAGGTCGTGGTCGTCGGCGACTGCCCCCTGGACGACAAGCTGGGCGCACAGATGCAGGCCGCGCGCGAGGCGATGGTCAACGCCGCCAAGTACGGTGGCGAGGGCGGTGCCGTGCAGGTCTTCGCGGAGGTGGAGGGGAGGACGGTCTTCGTCTCCGTGCGGGACCGGGGTCCGGGGTTCGACCTGGACGAGGTTCCCGCCGACCGGATGGGCGTACGAGAATCAATCATCGGCCGGATGCAGCGCAACGGCGGCAGCGCCCGGCTGCGTTCGGTGCCCGGCGGGGGCACCGAGGTCGAGCTGGAGATGGAAAGGGCGAGCGAATGACCGAGAACACCGAAGCCACCGGGGGCCCGGAGCGACGGGTACGGGTCGTGCTCGTCGACGACCACCGGATGTTCCGCACCGGGGTGCAGGCCGAGATCGGCCGCACCGAGGAGACCGGCGTCGAAGTGGTCGGCGAAGCCGCCGACGTCGACCAGGCGGTCACCGTCATCACCGCGACCCGCCCCGAGGTCGTCCTCCTCGACGTCCACCTCCCCGGTGGTGGCGGCGTCGAGGTGCTGCGCCGGTGCGCCCCGCTGATGGGTGCGGCCGACAACCCGGTCCGCTTCCTCGCCCTCTCCGTCTCGGACGCCGCCGAGGACGTCATCGGGGTGATCCGGGGTGGCGCCCGGGGCTACGTCACCAAGACCATCACCGGCACCGACCTGGTCGACTCGGTCTTCCGGGTCCAGGAGGGCGACGCCGTCTTCTCCCCGCGCCTGGCCGGCTTCGTCCTGGACGCCTTCGCCTCCACGGACGCCCCGCCGGTCGACGAGGACATGGACCGCCTCACCCAGCGCGAGCGCGAGGTGCTGCGGCTGATCGCGCGTGGATACGCGTACAAGGAGATCGCCAAGCAGCTGTTCATCTCGGTGAAGACCGTGGAGTCGCACGTCTCGGCGGTGCTCAGGAAGCTCCAGCTCTCCAACCGGCACGAGCTGACGCGATGGGCGACGGCGCGGCGGCTGGTCTGAGCGGGAAGAGCGGGAAGGGCCGGAAGAGCGGAAAGGGCCGGAAGAGCGGGAAGGGCCGGAAGAGCGGGAAGGGCCGGAAGGGCCCGAGGGGCTAGGCGGCTTCCCGCGAGATGTTGACCTTCTCGCCGATCCTGCGGTAACCGACGCCCGCGTAGATCCGCTCCGCGTCGGCGTCGCCCGGTTCCAGCCAGACCGTCCGGCAGCCCAGGTCGAGGGCCCGTTCCGTCAGCCAGGCGGTGAGCGCGGCGCCGATGCCCCGGCGGCGGAAGGGGGCGGCTACGGCGAGGCCGGCCAGTTCGCTGAGGCCGTCGACCGCGACCGTGCAGCCGCCCGCCCCGGCCGGCGCGCCGCCGAGGACGGCCAGGGCGGCGACCCCGTCACCGGTGGCGGCCGCGCGGAACCAGTCGGTCGTTCCCGGCTCGGGTTCGCCCTCGCCGCCGAAGCCCTGGTGCTGGACGCGGGCGGCGTCGGTGAATTCCGCTTCGGTGCCGGGCACGGTGATGCGGAGGCCGTGGACCGGCTTCGGCCCACGGAGGTCCTCGCGGCCGCAGGCGAGCAGCGGAGCCCGGTTCTCCACGGCGAAACCGGCTGCCAGGAGGGCCGGTTCGACGGCCGGGGCCCAGGTGGGCAGGAACTCAAGGCGCGGCAGCCGCCTCCGCTCCCGGAACGCCTCGATCAGGGCTGCCACGTCGTCCGCCGTGGGTTCCGCTTCCCGGTCGGGGATGGCGTAGTTGGCGTACTTCAGTTCCCAGCCCGGGTCGTGCCGGACGGTGAACGGGCCCACCCGGTAGTGGGTGGGCGAGCGCAGCGTGAGCGTGCGGGCGTAGCCCTGGACGGCGTTCGCCATCGTCATGCGACAGTTCCTTCGGCGGGAGGGAGTCCGGCGCCGGGGACTATGCCACCCGGGTCGCTCCGGCGAAAGGCATGTGATCGACGGGTGCGATGCGGACCGGGGCGCCGGGGCGCGGGGCGTGGATCATCTGGCCGCCGCCGATGTAGAGGCCGACATGGCTGATCCCGGAGTAGAAGAACACCAGGTCGCCAGGGGCCAGTTCGGAGCGGGAGACCCGCTGTCCGGCGTTGATCTGGGTGTAGGTGGTGCGGGGCAGGCTGACGCCCGCCGCCCGCCAGGCCGCCTGGGTCAGGCCCGAGCAGTCGAAGGCGTTCGGACCGGTCGCGCCCCAGACGTACGGCTTGCCGATCGCCCCGTGCGCGAAGGCGACGGCCCGGGCCGCGCGGGAGTTGGGGGCGGCGACCGGGGAGCGGGGGGCCGAACGGTCGGCGTG
Organism: Streptomyces sp. NPDC088706; assembly: GCF_044752765.1. NCBI lineage: Bacteria > Bacillati > Actinomycetota > Actinomycetes > Kitasatosporales > Streptomycetaceae > Streptomyces > Streptomyces sp. NPDC088706. Next base: position 414,053 of record NZ_JBIVLW010000004.1, read on the forward strand.
GGCGGTCGCGCGGTCGGCCTGAGCCGGGCCGCCGCCGTGGCCGGCGTCGGCCGAGCGTTCGTACGCGGCGCGCTCGCCGGCGGTGAGGGTGGCCAGGAGCCTGCGGGCGTCGGCGAGCTTGGTGCGGATCGCGGTGCGGTGTTCGCGCAGCTCGGCCTGGCGGGCGGCGAGCGCCTCGGTCTCCCGGTCGGCGCGCGCCTTGACCCGGGCGAGGCCGGAGAGCTGGCGCCGGATACCGCTGAGCAGGCCTGCCTGCCGGTCGCCCGCCCGGTCCAGGTGGGCGGCGCGCTCCAGGTAGGTGTCGGGATCCGAGGAGAGCGCCAGCTGTACGGCGGGGTCGAGGGCGCCGGTGCGGTACTGGGCGGTGGCCAGGGACCCGAGCGCGTGGCGGGCGGTGTTGAGGCGGTCGGTGCGGCGGGCGGCCTCGTCGGCCAGGGCGTCGACGGCGCTGGTGGCGGCGGACGCCCTCTCCTTCGCCCCGTTGTACTTCTCGGTGGCGACCTCGGCGTCGTGGTAGAGCCGGTCGATCTTCGCCCGGACCTGGGCGGCGGTGGGAGCGGGCTCGGCGGGTGCGGCGCCGGCGCCGGCGGCCGAGGTGGCGGTGGCGGCCCCGGCGAGCGCCAGGGTGGCGGCGGTGCGGGCAGCAGGGCCGGTGAACGGGCGCTGCTTGGGTTTCCGGTGAGCGGATTTCCGGTGCGCGGCCACGGGGGCGGCATCCTTCCTGTCGGCTGCCCGCCGGGGGATACCGACGGGTCCGCCAGGGACGCTAATCCGGGCGCACGGAAAAGGTTCGCCATGACAACTATTGCCCGGATGTGACGTCCGGGCGCCGCCGGATGACCGGAGATGCGAGGCCGGAACTGATCATTCCGGCAGGTTCGGGCGGACGACGCCCAGTTCCGGCGAACGCCCCGGCGAAGGCTTGCCCCACTGCCTGGCGATCCTCCGGCCATGGCTGGGCTCCGGGGCGGCCGCCCTGAGGCGACCACCCCGCGCCCGGCACTACGCCGGGCGCACGCTGCCGTAGACCGGCATGGAGTAGATCGACTCCTCGCGGACGTTCGCCCCCGGCTTCGGGGCGTGGATCATCATCCCGTCGCCCTTGTAGATGCCGACGTGGCTGATGTCGTCGTAGAAGAAGACCAGGTCACCGGGGCGCAGGTCGGCGGTGGCGACCCGGGTGCCGAATTTCACCTGGTCCCAGGTGGTCCGGGGCAGTGTCACGCCCGCCTCCCGCCACGCCGCCTGCGTCAGCCCCGAGCAGTCGTACGAGGACGGGCCCGAGGCCCCCCACACGTACGGCTTCCCGATCTGGGCGCGGGCGAAGGCCAGCACCTTCTCGGCCTTGGCGGCGTAGCCGCTGCCCGCCCCGGTCCCGGTACCCGTACCCGTACCGGAGCCCGGGCTCGTCCCCGTACCGCTGCCGGAGCCGGAGCCGTTGTCCCCGCCGGACTCCTTCGCGGCCTCCTCGCGCGCCTTCTTCTCGGCCTTCTCCCGCTCCTTGGCCTCGGCGGCCTGGCGGCGGGCCAGCCGCTCCGCCTTCTCCTTGGCCTCGGCCTCCTTCTTGCGCTCCAGCTCCGCCAGCCGCGCCTTCTCCTCGGCGGTCAGCTTCGACAGCAGGGACCGGGCCTCGGTCAGCTTGGTCTGCACGTTCCGCTTGCCGGTGCGGAGCGCGGTCTGGGTCTCGGTGAGCGTCTCCAGGCTCTTCACGGCCTCCGCGCGCTTCCTCGACACCGCGGCCTGCTGCGTACGGAAGTCGTCGACGGCCTTCTGCTGCCGTTCGGTCGCCCGGCTCATCAGCTGGTTCTGGTCGAAGTAGGACTGCGGGTCGTCCGCCAGGAAGAAGGTCGCGGTGGGTGCGATGCCACCGGTGCGGTACTGCGCGGCCGCGTAGGCCCCCAGCTCCCTGCGCGCCTCGTTGATCCTCTCGGTCCGCTTCGCCACGTCGGAGAGCAGCGTGTCGACCTTGGTGCGCTGGGCCGTGGAGGCGGCCTTGGCGCGGTTGTACTGCTGGGTCGCGCTGCCCGCCTGCCGGTAGAGCTCGTCGACCTTCTTCCGGACGTCCTCGATGGCCGGTTTCGGCTCGGCGGGGGCCGCCGTCGCGCTCTGCGTGGAGAGAAGCGTCACGGAGGCCAGCGCGGCCGTCGTGAACCCGACGGCGGGGGTGGTGGTGCGCACCTTCGCGCGCGGCTTGCGATGCGATGCCAAGACCGGCATCTCCTTCCGTGGACCGCCTACCGGGTTAGCTGTCGGGTTCGGACGGAACGGAAGGCTGTCCTACGGTCCGGATGCGAGGGTACGGACCGATTCACCCCGGTTCTGCGTGTGGGTCCCCGGTTCCGAACTGCTGGGAGGGCAGCGCGGATTCGGCAGAGGTGACCGTGAGACGCGGTTCGTCTCTGGGAGGTACGGATCACCTGACCGAGCACGCTAGCCAACCCGTGGCACCGCTGGGAAGGAGGTGGAGCGATATGCCCGATACATTTTCGTGACCTTTCCGGGTCCGCGGTCCCGCACCCCCTCCGACCGGGCACTCCTTCACGGAACGTGGACGTCCGCTCTCCTTGCGTGCGGGTGGCGCGCTGGTGCCGGTGGCCGCTTCCCGGCTTCGACGGAAGGTTGTCGGTGCGGCCCTCTAGACTCGGATGGCGATGAGCAGCCTCTTTGACGACAACTTCCTGACCGGCCTCCAGTCCGCGGAGGACGGCCCGCCGCCGCCCCCCGAGGACCACGCACCCGAAGCGGTGCCGGAGGGACTCTTCGAGGGCGTCTTCGACGCGCCCCCGCCGCCCCGGGACGGGTACTACCGGGACGGCCACCCGCGCCCGGTCATCGACGCCGCGGCGCTGCTCGATGGGCTGAACACCGAGCAGCGCGCCGCCGTCGTGCACGCCGGGTCCCCGCTGCTCATCGTCGCCGGGGCCGGCTCCGGCAAGACCCGGGTGCTGACCCACCGCATCGCGCACCTGCTGGCCGAGCGCGGGACGCACCCGGGGCAGATCCTGGCGATCACCTTCACCAACAAGGCCGCGGGCGAGATGAAGGAGCGCGTCGAGCAGCTGGTGGGCCCGCGCGCCAACGCCATGTGGGTCATGACCTTCCACAGCGCGTGCGTCCGCATCCTGCGCCGCGAGTCGAAGAAGCTCGGCTTCACCTCGTCGTTCTCGATCTACGACGCCGCCGACTCCAAGCGCCTGATGGCCCTGGTCTGCCGCGATCTCGACCTGGACCCCAAGCGCTACCCGCCGAAGTCCTTCACCGCCAAGGTCTCCAACCTCAAGAACGAGCTCATCGACGAGGAGACCTTCGCCGGACAGGCGGCCGATGGTTTCGAGAAGACCCTGGCCCAGGCGTACGCGCTCTACCAGGCCCGCCTGCGCGAGGCCAACGCGCTGGACTTCGACGACATCATCATGACGACGGTCCACCTCCTCCAGGCCTTCCCGGACGTCGCCGAGCACTACCGGCGCCGCTTCCGCCACGTCCTGGTCGACGAGTACCAGGACACCAACCACGCCCAGTACACGCTGGTACGCGAGCTGGTCGGCCCGGCCGGGGAGGCCGACGCCCCCGCCGAGCTGTGCGTGGTGGGCGACGCGGACCAGTCGATCTACGCCTTCCGGGGCGCGACCATCCGCAACATCCTCCAGTTCGAGGAGGACTACCCGAGCGCGACGACGATCCTGCTGGAGCAGAACTACCGCTCCACGCAGACGATCCTCTCCGCCGCCAACGCGGTCATCGAGCGCAACGAGAGCCGCCGCCCCAAGAACCTGTGGACCAACGCCGGCAGTGGCGCCCGCATCACCGGTTACGTCGCCGACACCGAGCACGACGAGGCGCAGTTCGTCGCCGAGGAGATCGACCGGCTGACGGACAAGGGCGACGCCAAGGCGGGCGATGTCGCCGTCTTCTACCGCACGAACGCCCAGTCCCGTGTCTTCGAGGAGATCTTCATCCGCGTCGGCCTGCCGTACAAGGTCGTCGGCGGCGTGCGCTTCTACGAGCGCAAGGAGGTCCGGGACGTCCTGGCCTACCTCCGTGTCCTCGCCAACCCCGAGGACACCGTCCCGCTGCGCCGCATCCTCAACGTGCCCAAGCGCGGCATCGGCGACCGCGCCGAAGCCATGATCGACGCCCTGTCGATGCGCGAGAAGATCTCCTTCCCGCAGGCGCTGCGCCGCGTCGACGAGGCGTACGGCATGGCGGCCCGCTCGTCCAACGCCGTCAAGCGCTTCAACACGCTGATGGAGGAGCTGCGCACCGTCGTCGAGTCCGGCGCCGGACCCGCCGTCGTGCTCGAAGCCGTCCTGGAGCGCACGGGCTATCTCGCCGAGCTCCAGGCCTCCACCGACCCGCAGGACGAGACCCGCGTCGAGAACCTCCAGGAACTGGCCGCCGTCGCCCTGGAGTTCGAGCAGGAGCGCGCCGAGACGGAGGGCGCCGGCACCCTCGCGGAGTTCCTGGAGAGGGTCGCGCTGGTCGCCGACTCCGACCAGATCCCCGACGAGGACGAGGACGGCTCCGGCGTCATCACGCTGATGACCCTGCACACCGCCAAGGGCCTGGAGTTCCCGGTCGTCTTCCTCACCGGCCTGGAGGACGGCGTCTTCCCGCACATGCGGGCCCTCGGCCAGACCAAGGAGCTGGAGGAGGAGCGCCGCCTGGCGTACGTGGGCATCACCCGCGCCCGTGAGCGGCTCTACCTGACCCGGGCCGCGATGCGCAGCGCCTGGGGCCAGCCCTCGTACAACCCGCCCTCGCGGTTCCTGGAGGAGATCCCGGACCAGCACCTGGAGTGGAAGCGCAAGGGCCCGATGGCCGCCCCGGCCGGACCCACCTCGGGCATCACGTCCTCGCTCTCCTCCTCGCGCGCCCGCTCCGGCCCCTCGGGCTTCGCCACCCGGCGCTCCACGGAGAAGCCCACGGTCACGCTGGTGGTCGGGGACCGGGTCACGCACGACCAGTTCGGGCTCGGCACGGTGACGGCCGTGGAGGGGATCGGCGACCAGGCCAAGGCGACGGTGGACTTCGGCGACGAGCGCCCCAAGAAGCTGCTCCTGCGGTACGCGCCGGTCGAGAAGCTGTAGGGCGGGCACGGGAAGGCCGGCGGAGCAGCTGTAGGACGGGCACGAGAAGGCCGGCGGAGCAGCTGTCGGGCGGGCACGAGAAGGGGGGGTGGGGGGGGGTGGGGCGGCCCCCCCCCCCACGGCGGGGCCCCGCCCCCCCCCGCGGCGGGGGGGGGGGGGGCCCCCCCCCGCACGGGCGGGGGGCGCCCCGGGGGCCCCC
>NZ_JBIVLW010000005.1:0-355384 GCF_044752765.1 Streptomyces sp. NPDC088706
ACCTGCCGGTGGTAGGAAGGATCGGTGAGGGTCTCCTGATAACCGGTCATCCCGGTCGAGAACACCGCCTCCCCAAAAGTCTCCCCCACAGCCCCGTAAGCACGACCGCGAAACACACGACCGTCCTCCAGGACGAGTACGGCGGGAGCCTGGGCTCCCCGGGTGGAGATCGTCATCGTGCGGCGCCTTCCGTAGTGCTGGTGAGATGGGTGACGGCGTCGACCCAGGCCCGGTGCTCGGCCGCGTGGTCGGAGCGGAAGCCGGAGTCGATCAGGGTCTCGCCGTGCGCCCAGGTGATGATCAGTAGGCCGCCCTCGGGCAGGACCTTGCCGGCGAGCGCCTTGTCGAGACGGGCCTCGCGCAGGGCGTCGGCCGGGATGAAGAAGTCGCTCGCGCCGGGGCGTACGACGTCCAGGCCGCGCGTGGTGAGCGTGAGCTCGGTGCGGCTGCGGGTGCCGAGGCCGTGGGCAACGATCCGGTCCAGCCACTGCCCGGCGGTGGTGGAGGCGTGGTAGCGCCCGGTGAGCGTCAGCAGCACCTCGTCGTCGGCGAAGCCGTCGGGGGTCGTTGTGAGCTCGGGCAGGTCGGACTGGAGGCTGCCGCGCCATTTCCAGCCCTGGCGCATCAGCCAGTAGACGAGGGCGACGAAGACCAGCAGGCCGATCACCCAGGCGATGCGGGCGGACCAGTCCGTCACTTCCGCCGACTTCTGCTCGGCGGCCAGGAGGTACAGGGGGGTCAGTGTTGTCACGCGAGCTTCCCGTCGACGACCGTGGCGCGGCCCCGCAGGAAGGTATGGGTGACGCGGCCCGGCAGCTCACGCCCCTCGTAGGGGGTGTTTCGGCTGCGGGACGCGAAGCCCGCGGGGTCCACTGCTCCACGGTATGCCGGATCGACCAGGGTGAGGTTGGCGGGCTCACCCGCCGAGACGGGACGGCCGTGTCCTTCGAGGCGGCCGATGGCCGCGGGGCGGAACGACATGCGGTCGGCGACGCCCGCCCAGTCGATCAGGCCGGTGTCCACCATCGTCTGCTGGACGACGGAGAGCGCCGTCTCCAGGCCCACCATGCCCATGGCGGCCGCCGCCCACTCGCAGTCCTTGTCCTCGTGCGGGTGCGGGGCGTGGTCGGTGGCGACGCAGTCGATGGTGCCGTCGGCGAGCGCCTCGCGCAGGGCCATGACGTCGGCCTCGGTGCGCAGCGGCGGGTTCACCTTGTAGACCGGGTTGTAGGAGCGGACCAGCTCGTCGGTGAGGAGAAGGTGGTGCGGGGTGACCTCGGCGGTGACGTTCCACCCCTTGGACTTGGCCCAGCGGACGATCTCCACGGATCCGGCGGTGGAGAGGTGGCAGATGTGGACGCGGGAGCCGACGTGGGCGGCGAGGAGGACATCGCGGGCGACGATCGACTCCTCGGCGACGGCGGGCCAGCCGCCGAGGCCGAGCTCGGCGGAGACGATGCCCTCGTTCATCTGGGCGCCCTCGGTGAGGCGGGGCTCCTGGGCGTGCTGGGCGACGACGCCGTCGAAGGCTTTCACGTACTCCAGGGCGCGGCGCATGATCACCGCGTCGTCGACGCACTTGCCGTCGTCGGAGAAGACCTTCACTCCGGCGGCCGAGTCGTGCATCGCGCCGAGTTCGGCGAGCTGCTTGCCCTCCAGGCCGACGGTGACGGCGCCGACGGGCTGGACGTCGCAGTAGCCGGACTCCTTGCCGAGCCGCCAGACCTGCTCGACGACGCCGGCGGTGTCGGCGACGGGGAAGGTGTTGGCCATGGCGTGGACGGCGGTGAAGCCGCCCGCCGCCGCGGCCCGGGTGCCGGTGAGGACGGTCTCGGAGTCCTCGCGGCCGGGTTCGCGCAGGTGGGTGTGGAGGTCGACGAGGCCCGGCAGCAGGATCTGGCCGACCGCCTCGACGACCGTGGCGCCGGGGGCGTCGATGCCGGTGCCGACCTCGGCCACGGTCTCGCCGTCGATCAGGACGTCCTGCGGCTCGCCGCCGAGGATCCGCGCACCGCGGATAAGGATCTTGCTCATGGTTACTTGGTCTCCTCGGTACGGGCAGGGCTCTCGGTACGGGCAGGGCTCTCGGTACGGGCAGGGGCCGACAGGGCGGTGTCGGAGCCGCCGAGCAGCAGGTAGAGGACGGCCATCCGGATGGAGACGCCGTTGGCGACCTGCTCGACGACCGTGCAGCGGTCGGAGTCGGCGACCTCGGCGGTGATCTCCATGCCCCGGACCATCGGGCCGGGGTGCATGACGATGGCGTGCTCGGGCATCTTCGCCATCCGCTGACCGTCCAGGCCGTAGCGGCGGGAGTACTCGCGCTCGGTCGGGAAGTAGGCGGCGTTCATCCGTTCACGCTGCACACGCAGCATCATGACCGCATCGGACTTCGCCAGCACGTCGTCCAGGCTGTAGCTGACGTCGCAGGGCCACTGCTCGACGCCGACGGGCACCAGGGTGGGCGGGGCCACCAGGGTGACGTGCGCGCCCAGGGTGGTGAGCAGGTGGACGTTGGAGCGGGCCACGCGGCTGTGCAGGATGTCGCCGACGATCGTGATCCGGCGGCCGTCCAGGTCCCGGCCGAGGCCGGCGTCGGCGCCGACGAGCCGACGGCGCATGGTGAAGGCGTCGAGCAGGGCCTGGGTGGGGTGCTCGTGGGTGCCGTCGCCCGCGTTGACGACGGCCCCGTCGATCCAGCCGGAGGTGGCGAGGCGGTAGGGGGCGCCGGAGGCGCCGTGCCGGATGACGACGGCGTCGGCGCCCATCGCCTCCAGGGTCAGCGCGGTGTCCTTCAGGGACTCGCCCTTGGAGACGGAGGAACCCTTGGCGGAGAAGTTGATGACGTCGGCGGAGAGCCGCTTGGCGGCGGCCTCGAAGGAGATGCGGGTCCGGGTCGAGTCCTCGAAGAAGAGGTTGACGACGGTACGGCCGCGCAAGGTCGGGAGCTTCTTGATCGGCCGGTCCGCGACCCGGGCCATCTCCTCGGCGGTGTCGAGGATCAGGACGGCGTCGTCGCGGGTGAGGTCGGCGGCCGAGATGAGGTGGCGCTTCATCTGGGGTTCTCCGGTGGCTGGAGGGGGCGTTTCAGGCATGCGGGCGCGCGGGAGCGGCCGTACGACTCCCCCGAAGGGGCGTACGGCAGGGCTTCGGGCTACTGCGCGTCCGCTGGAGCGGCCTGCTGGACGCCGAGCAGCACGGCGTCGCGGCCGTCCTCCTCGGCGAGCTGGACCTTGACCGTCTCCCGCAGCGACGTGGGGAGGTTCTTGCCGACGTAGTCGGCGCGGATCGGGAGTTCGCGGTGACCGCGGTCGACGAGGACCGCGAGCTGCACGGCGCGCGGGCGGCCGATGTCGCCGAGCGCGTCGAGTGCGGCGCGGATCGTGCGGCCGGAGAAGAGCACGTCGTCGACCAGGACGACCAGCTTTCCCTCGATGCCCTCACCGGGGATGTCGGTACGGGCCAGGGCGCGCGCCGGGCGCAGCCGCAGGTCGTCGCGGTACATGGTGATGTCGAGGGAGCCGACCGGCATCTTCCGGCCGGTGATCTCTTCGAGTTTGTCGGCGAGCCGGCGGGCGAGGAAGACGCCCCGCGTCGGGATGCCGAGCAGCACCACGTCGTCGGCGCCCTTGGCGCGTTCGACGATCTCGTGGGCGATTCGGGTCAGAACACGGGCGATGTCGGGTGCCTCGAGAACGGGGCGTGCCGCGTTGCCGGTGTCGTCGTGCTGTGCGTCCATAAGAAACGGACCTCCTTCTCCGCCTCACGGGACGGACCTTAAAGGACGTCGAAATTACGTCATCCACGTTACCAGGGCTTGCGTAAGGCTCTGGCCCCGCCCCCTGGAGGTGCCGGTCCGGACCATTCGGCTTGACGCATCCAAGTAACGCTGCGTAACCTCACAGTGAGTTACCAGCCACGCGGCGGAGCCGCACACTGTTCCAGCGTCCGGGGAGCCATATGTCCAGCGAATACGCAAAACAGCTCGGGGCCAAACTCCGTGCCATCCGCACCCAGCAGGGCCTGTCCCTCCACGGCGTGGAGGAGAAGTCACAGGGCCGCTGGAAGGCCGTCGTGGTCGGTTCGTACGAGCGCGGCGACCGCGCCGTGACCGTACAACGCCTGGCCGAGCTGGCGGATTTCTACGGGGTCCCGGTGCAGGAGCTGCTGCCCGGTACCACTCCGGGCGGGGCCGCCGAACCGCCGCCGAAGCTCGTTCTGGACCTGGAGCGCCTCGCCCATGTCCCGCCGGAGAAGGCCGGTCCGCTGCAGCGCTACGCGGCGACCATCCAGAGCCAGCGCGGTGACTACAACGGCAAGGTGCTCTCGATCCGCCAGGACGACCTGCGCACCCTCGCCGTGATCTACGACCAGTCGCCGTCCGTGCTCACGGAGCAGTTGATCAGCTGGGGCGTGCTGGACGCGGACGCGCGTCGCGCGGTCTCCCACGACGAGAGCTGAGACCGACGGGGTCCGGGTCGACCGCCCACAGCGGACCCCACAGCAGAAACGTGCCGCCGGGCCGGCGGGAGCCTTCGGGTTCCCGCCGGCCCGGCGTCTTCCTCGCCCGGCACCCCATCAGGACGTACGCCGAAGGGCCCACGGTCAGCTGACCGTGGGCCCTTCGTGGCGTGCGGGGCGAAACCGGCCCGCACGGGGGCTACTGCTCCCGGCGGAGGTTCGGCTTGAGATCCTTGAACCGGGCCAGCATGCCGTTCACGAACGACGGGGAGTCATCGGTGGAGAACTCCTTGGCGAGCTGGACCGCCTCGTCGATCACCACGGCGTCCGGGGTCTCGTCCATCCAGATCAGCTCGTACGCGCCGAGCCGGATGATGCTGCGGTCGACGACCGGCATGCGGTCGATCTCCCAGTCCACGGCGTAGGTGACGATGAGGTCGTCGATCCGGTCCGCGTACTGCGCGTACCCCTCGACGAGCTCCATCGTGAATTCGCCCACCGGCGGCTGACGGTCGTCGGTCCGCGCGTGCCGGACCCAGTCCGCGAGAACGCTCTGCACGGACTCACCGCGCTGGTCGGCCTCGAAGAGGATCTGGAAGGCGCGCTTGCGGGCCTTGTTCCGGGCAGCCACGGTTAGCTGTTCACCCGGCCGAGGTAGTCGCCCGTGCGGGTGTCGACCTTGATCTTCTCGCCGGTGGTGATGAAGAGCGGCACGCCGATCTCGTAACCGGTCTCCAGGGTGGCGGGCTTGGTGCCGCCGGTGGAGCGGTCGCCCTGGACGCCCGGGTCCGTGTGCTGGATGGTCAGCTCGACCGCGGCGGGCAGCTCGACGTAGAGCACCGCGCCCTCGTGCTGGGCGACGGAGGCGGTGAAGCCCTCGATCAGGAAGTTGGCGGCGTTGCCGACGGCCTTGCGGTCGACCATGAGCTGGTCGTACGTGTCCATGTCCATGAACACGAAGTACTCGCCGTCCATGTACGAGAACTGCATGTCGCGGCGGTCAATGGTGGCCGTATCGACCTTCACACCGGCGTTGAACGTCTTGTCGACGACCTTGCCGGAGAGCACGTTCTTGAGCTTGGTGCGCACGAAGGCGGGGCCCTTGCCGGGCTTGACGTGCTGGAACTCGACGACGGACCAGAGCTGGCCTCCGTCGAGCTTGAGCACCAGGCCGTTCTTGAGGTCGTTCGTGGAAGCCACGGTTGCGGAATCTCCTGGACTGAAGCTGGTGGAACGACCGGGAACGCGCGCTAGAGCGCGAGCAGCTCCTTGGTCGTCATGGTGAGTAGCTCGGGTCCGCCGTCCGCCTCGGGGCGCACGACGAGCGTGTCATCGATCCGGACACCGCCCCGGCCCGGGAGGTGGACCCCCGGTCCGACGGTGACCGGCACACAAGCGTCCAGTTTACCCATGGCTGTCGGTGCCAATTGCGGGTCCTCCTCGATTTCGAGCCCCACACCGTGCCCGGTGCTCGGCTGGAGACCCTCTCCGTGCCCCGCGGACTCCAGCAGGTGGCGGGCCGCACGGTCCACGTCCCGGTAGGCGGCGCCCGGCGCCAGCGCCTCCCGGCCTCCCCGCTGAGCGGCGAAAACGAGGTCGTACAGCTCGATCTGCCACGCGGCGGGAGCGGTGCCGATGACGAAGGTCCGGCCGATCTCGCAGCGGTAGCCGTGGTAGCTCGCGCCCAGGCGGACGGAGAGGAAATCCCCCTCCTCCACCCTGCGGTCGCAGGGCCGGTGGCCGCCCTGGCCGGAGCTGGGGCCGGTGGCCACGGAGGTGGCGAAGGCGGGGCCGTCCGCCCCGTGGTCGACCAGGCGGCGTTCCAGCTCCAGCGCGAGATGGCGCTCGGTGCGGCCCACCAGGATCGATTCGAGGAGCTCGCCGAGGGCCTGGTCGGTGATCTCGGCGGCGATCCGCAGGCAGCCGATCTCCTCCTCGTCCTTGACGATCCGCTGCTGTTCCACGGTGAAGCCCAGATCGGCCAGGCGCAGGCGCGGGGCCGCCTTGCCCATGGCCCGGTGCCGGGCCACGGTCAGGTCGTGCTCCTCCACGGCGAGCGAGTCCGCGCCCGACGCGGCGGCGAGACCGGCGGCCTCCACCACCGGATCCCCGTCCGGTACGGACAGCAGGTCGATCCGGAGCGCCTCGTCGGGCCGCCCGTGGCCGGGTTCGCCGGCCGGGGCGCGGGGGCAGAGCAGAACGTCCTCGCCGGGGCCGATCAGCAGCACGGCGCCGGGCGGCGCTCCGCCCGCCAGATAGCGGACGTTGGCGGGGCGGGAGACCAGGGCGGCCGCGGACCCCGCGGCGGCGCACCGGTCGCGGAGCAGCCCGCGTCGGACGGCGTGCACCTCAGACATGCTCCGAGCGTACGAGCGGGGGCGGTCGCCCGCCCGGCCAGCGCAGCCGACCGGGGGGCGGGCACCGCGGCGCCCCTCTATGCGGCCGCGGCACCCTACAGGCGGTCGTCTCCCCCGGAGAGGGCCTTGGCTACCAGGCGGGCGGGGACGCGATGGAGCGGGCCAGCACGTCGTCCAGGACCCGGGCGGTGGTCTCCACGTCGTAGGCCGAGTTGTCGATGATCGGCAGCCCGGAGCCGTACCAGCCGGCCATCCGGCCGTGGATGCGGGCGACCTCCTCGTCGGAGAGCCTGCGGTTGCCGCTGCGGGCCGCGTTGCGCTCCAGGACGATCTCCAGGCCGGGCAGCAGCACGACGGGCAGCAGGCCGGGGCCCACGTGGCGCTTCCAGCCGCCGAGGCCGACGACCGGGCGGTCGGGGAAGACGGCGTCGTCGAGGATGCAGGAGATGCCGTTGGCGAGGAAGTTACGGGCGGCGAAGCCGCAGGTGCGGCGGGCCAGGCGGTACTGGGCCTCGGAGTGGTCGTTCCAGCCGGCCTGCGGGTCGGCGAAGCCGGAGCAGACCCATTCGCGGACGTCGTCCAGGGAGACGTGGGCGGTCGGCACCCGGCGGCGGGCCGCCCAGAGCCGGGCCACGGTGGTCTTGCCGGCGCCGGCCGGGCCGATCAGCAGCACGGCGAGCGTGGCGCCGCCGGTGCCGGGCTCGGCGGGGGGCGCGGGTAGCGGCACGGGGCCGCCGGGGGGCAGCTGCATGTGCCCGGTGGCCTGGCCGCCGGCGGGGGGCGGCGTGGGTCCGGTGCCGCCCCAGCCGTACGGCGGAGCCTGACCCGGGGCCGGAGGCTGTGGGGCCTGACCCGGGGCTGGGGGCGGCGGGGGTATCGGGGGCGGGCCCGGCGGTCCGGGGTGACCGGGGTGCTGGGCCTGGTGCGACCAGCCGACAGGCCCGTTGCCGGGTCCCTGGGGCGGCGGCAGCGGGGCCCCCACTGCGTGCTGCATCCGGTGCCACTCCGTCTCGTAACCGCAACTGACGCTGATGGGACGGCCACCGTACCTTCCCGGGCCGTCTCAGGGTGAACGGCCCGGGAGGGCAGGGAGTGCCCGGCGGCCACGTGGGCCGGTAGGGGTGTCAGTCCGTCAGTTCGTCGGCCAGGGCGCGCAGGGCCAGCCGGTAGGAGCCGATGCCGAATCCGGCGACGGTACCGGTGGCCACCGGGGCGACCACGGAGGTGTGCCGGAACTCCTCGCGGGCGTACGGGTTGGAGATGTGCACCTCGATCAGCGGGGCGGTGCGCTGCGCCGCCGCGTCCCGCATCCCGTACGAGTAGTGCGTGAAAGCACCCGGGTTGAGGACGACCGGGATCGAACCGTCCGCCGCCTCGTGGAGCCAGCGGATCAGTTCGCCCTCGTCGTTGGTCTCACGGACGTCGACGTCGAAGCCGAGCTCCTTGCCGAGCGCGGTGCAGGTCTCGACGAGTCCGGCGTAGGAGGTGGCCCCGTAGACGTCGGGCTCGCGGGAGCCGAGCCGACCGAGGTTGGGGCCATTCAGCACGAAGACCCTGCGGGTCACGCGGAGACCTCCCCGTAGGCGGCCAGCAGCACGGCCGGGTCGGGGCCCTCCAGGACCGTGGGCTTGCCGAGGGCGTCCAGCACGATGAAGCGCAGCAGGTCGCCGCGGGACTTCTTGTCGACCTTCATGTTCTCCAGCAGCTTGGGCCACTGGTCACCGCGGTAGGTGAGGGGCAGGCCGACCGACTCCAGGATGCTCCGGTGCCGGTCGGCGGTGGCGTCGTCGAGACGTCCGGCGAGCCGGCCCAGCTCGGCGGCGAAGACCATGCCGATGGAGACGGCGGCGCCGTGGCGCCACTTGTAGCGCTCGTTCTTCTCGATGGCATGGCCCAGGGTGTGGCCGTAGTTGAGGATCTCGCGGAGTCCGGACTCCTTGAGGTCGCTGGAGACGACCTCGGCCTTGACCCGGATGGACCGCTCGATCAGCTCGGCGGTGTGCGGTCCGGCCGGGGTGCGGGCGCCCGCGGGGTCGGCCTCGACCAGACCGAGGATGGCCGGGTCGGCGATGAAGCCGGCCTTGATGATCTCGGCCATGCCGGAGACGTAGTCGTTGACCGGCAGCGAATCGAGCGCGGCGAGGTCGCAGAGGACCCCGGCGGGCGGGTGGAAGGCGCCGACGAGGTTCTTGCCCTCGGCGGTGTTGATGCCGGTCTTGCCGCCGACGGCCGCGTCGACCATACCGAGCACGGTGGTGGGGACGGCGATCCAGCGCACGCCGCGCAGCCAGCTGGCCGCGACGAAGCCGGCGACGTCCGTGGTGGCGCCGCCGCCGATGCCGACGATGACGTCGGTGCGGGTGAAGCCGGTCTGGCCGAGCGCCTTCCAGCAGTAGGCGGCGACCTCGACGGTCTTGGCCTCCTCCGCGTTCGGCAGCTGGATCGCGATGGCCTCGTACCCCTGGTCGGCGAGATCCTGGCGGACCGCCTCACCGGTCTCGGCGAGCGCCTCGGGGTGCAGGACGGCGACCCGCCGGGCCCGGTCGCCGATGAGCTGGGGCAGCTCGCCGAGGAGCTGGTGGCCGACGAGGACCTCGTACGGGTCGGAGCCCGCGGAGCCTGCGACCTGGATGCGGGTGGGGCCCTGCTGCGTCATGCCGGTGTTCTCCACGCCGGGGGCGGCTGCGCCCTCCGGCAGTTCCAGTGCGTCGATGATCGCCTGAGCGACCTCTTCGGGGGTGCGTTCGTCGGTGGCGACGACCGTACGGGCCACCTCTTCGTAGAGGTGGCGGCGGGCGTCCATCAGCTCGCGCCACTGCCGGCGCGGGTTGACCGCGAGCAACGGGCGGGCGGTGTTGAGCCCGACGCGGCGGACGGCCTCGTCCACGTCCATGGAGAGGTAGACGACCGGGCCGTCCGCCAGCAGCTCCCTGGTCGCCCCGTCCAGGACGGCGCCGCCGCCGAGGGAGAGGACGCCCGTGTGTCCGGCGACGGCCTCGGCCACGGCCCGGCGCTCCAGGGCGCGGAAGTGCTCCTCGCCCTCGTCGTAGAAGATCTCCGCGATCGGCTTGCCCGCCTCGGTGACGACATCCGCGTCGGTGTCCCGGTAGGTGGTGCCGAGCCGGGCGGCGAGCAGCTCGCCGACGGTGGACTTGCCGACGCCCATCGGGCCGACCAGGACGACCAGGGGGCCGCTCATCGGATCTGGAGGTGGTCGAGGTACGACCGGACGTTGCGGGAGGTCTCGGCCACGCTGTCGCCGCCGAACTTCTCCGCGACCGCGTCGGCCAGGACCAGGGCGACCATCGCCTCCGCGACGATGCCCGCCGCCGGGACGGCGCAGACGTCGGAGCGCTGGTGGTGGGCCTTGGCGGCCTCGCCGGTGACGACGTCCACGGTAGCCAGGGCGCGCGGCACGGTCGCGATGGGCTTCATCGCGGCGCGGACCCGCAGCAGCTCGCCGGTGGTCAGCCCGCCCTCGGTGCCGCCGGAGCGGCCGGAGGTGCGCCTGATGCCGTCGTCGGTGGCGACGATCTCGTCGTGCGCCTTCGAGCCGGGGACCCGGGCGAGGTCGAAGCCGTCGCCGACCTCGACGCCCTTGATGGCCTGGATGCCCATGAGCGCGGCGGCGAGCCGGGCGTCCAGGCGGCGGTCCCAGTGGACGTGCGAGCCGAGCCCGACGGGCACGCCGTACGCCAGCACCTCGACCACCCCGCCGAGGGTGTCGCCGTCCTTGTGGGCCTGGTCGATCTCGGCCACCATCGCCTTGGAGGCGTCGGCGTCCAGGCAGCGGACCGGGTCGGCGTCCAGCTTCTCCACGTCGGCGGGGACCGGGTAGACGCCGTACGGCGCCTTCGCGGCGGCCAGCTCGACGACATGGCTGACGATCTCGATGCCCGCGGTCTCCTTGAGGTAGGAGCGGGCGACGGCCCCGAGGGCGACGCGTGCGGCGGTCTCCCGCGCACTGGCACGCTCCAGGACCGGCCGGGCCTCGTCGAAGCCGTACTTCTGCATCCCCGCCAGGTCGGCATGGCCGGGGCGGGGCCGGGTCAGCGGGGCGTTACGGGCCGACGCGGCCAGCACGGCGGGGTCGACCGGGTCGGCCGACATGACCTGCTCCCACTTGGGCCACTCGGTGTTGCCGACCATGACGGCGACCGGGGAGCCCATGGTGAGGCCGTGCCGTACCCCGCCGAGGAAGGTGACCTCGTCCTGCTCGAACTTCATCCGCGCACCGCGGCCGTAACCGAGCCGCCGCCGGGCGAGCGCCTCCGCCACCATCCCCGTCGTGACCGGGACACCGGCGGGAAGTCCCTCCAGCGTCGCCACCAGTGCGGGGCCGTGCGACTCCCCCGCGGTCAGCCAACGCAACCTGCTCAAAGGTGCTCCCTCATGCTCGCGCCTGAAAATCCGACGGCGCGACCGGGTGCGCGGCCCCGGCCCGCCGCCTTTGATCCTCCCACGACTGTGCGCGGTGTCCGGCCGCCGGTCCAGCAACCGGACGGCTCTTCATCAGGTCGAACGTGTCAGCGGGCCGCGAGCGCGGCTTCCCCGGCCCGCCGCATGGCCGCCAGCGGGGCGGGGCGCCGTCCGGTCATCTGCTCGACCTGGAGGAGCGCCTGGTGCACGAGGAGGTCGAGCCCCCCGACGACGGCGCCGCCGCGCGCCGACCAGGCCGCGGCGAGCGGGGTCGGCCAGGGCTCGTACAGCACGTCGAAGAGGAGACCCGGGTGGGGCGGTACGTCGGCGGCGACCGCGTCGGTCGTGCCCGCCGGGGTGGTGGCGATGACGAGCGGCGCCTCCAGTGCGCGCGCGCCCTCCGCCCAGTCCGCGACCCGGACGTCCACGCCGAGGCGCTGTCCCCAGCCCCGCATCTCGTCGCCGCGCTCCCGGCTGCGGACGTAGGCGGTGACCGGTCCGGCGCAGATCACCGCGAGCGCGGCGAGGGCGGAGGAGGCGGTGGCGCCGGCGCCGAGGACGGCGGCGGACTCGACCTTCTCGGTCCCGCGCTCGCGCAGCGCGGCGATCATGCCGGGGATGTCCGTGTTGTCGCCGACCCGTCTGCCGTCCTCGGTGAAGACGACCGTGTTGACGGCCTCCACCGAGGCGGCGGTCGGGCTGATCTCGTCGAGGAGCGGGATGATCGCCCGCTTCAGCGGCATGGTCAGCGACAGGCCCGCCCAGGAGGCGTCCAGCCCTTCGACGAAGCCGGGCAGCGCCGCCTCGTCGACCTCGAACCGGTCGTAGGACCAGTCGTCGAGGCCGAGTTCGGCGTAGGCGGCGCGGTGCAGCACCGGGGAGAGCGAGTGGGCGATGGGCGAGCCGAGGACGGCGGCGCGGGTGGGCGTGCTCACTGGCCGGTCTTCCCCTCCTCGTACTCCTGCCGGTTCCTCTCGTGCTCCTCGTTGGTCTCCGCGAAGACCGTCTTGTCCTCGTTGATCGAGACGAAGTAGTACCAGGGGCCGGGCGTGGGGTTCATGGCCGAGTGGAGGGCTTCCGCACCCGGATTGCTGATCGGACCGGAGGGCAGGCCGATGATCTTGTACGTGTTGTACGGGTCGTCGATCTTCCGGACCTCGTCGACGGCGCCGATGTCCAGCGTGCTCTGGCCCTTGATGTAGTTGACCGTGGAGTCGAACTCCAGCCGGCCGACCGTCTCCATGTTGCCCGGTTTGAGCCGGTTGTAGACGACCCGAGCGACCTTGTCGAAGTCATGCTTGTACTTGCCCTCGACCTGCACGAGGCTGGCGACGGTGATGAGCTCCCAGGGATTCTTCAACCCGAGTTTCGCCGCACCGGCCTCCAGGTCGAGCTCGCCGTACTCCTTGTTGGCCCGCGTGACCATCCGCTTCAGCGCGGCCTCCGGCTTCGAACCCTTGGCGACCGGGTAGGCCGCCGGATACAGGAAGCCCTCCAGCGGGTCCTTCACATCCGGATCGTCCTCGGCCCAGTCGGGCAGGCCCAGCGACTCCGCCTTGGTCTTGGCGACCTTCGCCGTGGTGCCCTTCGCCAGCCCGAGCCGCTCGTCGATCTTCGCGTAGACCGTGACGTTACGGGTGCCCTCAGGGATCACCAGCGCGTTCTGGCTCTTCGGGTCGAGCATCAGCTCGATCGCGCTGGCCGCCGACATCTCCTTGTTCAGGAGGTAGACGCCCGCCTGGAGCGACTTGCCCTTGGGGTTGCCGTTCTGCGCCGCGACGAAGGCGTCGGAGGACTTGATGACGCCCTTCTTGCGCAGGATGTTGGCGATGTCGTAGCCGAGCGAACCCTCGGGGATCTCGACCTCGACCTGCTCGCTGGTGCCCGCCCCCGCGTAGTCGGCGGGGGCGCCGAACTGCTTCTTCCAGAAGGTGTAGCCGACGTACGTCACTCCTCCGAGGCCGCCGACCAGGACGACGGAGACGACCAGACAGGCGACGCCGTTGCGGCTCTTCTTCTTGCCCTTGCCACCCCGGCGGTCGTTGCCGCCGCGGTCCCGGCGCGTGGAGCGCGAGGTGTCGTCGTCCGGGTCGTCGTCGTTGTCGCGGGGCTCGCGGCCGGCGGGTTCGTCGGCGCCGGTGAAGAAGGGATGCGTCTCTTCCCGCGGCTCGTCCGGATCCCACTCCGCCGACGTGCTCTGCTGCTCGGGCGCGTCCCGGCGGCCCGGAGGCCGCGGCGGGGGGTAGGCCTCGGGCGTGCCGTAGTAGTCGTGCGATTCGCCGTAACCGGCCGGCTGCTGGGCGTACGGGTCCTGGGGCTCGGCCCCGTACGGCACGGCGGCGTGCTGACCGGAGTCCCAGCCGCCGTCGTACCGCGGCTGGGCGGGGGGCTGCTGACCGTACGGGTCCTGCTGCTGCGCGGCGTACTGCTGCTGCTCGTACTGCTGGTTCTGGTGCTGCGGGTGCTGCTGGTGCTGCTGGGGGTTCTGGTCGTACGCCTGCTGCTGGTACTGCTGATGCTGGTGCTGCTGGGCGTACGGGTCCTGCGGATAGGACTGCTGCTGGTCGCCGTACTGGCTCTGGCCGTGGGCAGCCTGCCGGCCTCCCCATCCCTGGTCCCCGTACAAGGGATCCTCGGGATGCCACGGTTCGGAGCCGGGGCTCCGGCCATACTCAGTCATCGATCCCCTAGAGCCGCGAGACGACGTTCCGCCTCTTCGCTTCGCTGTGCGGTGTTTGTTCGAACTACCGCCGCATCGCGCGGAACGTTACCGTATCGCGATCAGACAACCACTTCGACGCCCTCGCCAGGGGGACGACCTGACGCCCGTTCGGACTCCAGAGCGTTCTGAAGGATCACCACAGCGGCAGCCTGGTCGATGACAGACCGGCCCTTCTTGGACTTCACACCCGAGGCGCGCATGCCCTGAGCGGCCGTCACTGTGGTCATCCTCTCGTCCACCAGACGCACCGGAACGGGTGCGATCGAACGGGCGAACGCCCGGGCGAAGTCACGGACCTTGGCTGCCGCCGGGCCCTCACCGCCGCCGAGGGAGCGCGGCAGGCCGAGGATGACCTCGATCGGCTCGTACTCCTCGACCAGCAGGCGCAGCCGCCGGTGGGCGGCCGGGACATCGCGTCCCGGCACGGTCTCCACCGGCGTGGCCAGGATCCCGTCGGGGTCGCACGAGGCGACCCCGATCCGGGCGTCCCCGACGTCGACGGCGAGCCGTCGTCCGCGGCGCATCTGTGTCATCCCGCCGGTCACGCGGTCTCGGTGACGAGGCGTTCGACAGCGGCCACGGCGTCACCGATGGCGGCCGGGTCGGTGCCACCGCCCTGGGCGACGTCCGGCTTGCCGCCGCCACCGCCGCCGAGCGTCTTGGCCGCCGTACGGACGAGGTCACCGGCCTTGAGACCGCGCTCGCGGGCGGCCTCGTTGGTGGCGATGACCGTGAGCGGACGGCCGTTGGCCGTGGTGAACAGGGCCACGACGGCCGGCCGGCCGCCCTGGATGCGCCCGCGCACGTCGAGGACCAGCTTGCGCAGGTCGTCGGCGGAGGTGCCGTCGGGGACCTGGCCGGTGACCAGGGCGACGCCCCGGACGTCCTTGGCGGACTCGACGAGTCCGGCGGCGGCGGCCAGGACCTTCTCCGCGCGGAACTTCTCGATCTCCTTCTCGGCGTCCTTCAGCTTGCCGAGCATGCCCGCGATCTTCTCCGGGAGCTCCTCGGGACGGCCCTTGACCAGCTCTTGGAGCTGCGCGACGACCGTGTGCTCCCGGGCGAGGAAGTTGTACGCGTCCACGCCCACGAGGGCCTCGATCCGGCGCACGCCGGAGCCGATGGAGGACTCGCCGAGCAGCTTGACCAGGCCGAGCTGGGCGGTGTTGTGGACGTGGGTGCCGCCGCACAGCTCCTTGGAGAAGTCGCCGATGGTGACGACCCGCACCCGCTCGCCGTACTTCTCGCCGAACTCGGCGATGGCGCCCTGCTTCCTGGCCTCGTCGATCGACATGACCTCGGCCTGGACGTCGAGCTCGCGGGAGAGGACCTCGTTGATCTTCTGCTCGACGTCGGTCAGGACCGTGCCGGGAACGGCGGCGGGCGAACCGAAGTCGAAGCGGAAGCGGCCCGGCGAGTTCTCCGAACCGGCCTGGGCGGCCGTCGGGCCGAGCGCGTCGCGCAGCGCCTGGTGGGTGAGGTGGGTGGCGCTGTGGGCACGGGCGATGGCCCGGCGGCGGGTGGAGTCGATGGCGGCGAAGACCGGGGCCCCGACCGTGACCTCGCCGACCTGGACGACACCCTTGTGGACGTGGACGCCGGGGACCGGCTTCTGGACGTCGCGGATCTCGATCACGGCACCGGTGTCGAGCCGGATGCGGCCGGTGTCGGCGAGCTGGCCGCCGCCCTCGGCGTAGAAGGGGGTGCGGTCGAGGACGACCTCGACCTCGTCGCCCTCGGTGGCGGCGGGCGAGGGCACACCGTCGACCAGCAGGCCGACGATGGTGGACTCGCCGGCGGTGGAGGTGTAGCCGGTGAACTCGGTGGCGCCGGAGGTGTCGGCGACCTCGCGGTAGGCGGACAGGTCGGCGTGACCGGTCTTCTTGGCGCGGGCGTCGGCCTTGGCCTTGTCGCGCTGCTCCTGCATGAGGCGGCGGAAGCCGTCCTCGTCCACGGAGAGCCCCTGCTCGGCGGCCATCTCCAGGGTCAGGTCGATCGGGAAGCCCCAGGTGTCGTGGAGCAGGAACGCCTTGTCGCCGAGGAGGACCTGGCCGCCGGCGGCCCTGGTCTCGGTGACGGCGCTCTCCAGGATGTTGGTGCCGCCCTTGAGGGCCTTGAGGAAGGCGGCCTCCTCGGCGAGCGCGACCGTCTCGATGCGCTTGCGGTCGGTGACCAGCTCCGGGTACTGGAGCCCCATCGTGTCGATCACGACGTCGACCAGGTCCTTGACGACCAAGCCGGTGGCGCCCATCAGGCGCATGTTGCGGATGGCGCGGCGCATGATGCGGCGCAGCACGTAGCCGCGGCCCTCGTTGCCGGGGGTGACGCCGTCGCCGATGAGCATCACCGACGTACGGATATGGTCGGCGACGACGCGGAGCGAGACGTCCGTGGCCCTCTCGGCGCCGTAGCGGACGCCGGTCAGCTCGGTGGCCTTGTCCATGACGACGCGCAGGGTGTCGGTCTCGTACATGTTCTGCACGCCCTGCAGGATCATGGCGAGGCGTTCGAGGCCGAGTCCGGTGTCGATGTTCTTCGACGGCAGGTCCCCGAGGATCGGGAAGTCCTCCTTGCCGTCGCCGGCGCCGCGCTCGTACTGCATGAAGACCAGGTTCCAGATCTCCACGTAGCGCTCGTCGTTGATGGCGGGGCCGCCCTCGACGCCGAACTCGGGGCCGCGGTCGTAGTTGATCTCGGAGCACGGGCCGCAGGGTCCGGGCACGCCCATGGACCAGAAGTTGTCCTTCTTGCCCAGGCGCTGGATGCGCTCGGCGGGGACGCCGATCTTGTCGCGCCAGATGGACTCGGCCTCGTCGTCGTCGAGGTAGACGGTGATCCAGAGCTTTTCGGGGTCGAGACCGTAACCGCCGTCCTCGACGGAGTTGGTCAGGGCCTCCCAGGCGAGCTGGATGGCGCCTTCCTTGAAGTAGTCCCCGAAGGAGAAGTTGCCGCACATCTGGAAGAAGGTGCCGTGCCGGGTGGTCTTGCCGACCTCTTCGATGTCCGGCGTACGCACGCACTTCTGCACGCTGGTGACGCGCGGGGCGGGCGGCTTGACCTCGCCGAGGAAGTACGGCTTGAAGGGGACCATGCCCGCGGGGACCAGCAGCAGAGTCGGGTCGTCCGCGATGAGCGACGCCGAAGGCACGGCGGTGTGACCGCGCTCCTCGAAGAAGCTCAGCCAGCGGCGGCGGATTTCAGCCGACTCCATCAGTGGTCCTCATTCCGGTTGTTCGAGTTGTAGGGGAGCTTGCGGTACGTGTTCTTGTCCGCGGGCGGCTCGGACGCCTCGACGGCGTAGTGCCGCTGTACGGGGAGGTCGGGGTCGACCGGTGCCTCCAGGCCCAGGGCGCCGCCCAGTTCGGCTTCGCGCCGGACCATGCCCTCGCGGACGTCCAGTGCGAAGTCCTTGATCCGGTGGCCGGTCTCGATCGCCTTGTCGGCGGCCTGCGCCGCGAGGCTCTCGGGCGTCAGCTGCTTGATCTTGCGGTTGACCTTGGTGGTGGCCCAGACACCGGCGGCTGCGCCGGCGGTGAACCAGAACGTGCGGCGGAACATCGCTGGATCAGTCCTTCTGTCCGCGGGTGTCTCGGCGTTCGCGCTTGCGTCCGCGCGCCGAAGGTACGGTTCGGCCGACGATCACCGTGCGGCGGGAGGAGCGGCTCCGCGCCGGTTCCGGTGCGGGCTCGGGGGCGGTGCGGCGGCCGAGGGCCTGCCGTACGCCGTAACCGAACGCGGCCACCTTGACGAGCGGGCCGCCGAAGGTGGAGGCGACGGTGGTGGAGAGCGCGGAGGCGTTGGAGGTGACCTCCTGGACGTCGCTCGCGATGGCGTCGACCTTGTCCAACTGGGTCTGCGCGGACCGCACCGTCGCCGACGCGTCGGCCAGCAGCGGAACGGCCTGTTCGGTCACGTCCGCCACGAGTTTGGTGGTCGCCTTCAGCGTCTGGGCGAGCCTCACCAGCACCACGGCGAGGAACGAGACCAGGATCGCCCAGAAGACGGCCACGAGAATCCCGGCCACCTCTCCACCGGACACTGTGCACCGCTCTCTGCTCATCGATCGGCCCCTGCCGGGGCTTGTCTCCGCCGGTGCGGCCGGCTGCTGCCCGCGCGCCCGATCGTCGTCCCACGAGCCTATCGCGCCGCACATCTTCTCCCCTACCGCATTCCCCGCCGGTCCTGCGGCATTCTCCCGGGACGGGGCCCGGGCCCGCGGACGCGATTGCACGGAGAGCTTTCGGGCCAGTACTCTGCGTGTTTCATGCGACGCCTGCAGCACCCCTCCCCGAACCCGGACGATCCGGACTCCCGCCGCACGGCCCCGGCCGGCAACGTCCCGGCGGAGCTGAACCGGTTCGTGGGCCGCGGTGGCGAACTGGACGCGCTGGGCGGGCTGCTGGAGGAGTCCCGGCTCGTCACCGTCGTCGGAGTGGCGGGCGTGGGCAAGACCCGGTGCGTCGGCAAGGTCGCCGCTTTGATGGAGAAACGGTACTGCGACGGGGTCTGGCTCGCCGAGCTGTCCCCCGTCCACGATCCCGGCCTGCTGGAACACGCCGTGGCCGAGGCGCTGGGGCTGACCGATCACACCGGCAGACCGCCGCGCACCGTCCTCGTGGAGCACCTCCGTGAGCGTCGGGCGCTGCTGGTGCTGGACGGCTTCGAGCATCTCGTCGACCGCTGCGCCGACCTCGTACGGGAGTTGCTGCGCCGCGCGCCCCGGCTCCAGGTGCTCGCCGCCGGGCGGCGCCCCCTCCTGGTGGACGGCGAGGTGACGTTCCCCCTCGCTCCGATGTGCGACGAGGACGCGGCGGAGCTCTTCTGGGGGCGGGCCCGGGCGGTGCGGCCGGACCGGGAGCCGACGGCCGGGGACCGGGCGGCGGCCCTGGAGCTCTGCCACCGCCTGGACGGGATTCCGCTGGCGCTGGAGCTGGCGGCGGGGCGGCTGCGCGCGCTCTCGGTCGACCAGGTGCTGCTGCGTCTGGACGACCGGTTCCGGCTGCTGACGGGCGGCAGCCGTGGTGCTCCGCCCCGCCACCGGGCGCTGCGTACGGCGATCGGCTGGAGCCATGAGCTGTGTACGCCCGCGCAGCGGCTGCTGTGGGCCCGGCTGTCGGTCTTCGCCGGGCAGTTCGACCTGGAGGCCGCCGAGTACGTCTGCGGCGGGGCCGGTCTGCCGGCCGACTCGGTGCTCGACGTGCTGGAGGAGCTGCTGGCCCAGTCGGTGGTGGAGCGCGAGGACGGTGCGGTCGGGACCCGCTACCGGCTGCTGGAGTCGGTCCGCGAGTACGGCGCCGAGTGGCTGGCGGCGGCCGGGGACACCTGGCGGATGCGGCGCCGCCACCGGGACTGGTTCCTGGGTCTCGCGACCTGGTGCGAACTGGACTGGTTCTCCCCGCGCCAGGCGGAGGTGGCGGCCCGGATCGACAGTGAGCTGCCCAACCTCCGACGGGCGATGGAGTGCTCCATGGAGAGCCCCGCCGAGGTCCACCTGGCCCACCACCTGGCGGGCTCGCTCTGGTTCTACTGGGCCGGGTGCGGACGGCTGTCGGAGGGGCGGTACTGGCTGGAGCACGTACTGGAGGAGCCGACCCCCTACGACGCCTCGCGGCTCAAGGTGCTGTGGGTGCTGGGTTATGTGGCGGTGCTCCAGGGCGACGCGGTCGGGGCGGTCTCGGCGCTCCATGAGTGCCGGGAGGAGGCCGAGCGGTCCGGGGACGCCACGGCGATGGCGTACGCCGTGCACCGCACGGGCTGCCTGGCGATCGTCACGGACGACCCGCCCCGCGCCGAGGAGCTGCTGCGTGACGCGCTCGGCCGCTACCGCGAGATCGGCGAACTGAACAGCAATGTGGTGATGGCGCAGGTCGAGCTGGCCATGGCGGTGGCGTTCCAGGGCGATCTGGACGCGGCGGCGGCCATCTGCGAGGAGGTACGGGGGGTCTGCGAGGACCACGGGGAGCGGTGGGCGCTGGCGTACGCGCTCTACGTCCTGGCGTACGCGGCGCTGCGGCGCGGCCAACCGGAGCGGGCGCGGGGGATGCTCGGGGAGTGCCTGGCGATCGGCCGGACCTTCGACGACCTGCTGGCCACCGCGCTCTCGCTGGAGCTGCTGGCGCTGGTGACGGTGGTGGAGGGCGGCGCCGGGGAGGCCGCGGTGCTCCAGGGGGCGGCGGAGCGGATCTGGCCGTCGGTGGGGCTGCCGCTGTTCGGCTCGGTGTATTTCGGCCGGCCACGGGTGGAGTGCGAGGAGCAGGTGCGCCGGGAGCTGGGGGACGCGGCGTACGAGGCGGGGTTGCGGGCCGGGAGGCGGCTGGACCGGGCCGCCGCGGTCGAGCGGGGGCTGGCCGGCGGCGGTCCGCGGGAGCGGCGCGGCACATCCGGGGCGGGCGGTGGGCCGGCTCCCGGGGGAATGCGAAGGCCCGCCGCCTCCCGGATGACAGGGAGGGGCGGGCCGGAGCACTGGTGAGAGCGGCTACGCCTGGATCAGCGGGCGTAGTACTCGACGACGAGCTGCTCGTCGCAGATCACCGGGATCTCCTTGCGGTTCGGGTCCCGGTCCAGGCGGAAGGCCAGGGCCTTCAGGTTCACCTGGAGGTAGCGCGGGGTCTCACCGTCGGTGTCGTAACCACCCTCGCGGGCCACCTGGAAGGGGACCTTGGTGCGGCTGCGCTCGCGGACCTGGACGACGTCGTCGGGGCGCACGCGGAAGGACGGCTTGTCGACCTTGCCACCGTTGACCTCGATGTGGCCGTGGACGACCATCTGACGGGCCTGGTAGATGGTGCGGGCGATGCCCGAACGCAGGACCAGGGCGTCGAGACGGCGCTCGAGCTCGACGACCAGCGCCTCGCCCGTCTTGCCTTCGGCCTTCTTGGCGCGGTCGTAGGCGCGCGCCATCTGGCGCTCGCTGATGTCGTACTGCGCACGCAGGCGCTGCTTCTCCAGCAGACGGACCTTGTAGTCCGAGTTCTGCTTGCGGCCACGGCCGTGCTCGCCCGGCGGGTACGGACGCGCTTCGAAGTACTTGACAGCCTTGGGCGTCAGAGCGATGCCGAGGGCACGCGACTTCTTGACCTTGGGACGCGACTGGTTAGGCACGTTCTCCAGACCTCCGTTGTAGGTTAGGTTAGGCTTACCTTACTCAAGGAGATCGCATGTCTCGCCCTGGGAACACCACTCACGTCACGGACAGCACAGACAGCGGCAGCACACCTGAAGGTGCTGCTACGACGGAAGGCCGATCTGATCGTGGTCAGCCGCGTCCCAGCGGGCTTGAAAACACTCGGATGCCGTCAGCAGCCGAGCGCACACGAACTCTCGTACAGAGTACCTGCTCCGCACTGCTGGTCGTACCGGGACTGGATCTGGCCCGCGCCGAACCCCTGGTCCCGGACAGCAGGAGCGTGGGACCCGAGGGCGATCTGTTCCTCGAGTTCCCCGCCGATTCCCCGGCAGTCCGGGCCGCCACCCACGCGCAGGGCGACGAGCTGACGGCCGTGCTGGAGATCACGGACGTCGCCCCGGTCTCCGTACCGCACCGCATCCGCGGCCGCGCCTGGGTCTCCGGCTGGCTCACCTCCGTACCCGGCCTCGCGGAACCGGGCCGCATGATGCTGCGCCTCGAGTTCGGCGAGGCGTACGTTGACGACCTCTGGGGCGCCGAGGACATCGAGGCGGAGGACTTCCGGGACGCCGCCCCCGATCCGCTGGCCGGCCACGAGGCGGAGCTGCTCCAGCACCTGCACTCCGCCCACGACGAGCAGATGCGCACCCTGTGCGGGCTGCTCGGGGAGCGCACGGCGCGGGCCTGCTCCTCCCACCAGCCCACCGCCGTGCCCGTGGCGCTGGACCGCTTCGGGCTGCGGGTGCGCTTCGTGGAGGACAAGGGGTCGTGCTTCGACGCCCGCTTCGAGTTCCCGGAGCCCGTACGGGACGTCACCGAGCTGCGCCGGGCGATGCACACGCTCGTCGAGGCGGCCGCGTCCTGATCGCGGGGCCGTCATCAGCGGTTCAGGACGGGTCCGTACCGCCGCCGGTACGGCCCAGGCGCTCGCGGACCCGCTCCACCACGTCCGCGTACCGCGCCTCGGCGCCGTGCCGGGTGGGGGTGTAGTAGACGCGGTCGCGGACCGCGTCCGGGGCGTACTGCTGGGCGGCGATGCCGCCCTGGACGTCGTGCGGATAGACATAGCCCTGGGCGTGGCCGAGCTTGGCGGCGCCCTTGTAGTGGCCGTCGCGCAGATGGGCCGGGACGGGGCCCGCGAGCCCTTTGCGTACGTCCTCCTGGGCGGCGAAGACGGCCAGCGTCGCCGCGTTGGACTTGGGCGCGAGTGCCAGGGCGATGGTGGCGTGGCTGAGGGTGAGTGCCGCCTCCGGGAAGCCGATCATCGCCACGGCCTGGGCGGCCGCCACCGCCGTCGGCAGGGCGGTGGGATCGGCGAGGCCGATGTCCTCGCTGGCGGAGATCATCAGCCGCCGGGCGATGAACCGGGGGTCCTCCCCCGCCTCGATCATCCGGGCGAGGTAATGCAGGGCGGCGTCCACATCGGAGCCGCGGATGGACTTGATGAGCGCGCTGGCCACGTCGTAGTGCTGGTCACCGTCCCGGTCGTACTTCACGGCGGCCCGGTCGACGGTCGCCTCGACCGTCTCCAGCGTGATCTCCGCCTCGTGCGTGGCGAGCGCCGCACCGGCGGCCGCCTCCAGGGCGGTGAGCGCCCGGCGCGCGTCGCCACCGGCGATGCGCAGCAGATGCGCCTCCGCGTCCTCGGGAAGAGTGACCGCTCCGCCGAGCCCGCGCTCGTCGGTCAGCGCCCGGCGCAGCAGATCGCGCAGGTCGTCGTCGGTCAGCGGCTCCAGGGTGAGCAGCAGGGAGCGCGACAGCAGCGGGGAGATGATCGAGAAGTACGGATTCTCCGTGGTGGCGGCGATCAGGGTCACCCAACGGTTCTCCACGGCGGGGAGCAGGGAGTCCTGCTGGGCCTTGGAGAAGCGGTGGATCTCGTCCAGGAAGAGGACGGTCTCCTTGCCGAAGCCGCCGGTGGCGCGGCGCGCGCTCTCGATGACGGCCCGGACCTCCTTGACGCCCGCGGTGATCGCGGAGAGCTCGACGAAGCGCTTGTTGGTGGCCTTGCTGACCACGTACGCCAGGGTCGTCTTGCCGGTGCCGGGCGGCCCCCACAGGATCACCGACGACGCGCCGGCCGGACCGCCGCTCCCCTCGACCAGCCGGCGCAGCGGCGAGCCCGGCTTCAGCAGGTGCTGCTGGCCGACGACCTCGTCGAGGATGCGCGGACGCATCCGGACAGCGAGCGGGCTGCTGGACGGGTCCTTCTCCTGGCGGTCTTCGGCGGCTGCGGTAAAGAGGTCGGGCTCCACATCATGAAGCCTATGCGACCCCACTGACAACGCCCCGGGTCACCTACCGGGTGGTCGGTGATCAGCTGGTCCAGAAGTCCCACCAGCGGGTCAGGATCAGCATGCCGATGACACCGATCCACAGGACCGGAAGCACCCAGGGGAACTCGGTCAGCCCGTTCCGCAGCCACGCGGGCGCGGGGAGGATGCGGTGCCTGACGTTGTGCGTGGTCACGTAGCAGAACATGACGATCGTGGCGACCCAGGCCAGGCAGCACCACAGGCAGAGCGAGTTGATGTTGTACAGCGACTGGTACTGGAGCCAGGTGCAGAAGCCGACCCCGAACAGGGTGCCCGCGTTGAGGCCGAGCCAGAACCAGCCGCGGTAGCGGGCGCCGGCCAGCAGCCCCATCCCGATGGCGATGACCATCCCGAACGTGACCAGGCCGAGCATCGGGTTGGGGAACCCGAACGCCGCGGCCTGCTCGCTCTTCATGATGTTGCCGCACGCGACGACCGGGTTGAGGCTGCAGCCGGGGGTGAAGGAAGGGTCCTCCAGCAACTTGAACTTGTCGATCGTGATGACCCAGGAGGCCAGCAGTCCGGCCGCACCGGTGATCACCAGGAGCAGGGCGAGACCGCGGCCGGCCCCGAAGGTGCGCTTGCCGCCGTCCTCGTCCTGGTCGGATGAGGGGTGGTGGTCTACCGCTGCAGTCGTCATATCGCCGTTCCATCACTGAGTGGTCAGCCGGGCACGGTCATTGTGCCGCACCCCGGGACGGGTCAGCTGTTCGATGGACATAAAGGTGTACGGCCGGTGGGCGAGGGACCTGCCCTCCGTCGGGCAACCGGCGCGGTCCGGGCTCCCCGAAGCGGAAACGGTGTGGCGGGATGAACCGGACCTCTCCATGTTGACGTACGACTTGGTGACGTACGACCTGGTGACGTACGGCCCGCTGTCCTAGGGCGTCGGGTCCTCGGCGACGGCGGGGCGCGGCGCGGCGCGGGAAGCATGAAATCTTCCCCCGCCGCGCCCCGGTTCCCGGCTCGCTCAGCCCAGCCGCGTCGTCAGCTCCGCCGCGACCTCGGCCAGCGGCACCGCGCTCTGCTCGCCGGACTCCATGTCCTTGAGCTGGACGACTCCCTCGGCCAGATCGCGTTCGCCCGCCACCAGGGTGAAGCGGGCGCCCGAGCGGTTGGCGCTCTTCATCGCGCCCTTCAGGCCGCGGCCGCCGAAGGCGAAGTCGGCGGCGACGCCCGCCCGGCGCAGCTCCGTGACGACGCCGAACAGGGCCCGGCGGGCCTCCTCGCCGAGCGGGACCGCGTACACGCTGGTGGTGACGGGCAGGTCGAGCTCGACGCCCTCGGCCTCCAGCGCGAGGACCGTGCGGTCCACGCCGAGGGCCCAGCCGACCGACGGCAGCGCGGGGCCGCCGATCATCTCGGAGAGGCCGTCGTAGCGGCCGCCGCCGCCCACCGCGGACTGGGAGCCGAGGCCGTCGTGGACGAACTCGAAGGTGGTGCGGGTGTAGTAGTCGAGGCCGCGGACGAGCTTCTCGTCGTCCTCGTACCCGACTGCGGCCGCCGTCAGCAGCGCGCGGACCTCCTCGTGGTACCCCTTGCAGGCGTCGCAGAGGTAGTCGCGGAGCTTGGGGGCGTCGGTGAGCTGCTTCTGTACGTCGGCCCGCTTGTCGTCCAGGACGCGCAGCGGGTTGATCTCGATGCGGCGGCGGGTCTCCTCGTCGAGGTCGAGGTCGCGCAGGAAGGTCTGGAGCGCCTCGCGGTAGACGGGGCGGCACTCCTTGTCGCCGAGCGAGTTCAGCAGGATGCGGAACTGGCGCAGCCCCAGCGAGCGGTACGCCTGGTCGGCGAGGATGATCAGCTCGGCGTCCAGGACCGGGTCCTCGGTGCCGATGGCCTCGGCGCCGACCTGCGAGAAGTGGCGGTAGCGCCCCTTCTGCGGGCGCTCGTAGCGGTAGTACGAGCCGGAGTACCAGAGCTTGACGGGGAGGTTGCCCGCCTTGTGGAGGTTGGCCTCCAGGGCGGCGCGCAGCACGGACGCCGTGCCCTCGGGGCGCAGCGCCAGCTCCGCGCCGCCCTTGGTGGTGAGGGTGTACATCTCCTTGGTGACGATGTCGGTGGACTCACCGACACCGCGCGCGAAGAGTTCGACGTCCTCGAAGCCGGGCGTCTCGATGTAGCCGTAACCGGAGTCGCGCAGCGGGGCCGCGATGGCCTCGCGCACCGCCAGGAACTTCGCGGAGTCCGGCGGGGTCAGGTCGTACGTGCCCTTGGGGGCCTGAAAGGTGCTCACGTAGTTACGTCTCTCGTCTTCTACAGTCCTCGGCGCGGTGACGCGTCCAGACCGTTCAGGAACGGGTTGGTGGCGCGCTCGCGGCCGATGGTCGTCTGGGGGCCGTGGCCGGACAGCACCACGGTCGAGTCGTCGAGCGGCAGGCACACGCGGGCCAGCGACTCGAGCAGCTCGGCGTGGTCGCCGCCGGGCAGGTCGGTGCGTCCGACGGAGCCGGCGAAGAGCAGGTCGCCCGAGAAGAGGACCGGCGGGATGTCCGCGGCCTCGGGCATCTTGAACGTCACCGACCCCTTGGTATGGCCGGGCGCGTGCGAGACGCCGAACTCCAGGCCGGCCAGGGTCAGCTTCGACCCGTCGGTCAGCTCCTTGACGTCGTCCGGCTCCCCCACGGTCAGCTCGCCCATGAGCGGCATCCCGATGGAACGGCCGAGCGCCTTCTCCGGGTCGCTCATCATGTAGCGGTCCTCGGGGTGGATCCAGGCGGGGACGTCGTGGGCGCCGCAGACGGGGACGACCGAGGCGACATGGTCGATGTGGCCGTGGGTGAGCACGACGGCGACGGGCTTGAGCCGATGCTTCTTCAGCGCTTCCTCGACGCCCTGGGCGGCCTGGTGGCCCGGGTCGATGATCACGCACTCCTCACCGGCGGCGGGGGCGACCAGGTAGCAATTGGTCCCCCAGGCCCCGGCGGGGAACCCGGCAATGAGCACGATCGTCCTTAATGTTCGTCCGGAGGATGCGGCCGCAGCGGAGGATGCAGCGGATCAGAGCCTACCGGCGCTCCTCATGACACAGGTAACCCATATACGGTACGGGCAGCCCAGCCCCGATCCCACGACGTAACAAGGAGCCCAACCGGTGTCCAGCAGCGAACAGCGGCGGCGGCAGCTCGCCCGGGAGAAGTTCGAGCGCCAGCAGAAGCGCCGGGAGGAAGCCCGGAGCAGGACCAGGCGCGTCACCGCGATCGTCGCGGCGTCGGTGGCCGTCATCGCCGTCGCGGGTGTGAGCGCGTTCGTCGTGGCGGGCAAGGACGACGGCAAGGACGACAAGAAGAACGACGCGGCCGCGAGCCGGAGCCCGGAGCCGACGCCTTCGAAGAGCGAGAGCAAGGCTCCCGCGCCGCCGATGAAGATCGACAAGAAGGCGTCGTACACGATGTCGCTCGGCACCAGCCAGGGCGACATAGCGTTCTCGATGGACGGGGCGAAGACCCCGCACACCGCGAACTCCTTCAAGGCGCTCGCCGACAAGGGCTACTTCGACGGGACGAAGTGCCACCGGCTCACCACGCAGGGCATCTTCGTCCTGCAGTGCGGTGACCCGAAGGGCGACGGCACGGGCGGTCCCGGCTACAACATCCCGGACGAGAACCTCACGGCGCTCGGCAAGGCGGGGGCCGACGGCACGGTGACGTTCCCGGCGGGCACGGTGGCGATGGCCAACACCGGCCAGCCGGGCTCCGGCGGCAGCCAGTTCTTCCTGGTCTACAAGGACACCAAGCTGCCACCTACGTACACCCCGTTCGGCAAGCTCGACAAGGCCTCCCTGAAGGCCGTGGAGAAGGTCGGCGCCGCGGGTGTGGAAGGCGGCGCGGGCGACGGTGCGCCCAAGAAGGCCGTGGAGATCGAGAAGGCGACCGTCGAGAAGGACTGATCCGGACGCACGGCCCGGAGGCTGGACTTCCGGCCCGGGCCGGAAGGACGGGAGCGGAGAATTTCAGCCGCGCTGAGTGCGGACAGCCGGGTGGCCGGTCGCCTAGATTGGCGTTGTGCAGGGCGGGCGAGGCCCGCCCGAGGAAACTGTGGACGATGCCCGGGGGGCGAACCCCCTCGCAGGCATCAGGTGGAGGAGGCGCTGTGAGCAGCGACCCGTGGGGCCGCGTCGACGAGACGGGCACCGTGTACGTGCGTACAGCCGACGGCGAGCAGGTCGTCGGATCGTGGCAGGCCGGTTCCCCCGAGGAGGCTCTGGCCTACTTCGAGCGCAAGTACGACGGCATTGTGGTCGAGATCGGCCTCCTCGAACGGCGGGTGAAGACCACCGACCTGTCGGCGAAGGACGCGACGACCGCGATCGGCCATCTGCGCCAGCAGGTCGACGAGCACCACGCGGTGGGCGACCTGGACGCACTCCGCAAGCGTCTGGACGGGCTCGTGGCGACGGTCGAGGCGCGGCGCGAGGAGCGCAAGGCCCTCAAGGCGAAGCAGACCGACGAGGCCAAGGAGGCCAAGGAGGCCCTGGTCGCCGAGGCGGAGGAGCTGGCGCAGAGCGAGCAGTGGCGGTCGGCCGGTGAGCGGCTGCGGGCGCTGGTGGACACCTGGAAGGGTCTCCCCCGGCTGGACCGCAAGTCGGACGACGAGCTGTGGCACCGCTTCTCGCACGCCCGGTCCGCGTTCTCCAAGCGGCGCAAGGCCCACTTCGCCGCGCTGGACGCCCAGCGTGATGACGCCCGCAAGGCCAAGGAGAAGCTGGTCACCGAGGCCGAGGCGCTGTCCGGTTCCACGGACTGGGTGACCACGGCCGCGCGCTACCGCGACCTGATGACCGAGTGGAAGGCCGCCGGCCGCGCCCAGCGCGAGGCCGAGGACGACCTGTGGAACCGCTTCCGCGGTGCCCAGGACGTGTTCTTCGCCGCCCGCGGCGAGGTCTTCGCTGAGCGCGACGCCGAGCAGGGCGAGAACCTCAAGCTCAAGGAGGAGCTCGCCACCGAGGCCGAGAAGCTGGTGCCGGTGAAGGACCTGAAGGCGGCCCGGGCCGCGTTCCGGTCCGTCAACGAGCGCTGGGAGGCCATCGGCCACGTACCGCGTGACGCCCGCCCGAAGGTCGAGGGCCGGATGCAGGCGGTGGAGCGGGCGCTCCAGGAGGCCGAGGAGTCCGAGTGGCGCCGGACGAACCCGGAGGCGCGGGCCCGCGCCGAGGGTCTGACCGGTCAGCTCCAGGGGGCGGTGGACAAGCTGCGCGGCCAGATCGACACCGCGCGCGCCGCGGGCAACAACGCCCGCGCGGACAAGCTGGCCAAGGAGCTGGAGGGCCGCCAGGCGCTGCTGGACCAGGCGCTCAAGGGCCTGGAGGAGTTCGGCGGCTGAGACGACTGGACGGCTGGACGGCTGTCGGAAGGCCCCGGTACGCATCGCGTACCGGGGCCTTCCGTTGCCGCTGTTACGGCCTGCGGCCATCCGTTGCCGCTGTTACGGCCTGCGGGCCGAGGTGACCCGGTAGACGTCGTAGACGCCCTCCACACCGCGTACGGCCTTCAGGACGTGGCCCAGGTGCTTGGGGTCGCCCATCTCGAAGGTGAAGCGTGAGGTGGCCACCCGGTCGCGGGAGGTCTGGACGGCCGCCGAGAGGATGTTGACGTGCTGGTCGGAGAGGATCCGCGTGACGTCGGACAGGAGCCGGGAGCGGTCCAGCGCCTCGACCTGGATGGCGACCAGGAAGACCGAGGACTGGGTGGGGGCCCATTCGACGTCGAGGATCCGCTCGGGCTGCTGCGAGAGCGACTCCACGTTGACGCAGTCGGCGCGGTGCACCGAGACGCCGCTGCCCCGGGTGACGAAGCCGATGATCGGGTCGCCGGGGACGGGCGTACAGCAGCGGGCGAGCTTGACCCAGACGTCCTCGACGCCCTTGACGACGACGCCGGGGTCGGCGTTGGCGCGGCGCTTGCTGCGGCCGTGGGAGGGCGGAGTCGACTCGGCGAGGTCCTCGTTGGCCTCGTCGTGGCCGCCGAGGGCCTGCACCAGCTTCTGTACGACGCCGGCCGCCGCGACATGGCCTTCGCCGATCGCCGCGTACAGCGAGGAGATGTCGGGGTAGCGCATCTCGTGGGCGAGGGTGACCAGGGAGTCGCCGGTCAGGATGCGCTGGATCGGCAGGTTCTGCTTGCGCATGGCCCGCGCGATGGCGTCCTTGCCCTGCTCGATGGCCTCGTCGCGGCGTTCCTTGGAGAACCAGGCGCGGATCTTGTTGCGGGCGCGCGGTGACTTGACGAAGCCGAGCCAGTCCCGGGAGGGTCCGGCGCCGGCCGCCTTGGAGGTGAAGACCTCCACCAGGTCGCCGTTGTCGAGCGTCGATTCGAGCGGGACGAGCCGCCCGTTGACGCGTGCGCCTATGGTCCGGTGGCCGACCTCGGTGTGGACGGCGTACGCGAAGTCGACGGGGGTCGCGCCGGCGGGCAGCGCTATCACGTCGCCCTTGGGTGTGAAGACGAAGACCTCGTTGCGCGAGAGGTCGAAGCGCAGGGACTCCAGGAACTCGCTGGGGTCCTCGGTCTCCTTCTGCCAGTCCAGGAGCTGGCGCAGCCACGCCATGTCGTTGACGGTGTCCTGGCCGCGTCCGGTGTTCTTGGGGACGTCGGTACGGACCTTGGAGGCGCCGGCGACGGCCTCCTGCTTGTACTTCCAGTGCGCGGCGATGCCGTACTCGGCGCGGCGGTGCATGTCGAAGGTGCGGATCTGGAGCTCGACGGGCTTGCCGCTGGGGCCGATCACCGTGGTGTGCAGCGACTGGTACATGTTGAACTTGGGCATCGCGATGTAGTCCTTGAACCGCCCGGGCACCGGGTTCCACCGGGCGTGGACGGTGCCGAGCGCCGCGTAGCAGTCGCGGACGGTGTCGACGAGGACGCGGATGCCCACCAGGTCGTAGATCTCGGCGAAGTCGCGGCCTCGCACGATCATCTTCTGGTAGACGCTGTAGTAGTGCTTGGGGCGGCCGGTGACGGTGGCCTTGATGCGGGCGGCGCGCAGGTCGGACTGGACCTCGTCGGTCACTATGGCGAGGTACTCGTCGCGCTTGGGGGCGCGCTCGGCGACGAGACGGACGATCTCGTCGTACATCTTGGGGTAGAGGATCGCGAAGGCGAGGTCCTCCAGCTCCCACTTGATGGTGTTCATGCCCAGCCGGTGCGCCAGCGGGGCGTAGATCTCCAGGGTCTCGCGGGCCTTCTTCTCCTGCTTCTCCCGCTTGAGGTAGCGCATGGTGCGCATGTTGTGCAGCCGGTCGGCGAGCTTGATGACCAGGACCCGGGGGTCCTTGGCCATGGCGACGACCATCTTGCGTACGGTCTCGGCCTGCGCGGCCTCGCCGAACTTGACCTTGTCCAGCTTGGTGACGCCGTCGACCAGGAGGGCGACCTGGTCGCCGAACTCACGCCTGAGGGTGTCCAGGCCGTACTCGGTGTCCTCGACGGTGTCGTGCAGCAGCCCGGCCATCAGGGTGGCCGGATCCATGCCCAGCTCGGCGAGGATCGTGGTGACGGCGAGCGGGTGCGTGATGTACGGGTCGCCGCTCTTGCGCTTCTGGCCGCGGTGCCAGCGCTCGGCCACCTGGTAGGCGCGCTCGATCTGGCGGAGGGTGGCCGTCTCGATCTTGGGGTCGTTGCCCCGGACCGTACGCAGCAGGGGTTCGAGGACCGGGTTGTACGGGCTGGAGCGCTGCACGCCGAGCCGGGCGAGGCGGGCCCGCACCCGGTTGGACGAGCCGCCGGAGCGAGGTGCGGAACCGGCCGGGACGGCGGGCTTCACGGGGGCCGGGGGTGCGGGGGCCGGAGGTTTCGGCTGAGGTGTGGCGGCGGGCTCCGCCTGGCCCCGCTCGGGGGTCTTCGGCGGCGGGCTCGCGGGCGTGGCCGGTTTCGTCGGCTCGGCGGGTTGCGCGGGGGCCGCGGCGGCCGGGGTGCTCGCGGAACCGTCGGCCGACTCCGGGGGCGCGGGCTTCGGCGCGTTCGAGGGCGCGGCCTTCCGGGGCGTGGCGGGGTCCGCCACGGGCTTGTCGGGCTGCGGGGCGGCGGCTGACTGGGCCTCGTCTGGCAAGAGCGCTCCTCGTGCGGATCCGGAGTACCCGGAGAGCCCATGGTAACGATCCCCCGGCGGGTCCTCGCCCGGGGAGGTGAGAGCTTGGACAACGAAAGGCGGGCACCCGGATGTTCCCGGGTGCCCGCCCTTCGTCTTCGAGGAGTTCTCAGACCGTGATCAGCGCTTCCAGCGGAGCGCCCCGCAGGCCCGGCTCCAGCCGGGCCCGGCCCGCCAGGAAACCGAGCTCCAGGAGGACCGCGACGCCCGCGACCTGGGCGCCAGTCCGGCGGATGAGCTCCAGCGAGGCCTCGGCGGTGCCGCCGGTGGCCAGGACGTCGTCGATGATCATGACCCGGTCCTCGGCTTCGAGGTCCTCGGCGTGGATCTCGATCTCCGCGCTGCCGTACTCCAGCTCGTAGGCCTGGCTCAGCGTGGCCCCGGGGAGCTTCCCGGCCTTGCGGACCGGTACGAAGCCGATGCCCGCCCGGACCGCGACGGGCGCGGCCAGGATGAAGCCGCGCGCCTCCAGGCCGACGATCTTGGTGGCGCCGTGCCGTACGCACAGCTCCGCGAGGGCGTCGGTGAGCGCCGTGAAGGCCACCGGGTCCGCCAGCAGCGGGGTGATGTCCTTGAACACCACCCCCGGCTTCGGGTGGTCCGCGACGTCACGGATGCGGCTGAGCAGCAGCTCCCGGATGGACTCGGCGGTGCTGGTCATCAGCGCTTCCCCGGCGTGCGACCGTGGCCGCGGGGCTGATGACGCTGGCCCACCACGGCGCCCGCGGTCTCGGTGTCCTCGTCCTGGCGGAAGGCCGGGCCGTCGTCCTCCGGGGACTCGCCCCGGGCGGCGGCGGCCGCACGCTTGGCGAGGACCCGCTTCTTCAGCGCCTTCATCTGCGGGTCGCGTTCCTTGAGGTCGGCGACGAGCGGTGTGGCGATGAAGATCGAGGAGTACGCACCGGCGGCGAGACCGACGAACAGCGACAGCGAGATGTCGTTCAGCATGCCGGCGCCGAGGACACCGCCACCGATGAACAGCAGGCCGGCCACCGGCAGCAGCGCCACCACGGTGGTGTTGATCGAGCGGACCAGGGTGCTGTTGATCGACCGGTTGGCGATCTCGCTGTACGTGTAGCGGGTCTGCTTGGTGATGTCCTTCTGGCCCTCCTTGAGGCTGTCGAAGACCACCACCGTGTCGTACAGGGAGTACCCGAGGATGGTCAGCAGACCGATCACCGTACCCGGGGTGACCTCGAAGCCGACCAGGGCGTAGACACCGACCGTGATGGTGATGTCGTGGATCAGCGCGACGAGGGCGGCGACGGCCATCCGCCACTCGAACGCGATCGCCAGATAGATCACCACCAGGATCATGAAGATCCCGAGCCCCGTCCAGGCCTTGTTGGCGATCTGCTCACCCCAGCTGGGGCCGACCAGGTCCGCGTTGATCTTCTCGGTCGGGATGCCGAGCTCGTCGGAGAGGGTCTCCTTGATCTCGTTGGCCTTCGCGGTGTCGACCTCGGTGATCTGGATGCGCAGACCGCCGTTGCCGAGCTCCTGGACGATGGCCAGGTGGCCCGAGGCCTCGGTCGCCACATCCGTGGCCTGCGAGGTCGAGATCCGGGCCTTGGAGTCGGTCGTGAAGACCGCGCCGCCCTTGAACTCGATGCCCATCCGCAGGCCGCCGACCGCCACGCCGATGATCGCCGTGATGGTGATCAGTATCGAGACGCCGTACCAGATCTTGCGGTTGCGGATGAAGTCGTAACCGACCTCGCCTCGGTAAAGCCGGGCGCCGAGATTGCCGAGTCGCGACATCTCACGCCTCCTTCGGTTCGGTGGAAGCGCTGACACGGCGCGAGCGGCGCAGCGGCGGCTGGGCGCCGAGCCGCTTCGGGTCCAGTCCGGACCAGGAACCGCCCCGGGAGAAGAACTTCGTCCGGCCCATCAGCGTCATCAACGGCTTGGTGAAGAGGAACACCACGACGACGTCGAGCAGTGTGGTCAGGCCGAGGGTGAACGCGAAGCCCTGGACCTTGCCGACGGTGACGAGGAAGAGCACCGCGGCGGCCAGGAACGACACGAAGTCGGAGACAAGGATGGTGCGCCGGGCGCGGGGCCAGGCGCGCTCGATGGCCGGGCGCAGGGTGCGGCCCTCGCGGATCTCGTCTCTCACACGTTCGAAGTACACGATGAAGGAGTCCGCTGTGATGCCGATGGCGACGATGGCTCCACAGACTGCTGGGAGGTTCAGCGCGAAGCCGATGGCCGGGCCCAGCAAGGCCATGATCGTGTACGTCAGGATGCCGGAGACCAGGAGGCTGAGCAGGGCGATGAACGCCAGGCCGCGGTAGTAGGCGACCAGGTAGATCACGACCAGCGCCAGACCGATCGCACCGGCGATCAGACCCGCCTTGAGCTGCTCGCTGCCGAGGGCGGCGGTCACCGTGGTGACGCTCGATTCCTCGAAGGTCAGCGGGAGCGCACCGTAGGAGAGGATGTTGCCGAGGTCCTCGGCGGACTGCTGGTCGAAGCTGCCGGAGATCTGGGCGTTCTTGCTGAGCGCCGTGCGCACCGAGGGCGCGGAGACGACCTCGCCGTCGAGAACGATGGCGAACTGGTTCATCGGCGGCTGCTGCTGGGAGAGCCGGCTGGTGATCGTCTGGAACTTCTTGGCGCCCGCGGAGGTGAACTCCATCGACACGATCCACTCACCGGTCTGCTGGTCGATGGCGCCCTTGGCGTCGTCGACGTCGCTGCCGGAGACCTCGGCGGGGCCGAGCACGTACTTCTCGTAGCTGCCGGGAACGTTCGAGCCGCAGGCGACGATGGAGTCGGTGGGCCGG
Organism: Streptomyces sp. NPDC088706; assembly: GCF_044752765.1. Taxonomy (NCBI): domain Bacteria; kingdom Bacillati; phylum Actinomycetota; class Actinomycetes; order Kitasatosporales; family Streptomycetaceae; genus Streptomyces; species Streptomyces sp. NPDC088706. Next base: position 34,272 of record NZ_JBIVLW010000005.1, read on the forward strand.
GCGTCCTTGCCCGCGTCCGTGCGCTGCTTGGGGTCGGAGCAGTCGAGCTTGGCGAACTCCTCCTGGAGCTTGGCCGTCGCCGGGTCCGCAGGGGGCGAGGCCTCGGGGGAGCCGGACGGCTTGGGCTTGCCGGAGTCCGTGGGCGTGGGGGTGGGGGCCTTCTTCAGGGCCCCGGTGACCGCACGGCCCTGGGTGGTGGCGCTCGGGGAGGGGGTGGCCTCCGAACCGGTGGCCTCCTCGCCCTTGTCCTTGTCGTCCGGCTTGGCGGACTCACCGGGCTTGGGCGTGGCGCTTCCCGAGGGGGTCGCGGAGCCGGAGGGCGCGGGCTGCTCGGGGCCGCTCGCCGCCACCGTCAGAACGGGCCGGAAGTAGAGCTGGGCGGTGGTACCGACCTGCTCCCGGGCCTGCTCCGAGTTGGTCCCCTTGGGGATGTTGACGATGATGTTGTCGCGGCCCTGGGTCTGGACCTCGGCCTCGGAGACGCCCAGCCCGTTGACGCGCCGCTCGATGATCCCGACCGCGGTGTTCATGTTGGTCGTGTTGATCGAGTCGGGCTTACCGGGCTGGCTCTTCGCCTTGAGCGTGATCGACGTCCCGCCGGCCAGGTCGATGCCCAGCCTCGGCGTGGTGTGCCCGGACAGGAACATCCCGCCGACGAGCGCGACCATGGCGATGAGGATCAGGACCAGGGCACGCCCCGGCCTCCCCTGACCGCCGGACGGCCCTCGGCCCTTCTTGGGTGCTGCCACCTTCTCGTTTCTCCCTGTCCAACCGCCCCGCGCCGGGTACGCGCCCGAGCGGCCACGAAGTGTTGTGGGGACCTGCCCCCGCAGACGACCTGCACGGTCCCGGGGACGCCGCGCGCCGGTGGGCGCGCGACGTCCCCGGGACCATGAGAACTACTTGGCGTCGGTCTCGCCGTCGGTCTTGCCGTCGTCCTTGGCGTCCTTGACGTCCTTGACGTCCTTGACGTCCTTGGCCGCCTCGTCCTTGGACTCGGTCTCGGCCTGGTCGTCGGCCGTCGCGTCCTTGCCCAGGTCGATCTTGGCGACCTCGGCCTTGTCCGTGTCGGACCCACCGGTCAGCGAGGAGGCGTCGTCGGGAACGACGGTGCCCTCGGTGTCCAGCTCCTCGTCGTCGCCGTGCACGATGCGGTTGTACTCGGCGTCGTCCAGGACGGCACCGATCGCGTTCTTCGCGTAGATGGCGTGGACGCCGGGGGCGACCTCAAGGAGCACGGTGTCGTCGTGGACCTCCTTGACGGTGGCGTACATGCCCCCGATCGTCCGGACGCCGGTGCCGGGCTGCATGTCACTGCGCATCTGTGCGGCCGCCGCCTGCTTCTTCTTGGCGGAGCGGGTCATCAGGAACATGGCCCCGATGAGCACGATGAAGGGGAGGAGAGTCAAGATATCCACGGGACGGGAATTCCTTCGCACGACCGCGCTGGAATGCGGCCTGTATATACGGGGGTGGGTACACCGACCTGTAAGGGCGGCATCGGCGGAGTCTAAGCGAGTCCGCATCGTTGGAACAACGCCCAGCATGGCACCGTGGTTCCTGTCCGCGCGAACCTGTGACGGATCACGCCCCGAACAGACCCTGTTGTCCCTTTGCGCCGTGCTGCGGCGGCACCAGTCCCAGATGCGCCCAGGCCGCCGGGGTCGCCACACGGCCGCGCGGCGTCCTGGCCAGCAGTCCTTCCCGTACGAGGAAGGGTTCGGCGACCTCCTCGACGGTCTCGCGCTCCTCCCCCACGGCGACCGCGAGGGTGGACAGGCCGACCGGTCCGCCGCCGAAGAGTTTCAGCAGCGCGCCGAGGACCGCGCGGTCCAGCCGATCGAGTCCGCGGGCGTCAACCTCGTACACCTTGAGGGCCGCCGCCGCGATGGACCGGTCGATCGTGCCCTCGGCCTTGACCTGGGCGTAGTCCCGGACACGGCGCAGCAGGCGGTTGGCGATGCGGGGCGTACCACGGGAGCGTCCGGCGATCTCGGCGGCGCCCGCCACATCGATGCCGACGTCCAGGAGGCGGGCGGAGCGGTGGATGACGCGTTCCAGCTCGGCGGGGGCGTAGAACTCCATGTGCCCGGTGAAGCCGAAACGGTCGCGCAGCGGGGGCGGCAGCAGTCCGGCCCTCGTGGTGGCGCCGACCAGGGTGAACGGCGGCAGTTCGAGCGGGATCGCGGTGGCTCCGGGGCCCTTGCCGACGATGACGTCGACGCGGAAGTCCTCCATCGCCATGTAGAGCATCTCCTCGGCGGGCCGCGACATGCGGTGGATCTCGTCGAGGAAGAGGACCTCGCCCTCCTGGAGGGAGGAGAGGATCGCCGCGAGGTCGCCGGCGTGCTGGATGGCGGGGCCCGAGGTGATCCGGATCGGGGCGTTCATCTCCGCCGCGATGATCATCGAGAGCGTGGTCTTACCCAGGCCGGGGGCGCCGGAGAGCAGCACGTGATCGGCGGTGGCGCCGCGGGCGAGCGCCGCCTTGAGGACCAGGTCGAGCTGTTCGCGCACCTTTTCCTGGCCGACGAACTCCTCCAGGTCCTTGGGGCGCAGGGTCGCCTCGACCGCGGTGTCCTCGCCGTCGAGATGGCCTGCGTCGACCAGCCGGTCGTCGAAGACCGGGCCGGTCGGCTCGTCGGTCTCGGGTCCGGTCTCGTCCCAGTTCATCAAGGGCCTCTTCGGTGGTTCGGTGCCGGTCAGCGTGCGCGGTTGAGAGTCTGCAGGGCGGCCCGCAGCAACTGCGGCACGGGGGGTGCGACGCCCTCGGCGACGGCTGCCTCGGCCTGCGGGGCGACGGCTTGGACGGCTTCGTCGGCCTCGCGGGTCGCATAGCCGAGGCCGATGAGCGCGGCCTGGAGCTGGTCGCGCCAGCCGGAGGTGACGGGGGTGCCGATGCCCTGGTGGCCGATGTGCGCGCCGACCGGTTCGCCGAGCCGGTCCTTGAGCTCCAGCAGCAGCTTCTGGGCGCCCTTCTTCCCGATGCCGGAGACGGCCGTGAGGGCCTTCTCGTCACCGGTGGAGACGGCCAGGCGCAGGGCGTCGGGGCTGTGGGTGGCCAGCATGGCCTGGGCGAGCCGGGGTCCGACGCCGCTGGCGGTCTGGAGCAGCTCGAAGACCTGCCGCTCGTCGTCGTCGGCGAAGCCGTACAGGGTGAGGGAGTCCTCCCGGACGACGAGGGAGGTGGCGAGCTTGGCCTCCTGGCCGACGCGCAGGCCGGCCAGGGTCTGCGGGGTGCACTGGAGGGCCATGCCGACACCGCCGACCTCGATGACGGCGGTGGTCGGGGCGAGGGCGGCCACCGGGCCGGAGACGAAGGCGATCATGCGGTGGGGCCTTTCAGCGTACGAGGCGTGCGGGAGGCGCGGGAGGTGCCGGGTGTACGGGAGATGCCGGGCGTGGCCCGCGTACGGGACGGGCCCGGCGCGCGGTGGGCGGCGACCGCCTGCTGGAGCCGGTTCTGCGCGGGAGCCCGCCAGATGTGGCAGATGGCGAGCGCGAGGGCGTCGGCGGCGTCGGCCGGCCTGGGCGGCGCGTCCAGCCGCAGCAGCCGGGTCACCATGGCTCCGACCTGCGCCTTCTCCGCCCGGCCCGATCCGGTGACGGCGGCCTTGACCTCGCTGGGGGTGTGCAGGGCGACCGGGATGCCCCGGCGGGCGGCGCACAGCATGGCCACCGCGCTGGCCTGGGCGGTGCCCATCACCGTACGGACGTTGTGCTGGGCGAAGACCCGCTCCACGGCCACGTAACCCGGGGAGTGCTCGTCGAGCCACTGCTCCATGCCCCGCTCGATGGCGACGAGCCGGTCGCCGAGCTCCGCGTCGGAAGGGGTGCGCACGACACCGACGCCGAGCATGGTCAGCGGGCGGCCCGCGACCCCTTCGACCACGCCGACACCGCATCGGGTCAGCCCCGGGTCAACACCCAGAACCCGCATGGAGCCCCCCTGTCCTCGACGCTCGTCACGCCCACTCGTTCATCTGTTCCCGCAGGCTATCGGCTCGCACTGACAAAGCGTGGCAACCGACAAGACGACGGGCCGACGGGGTGTGTCCCCGTCGGCCCGTCGCACCGAGCTGTGCCGGCCGCGCCTCAGGCGTCGACCTTCTCCATGACCTCGTCGGACACGTCGAAGTTGGCGAAGACGTTCTGCACGTCGTCGCTGTCCTCCAGCGCGTCGATGAGCTTGAAGATCTTGCGCGCGCCCTCTTCGTCCAGCTCGACCTGCATGGTCGGCAGGAAGTTGGCCTCGGCGGAGTCGTAGTCGATGCCCGCCTCCTGGAGCGCGGTGCGCACCGCGACCATGTCGGTGGCCTCGCTGACCACCTCGAAGGTCTCACCGAGGTCGTTGACCTCCTCGGCACCCGCGTCGAGCACCGCGCCGAGGACGTCGTCCTCGCCCAGCTCGCCCTTGGGGACGATCACGACGCCCTTGCGGTTGAAGAGGTACGAGACGGAGCCCGGGTCGGCCATCGAGCCGCCGTTCCGGGTCATCGCCACACGTACGTCGGAGGCGGCACGGTTGCGGTTGTCGGTGAGGCACTCGATGAGCACCGCGACACCGTTGGGGCCGTAACCCTCGTACATGATCGTCTCGTAGTCGGCGCCGCCCGCTTCGAGACCGCCGCCGCGCTTGACCGCGGAGTCGATGTTCTTGTTCGGGACGGAGCTCTTCTTCGCCTTCTGGATGGCGTCGACGAGAGTCGGGTTGCCATCGGGGTCCACGCCGCCGGAACGCGCCGCGACCTCGATGTTCTTGATCAGCTTCGCGAAGAGCTTGCCGCGCTTGGCGTCAATCACGGCCTTCTTGTGCTTCGTCGTAGCCCATTTAGAGTGGCCGGACATCTGCCTTCTCCTTCGCGTCACCAAAATCGAGTCGAACCCGAGAGATCCTACCGGGGTCCGCTCACTTCACGGCGCGCACCATGTCCACGAACAGAGCGTGCACGCGATGGTCGCCGGTCAGTTCGGGATGGAACGACGTGGCAAGGACATTTCGCTGCCGCACGGCCACGATGTGGCCGCCGTGCTCGGCGATCACCTCGGCCTCGGCTCCGACGGACTCCACCCAGGGAGCCCGGATGAACACGCCCTCCACCGGGCCGCCGCCGATCCCCTCGACCTCGACCGCGGCTTCGAAGGACTCGTTCTGCCGGCCGAAGGCGTTGCGCCGCACGATCATGTCGATGCCGCCGACGGTCTCCTGACCCGAGCGCGGGTCGAGGATCTTCTCGGCCAGCAGGATCATCCCGGCGCAGGTGCCGTAGACCGGCATCCCGGCCCGGACCCGCTCGCGCAGCGGCTCCATCATGCCGAAGAGGACCGCCAGCTTGGACATGGTGGTGGACTCGCCGCCCGGGATGACCAGGCCGTCGACCTCGGCGAGCTCCTCGGGGCGCCGGACCGGCCTGGCCAGGGCGTCAGCCGAGGCCAGGGCGATCAGGTGCTCCCGTACGTCGCCCTGGAGGGCCAGGACGCCGATCACAGGGGTGTCGCTCATCAGTGGTTACCAGCCGCGGTTGGCGTAGCGCTCGGACTCGGGCAGGGTGTCGCAGTTGATGCCGACCATGGCCTCGCCCAGGTTGCGGGAGGCGTCCGCGATGACCTTCGGGTCGTCGTAGAAGGTGGTGGCCTTCACGATGGCGGCGGCACGCTTGGCCGGGTCGCCGGACTTGAAGATGCCGGAGCCGACGAAGACGCCCTCGGCACCGAGCTGGCGCATCAGCGCGGCGTCGGCCGGGGTGGCGACACCACCGGCGGAGAACAGCACGACGGGCAGCTTGCCGAGCTCGGCGACCTCCTTGACCAGCTCGTAAGGGGCGCGCAGGTCCTTGGCGGCGGCGTACAGCTCGTTGTTGTCGAAGCCGCGCAGGCGGGCGATCTCGTTCTTGATCTGGCGCAGGTGGCGAACCGCCTCGACCACGTTGCCGGTGCCGGCCTCGCCCTTCGAGCGGATCATGGCGGCGCCCTCGGCGATGCGGCGCAGGGCCTCGCCCAGGTTGGTGGCGCCGCAGACGAAGGGGGTGGTGAAGGCGAACTTGTCGCTGTGGTTGACCTCGTCGGCCGGGGTCAGGACCTCGGACTCGTCGATGTAGTCGACGCCGAGGGACTGGAGCACCTGGGCCTCGACGAAGTGGCCGATGCGGGACTTGGCCATCACGGGGATGGAGACGGCCCCGATGATCTCCTCGATCATGTTGGGGTCGGACATCCGGGCCACGCCGCCGTCCTTGCGGATGTCGGCCGGGACCCGCTCCAGGGCCATGACGGCCACGGCGCCCGCGTCCTCGGCGATCTTCGCCTGCTCGGCGTCGACGACGTCCATGATCACGCCGCCCTTGAGCTGCTCGGCCATACCGCGCTTGACGCGGGCGGTGCCGGTGGCGGGGGACTCGGCGGACTGCGGGGTGCTGGGAAGCGTGGACACGGGACCTCACTCGGTGAAAAGACGCTGGATGCTGCGCCACCGAGGAAACGCTGTGGGAGCAGGCCACAGCAAGAGCCAATATGCAGGCGGTGGATCGTTTTCCCGCCGCCGGACCTACGCGCCTACGTTCCCGGACGGTCCGCCAGGGCGACCGGGGGGGCGTCGTCCATCTCGAAGGCGAGCGGGAACGGCGCGTGCCCGGCCAGCCGGAACAGCCGCACGGTACGGTGCCGGCGCAGCGCGCGGGCGGCGCGCACGGAGTCGTTGTGGAAGCGCCGGGCCATCGGTACGCGGCGTACGGCGGCGGCCAGCTCGGTGGCCGCGTCCTCCCCGCCGGGGACCTCCTTCACGGCCTCCACCTGGGCCGGTTCGCCGAACACGGCGCGCAGGGCGGTGCTCAGCTCGCTCTCGGCGACCTCGCGGTGGTCCTCCTCGGCCTGCCGGGCGGCGTGCGCGGCCTCGTACAGCACGATGGAGGCGGCCGGGTCCAGGACGCCGGAGGTGGCCAGCTCCTGGGTGACCGAGGCGCGGCGCAGCAGCTGCGCGTCGAGTGCGGCGCGGGCGGCGTCGATCCGGGAATGCAGGCGGTCGAGGCGGCCGGCGGTCCAGCTGAGGTACACGCCGATGGCGATGAGCGCGACGACGATCCAGACGATGAGGGTTACGGTCACGGGCCCACACGCTACCGTCGCCGCGGCCTCCCCTTCTCCCGGGAGCCCGGCTGACGCACGTCCCCTCAGTCCCGCGCCAGCCCGAACCGCGCCCGCAGCCCGGACCGCTCGTCCTCCGCCACCGAGGCCGCCCCGTCCGTCACCGTCTCGTACACCGCGAGGATGTCCGCCCCCACCGTCCCCCAGTCGAAACGCCGTACGTGCGCCTCGCCCCGCTCCCGCAGCCCGGCCCGGCGCTCCGGGTCGCCCAGCAGCCGGATGGCGGCGGTCGCCAGCGCGTCGGCGTCCTCGTTGGCGAACAGGTCGCCGGCCGCCCCCTGGTCCAGCACCTGGGCGAAGGCGTCGAGGTCGCTCGCGAGCACGGGCGCACCCGCCGACAGCGCCTCGACCAGGATGATGCCGAAGCTCTCGCCGCCGGTGTTCGGGGCCACGTACACATCGACGCTGCGCAGCAGCCGGGCCTTGTCCTCGTCGCTGACCATGCCGAGGAACTCGACGCGCTCGCGCAGCTCCTTCGGCAGGGATGCCACCGCCTCCTCCTCGTCACCGCGCCCCGCGACCAGCAGCCGGGTCTCCGGGCGGGCGGCGAGGATGGCGGGCAGCGCCTTCATCAGGACGGGCAGCCCCTTGCGGGGTTCGTCGATGCGGCCGATGAAACCGAGGGTCTGCCCCTGCCACTCGGCCTTCGGCTCGGCCTCGGCGAAGAAGCCGACATCGACGCCGTTCGGGATGACCACGGCGTCCCCGCCCAGGTGCTCGACCAGGGTGCGCCGGGCGTACTCGCTCACCGCGATCCGCGCGCTGATCTTCTCCAGGGCGGGCTGGAGGATCGGGTACGCGGCGATCATCGCCCGGGAGCGCGGGTTGGAGGTGTGGAAGGTGGCCACGATGGGACCCTGCGCCGACCAGCAGGCGAGCAGGCCGAGCGAGGGAGAGGTCGGCTCGTGGATGTGGATGACGTCGAAGGTGCCGTCGTGCAGCCAGCGGCGTACCCGGGCGGCCGACAGGAAGCCGAAGTTGAGCCGGGCGACGGAGCCGTTGTACGGGACCGGGACGGCCCGGCCGGCCGAGACGACGTAAGGGGGCAGCGGGGTCTCGTCGTCGGCCGGGGCCAGCACGGAGACGGTGTGGCCGAGGCCGATCAGGTGCTCGGCCAGGTCCCGGATGTGGAACTGCACGCCGCCCGGTACGTCCCAGGAGTACGGACAGACGACGCCGATCTTCACGTGCGCGCTCCCCTGGGGTCCAGGTCGTCCAGCCAGAGCCGCTGGAGCATGTGCCAGTCCTGGGGGTGTTCGGCGATGCCGAGGGCGAAGGCGTCGGCGACTCGCTGGGTCATGGCGGCCGTCCGCTCTGCGCGGGTGCCTTCCTCCGGCACCTCGACGGCGGGGTGGATGAGCGCCTTCATCACCGGCGTGCTGTCGTAGGAGAGGGTCACCGGCAGCAGCATCGCGCCCGTCTGCTGGGCGAGCAGGGCCGGGCCGGCGGGCATCCGGGCGGTGGCGCCGAAGAACGACACCTCCACGCCGGAGGCGGACAGGTCCCGGTCGGCGACCAGGCAGACCAGACCGCCCGCGCGCAGCCGCCGGGCCAGCGTCCCGAAGGCCGCCCCGCCGCTGTGCGGCAGGACCTCCATGCCCAGGCCCTCGCGGTAGGCGACGAACCGGTCGTAGAGCGTGGTCGGCTCCAGGCGTTCGGCGACGGTGGTGAAGGGGACCTTCAGGTCGGTGGTGACCCAGGCGCCGGCGAGGTCCCAGTTGGCCAGGTGCGGCAGGGCCACGACGACCCCCCGCCCGGCGTCCAGCCCCGCGGCCAGCCGGTCGGTACCGGCGACGTCGATGCTGTCCTTGATCCGCTGCGGGCTCCAGGTCGGCAGCCGGAACGACTCCATCCAGTAGCGCATGTAGGAACGCATCCCGGCCCTGGAAAGCTCGGCCAGCCGCGCCGGGCTCGCGTCCGGGACCACCCGCGCCAGGTTGGACTCCAGGCGCAGCACGCTCTTGCCGCGCCGCTTCCAGGCCTGGTCGGCGATGGTGCGGAAGAGGGCCTCGGCGGCGGGCTCGGGCAGCTTCTTCACGGCGCCCCAGCCGAGCCCGTACAGACCGTCGGTGATCTTGCCCCGCAGAGCGCTCAACGGTCGGCCCCGCTCCCCTGCTCCGCCGGACCGGCGGCGGCCGCGTCGGCCTCCGCGGACTCACGGCGTACGGTCACCACGCGCTGGATCAGCGTCACCAAGGAGCCTGCGGCGACGATCCACAGGGCGATCGGCAGCAGGATGTCGATGTGCGGGACGCCGAACGCGTGCAGTCCGGCGAGGCCGGCCGCGACCAGCGAGATGACCAGGCGTTCGGCGCGCTCCACCAGCCCGTTCACCGCGACCGGCAGGCCGATCGACTCGCCGCGCGCCTTGGTGTACGAGACCACCTGGCCGCTGGCCAGGCAGAAGATGGCGACGGCGCACAGGATGTCGTCCCCGCCGCTGCCCGCGTACCAGAGGGCGAAGCCGGCGAAGATCGCCCCGTCGGCGACCCGGTCCAGCGTCGAGTCGAGGAACGCGCCCCACCGGCTGGAGATCCCGGCCTGCCGGGCCATGTTGCCGTCGACGAGGTCGGAGAAGACGAACAGCGTGATGACGATGGTGCCCCAGAAGAACTCCCCCATCGGGAAAAAGACCAGCGCACCTGCCATCACTCCGGCCGTGCCGATGAGGGTGACCGCGTCGGGGCTGACCCCGAGGCGGAGCAGCAGAGCGGCGAACGGTGTGAGGACACGCGTGAAAAATGCACGCGCGTACTTGTTCAGCATGGCTTTCCCGAGGGTTCGGTTGGCCGAGCGGCCCCTTCGGCCACCGGCTGGCCCATCGTAGTCACGACCGGTGCCCTCCATCGGACGGGCACCCGCCCGCAGGGTGTCACCGGCGGTCCCCGCGGCCCCCGATGTATGGACGCGTCGGCGCCCGGGTGCCAAGCTCGAAGGACCGCGGGCGTCGCCGGGGCCGCCGCGGCGGCCCTCCCCGTGCCCGTCACCACCGCTCCCCCATCGCGCGGTCGTCTCCTCTTCCCGTACCGCGCCACCCACCGGGAGGCACATCATGGGCGAGAAGACGCACACACACCCCGGGGCCGCCGGAGGAGTACCGGCGGCCGGCCACCCCTCCGCCGTACGGAACGTGGTGCTGGTCGGCCACAGCGGATCGGGCAAGACCACGCTGGTCGAGGCCCTGGCCCTGACGGCTGGGGCCGTCAACCGGGCGGGCCGGGTCGAGGACGGGGCGACCGTCTCCGACCACGACGAGATCGAGCGGCGCCGACAGCGTTCCGTACACCTCTCGCCGGTCCCGGTGGCGTGGGACGGCTGCAAGGTCAATCTGCTGGACACCCCTGGTTACGCCGACTTCGTCGGGGAGCTGCGGGCCGGTCTGCGGGCGGCGGACGCGGCCCTCTTCGTGGTCTCGGCGGCCCAGGAGGCCGAGTCCGTGGCCGCGACCACCCGGGCGGTGTGGGAGGAGTGCGCGCTCGTCGGAATGCCCCGGGCGATCGTCGTCACCCATCTCGACACCGCCCGTACCTCCTTCGAGGAGATGACCCGGATCTGCGCGGAGACCTTCGGCGGGGACGATCCCGACGCCGTACTCCCGCTCTATCTGCCGGTCCTGGGCCCCGAGGGCGCCGACGGGCACGCCCCGCTCACCGGGCTGACCGGGCTGCTCACCCAGCGGATCCTGGACTACTCCTCCGGGGAGCGGGCCGAGCTGGCGCCCACGCCCGGCCAGGCGGAACCGCTCAAGGAGGCCCGCGACCGGCTGATCGAGGGGATCATCGCCGAGAGCGAGGACGAGTCGCTGATGGAGCGGTACCTCGACAGTGAGGGTGGCGGCGACATCGACATGTCGACCCTGATCGCGGACCTGGAACGGGCCGTCGCACGGGGCACCTTCTTTCCCGTGCTGGCCGCAGCCCCAGCGGCCGAGGGCGCCCGGCAGGGCATCGGCACGGTGGAGCTGCTGGAGCTGATCACGCGCGGCTTCCCGACCCCGCTGGAGCGCACCCCGCCCGTCACCACCACCCCGTCCGGCGAACCCAGGACCACCCCGGCCTGCGATCCTGAGGGCCCGTTGCTCGCGGAGGTCGTCAAGACGTCGTCCGACCCGTACGCGGGCCGCGTCTCGCTGGTCCGGGTCTTCTCCGGCACCCTGCGGCCCGACGACACCGTGCACCTGTGCGGCCACGGCCTGGACGCGGCGGGCCACGAGCCGCGTCCCTGCCACGAGGCGGAGATCCGGGTGACCGCGCTGACCTCGCCGTTCGGCCGGCAGCAGCACCCGGTGGACCGGTGCGTCGCGGGTGATCTGGCCTGCGTGGCCCGGCTGGGCGAGGCGGAGACCGGTGACACCCTCTCCGCCGCCGGCGAACCGGTCCTCATCGAGCCCTGGTCGACCCCGGACCCGCTGCTTCCGACCGCCGTCAGGGCGCACGGAAAGGCCGACGAGGACAAGCTCTCCCACGGGCTGGCCCGGCTGGTCGCGGAGGACCCCACCCTGCGCCTGGAGCAGAACCCGGACACCCACCAGGTCGTCCTGTGGTGCCTGGGCGAGGCCCACCAGGAGGTCGCCCTGGAGCGGCTGCGCAGCCGCTACGGCGTCCAGGTGGACGCCGAACCGCACCGGGTCGCACTGCGTGAGACGTTCGCCGGGCGGGGGGCCGGGCGCGGACGGCACGTCAAACAGTCCGGTGGGCACGGCCAGTTCGCCGTCTGCGAGATCGAGGTCGAGCCGCTGCCGACGGGCAGCGGCATCGAGTTCGTGGACAAGGTCGTCGGCGGCTCGGTGCCGCGCCAGTTCATCCCGTCGGTGGAGAAGGGCGTACGGGCCCAGGCCGCCCGGGGCCTCGCCGCCGGGCACCCGCTCGTCGACGTACGCGTCACCCTGCTCGACGGCAAGGCGCACTCGGTGGACTCCTCCGACGCCGCCTTCCAGACCGCGGGGGCGCTCGCCCTGCGCGAGGCCGCGGCGGACGCCCGCGTCCAGCTCCTGGAACCGGTCTGCGAGGTCACCGTGCTGGTCCCCGACGACTACGTGGGCCCGGTGATGAGCGACCTCTCGGGGCGGCGCGGCCGGGTGGTGGGCACCGAGCAGAGTCCGGGCGGGCGCGTCCTCGTACGGGCCGAGGTGCCGGAGACGGAGATCGGCCGGTACGCCCTCGACCTGCGCTCCCTGACCCACGGCACCGGCCGTTTCGACCGCGACCACGCCCGGTTCGAGGCGATGCCGCCGCAGCTCGCCGACCGGGTCCGCGCGGAACAGGGGGGCCGGTCGCCCGGCGCGTGACCGGCGCACTGTCGCAAACACCGCCCGCGTCCCCCGAGGTGACGGGCGGTGCGGGGATCCGGACGATACGCTGTGCTCGCAGCTCAGAAGGTATGCCGCGTACGGTAGTTGGGCACACCCGCAGGAGCAGACCGTGCGGCGAGTGGGGGCGACAGTGGCCAACGACGTATTCGACTTCTCACCCGGGGCCCAGATCCCGGTCCAGGGGTCCGGCGGCCAGTCGGTGGCGACCAACGCCCTGGCCTCGGCCGCGTACCGCGACAGCCCGGTGGACGTGATCCTCGATGCCAACAGCGAGTGGCACAAATCTGATGTGAAGCCGGGGAGCTCCAAGCTCTTCAAGTCCGACTACTTCAAGCCCAATCTGGGCGAGGCGTTCTCCCGCGCCGTCCAGGAACGGATGCTGGGCGGCTCCCGCAAGGCGCTCATCCAGTCCTTCGGCACCGATCCGCAGACGGTGGTGGAGCACTGCCTGTCGGCGACCAACCTCCGCAAGGCGCGCGACACCCGGCTCACGCTGGTGACCGCGGTGTTCGGCTTCCTGTTCCTGCCCGGGATGATCCTGTGGGTCATCGCGTTCCGGATCAAGGACGCCCTCGCCAAGTCCAAGGACGCCGCGTTCCGCGCGGTCGGTACGGTGCTGCTCGCCGTGTTCGGGATCGGCGCGCTGATCCTGATGTGGAAGCTGCCCACGGACCGGTTCTGGCCGCTCTACGCCCGGGGTGCGCTGATCGCCCCGCTGATCGGCTGGTTCCTCGCCAAGCGGATCGCGGAGACCTCGGCCAGGGATCTGCGGGCCCGCTGGGACGGGCTGCTGTCCGGCACCGGGGTCATCGCCAAGATCCCGGAGGCGGTGCCGAAGAACCCCAACGAGACCGCCCGCGAGGCCCTGCGCCAGGGGTTGGAGAAGCTGTCGGCGGAGCAGCAGTCCAACGCGGTCTTCTACGCCGGGCCCAAGGGCATCCTGGGTATGGGCACCCGGTGGGGCAACTGGCAGCTGGCCGAGGAGCTGACCCCGAAGGACCCGACGAAGGAGATCCACCAGTTCCGCAGCTGGGACCTGATCCGGATCATCCACGACCAGCTGAAGATGCTGGAGCGCGGCCCGCTGAACACCGGCGGCTTCCCCAAGCCGTCCGTGAAGCACTGGATCGTCTCCCCCATCGGTGAGAACGCCGACGCCGTCTCCCGCCCCGAGGGTGAGGACGTGGCGACCTTCCAGGTGAAGCCGCACGAGATACAGCGGATCTGCAACCACCAGCAGTTCGGCAGCGGTGACCGGCACTATCTGGGCGTGCAGTTCACCCTCTGGGACGGCCAGCTGGTGATCACCATGATGATCACGGTCACGGTGCTCCACGAGACGCTGCGCATCGAGGTCAGCGGGCACGCGCTGGGACCGCTGCACGCCCTGTTCCTCGCCAAGCCCGCGGCCCGGACGAAGACGGTCAACAAGACCGTCAGGTTCTGGGAGACCCGGGAGATCCAACTGCCGGTGGTGGAGGCCAGAGAGGTCGTCCGGCTCGCCCTGCGGGCGCCCTTCACCTGGTATCCGCCGCTGCTGGACCACCTGGGCGGGAAGATAGTGCTTCCGGAGCCCTTCGGACTGCGGCACGCCTGGGCCGCCAAGCCGTGGAACCACCGCTTCATGGCGGACGACGCGATGCGCGCGGCCACCCCGGTGCTGCGCGTGGTCCACTCGGCGGCGATGCGGGTCCTCGCGGAGAACGGCGTGGACACCGAGCGCTTCGACAACCGCTCGATGATACTGAGCGGCCTCGTCCAGGACCCCTCCCCGCGTAAGGCCGACGTCTACGACGCCTAGGTGTCCGCACAGAGGAAGGGCCCCCGCCGGTCGTCCCGGCGGGGGCCCTTCCTCTGTGCGCGCTCGCAGCCTCAGCCGGCCGGCCAGGCGCCGGCCAGCATCGCCCGGGTGTCCCCCAGCAGCTGCGGCAGCACCTTGGTGTGGCCGATGACCGGCATGAAGTTGGTGTCCCCGCCCCAGCGCGGCACCAGGTGCTGGTGCAGATGGGCGGCGATCCCGGCGCCCGCGACCGAGCCCTGGTTCATCCCGATGTTGAATCCGTGCGCTCCGGAGGCGGCGCGCAGGGCCGCCATCGCCCGCTTGGTGAAGTCCGCCAGCTCAGCCGTCTCCGGTCCGTCCAGCTCCGTGTAGTCGGCCACGTGACGGTAGGGGACGACCATGAGGTGCCCGCCGTTGTACGGGTAGAGGTTGAGCACCGCGTAGACGTGCTCGCCGCGCGCCACCACGAGGCCGTCCTCGTCGGATTTCGCCGGAATCGAACAGAACGGGCAGCCGTCCTCGACCCCCGGGCCGCTCGGCTTGTCCTGGCCCTGGATGTACGCCATCCGATGGGGCGTCCACAGACGCTGAAACGCGTCGGGCGTCCCCACGCCGATCTGCTGCTCCGGCTCACTCGTCATGCCGATCAGCATATTGCGTCACCCGCGCGGAGCGTGTCGCCGGGGCCGCACCCGGGGCCGCCCGGCGATGCTGAGGCGATAAGCCAGCGACCCGCCCCCGAGGCCCCCGCCCGGCTGACCCGCTGGGAGCAGCGCACGGAGATCCCGCTCTTCGCCGCCTCACTGCTCTTCCTGGCCGGGTACGCGGTCCGGGTCCTGGCCCCGCACGACACCCAGCCGTGGCACGACATCGCCCTGATCCTGGTCTGGTCGACGTGGCCGCTGTTCCTGGCGGACTACGCGGTACGGCTGCGCCTCAGCGGCCTGGGCGCCCGCTTCGTCCACACGCACGGGCTCGACACCGTGGTCCTGCTGCTGCCGCTGCTGCGCATGGTGCGGGTCTACCAGGCGGTGCAGCAGCGCTCCGACCGGCCGCGGCTCAGCCTGTACGCCAGGGTGATGACGTACGCGGGCCTGACCGCCGGCCTGCTCGGCTTCTCCGCCGCGCTCGCGGTCTACCACCTGGAGCGCCTGGCCCCCGGTGCCTCGATCCGGACGTTCGGGGACGCGGTGTGGTGGGCGTGCGCGACGCTCACCACGGTCGGTTACGGGGACACCACACCGGTCACGTTCTGGGGGCGGACGGTGGCGGCGGGCCTGATGGCGTGCGGTCTCGCCCTGCTGGGGACGGTGACGGGGTCGTTCTCGTCCTGGCTGATCCAGGTGTTCACCCGGGAGGACGAGAAGCGGCCCCCGGAGCGCGGGTAGCGCTCCGGGGGCCGTCGTCCACGGCCGGATCAGACCTGTACGCGGTCCTCGACGGCCTTGGCGATCTTGGCGAGGGCCTCGTCGACCGGGATGCCGTTCTCCTGCGAACCGTCGCGGTAGCGGAAGGAGACGGCACCGTTGGCCATGTCCTCGTCACCAGCGATGATCATGAAGGGCACCTTGGCCTTCTGCTGGTTGCGGATCTTCTTCTGCATCCGGTCGGAGGAGGCGTCCACGTCCACCCGCAGCCCCTGCTTGCGCGCCTTGGCGGCGAACTCCTGGAGGTAGGGGATGTGGGCGTCGCCGATCGGGATGCCGACGGCCTGGACCGGGGCGAGCCAGACCGGGAAGGCGCCCGCGTAGTGCTCCAGCAGCACGGCGAAGAAGCGCTCGATGGAGCCGAACAGGGCGCGGTGGATCATCACCGGGCGCTGCTTGGAGCCGTCCGGGCCGGTGTACTCCAGGTCGAAGCGCTCCGGCAGGTTGAAGTCGAGCTGCACGGTCGACATCTGCCAGGTGCGGCCGATGGCGTCCTTGCACTGCACGGAGATCTTCGGGCCGTAGAACGCGGCGCCGCCCGGGTCCGGGACCAGGGGCAGCCCCTGCTTCTCGGCGACCTGGCGGAGCGTCTCGGTGGCCTCCTGCCAGGTGTCGTCCGAGCCGACGTACTTCTCCGGGTCCTTGGTGGAGAGCTCCAGGTAGAAGTCGGTGAGCCCGTAGTCGCGGAGCAGGTTCAGCACGAAGGTGAGCGTGCGGTCGAGCTCCTCCGCCATCTGCTCCTTGGTGCAGTAGATGTGCGCGTCGTCCTGCGTGAAGCCGCGCGAGCGGGTCAGGCCGTGCACGACGCCCGACTTCTCGTACCGGTACACCGTGCCGAACTCGAAGAGGCGCAGCGGCAGTTCGCGGTAGGAGCGGCCGCGCGCGTCGAAGATCAGGTTGTGCATCGGGCAGTTCATCGGCTTGAGGTAGTAGTCCACCCCGTCGTCGAGCTGCATGGGCGGGTACATGCCGTCGGCGTACCAGTCCAGGTGGCCGGACTTCTCGAAGAGCTTGCCCTTGGTGGCGTGCGGGCTGTAGACGAACTCGTAGCCCTCCTCCTCGTGACGGCGGCGCGAGTAGTCCTCCATGGCCCGGCGGATGACGCCGCCCTTGGGGTGGAAGACCGCGAGGCCGGGGCCGATCTCGTCGGGGAAGGAGAAGAGGTCCAGCTCGTTGCCGAGCTTGCGGTGGTCGCGCTTGGCGGCCTCCTCCAGGAACTCCAGGTGCGCCTTCAGCTCGTCCTTGGTCGGCCAGGCGGTCCCGTAGATGCGCTGGAGCATCGGGTTCTTCTCGCTGCCGCGCCAGTACGCGGCGGCGTTGCGCATCAGCTTGAAGGCCGGGATGAACCGGGTGGTCGGCAGGTGCGGACCCCGGCAGAGGTCCTTCCAGCACAGGTCACCGGTCTTGGCGTCCAGGTTGTCGTAGATGGTCAGCTCGCCGCCGCCCACCTCGACGTCCGCGCCGTCGTCCGATGAGGCGGAACCCTTGATGCCGATGAGCTCCAGCTTGTACGGCTCGTCGGCGAGCTCCTCGCGGGCGGCCTCGTCGGAGACCACGCGGCGGGAGAACTTCTGGCCCCGCTTCTGGATCTCCTGCATCTTCTTCTCGATGGCCTTGAGGTCCTCGGGGGTGAACGGCTTCTCGACGTCGAAGTCGTAGTAGAAGCCGTCCTTGACCGGCGGGCCGATGCCGAGCTTGGCCTCCGGGAAGAGCTCCTGCACGGCCTGGGCCATGACGTGCGCGGTGGAGTGGCGCAGGATGTCGAGGCCGTCCTCGGAGGAGATCTCCACCGGCTCGACGCTCTCGCCGTCCTGGAGCTCGTAGGAGAGGTCCTTCAGTTCGCCGCCGATGCGCGCGGCGACGACGGTGCGCTGACCGGGGAAGAGCTCGCCGGCCGTTGTGCCCGTCGTCACCACGTGCTCTTCCCGCTCGGAATCGCGTTGGATGATCACACGGACGTCTGACACCGGTCTCTCCTGACTGAGGGGGTGGCCCGCCCGGTAGTGGGTAGCCGCTATGGATCGTACCGAGCCGTACGGTCCCGATGCGAACGCCTTCCCCCTCGTCAGGCTTCCTCCCCCGCGCACGCCTCCTCGAAGAAGTCCACGTTCTCCTGGAGCGACTTCATCAGCCGGTCCCGCTCGGCCTCGTCGACCTGGACGGGCGCGACCTGGCACGCCCCGGTGAGCCGCCGGAACCCGCCCCGCCGCTCCAGCCGCCCCTCCACCCGCAGCGGCAGCCCGACGAGGTGGGCGTGGCCCGCGATCCGGTACGCCTCCTCGTCCAGCTCCACCCGTACGTACGCGATCTCCGCCCCCGCCAGCACCCGCAGCCGTACGATCCCGGCGCCGCGCGGCCCCGAGCGGCGCAGCCGGACCACCGCGCCGGTGATCCGGACCGGGACGGCGGGCTCCTCGCGGAGGTAGCGGGCCCCGGCGGAGCGCAGGGCGGGCAGGTCGCCCGGGGAGAACTCGACCGGTGCGGGGCGGGCCGGGCAGCCGTCCGGGGTACCCGCGGCGGGCGCCCACCGCAGGTCGATCCCGGCCCCCTCCGTACCGCGCACCAGGCTCACCAGGGCCTCGGTCAGCTCCCGGCTGACGCCCGCCGCCACCGCGCTGTCGAAGGCCTCCATGCCGCCGGTGGCCCGCTGGTAGTCCACGGCCTCGCGGGTGGCGTGCAGGGCGTGGCAGAGCTGGACGGCGACGGCTCGTCCGGTGGCGACGGGGACGAACGCGGTGAGCCGGCGGCCGCCCGGCGCCGGCCCGATGAGCGTCCCGTCCAGCGCCGCCCGGGCCTTCCTGCGGTGCCGGGCCCCGTGGTAGCCGGCCCGGCCGCGGGCGGCGAGCGCTCCGGCGAGGAGGATCTGCCGGGCCGCCGATCTCAGCTCCTCCGCCTCGGCCCACCCCGAGGCGCCCGCCACCGCGGCCGCCGACTCGGGGACCTCGCGCCACCAGCGGATCTCGTCGCTGGGGACGGCGAGGGAGACCAGGATGGACCGGGCGGACGGGGCGGCGCTGTGGGAGAGCGCGGCGAGCGCCTCGGCCAGCAGGTCGCCGGTGTCGGGCAGGGCGGTGTTCTCGGGGACCAGCAGGCTGGCGCCGGCGGCCGGTCCGGGCGGGGACCAGCGGCTGTACCGCCCGGCCGCGCCGCCGCGCCGCTGCCAGCCGTAGCGGTGCAGGAGTGCGATGAGCACGGCCGGGTCGGGCAGCGGGGTGCCGTCCCCGCCCGCGCCGGCGTGATCCCTGCCCGTGACGGGGTGCGAGCGGGCACCGAACAGCTCCGCCGGGCCCGTGGGTTCGTCCATCGACCGGTGCACCAGGGTCTCCCTCCGGCCCCGACCCGGGCCATGATGTCGCAGAGTGCGCGGTCGTCGAAGATCCGTGAGATCAAGATGCGCACGGTGGTCCGGTACCGGCCGTCACCGCGTGGCCTGCCAGATTGGTCCAGTAGCAGCAGTGCCGCAGATCGAGGCTGCCGGGCCCGGCGCTCAGCCACTCGTCCTGGCTGCGGGGCACGAGCATCACCACCAGGATCTTGTGCACCGCGACCGGGCTGCGGGCGAGCTTGACGAGATGGGCGTTGTCGAGCGTGAAGGAGAACGCCCCGCCCGCCGGGTGCGGCGGTATCTGGTAGGTGCACTTGAGCTGCACCTTGATGGTCACCTCGTCGTCGACGGTGTGGGTGGCGGAGCCGTGGCTGACGTGCCAGTCGATGCCGTTGTCGGGGAAGGGCTGGGACAGCGAGCATCCCGCCGCCGCCGCGACGGCGTGCAGGTAGCCCACCTGGAGGGTCTCCATGCAGGCGGTGGTGGCGAGGGAGCCGCGCAGCGGTGCGTTCCGCTGCTCCACCGGCCCGAACCCTTCGGCGCGGGCGGTCCCTCCTGGGTCGGGCTGCGCGAGCGCCATGGCTCCGTATGCCTTCCGGGCGTGCTGATCGGCGGCAGGCCCCTGCCGAGAGGATGCTGACGGAGCATCAGTGCAGACGGACCGGGGAGCAACTTCCGCCCCCTTCCCTTGTGTTGTCACCGCAGGAGAATGCCCGCAAACGGCGTATCAGGCAAACAGCACGGGTATCACCGATATCGGGCAGAGGAATCACTCCATCTGCCGTGCGGGTGCGAGGAGTTCGGGGATGATGCACTGGTTCGAAGGGCCGCTGGCCGCTTTTGACACGGAGACGACAGGCGTGGACGTCGAGCAGGACCGGATCGTTTCGGCCGCTCTCGTCGCGCAGGACACGACGGGCGGACGCGTCCGCGTCACCCGCTGGCTGGTCAACCCGGGGGTCCCGGTGTCCGCCGGGGCGACCGGGATCCACGGCCTGACCGACGGCCACCTCCAGCGCAACGGCCGTTGGCCCGCGCCGGTGATGGACGAGATCGCTCGTTCGCTGGCCGAGCAGTGCGCCACGGGCCGCCCCCTGGTCGTGATGAACGCGCCGTTCGACCTGACCCTGCTGGACCGCGAGCTGAAGCGGCACCGGGCCTCGTCGCTCGCCAGGTACATGGCGGACGTGCCGCTGCGGGTGGTCGACCCCCGGGTGCTGGACAAACACCTGGACCGCTACCGCAAGGGCCGCCGCACGCTCACGGACCTCTGCGAGCTGTACCAGGTGCCGCTCGACGGGGCCCACGACGCGGCGGCCGACGCCACGGCCTCGCTGGAGCTGGTGCGCGCGATATGCCGGCGCTTCTCCTCCCGGCTGGAGCGGCTCTCCCCGGCCGAGCTGCACACCCTCCAGGCCACCTGGCACGCGGCTCAGGCGCGCGGCCTGGAGGCGTGGTTCGCCCGGAGCGGGACGCCGGAGGCGGTGGACCCGGCATGGCCGCTGCGCCCGGAGCTGCCCGCGGCGGCGTGACGGGTCCACCGGCGCGCACACGCGAAAGCCGGTCCGCCGTGATGCTGGCGGACCGGCTTTCCCCGGTGGGCGATACTGGGTTCGAACCAGTGACCTCTTCGGTGTGAACGAAGCGCTCTCCCACTGAGCTAATCGCCCGGGAACGGGTTGAACCATACAGGGCTCGACGGGCATCGTTCAAACCGCTTCCGGCCCGGCGGCCCCGGAACGGACACTGACGCTCCGGAACGTACACAGACGCGGAAACACGGAAACTGAGTATCCGAGCGCATGTACGAGGCCGAGGGCCGAGCCCACACTCCCGTACATGGAACATGTGCCGCCGCCCGCCGAAGAACTGGCGCTCCTCGACAGAGAACTGGCTCAGCTGGACGCCCGCCGGGCCCATCTGCTGACCCGTCGTGCCTGGCTGGTCGGCGCCTTGCAGCCGCAGGCGCCGAACGCGCCCCGCTGGGGCGCCCCGCCCGTCGGGCGGGGCTGGGCCCCCGCCCAGCCATGGGGGTCCGCACCCCGGTCCGCGAAGCCGTCCGCACCGCGCAGCGCGCAGAACGTGCTGCTGACGCTGGGCGGCCTGCTGCTGACGGTCGCGGCCGTCGCCTTCACCCTGGTCAGCTGGGGCTCGATGGGCATCGGCGGCCGGTCCGCCGTGCTGGCGCTGGCGACCCTGGCGGCGCTCACGGCCCCGGCGGTCCTGCTGCGCCGGAAGCTCGCCGCCACGGCCGAGGCGCTGGCGGCGCTGGCCCTGGTGCTCACGCTGCTGGACGTGTACGCGGTCCACGCGGTGGCGGCGCCGGACGCGGACGGGCTCACCTTCACGGCGGCGGCATCGGCGGTGCTCGCCGCGCTCTGGGCGGCCTACGGCCTGGCCCTGGGCAAGCTGTACCTGCCGCTGCCCGCCGCCGTGGTCCTCGTCCAGTGGCCGCTGTTGCTCGGGGCCTGGGCCGCCGGCGCACCGGCGATCGTGGTCGGGTGGGCGCTGCTGGCGACAGCCGTGCTGGACGGTGCGATCGCGCTGTGGGGCAGGGGCATCGGCGTGCGGGTCACGGCGGGGATCGGCCTGGCGGTGACCGGGTCCGCCGCGCTGCTGGTGGGGCTCGGGGAGTCGCTGACGGCCGACGGCCCGCTGGTGGCCCTGCTCCCGGCCGCCCTGCTGCTGACGGCGGCCGTGGCGACCCTGGCCGGGGCGTGGCGTGCTCCGGAGGGCTACGCACAGGTGGGCGGCGTGGTGGCCGGTCTGGCGGTGGTGGCGGCGGGCGGCGGCGTGCTGCGGGCGGCGGTGCCCGGGACGTGGCACGTTCCGGCGTACCTGCTCTGCGGCCTCGCCCTGCTGTCCGTCGTACGGGCCCGGCTGCCGCGGAGCGCGGGGCGCGGGCTGCTGCTGGCGGCGGGCGCGGTGGTGGCCGGTGCGCTGGTGTGGGCGCTGCCGCCGGTGGCCGCGGTGCTGCTCGGGCCGGTCCGGCTGGTCGCCGAGGTGTGGGCGGGGGCGCCGAAGGGGTTCCGGGGCGCGCTGGGGCCCTCGATGCCCTGGTCGGAGATGGTCGCGGCTCCGGTGGTCCTCGCGGTGGTGGCGGCGGGGCTGGGAGCGGGTTACCGCTGGTGGCCGTCGCTCGTGCGGGGCGCCGCTCCGCTGGTCACGCCGGGCGCGAAGGCGCGCGGTGCGGCGGGGGCGGGGGCGCTGGCCCTCGGCTGGGGGGCGCTGCTGCTCGCGGCGGCGACGCTGGGGGCGCCGTACGCGGTCGCGGTGGTCCTGGAGACGGTGCTGGTGGCGGGGCTGCTGGTGGTGGCCGTGCGGGGTGCGGGCCGGGGGGCCGGACCCGCCGTGACGGTGAGCGCGCTGGTGGGTGCGGTCGGCGGGGCGGTGAGTGCGGGGCTGCTCTCGCTCGCCTCGGAGGCGGCGACGTACACGGTGTCCGGGGCGCTGGCGGTGCTGTTCGTGGCGGCGGCGCTGCGGACGCGTGCGGGGGTGGAGCGGGCGGTGTTCGCGGTCGCCGCGGTGGTGTGGGGCACGGTCCTGACGGGGTGCGCGGCCCGCTCCCTGGGGCTCGCGCCGCACGAGGCCGCGCCGCTGCTGCTCGTCGTGCCCGCGCTGACGGTGCTGCTGGGCGCGCGGCTGCGGCTGAACCCGGTGTCGTTGCCGGTGGAGCTGACCGGGGCGTCGGGTGCGCTGGTGGCCGTCGGTCTGGCGGTGCGGGAGGCGCCGTTCCTGGCCATGGTGCTGGCCCTGTGCGGGGTGCTCGCGGCGGGAGCGGCGGTGCGTCCCGAGCGGCGGCCCGTGGCGGGGTACCTGGCGGCGGCGCTGTTCGTGGCGGCCACCTGGGTGCGGCTGGGCGCTTCGGAGGTGTCGGTGCCGGAGGCGTACACCCTGCCGGTGACGGTGCCGGCGCTGGTGGTCGGCGTACTGCGGCGGCGCGAGGACCCCGAGGCGTCCTCCTGGACGGCGTACGGGCCGGGGCTGGCGGCGACGCTGCTGCCGAGCCTGGCCGTGGCCTGGACCGACCCCGGCTGGCCGCGACCGCTGCTGCTGGGCGTGGCGGCGCTGGTGATCACGCTGCTGGGGGCGAGGTACCGGCTCCAGGCACTGCTGCTGATCGGCGGCGCGGTGCTGGCCCTGGACACCCTGCACGAGCTGGCGCCGTACGTCGTCCAGGTGGCGGGTGCACTGCCCCGCTGGCTGCCGCCGGCGCTGGCCGGACTGCTGTTGCTGGCCGTCGGCGCCACGTACGAGCAACGGCTGCGCGACGCGCGAAGGCTGAAGGACGTGCTCGGCCGGATGCGGTGAGCGGCGCCCGGTCCTGGGCCCCCGCGAGGGCCCGGGACGGGAACGCGGAAGGCCCCGGGACTTCGGAAAGTCTCGGGGCCTTCTGTCCGGGTGGGCGATACTGGGTTCGAACCAGTGACCTCTTCGGTGTGAACGAAGCGCTCTCCCACTGAGCTAATCGCCCGGGCGCACCGCAAACATTACCCCATGTCAGCGGTGCCCTCGGACCGCGCCCAGCGCTACTTCCCCACCGCCCACGGCAGGGCGAGGCCGAACTTCCAGACGTAGATCCCGACCAGCACCGCCATGATCACCAGCCCCGCCGTGGTGAGGATGATGTTGCGCCGCCGGACCTTGGGGTCGAGGGCCCGCTGGGCGGCCTCGGTGACCTTGCGCTTGGTCCAGCGCAGCACCAGCTGGGCCCAGACGAACTCGGTCGCCCAGATCGCCATGCCGCCGAAGATCACCAGCCAGCCGGGCCCCGGCAGCACCAGCATCAGCACACCGGCCACCACGACACCGAGGCCGACGACGAAGACGCCGACCTGCCAGCTCAGGTGCAGCGGCTTGGACGCCTTGATGAAGCCCGGCGCGCGCGAACCCAGCTCGCGTTCCACCTTCGTCGTGCCCCCCGTGGCGGACCCCGGGGCCGCGTTGTCGGCGGTCTCGATCCGCTCGTCACTCTCCGCGTTCATGGAGCTCAACCTACCCGACCCGTCATCGTCACTTGAATGGGCGCATGACTCAAAGTTACACACCGCCGGACGAGGGACCCGAAGCATCACAAATGGGTCAGAGGGGTTTACAACACCACCGTAGGTGGCATGTCGATTTCGCCGACGTGCGAATCCCCGAGCGCACACTGAGCGAAAGGCCCTGGCGCTTATGAACACCACGGTCAGCTGCGAGCTGCACCTGCGCCTCGTTGTGTCGAGCGAGTCCTCACTGCCTGTACCCGCGGGCCTGCGGTATGACACGGCCGATCCCTATGCCGTGCACGCCACCTTCCACACCGGAGCGGAGGAGACGGTCGAGTGGGTTTTCGCCCGTGACCTCCTTGCCGAGGGGCTGCACCGGCCCACCGGCACCGGAGACGTCCGCGTCTGGCCATCACGAAGTCACGGTCAAGGCGTCGTATGCATCGCACTGAGCTCCCCGGAGGGCGAAGCCCTGCTCGAAGCTCCGGCGCGGGCCCTGGAGTCGTTCCTGAAGAGGACCGACGCCGCGGTTCCGCCCGGCACCGAGCATCGCCACTTCGATCTCGACACGGAGCTCTCCCACATCCTGGCCGAGAGCTGAGCCAGGCCGAGAGCTGCCCGGCGCCGTCCGACTCGGGGAGACGGCGTCGCGCGGACAACCACATAGGGCAGGCACCGGCGCCGGCGCCGCGGAAACCACCGCGGTGACGGCGCCGGTGCGTGCGCCATGAGGCCGGGAGCGGGCCGGTGGCCCTTACAGGCACCCCTGCTCCCTCCGCGGGCCCGCACCGGGCCGGGGGCGGCCGGGCGAGCCAGTAGAGTCAGCCGCCACCGGCAGGCGCCCGCCCGCCGGACGGCCAGGGAGCGAAGCGTGCTGATCCCTCACGACACCCGGATCGCCCTCGACACGGTGGTCGATCTGGTGAACACCGCACCGGAGAGCGAGCTGCCGGAGGACGGCCCGACGGACGGACTCATGGACGGTCCGGAGGACGGGCTCGCCGATCTCGCGGCGCTGTACGCGTTCGCGGAGCGGCACGACATCAGCGGCGTCGGCACGCTCGGCGAGAGGGACCTGAACGCCGTGCGGGACGTACGGAGCCGGTTCGCGGAGGTCTTCGCGGCGCCCGACGCCCGTACCGCGGCCGACCTCGTCAACCGGATCGTCGCCGCGGCCGGGACCACGCCGCAGCTCACCGACCACGACGGCTACGACTGGCACGTGCACTATTTCGCGCCGGACGCCTCACTCGCCGACCACCTCGCGGCGGACTGCGGCATGGCCCTGGCCTTCATCATCGTGGCCGGCGAACAGGAGCGGCTGCGGCGCTGCGAGGCGCCGGCCTGCGGGCACGCCTTCGTCGACCTCTCGCGCAACCGCTCCCGCCGCTACTGCTCCAGCCGCACCTGCGGCAACCGGCTCCACGTCGCCGCGTACCGGGCCCGGCGCCGGGAGGCCGGGTCATAAGAGGAAGAGGTCGTGCAGCGCCGCCATCAGCAGCAGACTTCCGATGACCGTCAGGAAGATCATCAGGGGTGGCTGGGAGAGCGCGAAGAGGCAGCCACGGGGCTCTTCGGCAGGGGGTGCGGGGGCTTCGCCCCGGGATGTGTCCACCATCTCGGGGTGATCATGACTCACCCGGGACCCGGTTGGCGGCCAACCGTCGTGATTCACCCGGGAGTTCACCGTCCCGTGGCCCTCAGGATTCGCTCCGGCGTCCGAGTTGCCGTCGGGTATTCGAGGGGTTCTCGCCCGGTGGATGGCACGGGTGGTCAGATGCCGTGCTTCTTGAGGATCGCCTCGATGTCGCTGAAGTCGTCGCCGGGGGCCGCGGCCTCCTGCCCTTTCCTGGGCTTCGCCGCCGCTGCCGCCGGCCGGGCCTGGCTCCCGGCGCCGAGCGAGGGCGCGGAGGCGCCGGGGGCGACGGCCTCGTTGCGCTCGGCGGCCCGCGCGGCCTTGCGCTCCGCGCGGGTGCTGCCACGGCGGCGTTCGACGGCACGCGTGGTCATGAAGAGCACCCAGGCGAGGCCGAGAACGCCGAAGCCGATCCAGACGCTCGGCTTGAGGGCGATGCCCGATACCCACGCGACGACGCCGGTCAGGACGAGCCCGACGGGTACGAGGGAGTAGGCCGCGATCCTGGTCGCGGTGAGGAAGCGCTTGCGGTAGGCGGTGACCGCGGCGATGCCCAGGCCCGCCGCCGACGCCGCGGAACAGATGGTCTCGGCAAGCATCGGGGCCTCCAGGCGCACGGGGGAACGTCCCTTCCATCCTGCACCGACCACCGGTGTCGGGGCCACGGCGCCGGTCCACTTCAGGGACATTTCAGGGCCGGGCTCCTCCGCAGGTCCTGGTCACCGGTCTGCGGGCGCGGGACCGCGGGCACGGGTCGCGGGCACGGGTCGCGGGCACGGGTCGCGGCGTGGGCCTGCCTGCGTGGGCCTGCCTGCGTAGGCCTGCCTGCGTAAGCCTGCGGGCACGGGCCTGCCCGCGTAGGCCTGCGGGCGTCGGTCGCGGTGCCGGTCTCAAGCTGTCCGCCGGGCCTGGAAGACTGGTTCCATGAGCGATTCCATCCCCTCGGCACCGGTCGTCCTCGACATCTGGTGCGATCTCGAATGTCCCGACTGCCACCAGGCCCTCAGCGATGTGCGCGCCGTACGCGCCCGCTACGGGGACCGCGTGGAGATCCGGCTGCGGCATTTCCCGCTGGAGAAGCACAAGTACGCCTATGCCGCGGCGCAGGCCGCCGAGGAGGCCACCGTCCAGGGGCAGGACTGGCCGTACATCGAGGCGCTCCTGGCCAGGACCGGGGACCTCGCCGCGTCCGGTGAGCCGGTCCTCCTCGACGTGGCCCGCGAACTGGGCCTGGACGTAGAGGAGTTCGACACCGCCCTGATCGACGGCCGGCATCTGCTGATCGTCGACGCCGACCAGGCCGAGGGCAAGGCG
The DNA here is from genome assembly GCF_044752765.1 of Streptomyces sp. NPDC088706. Classification (NCBI taxonomy): domain Bacteria; kingdom Bacillati; phylum Actinomycetota; class Actinomycetes; order Kitasatosporales; family Streptomycetaceae; genus Streptomyces; species Streptomyces sp. NPDC088706. Next base: position 61,193 of record NZ_JBIVLW010000005.1, read on the forward strand.
ATCGGGGTCACCGGCACGCCCACCTATGTGATCGGCGACGAGCGGCTGGACGGCGGCAAGAGCCAGGAGGGGCTGCGCGAGCGGATCGAGGAGATCATCGACGCCCGGCTGGCCGCGCGGGGCTGACGCCGGCCTCCGGCGGGCTGAGGGCCTACAGCGCCTTGGCCAGGTTGTACCGCGTCGTCGCGTAGCCGAGGGACTCGTACAACCGCAGCGCCGGGGTGTTGGCGGCGAAGACGTGCAGGCCGAGCCGGCCGAGGCCCTGGGAGCGGGTCTCGTCCTCGGCCAGGAGCATCAGGGCCCGCCCGAAGCCGCGGCCCCGGTGCTCCTCGCGCACCTCGACGTCGAAGACGAACCCGGCTGTCCCTCCCGGCTCCAGCTCCCGCAGGGCCAGCCAGAGACGGCCGACCACCTCGCCACCGTGGACCAGGACCCGGAACCGCACCCCCTCGGTGGCCAGACCGTCCGGCAGGTTCCCGGCGTGGTCGGCCTCAGACTTGAGCCGGGCATGTTCGGGCGGTACGCCCCGGTCCATCCACTGCTGCGCGTACGCCCGTACCGCCTCGCGCAGCCAGTCCGCGTACTCCTGCTCGCTCATCGGACGCGAGGTCAGGCCCCCGGGGAGCGGGGTGGTGTCCGGGCCGAGGTCCTTGACCATGTTGCGGCTGCGTTCGGTGTAGCCGAGTGCGGCCGCCAGCCGCCGGGCGGGCTCGTTCTCCGCCGGGACCTCGGTCCGCACATGGGTGCAGCCCCACCCCCGCAGCACCTCCTCGGCGGCGAGCGCGGCGATGGTGCCCCGGCCGCGCCTGCGCCGGTCCTCCTCGACGCTCAGGGAGCGCACCACCCCGGCCGAGGCGCCGAACGCGTCGTCGGTGCTGATCGAGACGGCGCCGACGGGCCGGCCGTTGTCGCACACGTCGTAGGTGCGCGCCCGCGAGCCCGCGGCGCCTTGCTGAAGCGGCCCGGACGGCCGGAGTGTCGTGGTCATCAAGGGTTTGTATCCCCTGGACGGCCCCGCGTCACGCGTTTTTCCGGCCCCGCCGCGTGCCCGTCACGGGTCCAGGTCGTTCCCGGCCCGTTCGTCGAAGATGCGCATGGCCTTGGCCGTGACCGGCCCGGGCTCCGGCGCCAGCTCCCGGTCGTCGACGCGGTGCACGGCCTGGATGTCGCGGAGGGTGGAGGTCAGGAAGACCTCGTCGGCCTCGGCGAGCACCTCCATCGGGAGGTCGCTCTCCTCGGCCCCGGTCCACTCCACGGCGAGCGCGCGGGTGATTCCCGCGAGACACCCGGAGGCGACCGGCGGGGTGTGGATGCGGCCGTCCAGCACGACGAACACGTTGGACCCGGTTCCCTCGCAGAGCCGGCCGGCCGTGTTCGGGAAGAGCGCCTCCGAGGCGCCCCGCTCGTGGGCCCGGGCGAGGGCGACGACGTTCTCGGCGTACGAGGTGGTCTTGAGCCCGGTGAGCGCACCGCGCTCGTTACGGGTCCAGGGGACCGTGATCACGGCGGTGGTGTCTGGGCGACGGCTCACCCCGTCGAGTGCGACGACGAGGCTGGGCCCGGCGGTGCCCCGGTCCGAGCCGAGCGGGGAGAGCCCGCCGGTGTAGGTGATCCGCAGCCGCCCCAGCGCTACGGGGTTGGCGTCGATGACCGCCGCCGTGGCGCGCCGGACCTCGTCCAGGTCCGGGTCGGGCAGACCGAGGCCGCGCGCGGAACGGGTGAGGCGGTCCAGGTGGCGGGTGAGGGCGAAGGGCCGGCCCTCGCTGGTGCGGACCGTCTCGAAGATGCCGTCGCCCACGGTCAGCCCGTGGTCGAGCACCGACAGCCGGGCATCATCGGCATCCCGCAGTCCGCCGTTGACCCAAATCCTCATGACGTGGTCCTTCCTGTCTCCTCGAACGTGCCCGACGCTACAGCCAGCAGCCGCGACGCCTTCAGTTCGGTCTCGTCCCATTCGCGCTCCGGGTCGGAGCCCCATGTGATGCCGGCGCCGGTCCCGAAGCGCAGGATCGGCGCGGAACCGGTCCGGTCGATCCAGAAGGTCCGTATGCCCACCGCCAGCGAGGCGGCGCCCCGGTCGGCGTCCACCCAGCCGACCGCGCCGCAGTAGGGACCGCGCGGGGACCGCTCCAGCTCCTCGATGATCCGCAGCGCGCTGGACTTCGGCGCCCCGGTGACGGAGCCGGGCGGGAACGCCGCGGCCAGCAGCTCCGGCCACCCCGCCCCGCCGGCCAGCTCGCCCCGCACGGTGGAGACGAGGTGGACGAGGCCCGGATGCTTCTCCACCACGCACAGATCGGGGACGGTGACGCTGCCGGTCGCGCAGACGCGGCCCAGGTCGTTGCGGACCAGGTCGACGATCATGACGTTCTCGGCGTGGTCCTTCTCCAGCAGATCGTCCTCGGTGCGCCCGGTCCCCTTGATCGGCCCGGACTCGACGGTCCGCCCGTCGCGGCGGAGGAAGAGCTCCGGCGACGCGGTGGCGACCTCCACCCCGTGCCCGGGCAGCCGGATCGTTCCCGCGTACGGCGCCGGGTTGCCGCGCGCCAGCAGGGCGGTCAGCGCGTCGACATCTGCGCGGGCGGGGTCGGGCAGGGGAGCGGAGAGGACCCGGCAGAGGTTGGCCTGATAGACCTCGCCCGCCGCGATGTACGCGCGGATCCGCCGTACGCCCGCCGTGTAGGCGGCCCGGTCCAGCGAGCTCGCCCACTCCCCGTCGGCGGGCCCGCGCCAGGCTCCGGGCACGGGGGCGGGCACCTCCTCCCGGTGTACGGAGGAGAAGCGGGCACAGACGGTACGGCCCTCGAAATCGGCGCATACCGCCCAGAAACCGGACGAGTCAAGCGCCGTGGGATCGTTGGTCACGTCCTGGAGACCTGAGGCGACGAGGCCACCGAAGCGGGCCATGGGAGCGAGGGGGAACACCCTGACGAGTCTAGGACCGCCCGCGGTGACCTGCGTCGGGACGATGGTACGGCGGCAAGCTGCGCAAACGCGTTTTTGTACTGGCCCAGGAATCCGCTAGAGTTCAACACGTCGCCGGGACGCGCAAGCGGTCCGGGAAAGACAAGCGGACGTAGCTCAGTTGGTAGAGCGCAACCTTGCCAAGGTTGAGGTCGCCAGTTCGAACCTGGTCGTCCGCTCGCAGAAGATGGGGGATCTTCCCGAACCCCCGTCCCTGGTGGAGTGGCCGAGAGGCGAGGCAACGGCCTGCAAAGCCGTCTACACGGGTTCAAATCCCGTCTCCACCTCCAAGGACGATTAGCTCAGCGGGAGAGCGCTTCCCTGACACGGAAGAGGTCACTGGTTCAATCCCAGTATCGTCCACCGGTCCGCAAGGATCATGGGTCCGCGAGGATCCCCGCGCGATTAGCTCAGCGGGAGAGCGCTTCCCTGACACGGAAGAGGTCACTGGTTCAATCCCAGTATCGCGCACGCAGTGCACCAGCAGTACACGCAGGGCCACCCCGCGCGATTAGCTCAGCGGGAGAGCGCTTCCCTGACACGGAAGAGGTCACTGGTTCAATCCCAGTATCGCGCACCACCGAGAACCCCCGGCCGTCTCCACGGCCGGGGGTTCTTGCGTCGTACTCGGTCCTCCCCGGAGTTTCAGGAGGAGAACAGCATCCGGCCGAAGCCCTTCTGGCGGTGGTGGCCGTAGTGCCCGCCGTACCCGCCGCCGTGCTGCGGGGCGCCCCAGGCGGGGGCGTGGGCGGGCGGGGCCGCCTGCGGGTAGGCCTGCTGCGGGGCGGGCGGCGGGGGCGGGGCCTGCTGGGCCCACTGCGACTCCAGGCGGGTCAGCGACTCCAGCTCGCCGTAGTCCAGGAATATCCCCCGGCAGCCGCTGCACTGCTCGATCTGGACCCCGTTGCGGTTGTACGTCTGCATCTGCGCGTGACACTTGGGACACTGCATCATCGGCTCGGCTCCTCGCCCTCGTTGTGCCGCCGCCGGAATGTCTACCCGGCCGCGGTCCGTTCACCCTACGTCGTCGGCCCGGTCGCCAACTCGGGCGGGATCGTAGCGATTCGCGCACAGGAATCGATCATCAGCTGCTCCATCCCGTCCGGCTCCCGGTTCTCCGCGGCGCACTTGACGAGGGCGACGGCGGCCGTCTGGACCGTCAGCGCGCGGGCGGGGACGTCCAGGTGCGCCCACGGGTCCCCCGCGGCGGGCACGGCAGGCCCCCCGGCGGACCGGTAGGCGTCCAGGAACAGCAGCCAGTCCTCCGGGGCCAGCACCCCGGCCGCGTACCAGGCGGCGGGGCGGGCGAGGTCCCAAGCCGGGTCCCCCTGACCCGCGTCGTCCACGTCGATGAGCAACCAAGGCCCGTCCGGGGCGGGATGGCGGACGAGCTGTCCCAGGTGCAGGTCCCCGTGGCAGAGGAAGCGGGATCGCGCGGCGGGGGGCACGGCCTCCCCCCGGGCCCAGGCGGGCAGGGCGTTCCAGGCGGCCTGTACGGGGAGGACCGCTCCGTCGCCGGGGAGGGCGGCGGTCATCCGGGCGACCGCCCGTACCGCCTTGACCGGGCCGCGCATCGGCGGGAGCGGGAGCGGCGGGAGGGTCCGGTGGAGGCGGGCGAGCAGGACGGCGGCTTCGGCCCAGGGGGCGGCGTCGGGGTCCTTGGGGTCGACGGGGACGCCGTACGGCCAGAAGGTGACGGGGCGGGGGGTGGTCGTCCTCGTACCGGACGTCTCCGGGGTGCTGAGCGGCGGGAGGAGGATGCCGGTCAGCTGCGGCGCGGAGGCGAGGGCGAGACGGGCCGCCAGGGCATCGCGGTCGGAGTCGGCGGGGTGGGCCTTGGCCACGACCGGGCCGCTGCGGACCACGGTGCCGTCCGGCCGGTCCGCCAGAAGCTGGGGCGGCCGGCAGGCGCAGGGAGTGGCCGAGGGGTGGTGCAGGCGGTGCGCCAGGGTGCCCAGCTCACGGATGACCGACGCGCGAGCGGCTGAGTCACGGAGGGCCGTGTCACGGAGGGCCGTGTCACGGAGGGCCGTGTCACGGAGGGCCGTGTCACGGAGGGCCGTGTCACGGAGGGCCGTGTCACGGAGGGCCGTGTCTCGGAGGGCCGTGTCACGGAGGGCCGTGTCACGGAGGGCCGTCTCACGGAGGGCCGTCTCACGGAGGGCCGCCCTGTGAGCGGCCGACTGGTGGGTGGCCGCCTCATGGCCGGCCGGCCCGCTGTCGGCTGTCTCGCGGGTGGCTGACCCGAGGTCGGCCGGCCCGCTATCGGCCGACCCGCTGTCGGCTGTCTCGTGGGTGGCTGGCCCGAGGTCGACCGGCCCACTATCGGCCGACCCTCTGTCGGCTGTGTCGTGGGTGGCTGACCCGAGGTCGGCCGGCCCGCGGACGGCCGGCTCTCGGTCGGCTGCCTCGCGGATGGCTGACCCGCGGTCGGTCGGTTCTCGGTCGGCTGACGTGGTACTCAACAGCTCCCCCGGCGGCGGCGGTCGGTCCCGGCCCTGCCACCGGTCCCTGCTGAGCGTACGCCGCGGGCGGGGCGGAGGGCGGCAGGGGCCGTGCGGCCTGTGAGGGCGTGCGGCCTGGCGCGTGCGGCCACAGACCGTGCGGCTTGTCGTGTGCGGACGTGGGGTCGTGCGGCTGCGGGCAGGGGCCGGCCTCGCCCGGTTCGTAGCGGCGGGCACCCGACCCCTACGGGAAACCGGTCCCGGACAGCGCGATGCCCGGTCAGCTCCCCAGCTGACCGGACAAACGCTGCCGTCCGCCGCACCCCCGTCCCCACGGGGCTGTTGGCCCGATACCCGGGTCCGGACCGCTCTTCCGGACCCCGGGCGCCGCTCAGCGCCCCAGCATCACAGCCACGGACGACGCCTGTGTGACCACCGCGTCCCAGCCGCCGAAGGCGACCACGAGCAGGGCCGCCAGGGGAAGAACCATGGCCGTAGCCACCAAGGGATGACGGGTGCCGGACGGGCGGGCGCCGAACGAGGCATAGGCCCTGCGTCCCTGCGTGCGGATCATGGTCCGCGATGCCGTGTCCGACATGGTTTCTCTCCTGACCTGATGTGGAGCGGCGGGCGTGTGACCTCGGGGGGACGAGTGCTGCACCCGCCGCTTGATCCCAACATTAGGTAACCGGCGAGCACAGGGCGTCATGCCCGCGTACCGAATGCTGGGCCTCCCGGAGGATGAGCCATCGGCAGTCGGCGTACTCCCCTGGGTGGAGACGGTCCACGCGACCCCGGGGTCATCCCGGAGGGGTCGCAGGGGGGACAGCACCCGGGGAAGGGTTCCGTCGGGTGACTTCACTCACTTCCCGCGCCCTCCGAAGGAGGGGGGGTTGCGCTCCTCGGTAGCCCCTCAAGGCCGTCACCGAGTACGTCCCGGTGGTATCCGTGATCTCCCCGACCGGCTCGTCCCGGCCACCGTGGCTCGATCCAACGCCCCTTGTTCGACAGCCCTTTGTCGCGCCGCCCGGGCCGACGAGCCGGGCAGGACCGCCCCCTGACCGTTCTTCACGTCTCCCGCCGGGCGCGGGCAATCGAATCCCGGGCGAGGGCGCGGCCTCTGAGCGCGCCGGGCGCGGGGTACGTAAGCTGTGCCTCGTCAGGCGGACGAGGCAGCGGGGATGGGCAGACGATGGCGATGATGCGGCTCCGGCGCGAGGACCCGCGTCTCGTCGGCTCGTTCCGGCTGCACCGACGGCTCGGCGCGGGCGGCATGGGAGTGGTCTACTTGGGCTCCGACCGGCGCGGCCAGCGGGTGGCGCTGAAGGTGATCCGGCCCGACCTGGCGGAGGATCAGGAGTTCCGTTCGCGGTTCGCCCGCGAGGTGTCCGCCGCGCGGCGGATCCGGGGCGGTTGTACGGCCCGGCTGGTCGCCGCCGACCTGGAGGCGGACCGCCCGTGGTTCGCCACGCAGTACGTCCCCGGCCCCTCCCTGCACGACAAGGTCGCCGAGGAGGGCCCCTTGGCCGCGGCCGAGGTGGCCTCGATCGGCGCGGCGCTCTCCGAGGGCCTGGTCGCGGTGCACGAGGCGGGCGTGGTCCACCGCGATCTGAAGCCGTCGAACATCCTCCTCTCCCCCAAGGGCCCCCGCATCATCGACTTCGGCATCGCCTGGTCGACCGGGGCCAGCACGCTGACCCACGTCGGTACGGCGGTGGGGTCGCCCGGCTTCCTCGCACCCGAGCAGGTCCGGGGCGCGGCGGTGACACCCGCCACCGACGTCTTCTCGCTCGGCGCGACCTTGGCGTACGCGGCGATGGCCGACTCCCCCTTCGGGCACGGCAGTTCCGAGGTGATGCTCTACCGCGTGGTGCACGAGGAGGCGCAGCTCCACGGGGTGCACGACGCGCTGGCTCCTCTGATCAGCGCTTGTCTGGCGAAGGACCCGGAGGAGCGGCCGAGCACGCTCCAACTGTCCATGCGGCTCAAGGAGATCGCGGCGCGCGAGGCGCAGGGCCTGCACGAGGGCCGGCCGCCCGCCCAGCGCTCGGCCCAGGAGGCCGACCGGCCCACCGGCCGGCTGGAGGGCCCGTACACCGAGCAGCACCCCCGCCGCGCGGAGGGACCTTCGACCGGCCGCCCGCAGCAGGGCCGGCGTCCCGCGCCCTCGCGTTCGGGGGCGCCCCGCACCGGTGGGTCCCGGCCGCAGCGCTCCACCACGGGGTCCGGGAAGCGGCCGGGCGCGACGAACGGCAGGCCGGGGACCCGTTCCGGGGCGGCCCGTACGACCTCGGCGGGGCGCCGTCCGGCCAATCCTCGGCTGCTGCGCCAGCGGCTGGTGGTCTTCGTGGTGGTGACGCTGCTGGTGGCGCTGGGGATCGCGGCCGCGCAGGGGTGCCAGGGGCCGGCGCGGGGGCTGGGCGGGAGCGAGCAACCGGAGCGGGTGCCGCAGATGCGGGCCGGGTCCGTCTGACCCGTGTCAGCTCTCCGGGCGGCCCGTCGCCACCGCGTAGAAGGCGACCGCGGCCGCCGCGCCGACGTTCAGTGAGTCGACGCCGTGCGCCATCGGGATGCGGACCCACTCGTCGGCGGCCATCAGCGCCTTCGTGGAGAGCCCCTCACCCTCGGCGCCGAGCATCAGCGCGACCCGCTCCAGCCGGTGCGGGGCCGCCTCGTCGATGCTGGTGGCCTTGGGGTCGGGGGTGAGGGCGAGGAGCCGGAAGCCCGCTTCCCGTACCGTCTCCAGGGTCTTGGGCCAGGCTTCCAACCGGGCGTAGGGGACGGAGAAGACCGCGCCCATCGAGACCTTGACCGAACGCCGGTAGAGCGGGTCGGCGCAGTCCGGGGAGAGCAGGACGGCGTCCATGCCGAGGGCGGCCGCGCTGCGGAAGATCGCACCGATGTTGGTGTGGTCGTTGACCGACTCCATGACCACCACCCGGCGGGCGGTGGTGAGGAGTTCGTCGGCGGTGGGCAGCGGCTTGCGCTGCATGGAGGCGAGCGCACCGCGGTGGACGTGGTAGCCGGTGACGCGTTCGGCGAGCTCGGGGGCGACTGCGTACACCGGGGCCGGGACCTCGTCGATGACGTCGCGCATGACGTCGACCCACTTGGCGGAGAGCAGCATCGAGCGCATCTCGTACCCGGCGTGGCGGGCACGTCTGATGACCTTCTCGCCCTCGGCGATGAACAGACCCTCGGCGGGCTCGCGCCGTCGCCGCAGCTCGACGTCGGTCAGACCGATGTAGTCGCTCAGGCGCGGGTCGTCGGGGTCGTCGACGGTGATGAGATCTGCCACAGGGTGATACTGCCTTGTCCGGTGTGCGGTGCCAACGCCTGGGATGAGATGCGTAACCGCGGGTTACTTGGTTGCGGGGGTGTTGCGGTGCGGCGGGTGCCGGGGGCCGGTGCGGCGGGTGCCGGGGGCCGTGGTCATCCGGCCGGCGGCTGGTCCGGCTGAGGTGCGGAGTGAGGACCGACCGCGACGACATCGCCGATGACGATCACGGCGGGCGGCCGCACGTCCTCGGCGACCGCTCGTTCGCCGACGTCCGCGAGGGTCGCGTCGACCCGGCGCTGGGCGGCGGTGGTGCCCTCCTGGACGAGGGCGACCGGGGTGGCCGGGTCCTTGCCGTGCGCGATCAGGGCGGCGGCGATGGCGCCGATCTTGTCGACGGCCATCAGCAGGACGAGGGTGCCGCGCAGCCGGGCGATGGCCTCCCAGTCGACCAGCGAGCGCGGGTCGTCAGGGGCGACGTGGCCGCTGACCACGGTGAACTCATGGGCCACCCCTCGGTGGGTGACCGGGATGCCGGCCGCTCCGGGGACGGAGATGGTGCTGGAGATGCCGGGGACGATCGTGCAGGGGATGCCCTCGGCGGCCAGCGCCTGGGCCTCCTCCATGCCGCGGCCGAAGACGAACGGGTCGCCGCCCTTGAGCCGGACCACGGCCTTGCCCGCCTTGGCGTGCTCGATCAGCGCCTGGTTGATCGCCTCCTGGGCCATGAACCGGCCGTACGGGATCTTCGCGGCGTCTATCACCTCGACGTGCGGGGGCAGCTCGTCGAGCAGGTCACGGGGGCCGAGGCGGTCGGCGATGACCACGTCGGCCTCGGCCAGGAGGCGGCGGCCGCGGACCGTGATCAGGTCGGGGTGGCCGGGGCCACCGCCGACCAGGGCGACACCGGGGGCGTGGTTCCGGTGGTGCGGGGCGGCGATGGTGCCGTCGCGCAGGCCCTCGACGATGGCGTCGCGGAGGGCGGCGGAGTGCCGGGGGTCGCGGCCCTGGGGGGTGGTGTTGAGGACGGCGACGGTGATGTTCCCGATGCGGCCGGTGGCCGGGGTCCAGGCCGTCGCGGCCTCGGCGTCGTCGGCCCGGACGCACCAGGTGCGGGTGCGCTCGGCCTCGGCGGATGCGGCGTCGTTGGCTGCGGTGTCGGAGGAGGCGACCAGGGCGTACCAGGTGTCGGCGAGGTCGCCGTCCTGGTAGCGGCGGCGCTCCCAGCGGATCTCGCCGGCGTCCGCCATGGCCTCGACGGATGGGGTCGCGGACGGGGAGACCAGCGTGATGACGGCGCCGGTGGCGATGAGCTGCGGCAACCTGCGCTGCGCGACCTGGCCGCCGCCGATGACGACGGTGCGGCGGCCGTGCAGGCGCAGTCCGACGGGGTACGCGGGGTGATCGGCGTGGTCGGTGCGACCAGCGCTCTCGGCGTGACCTGCGTGGTCTGCGTGCTCGGCCATGGCGGTGCGGGCTCCTCGTGCGGGGTGCTGCGTAGGGGCCGCTGCGGCGGTGGAGCGGCTGTGACGTGCGGAAGTGGGGGGTGCTGGGTGGGGAACACGATACGGGGTGGTGGGGGGTGGGGGCTGGGGCCGGGGCCTGGGCCGGGGGGGGCGGCGGGGGTGGGGCGCCCGCGGCGGGCCTGTCCCCTTCCCGCCCCTTCCCGAAACCGGGGCTCCGCCCCGGGCCCCGCTCCTCGAACGCCGGAGGGGATGGGCCGGCGAACCCGGTGCGGCTGGAGCAGCCGCACCGGGGGCGGGTTACTTCTCCGTCACTCCCGCCGCGTCGAACGTCGCCACCTCGTGCATCGCCCGTGCCGCGCTCTGCACGATCGGCAGTGCCAGCAGCGCGCCGGTGCCCTCGCCCAGGCGGAGGTCAAGGTCGACCAGGGGGCGCAGGCCCAGCTTGTTCAGGGCTGCCACGTGGCCGGGTTCCGCGCTGCGGTGGCCCGCGATGCAGGCCGCGAGCGCCTCGGGGGCGATGGCCCGGGCGACCAGGGCCGCCGCGCCCGCGCTCACGCCGTCCAGGATCACCGGCGTACGCAGGGAGGCTCCGCCGAGGAGGAAGCCCGCCATGGCGGCGTGCTCCAGACCGCCCACGGCCGCGAGCACGCCGATCGGGTCGGACGCGTCCGGCTGGTGGAGGTCGAGCGCTCGGCGTACGACGTCGACCTTGCGGGCGTGCATCTCGTCGTTGATGCCGGTCCCCCGGCCGGTCACCTCGGAGGCGTCGATCCCGGTGTAGACGCAGATCAGGGCCGCCGAAGCGGTGGTGTTGGCGATACCCATCTCACCGGTGAGCAGCGCCTTGTTGCCCGCCGCCACCAGGTCGCGGGCGGTCTCGATGCCGACCTCGATCGCGGCCAGGACCTCGTCCCGGCCGAGGGCGGGGCCCGTGGTGAAGTCCGCGGTGCCCTTGCGTACCTTGCGGGGCAGCAGGCCCGGGGTGGCGGGCAGGTCCGCGGCGACGCCGACGTCGACGACGCAGACCTCCGCGCCGACCTGCGCGGCGAACGCGTTGCACACGGCTCCCCCGCCGAGGAAGTTCGCCACCATCTGCGCGGTGACCTCCTGCGGCCAGGCGGTGACACCCTGAGCGTGCACCCCGTGGTCACCGGCGAAGATCGCGACGGCCGCGGGCTCGGGGATCGGCGGCGGGCACATCCGGGAGAGACCGGACAGCTGCGCCGAGATGATCTCCAGCATGCCGAGCGCACCGGCGGGCTTCGTCATCCGCTTCTGCCGCTCCCACGCCTCACCGAGCGCCTTCGCGTCCAGCGGGCGGATCGCGGTGATCGTCTCCTGGAGCAGGTCGTGCGGCTCCTCGCCGGGCAGCGCCCGCCGGCCGTACGTCTCCTCGTGGACGACCCACGAGAGCGGGCGCCGCTTGGACCAGCCCGCCTGCAGCAGCTCGGGCTCCTCGGGGAACTCGTCGACGTAACCGACGCAGAGGTACGCCACCACTTCGAGGTGTTCCGGCAGGCCGAGCGCGCGGACCATCTCGCGCTCGTCGAAGAAGCTCACCCAGCCCACGCCGAGGCCCTCGGCACGGGCCGCCAGCCACAGGTTCTCCACGGCGAGCGCCGAGGAGTACGGAGCCATCTGCGGCTGCGTGTGGCGGCCGAGGGTGTGCCGGCCGCCACGCGTGGGGTCGGCGGTGACGACGATGTTGACCGGGGTGTCGAGGATCGCCTCGATCTTCAGTTCCTTGAACTGCTTCGCCCGGCCCTTGGGGAGCGACTTGGCGTAGGCGTCCCGCTGGCGCTGGGCCAGTTCGTGCATGGAACGGCGGGTCTCGGCGGACCGGATGACGACGAAGTCCCAGGGCTGCGAGTGGCCGACGCTCGGCGCGGTGTGCGCGGCCTCCAGGACCCGGAGCAGGACCTCGTGCGGAATCGGGTCGCCGCGGAAGCCGTTGCGGATGTCCCGGCGCTCACGCATGACGCGCAGCACCGCTTCGCGCTCGGCGTCGTCGTAGCCGGGCGCGGGCGGGGTGAACGGTTCCGCGGGGGCCGTCTCGGCTGTGGGCCGACCGATCGGGTCACCCTCCAGCTCCGGGGTCTCGATCACCTCGGGGCCGGTGCCGTCCTCGGCGTCGGTCACGGCTGCGGGCGCGGGATCGGGATCGGGATCGGCGGGGAGGTGTACGGGCTCCGGCTCCGCCGTGGCGGGCTCGGCCACCGCTGCCGGTTCGGACGCGACCTCTGCGGGCTCGGCGACGGCAGCGACCTCTGCCTCTGCGACCTCGGCGGGCGCGACGGGCTCTGCGGGCTCTGCGACCTCGGCGGGCGCGACAGGCTCTGCCACCTCGGCGGGCGCGACGGGCTCTGCGGGCTCTGCGACCTCGGCGGGCTCTGCGACCTCGGCTGGTGCGACGGGCTCGGCGGTCGCGGCGGTCGCGGCGGTCGCGGCGGTCGCGGCGGTCGCGGTGCCAGTGTCGGGCTCGACCTCCTCGGGGGCCTCGACGACCTCCATCTCCGGGTGTTCGTCGATGGTCGGGGCCGGAGCCGGAGCAACGGCCTCGATCGGCTGTACGGGAGCCACGGGCTCCGGCGCGGAAGCCTCCACTGGGCCGGACTCGGCCGGAACATCGGTGGGAGCGTCCGGCACCTCCACCGGCGCCTCGGCGAGCTGCTCCGTCGGGGCCACGGCGAGCGGCACGACCGGCTCCTCGTCCATGGCCTGGACCACCGACTCCGCCGGAGCCTCCGGCTGCGCGGCGGTGACCGGCTCGGGAACGACCGTTTCTGCCGGAGCCGCCGCCTGCTGCGCCTGCTCAGGCTCCGGAGCGACCTGCTCGGGCTCGACCGGCTGCTGCTCCACGACGACCGGAGCGATCACCTCGGCCTGAACCGGCTGCTCCGGCTGCTCCGGCTGTGTCGACTGCTCCGGCTGTGTCGGCTCGGCAGGCGCAGCCGCCTCGGGCTCGACTGCCACCTCGGGCTGGACCGGCTCGGCGGGTACCTCGGGCTCCACCGGCTCAACCGGTGACTCGACCGCGGGCGCGAACTCCACCGCCTGCTGCTCGGCCTGCTCCGCCTCGACCGCCACCTCCGGGGTCACAGCCCCAGGCTGGACCTCCGTTTCCGGCGCCGCATCCTCCTCAGCTTCCACCGCCACCCCGGGCTCGACGACGGGCTCAGCCACCGCCACCCCGGGCTCGACGACGGGCTCAGCCACCGCCACCCCGGGCTCGACGACGGGCTCAGCCACCGCCACCGCCTCCGCCTGGACCGTCGCCTCCGCCTCCGGCTGCGGCTGCGGCGGCGGGCCCCACGGGGACGCGCCCTGCGGCGGGATCTCGCCCTGCTGCGGGCCCGGCGGCACCGGGGCCTCCGGCGCCGGGACGTTGACGTACTCGGGGCCGGCCGCCGGCGGGCTCGCGTGGCGGGCGGGGGGTGCGGTCCTCACCGCTCCGGCGGGGCCTCGGTCGGCCAGCGAGCGGACCACTCCGGCGCCCTGCGTGCCGCCCCCGTACGACGGGGCCTCGGCCGAGGCCGGGCCCCGGTGCAGCGGGCGGCGGACCGGGGCGGGGGCGGGGGCCGCCGCGTGCGCGCCGACCGGGGCGGGCGCCTGTACGGGGGCCGGAGCCGCGATCCGTACACCGTTGAGGTCGACGGAGCCGGAGTCCCGTCCTCCGGACTCATGGGTGCCGTGCGCCTCGGCGGGGACCCGGGCCTCCTGCGCCTGCGCGGGAACCTGCGGCTGCGTCGCGTACTGCGGCTGGGCCTGGAACTGGTCAGCGGCCTGCTCCGGAGCAGCGGACACGGCGGGAGCCGGTGCGCCGTCCTGCGCGGCCGGGCCGGCGACGGCCTGAGGAGCGGGGGCGGAGACGGCTTGCGGGGCCGGGGCGGAGACGGCCTGGGAGGTCGTCGCCTGGGTCTGGGCCGTCTGCGGGTCGCTCCACGCGCCCTGGGAGGTCGGCATCAGCAGAAGGTCGTCGTCCTCGGGTGCGTGCTCGGAGGGGTCGAGGAAGGTGTAGGCGTCCGGGGCGGGGATGCCCGGCTGCTCCACCATGCCTGCGTTCTCCGGCAGTCCCTCGCCCGGGATCTGGCCGGTGTCAGTCATGCGTACCCCTCGCCCATCGTCAGTGCTCCTTCGGCCCTTCGCCCGGGACGCCGAACCACGGCACGCCGGTGCTCGTCCTGAAGAACGAGCGGGCTCGCCGCGCGGCACGAAACGCCCGCGGACCTCTTCTTATTCTCGCGGCCGTTCGCCGCCGCGGCAGGAAGTTCCGCCACGGCTCGCTGTGGACTACGCCACGTCGCGCGTCCCCCGGTTGGTGCCGTACCACAGAGCGGACCAAAACAGTCCACTTTTCCGGACATTGACGAACGAAGTGACGAACGTCCGGACGCGGTACAACAATCGGCCAGCCTACCTCCCGTACCGGAGGGGAAGGTCAGGGGGCGAGGTCCGAACGCCGTGCGGAGAGAAGGAACACGACGGACCGTTCACGCTCGGTCCACACCTCGGTGTCCAGGTCGACGGACTGGAGCAGCGAGCACTCGAGGGTGTAGCCGTTGCCGGTGAGCGCCGCGCCGAGGGCCTCGGCCTCGTCCCGGGTGGAGGCGTGCGTGACGATGCGTTCCGGGCGGCGGTCCATGACCGCCCTGACCACCGGGACGCCGCCGCCCCCGACCCGTACGACATCGGGTTCGGGGAGCCGTTCCAGGACGTGCGGGGCCCGGCCGCAGACGATCTGGAGGTTCACACCGAAGGCCCGGGCGGCGGCGTCCGTGCGGGAGCAGGCCCCGGGGTCGGCGTCCACCGCGAGGACCGCCGCGCCGAAACGGGCCGCCTCCACGGCCAGGGCGCCGCTGCCGGAGCCTATGTCCCACATCAGGTCGCCGGTGCGGGGGCCGAGGCGGGCCAGCTGGGCGGCGCGCAGGCTGGGGGACTCCCCCTCGCCGGACTCCCGCACACCTTCCGCGCCGGCCGCCCGGTAGGCCTCGGCGGGCAGGGCCCAGCCCCGGATGCCCTGCGGGTAGGCGGGCTGGCGGCCGGCGAACCAGGCGCCGGTGGCGGTGGTCTCGGGGCCGCCGCCGATGACGATGACGACGTTGGGGTCGCGCCAGGTGTGGTCGGCGGCCCGGTCGGAGGTGAGGACGGTGACGCGCTCGCGGTCGGTGCCCAGCTCCTCGCAGATCACGAAGGTGCGGTGGACGCCTTCGAGGAGGAGGGCCAGTTCGGCGGGGCCGGCGCCCGGTGAGGTGAGGACGGCGACCTTGTGGTGGGCCCGGCAGACGTTGACCGCACGGCGCAGGGTGCGGGGGTGGGCGACGACGATCTGGGCGTCGTCCCAGGGCATTCCGGACCGGGCGAAGGCGGTGGCCACGGCGGAGACGGCGGGGACGACCTCGACTTCGAGTCCGTGCTCGGGGGCGCGCAGGGTGCGGACGACACCGAAGAAGCCGGGGTCGCCGTCGGCGAGGACGACGGCGCTGCCGCGGTGGCCGGCGATGCGGCGGGCGGCCAGGTCGACGCTGCCGAGGCGGACGCGCTCCGCGCCGCTGGGCACTTCGGGCAGGGCCAGGTGGTGCGCGGCGCCCGCGACGAGCGTGGCGGCCGAGAGCGCGGCCGTGGCCGCTCTGGTCAGTGGCGAGCCGTCCCAGCCGATCACCGTGACCCGGTCGGCCATCGTCGTCTGTCTCCTGGGGGTGTCGGAGGGGGCGGGGCTTGCCCTGCGGTGGCGGGCAGGGGTGACAGTACCTGGTCCGGGCCGGGACCCGGCCGGGGGCCTCGTACCGGGGGCGCGGGATCAGTTCCAGTCGTCGTACGTGCCGTAGCCGCCGGCGTCGGCCAGCTGCTCGGCCACGCCCTCGAGGTCCTCGGGCAGGAGTCCCCAGACGATCAGGTCGGTGCGGACGTCGGTCCAGCCGCCGTCCTCCGTCTGGGTCCGGGCGATCCGGGCGTTGCGCAGGACGCCCTCGCTGATGCAGCCCAGCTTCTGCGCGACCTGCTGGGAGGCGGTGTTGTCGGCGGGGGTGCGCAGTTCGATGCGTTCGAAGCCCTGGTCGCGGAAGAGCCATTCGGCGACGGCCAGCACGGATTCGGTGGCGTACCCCTCACCGCGCGCCCAGGGGGCGGTGATGTAGCGGACCTCGGTGGCCAGCGTGCGCCAGTCGGTGTTGAGGAGGTGGACGCTTCCGACGAGCCGCTGGGTGAGGAACTCGGTGACGGCGAGGACGATGCCGTGGCCCGAGGTGCGTTCCCCGGGGGCGATTCGGCGGACCCAGCGTTCGGCGTCGACCTGGGTGTACGGGTGCGGCCCGTCGGTCCAGGCGGTGACCATCTCGTCGTTCATCATCTCGATGTACGCGGGGATGTCGGCCATGTCGAAGGGGCGCATCACCAACCTGTCCGTGCTGATGGAGATGGACGGAAAGGTGGTAGTCATGCGCAGCTCCATGCAGAAGACCGGGTAAAAGCACAGCATGCAGCATCGGGTCCGCGTTGTGCATGGGCGGGTCCGCACGGCGCAGCCCCGCGCCTTCCCGGCGGAAGGGGCGGGGCTGTGTCGGTCAAGTGCCCGACGTGGGTCAGGACTTGGCGGGGGTCAGGATGCGGCCGGGGCGCCGAAGGACGGGATGATCGAGCCCTTGTACGTGTCCTCGATGAACTTCTTGACCTCGTCGGAGTTGAGGAGCCCCGCCAGCTTCTCGACGCGCGGGTCCTTCTCGTTGCCGTCCTTGACCGCCAGGAAGTTGGCGTACGGGTTGCCCTCGGCCTTCTCCAGCGCGAGGGAGTCCTCGGCCGGGGAGAGCTTGGCCTCCAGGGCGTAGTTGCCGTTGATGACGGCGGCGTCCACGTCGTTCAGGGCGCGGGGCACGGTGGCGGCCTCCAGCTCCTTGAACTCCAGGCCCTTCTTGTCGGTGATGTCGCTCAGCTTGGCGGTGGTGCCGACGCCGTCCTTGAGCGTGATCAGGCCGTTCTCGGCGAGCAGCTGGAGGGCGCGGCCGCCGTTGGTGGTGTCGTTGGGGACGGCTATGGTCTGGCCGGCCTTGATGTCCTTGAGGTCCTTGATCTTCTTGGAGTAGAGACCCAGGGGCTCCAGGTGCACGTTGACGACCGGGACGATGGTGGTCTTGTTCTTCGCGTTGAAGTCGTCCAGGTAGGGCTTGTGCTGGAAGAAGTTGGCGTCGACCTGGCCGGACTGGGTGGCGGTGTTCGGCAGGACGTAGTCCGTGAACTCCTTGACCTCCAGCTTGAGGCCCTCCTTCTCCGCCAGGTTCTTCTTGACGAAGTTCAGGATGTCGGCGTGCGGCGTCGGGGACGCGGCGACGACCAGGGCCTTGGAGGTGTCGGCCTTCGCGCCGCTCTCGCTCTTGGCGGCCGGGTCGGAGTCCGTGCCGCAGGCGCTCAGGCCGAGGGCGAGGGCGGCGGCGGAAGCGACAGCTGCGGTGATCTTGATGTTCCTGCGCACGAAAAGTGCCTCTTTCTCACTGGTGGTGGTGCGCCCGGACAAGGAGTTCGGGCTTGATGGGGACGGGAGGTTCAGGGGGCTGAGGCCTTCAGGGTTCTGGATGCCTCAGGGGTCCGGCGGCCTTCAGGAGGCGGTGCGGCCTCGGCGGGCCAGCAGCCGGACGGTGATGTCGCCGATCAGCTGGATCACGCTGACGAGCACGATGAGGAGCGCGACCGTGATCAGCATGAACTGGTTGTCGAAGCGCTGGAATCCGTAGGTCACGGCCTTGGAGCCGAGCCCTTCGCCGCCGACCGCGCCGGCCATCGCGGAGTAGCCGATGAGCACGATGAGGGTGGTGGTGACACCCGAGACGAGCGAGGGCAGGGCCTGTGGCAGGAGCACCTTGCGGACGATGGTGGGGATGGAACCGCCCATCGACTGCACCGCTTCCACGAGCCCGTGGTCGACCTCCCGGATCGCCGTCTCGACGAGCCGGGCGAAGAACGGGATGGCGCCGACGGCGAGCGGCACGATCATCGCGGTGGGGCCGATGAAGGTGCCGACGACCCAGGTGGTGAAGGGGATCAGGGCGATCAGCAGGATGATGAACGGCAGCGAGCGGCCGATGTTCACGATCACGCCGATGACCTTGTTCACCGCGGTGTTCTGGAGCAGTCCGCCCTTGTCGGTGAGGACCAGCAGGACGCCGAGCGGCAGTCCGCCGACGACGGTGACCAGCGCGGACCACAGCACCATGTAGAGGGTGTCGAGGGTGCCCTGGGTCAGCAGGGGCTGCATTTCGGACCAGGTCACTTGACGACCTCCTTGGTGATCGGGGCGGGCGTCTGCTCCGGTACGGCGGCTGCGGCGGGTGCCGGGCGGGGCCTGGGTCCGTTCTCGTCCTCGACGACCTCGGCCTGGAGGCCCTGCTCGCGCAGGAAGCCGATGGGGACGACGTTCTCGTCGAACCGGCCGGGCAGCTCGATGCGCATCCGCCCGATCTGCTTGCCGCCGACGGTGTCCATGGCGGCGCCGAGGATCGAGATGTCGATGTTGTACGTACGCGAGAGCTGGGAGATCACCGGCCGGGCGGCGGCCTCCCCGTGGAAGGTGACGTCCACGACCGTGCGGTCGGGCCCGGAGGCGGTCCCGCCGACCGGGAACAGCTCGCTCGCCAGCTCGGAGCCGGGGGTGGCGAGCAGTCCGCCGACCGTGCCGGACTCCACGATCCGGCCGCGCTGCATGAGGGCGGCGGAGTCGCAGATCGTCTTGACGACGTCCATCTCGTGGGTGATCAGGAGGATGGTCAGGCCGAGCTGCTGGTTGAGGTCGCGCAGCAGCTGGAGGATGGAGCGGGTGGTCTCGGGGTCGAGGGCGGAGGTCGCCTCGTCCGAGAGCAGCACCTTGGGGTCGCCCGCCAGCGCGCGGGCGATGCCCACACGCTGCTTCTGGCCGCCGGAGAGCTGACCGGGGTAGGACCTCGCCTTGTCGGCGAGGCCGACCAGGTCGAGCAGGTCCTTGGCCTTGCGGGTGCGCTCCTGGCCGGAGACTCCGAGGATCTCCAGCGGGAGTTCCACGTTGTCCAGGACCGTGCGGGAGTCCAGCAGGTTGAAGTGCTGGAACACCATGCCGATCCGGGTGCGGGCGGCGCGCAGTTCCGCGCTCGCCCGCCGGCCGCGTCCGGCGAGGGCCGTGAGGTCCTGGCCGGCCACGGTCACCGTGCCGGAGGTGGGGCGCTCCAGCAGGTTGACGCAGCGGATCAGGGAGGACTTCCCGGCGCCGCTCTGTCCGATGACGCCGTATATCTCGCCCTCGCGGACGTGGAGGTCGACTCCGTCGAGCGCGGTGACCTCACGGTCGCGCGACTGGTAGACCTTCGTGAGGCCCGTCGTGGTGATCACAGGGGTTTCCGTCACTGTCGAGTGCGCGGCGCGGTGTCCGCCGGGCACGGGGCAATCGTCTGGAGAGACTGTTCGGGCCGGTCGTCCGGTTACGTCTCGGCACGGCTGGGTGCGGCGGTCGGCCGGGAAACAGCGCATGCGCGGGCGGGCTCGTTCCACAGGGTGCGAACGGCCCGGGCTCGGGTCTCGCTTCGGGGCGCGAGGCTCAGGCGGGGGCCCTCAGAAGGCGCGCATTCGACACATACAACGAGCACCGGGCGTGCTGATCGCCTCGGTCGCAAGGGTGCGGCTGCTCGTCGTGGTCATGGGCCCAAGTAAAACAGACGTCCACGTCGGCGCGAACCCGGCTGTCCGTATTCCGGACAGCCGTGGATGGTCGGCCGAGGTGTTCCGGGCCGTCTCGTCGGCGTCCGGCCACAGGGCTCTGACCTGCACTGACAGGGGTGCCGGGCGGGTGCGTACGGTTCCGGGGGCAGCCGCCCGCCGGGCGGGTCCGGGGGGTCGTTGTGGCCAAGGCCACGATCGGCGCCGTCGGGCCGGCCCGGGGCGGGGCCGCACGCGGGCGGGCGGTCCGGCCGTAATACCCTCGCTACATGCTTGACGCCCTGACGATCGCGGTCGCCGTGACCGCGCTCGCCCTAGCCGCCTGGTGCGGACACGCCGCCTACAAGGACCAGCCGACGAAGGACTGGCACTTCATCGGGATGGCCGTCGTGACCGTCCTGGCTCTGGCCCAGCTGGTGGTGGGCGTCGTGCGGTTGGCGCGCGGGGAGCGGCCGGAGCAGGGGATGGCGGTGTTCATCGCGTATCTCATCGGCTCGTTCGCGGCGGTACCGGCGGCCGGCTTCCTGTCCCTGTCCGAGCGGACCCGCTGGGGCTCGGTGACGGTGGCGGCGGGCGCTCTCGTCCTGGCGGTCCTCGAAGTACGGCTCTACGACATCTGGGGAAACTGACGTGAGTGACACCGACCGCCGCCCGGACCGGTCCCCCGCCAAGCCGTCCTTCGAGCTGGGCACCGGCCCGGGCCGGGTGCTCGTGTGGTTCTACGGGGTGTTCACGGTCGCGGCGGCCTCGCGCTCGGTCGTCGAGGTGATCCGGGGCTTCGACCGGGCGCCACTGGCCTATGCGCTGTCGGCCGTCGCCGCCGCGGTCTACGGGTTCATCACGTACTCGCTGGTGCGCGATGGTGAGAAGGCGCGCCGGGCGGCGCTGGTGTGCTGCGCCGCCGAGCTGCTGGGCGTCCTGGTCGTCGGCGCCTGGACGCTGGCCGAGCCGTCCGCCTTCCCCGACTCCACCGTCTGGTCGGACTTCGGGATGGGGTACCTGTTCATCCCGGTGATCCTGCCGGTCACCGGGATGATCTGGCTGCGGCGCGCCAAGCAGGCCTGAGACCCGCGGAGCGTGCCTGAGACCCGCGGAGCGTGCCTGAGACCCGCGGCATGAGGCCTTCCCGGTGGGGCGGCCGGGTCAGGCGCTGGCCACGAACTCCTGGGCCGCGACGTCCTTCTCCAGCAGGATGAGCCGGACGCCGTCCGTACCCGTGGCGTTCCCCACCTGGGCGTATCCGGCCCGCCGGTAGAGCCGCAGGTTGCTCTCGCTGCGGTGCCCGCTGTGCAGCCGGAAGCGGGTTGCCGCGCGGTCGGCCGCGAGGGCCGCCTCCGCCGCGTTCAGCAGGCGGGTGCCGAGGCCGTGCCGCTGGAGCCGGGGGTGGACGCAGAGCTTGCCGATCTGGCCCGTACCGTCGGTGTCGGTGAATCCGCGTACCGAGCCGACGACTTCGTCGCCGAGGCGGGCCACGAACACCAGGTCGTCGGCGACTTCGCCGCGTACCGCGTCGAGGGTCTGGACGAGCGGGTCGATCCGGTAGTTGTCGTACAGCTCGGCCTCGCGCTGGAAGCAGAGGTACTGGAGCCGGAAGATCTGCTCCACGTCCTGTGCCGTCGCCGCCGAGATGATCACGCTCATGCCCATGTGTGCACGCCTCCCGCTCACCTGTCCACCCGGTTGCCTACCGCCCTCTTCCCCGCAGTTCAGGGGTGACAACCTCCGCCGCCAGCATTCTGCGCAGACATCCAAGGCAACGGGAACGGATCGGGCCCAAACTCCCCTGTGACATACCCAACTCCCCTGCGATTTCGCGGTAGGTCGGGTCGGTGGGCGCCAGCATCGCGTCCAGCAGCCGGAAGCAGCGTTCGGGCAGCCGGGCCATCGCGGCGCGCAGCGCCCGGCGTTCGGCGGCACCGAGCGCGGCCCGCTCCGGGCTGCCGGCGGGTGACGCGGCGGGTTCCGTTCCGGCGTACGGGCGTTCCCGCCGGAGGGTGCGGCGCCCTCGGCGGGCCTCCGCGCGTACGGTGGCGCGCACCCAGCGGGCCGGGTCGCGCGGCGGTCCGGCCGCGGCGGGGCGCTCCAGCAGCCGCAGCCATACGGTCTGTTCGAGGTCGGCGGGGTCGAGACCGGCGGCGGGGGCCTCGGCCCGCGCCTCCGCTCGCACCAGGGGTGCTAAGGCGCGGACGACGAGGGCGGTGGCGGCGGCCGGGTCGGGTTCATGATCGAGAAGTGTCATGTTCCGGCGGACGTGGTGGTGGCACGGCCGGTTGCCCCGCACGGACGGCACCACCCGACCGGGGCACCTGCCGGCCCGGCGGCTGACGCCGCGTAGCCGCGGGGCCGCCGGGCCGTACAACCGTGGGCTCAGCGCCCCTTGAAGTCCGCCGCCGCGAGCAGCGCGGTGTCCGGGTGGTCGGCGAAGATGCCGTCGATGCCGGTGGCGAAGTACGCGGCGTAGGCGCCGAAGACGTCACCGTAGGCGTTGGGGTCGGTGCCGCGCCGGAAGTCGGCCGGCAGGAAGCTGTTCTCGTTGCGCAGCGTGTACGGGTGCAGGAGCAGGCCGCGCGCGTGCGCGTCCTTCACCAGCGTGGTCGGCGCGGTCAGGCGGCCCGCGTTGTCCTTGGGGATGACCAGGTCGAGGGTCGGGCCGATGCCCTGGGCGAACGAGGCGATCCACTTCAGTCCGGCGGGCTTCACCAGGTCGGCCACCGTGCGCGGGTCGCCGGACTCGACGAAGTCCCAGGGGCGCGTCGTCGGGCCGGAGAGCAGGACGATGCGCGGGGTGGCGACCAACCGGGCGAGACGCTGGACGGAACTCGGCTCGAAGGACTGGAGGATGAGCGCGGAGTCCTTGCGGTCCCGGCCGTAGCGGCGCAGCAGCCGGGCGAGGGGCTCCTCCAGGCCGAGGCCGAGGCTCCGGAAGTAGGTGGGGTGCTTGGTCTCCACGTACAGCCGGACGGGCTTGCCGCGCTTGCGGCCCTCCCGGTCGGCCCAGCGCAGGACCTCCTCGAAGGTGGGGATCGTCCAGCGGCCGTCGTAGAGGGTGTTGTCGGGGCGGTTGCCGGGGATGCGCTCCTTGGCCCGCAGGGTCTTGAGCTCGGCGAGGGTGAAGTCCTCGGTGAACCAGCCGGTGTAGCTGACGCCGTCGATCCTCTTGGTGGCCTTGCGGCCGGCGAACTCGGGGTGGTCGGCGACGTCCGTGGTGGCGGTGATGTCGCTCTCGTGCCGGCAGACCAGGTGGCCGTCCTTGGTGGGCACGAGGTCCTGCTCGACGATGTGCGCGCCGAGGTCCAGCGCCAGCTGGTAGGAGCCGAGGGTGTGCTCGGGGCGGTAGCCGCTGGCCCCCCGGTGGCCGATCACCGTCGGCACGGGCAGGTCCCGCAGGGAGCCGTGGCTCCCCCCGTGACCGTCGCGTCCCCGCTCGGCGGCCTGCGCTGCGCCGGTCAGGCCCAGGGCGGCCGTGGAGAGGACGGCGGCGCCCAGAAGGGTCCGCCGGCCCGGACTGCCGGTCACACGCTCCGTCATGAATGCTCCTCGCTCGGTGCTGTCCTGACCCGGTCGGGCGGGGCCCGATCGTAGGCAGGCGGGCCGGACCACGGGGCGGATCGGGGGCGAACATGGCGGAAACACACGTCAACATCGCGTATCCACTCCGTGAACCCGATGTGCGATCAGTGCGTACCCGCGAGTATCGTCCTCACCTGCACAGTCCAACACCTCGCCCCACCGGACACCACCTCGCACCACCTCACCCGACCCCGGCCGGCCCGGCCACGACACCGGAGGAACCGTTGTCCCGTCTCACGGTCATCAAGGCAGTGCTCGGACCGATTCTGCGCCTGATGTTCCGCCCACAGGTGGAGGGCGCGGAGAACATTCCCGGGACCGGGCCGGTGATCCTCGCGGGCAACCACCTCACCTTCATCGACTCGATGATCATGCCGATCTGCTGCGACCGGCCGGTGTTCTACATCGGCAAGGACGAGTACGTGACGGGCAAGGGGCTCAAGGGCCGCCTGATGGCCTGGTTCTTCACCGGTTGCGGCATGATCCCGGTGGACCGGGACGGCGGCCGGGGCGGGGTCGCGGCGCTGATGACCGGGCGCCGGGTGCTGGAGGAGGGCCAAGCCTTCGCGATCTACCCCGAGGGCACCCGCTCCCCCGACGGCCGGCTCTACCGGGGCCGTACGGGGATCGCGCGGCTGACGCTGATGACGGGCGCCCCGGTGGTCCCGTTCGCCATGATCGGCACCGACAAGCTCCAGCCGGGCGGCGCCGGACTGCCCCGGCCGGGCAAGGTCACGGTGCGCTTCGGCGAGCCGATGGAGTTCTCCCGGTACGAGGGCATGGACCGCGACCGCTACGTGCTGCGGGCGGTGACCGACTCGGTGATGTCCGAGGTGATGCGGCTCTCCGGCCAGGAGTACGTGGACATGTACGCGACGAAGGCGAAGGCCGCCTGATCCGGTCGTACGCGGAGGGGCCCGCACCCCGTATCCCGGGGTGCGGGCCCCTCCGCGTGACGGCGTACTACGGGTGCTCGACGCCGTCCTCCAGCTTCTGGCCCCGCAGCAGGAACCAGGCGGCGACGGCCGCCGCGAGGAGCACCGCCGACCCGACGCCGGCGGCGGACCTCATCCCGTCGACGAACGCCTCCTGGGCCGCGGAGATCAGCGGGCCGGCCTGGGCGGCCGGCAGGGTGGCGGCCGCCTCGACGGCCCCGCCGAGCGACTCGTGGGCCGCCGACTCGACTCCGCCGGGGATGCCGTCCGGGGTCGGGAAGCCCCGGTACACGCCGGTGACGATGGAGCCGAGCAGGGCGATGCCGAGGGCGGCACCGAGCTCGTACGCCGTCTCCGACACGGCGGACGCGGAACCGGCCTGCTCCTGCGGGACGCTGGAGAGGATGACGTCGGCGGTGACCGTGAAGGAGAACCCGGCGCCGACACCGACGACCAGCAGCATGGAGCCGAGCAGCGGGTAGCCGGTGTGCTGGTCGAGCAGGGTCACCGTGCCCAGGGCCAGCCCGACCGCTGCGAGTCCGCCCGCCACGACCGAGCGCACCGAGAACCGGCGGGCGGCGAATCCGGCCAGCAGACCGGCGGTCACCGCGCCGATGGCGGCGGGCAGTTCGGCGAGCCCCGCCTCCAGCGGGCCCCGGCCCTGCACCAGTTGGAGGAACTGGGAGAGGAAGAAGACCAGACCCGACAGACCGAGGATGGTCAACAGGTCGGCGAGGACCGCGCCGGAGAAGCCCCGGTGGTGGAAGAGCCGCATGTCCAGCAGTGGCGCGGGCAGGTGGAGCTGCCTGCGGACGAACCAGGCGAGGGCGACGGCGCCGAGGACGGCCGCCACGCCGGGCCCCCAGCCCAGCCCGTGCGAGGCCGTCTCCTTGATGGCGTACACGATGCCGATCATGCCGACCAGGGAGAGCCCGACGCTGAGCATGTCCCAGGGGCCGGGGGCGGGGTTCTTGGACTCCGGGATCAGCTTGACGCCGACGACGACGAGGACGGCCATCACGGGCAGGTTGATCAGGAAGACCGAACCCCACCAGAAGTGTTCGAGCAGGAACCCGCCGACGACCGGGCCGACGGCCGCGCCCGCCGAGGCCATAGCACCCCAGATGCCGATGGCGAGGCTGCGCTCGCGCGGGTCGTGGAAGAGGTTGCGGATCAGGGCGAGCGTGGACGGCATCAAGGTGGCGCCCGCGACACCGAGCAGCGCCCGGGCCACGATCATCATCTCGGGTGTGGTCGCGTAGGCGTTGAGCACGGAGACCGCCCCGAACGCCGTGGCACCGATGAGCAGCAGCTTCTTGCGGCCGATGCGGTCACCGAGGCTGCCCATCGAGACGAGCAGGCCGGCGATGACGAAGGAGTAGACGTCACCGATCCAGAGCAACTGGTTGCCGGTGGGAGCGAGGTCCTCGCTGAGGAAGGGGGTGGCGAGACCGAGGACGGTCGCGTCGACGGCCACCAGCAGGACGGCGAGGACGAGCACGGCGAGCGCGATCCACCGCCCTGGGCGGCGTACGTCGTCCGTCTTCTTCGGGTGCTGGTCGATGCTGGTCACTGCTCCACGCTCCGGCGGGCTCCGCCGAGCAGCAGCTCGACGATCATGTACGAGAAGTCCTGTGCGGCGACCCGCCCCACCTGGACGGACCAGGCCCCGGTGCCGATGAGCCCGTAGAGGGCCTCGGTCAGCCAGGCGGGGGTGAGGTCGATACGGAACTCGCCGCGTTCCTGGCCGCGGCGGAAGAAGGCGGAGACCCGGGCATCGGCCCGGTTCCAGCCCTCGTTGACCTGGTCGCCCTCGAAGAGCTGGTTCTCCGTCACCAGGAACGAGAGCAGACCGGCGCTGGGCTCGACGGCCGCGATCAGGCGGCGCAGCCCCTCGTCGGAGGCGCCTTCGTCGAGCCGGGCGGCATCCAGGGCCGCCTCGAACTCCTGGATACCGAGATCCTCCAGCGCCTTCACCAGCGCGTCACGTCCGGCGAAGTGGCGGTGGAGGGTGGCGCGCCCGATACCCGCAGCTTTGGCGACCTCGTCCATGGTGGCGGTCGATTTGTGGGTCAGCAGGGCGGCGGCGCTGCGCAGCACCTGCTCACGGTCGAGAGTCATGAGACGACCTTAACCCATGTGAGACTTCGTTGTCTCATTGAGGAACCTGCGGGGGCCCGGAAAGGGGTGACCGAGGGAGATCCAGGAGGAGGCGGGGACGGGGACGTCCGGACGCCGCGTGAGCGGTGCGGGAGGAGACCGCGAGGAGCTGGTGTCCTGCGAGCGGCGGGATGGTCAGGAGGTGAACCCACTCCTTGCCACTCTCAACTTATAGCGGATGGGGGGCCTTGCGGCAAGACCCCCCAGGTGCCGCAGAATCGGCGGCCGAAGCCGGGACCAGGAGTGCCGTCCCCGCGACGCCCACCCTCCCACGGACACTCCGGAACGGAACGGACCACGTGCCCCCTCTGCCCACCAGCGCCTTCCACCTCCCCGACCGCCTCTCCCCCAAGGCCGACCCGGCGCTGATCGGCGCCGACGAGCAGCACTTCGCGGCCATCGCGCGCTGTCTGGACGAGTCGGTCGCCGAGCTGACCGGCCGCCTGGAGGCCGAGCGCAGAGCTCCCGGCGGCACGGGTCGGCAGGCGATGGACCGGGACGCGGAGATCCACCGGCTCACCGCCCGCCTGCGCACCCTGCGCCGCTTCGGACTCGACCTCTGCCTCGGGCACATGGTCGGCGAGGACGGCTCCGAACCCGTGTACGTCGGCCGGCTCGGCCTCACCGACGGCGAGGGCCGCCGGCTGCTGGTCGACTGGCGCTCCCCCGCCGCCGAGCCGTTCTTCGGCGCCACCCACGCCCACCCGATGGGCCTGGCGAGCCGCCGCAGATACCGCTGGACCGGCGGCCGGATCAGCGACTACTGGGACGAGGTGTTCACCCCGGACGCGTTCGACGGGCATGCCGCGCTCGACGACCGGTCGGCGTTCATCGCCGGCCTCGGTGCCAACCGCTCGGAGCGGATGCGTGACGTGCTCGGCACCATCCAGGCCGACCAGGACGCCGTCATCCGCGCGAGCTCCCGGGGTGCACTCGTCGTGGACGGCGGGCCCGGTACGGGGAAGACGGTCGTCGCCCTGCACCGCTCCGCGTACCTCCTGTACTCCGACCCCCGGCTCGGCAACCGGCGCGGCGGCGTCCTGTTCGTCGGCCCGTCCCGGCCCTACCTCGGGTACGTCGCCGACGTACTGCCCAGCCTCGGGGAGGAGGGCGTCCAGACCTGCACCCTGCGGGACCTCGTCGCCGAGGGGGCGACGGCGGTGGCCGAGGCCGACCCGGAGGTGGCCCGGCTCAAGGCGTCGGCGGGCCTGGTGAAGGCGGTCGAGGCGGCCGTGCGGTTCTACGAGGAGCCGCCCACCCGGAGCCTGACGGTCACGACTCCCTGGTCCGACGTCCGGCTGACCGCTGCCGACTGGGCCGTGGCGTTCGAGGCGGCCGGACCCGGGGCCGTACACAACGAGGCGCGCGAGCAGGTCTGGGAGGAGCTGCTGACGCTTCTGGTGGAGAAGCACGACGGAGACGGTGACGGAGACGGTGACGGGGTGTCACCCGACCTGGTCCGCGAGGTGCTGGGACAGGACCGGGAGCTGGCCGCCGCCTTCGACCGCGCGTGGCCGCTGCTGGACGCGGCCGAAGTCGTCGGGGACCTGTGGTCGGTCCCCGCGTACCTGCGCAAGTGCGCTCCCTGGCTCGGCCGGGACGAGGTCGGGCTGTTGCGGCGCGCGGACTCCCAGGCCTGGACGGTGGCCGATCTGCCGATCCTGGACGCGGCGCGGCAGCGGGTCGGAGACCCGCAGGCGTCGCGGCGCAGGCATCGGCAGAAGGCGGCCGCGGCCGCCGAACGCGCGAGCATGGCCCAGGTCATCGACGCCCTGCTCGCCGACGAGACCCTGGCCGACGCCGACGCCGACAGCGAGGGCGCACTGGTGATGCTGCGCGGCCAGGACATGCGGGACACCCTGGTCGACCCGGACGGATCGCCCGGCGTCGAACCGGACCGGCTGGCCGGCCCGTTCGCGCACATCGTCGTGGACGAGGCGCAGGAGCTGACCGACGCGGAGTGGCAGATGCTGCTGGCGCGGTGCCCGTCCCGGAGTTTCACCGTGGTCGGGGACCGGGCCCAGGCCCGGCACGGGTTCACGGAGTCGTGGCGGGAGCGTCTGGAGCGGGTCGGGCTCGACCGGGTCGCCGTGGCCTCCCTGAGCATCAACTACCGGACGCCGAAGGAGGTCATGGCGGAGGCCGAGCCGGTGATCCGGGCGGTGCTGCCGGACGCCCGTGTGCCGACGTCGATCCGCTCCGGCGGCCGGCCCGTGGTCCACGGACCGGTCGCGGACCTGGCGCCGCTCCTCGACGCGTGGCTCGCCGCGCACCCGGACGGGATCGCGTGCGTCATCGGTGACCCCGCGTTCCGGTCGACGCCCCGCGTGCGGTCGCTGACGCCGGAACTGTCGAAGGGCCTCGAGTTCGACCTGGTGGTGCTGGTCGACCCGGAGGCGTTCGGCGAGGGCGTCGAAGGGGCGGTCGACCGGTATGTGGCGATGACGCGGGCGACCCAGGAGCTCGCCGTCCTGACGAGCTCCTGAAGCCGCGCGGTCTTCCTCAGTGCCAGGGAAGGCCCGCGCGGTGGCGCCAGTACGACTCCGGCTCCTCCACCAGGGCGTCCAGCCGGGCCCGTTGCTCCTCGTCGAGGCCGACGACGGGGGCGTGCAGATTCCCGGCGAGCTGGGTGACGGTGGCGGCGCCGGAGAGGACGACCCCGACCCAGGGCTGGTGCAGGACGAGCGCGAGGGCGACCGCGTCGCCGCCCACCCCCGCGTCGGCGGCGATCTCCTGGAACACGGCGGGGGCCTCCTCCCCGGCCAGGCGTCCGTTGGCCATGCCCTCCTTGACGATCACGGTGAGCCCGGCGTCGTGGGCCTCGGCGAGGGCGGGCGCGGCCGAGGTCTCCAGGGCGTTGTAGGTGGCCTGGACCGTACGGAAGAGGGGGTTGCCGTCGACCGTGACGGCGAGCGCGGCCCGGATGGCGTCGGCCTGGGCGGGGCCGCTGGTGGAGAAGCCGACGGCGACCCCGTCGGCGGCCAGGGCGGCGAGGCGCTCGTGGAGCTCCTTGTCGGCGAGGGCCGGGCTGTCGGCGGTCAGCGAGTGGATCTGGTAGAGGTCGAGCCGGCCGCCGAGGAGGTCGTGGGTCTCGGCGCGCTGGCGCTCGAAGGTGGCGAGGCTGTGGTCCTTCACCTCGTGGACCTCCGCCTCGGTACTCCAGTCGGCGGTGTAGGTGTACCCCCATTTGGAGCCGACGACGAGGTCGGTGAAGGAGGGCCGGGCGTCCAGCCACTCGCCGAGGAACTCCTCGGCGCGGCCGTAGGAGCGGGCCGCGTCGACGTACCGGACGCCCTGCGCGTACGCCGCGTCCAGCAGTTCGTGGGTGCGGGCGCGCAGATCCTCCACGTCCCGGCCGTCGGGGAAGTCCTGGTCGCGGTGGAGGTTGATGTATCCGGGCCTCCCGACGGCTGCGAGGCCCAGTCCGATGTGGGCGGTCGGGGTCGTCGCGGTGGCCAGGGCGGTGAAGGGCATCGCGGGCTCCTCGGGGTCGGTTGCGGATACTCCTACCCCGGTCAACGTAGCCCGCGACACCTTTCGTACACCTGCGACGACGCCGTACGTACGCGAGGTGGTACGGCTACCGGCGGGCGGTCGCCCAGGCGTTCTGCGCTTCCACGTCCTTCTTCACCTCGGCCAGCTGTACGGCGACGGCGGAGGGGGCCGTGCCGCCCCGGCCACTGCGGGAGGCGAGGGCGCCGCGCACGTCGAGGACGGTGCGGACCTCCGGGGTGAGGTGCTCGGAGATCGCGGCGAACTGCTCGTCGGTGAGCTCGTCGAGCTCGATGCCGTGCTGCTCGCACTCCTTGACACAGGCGCCCGCGACCTCGTGCGCGACCCGGAACGGCACGCCCTGCCTCACCAGCCACTCCGCGATGTCGGTGGCGAGCGAGAAGCCGGCCGGGGCCAGCTCCTCCATCCGCTCCCGGTTGACGGTGAGGGTGGCCATCATGCCGGTGAAGGCGGGGAGCAGGACCTCCAGCTGGTCACAGGAGTCGAAGACCGGCTCCTTGTCCTCCTGGAGGTCGCGGTTGTACGCGAGCGGGAGCGCCTTGAGCGTGGCGAGCAGGCCGGTCAGGTTGCCGATGAGGCGGCCGGACTTGCCCCGGGCCAGCTCCGCGATGTCCGGGTTCTTCTTCTGCGGCATGATCGAGGAGCCGGTGGAGAAGGCGTCGTGCAGGGTGACGAAGGAGAACTCCTTCGTGTTCCAGATGATGACCTCCTCCGCGATCCGGGAGAGGTTGACGCCGATCATCGCGGTGATGAACGCGAACTCGGCGACGAAGTCCCGCGAGGCGGTGCCGTCGATGGAGTTGGCGACCGACCCGTGCTGGAAGCCGAGGTCGGCCGCGACGGCCTCGGGGTCCAGGCCCAGCGAGGAGCCGGCGAGCGCGCCGGAGCCGTACGGGGAGACGGCCGTCCGCTCGTCCCACTGGCGCAGCCGCTCGGCGTCCCGGGAGAGGGACTGCACATGGGCGAGCACGTGGTGGGCGAAGAGCACCGGCTGGGCGTGCTGGAGGTGGGTGCGGCCGGGCATCGCCACATCGGGGTGGGCCTCCGCGAGGCCGACCAGCGCGCCCTGGAGGCCGGCGATCAGGCCGCCGACGATCCGGGCGTGGTCGCGCAGGTACATCCGGAAGAGCGTGGCGATCTGGTCGTTCCGCGACCGGCCGGCCCGCAGCTTGCCGCCCAGGTCGGGGCCGAGGCGCTCAAGGAGCCCGCGCTCCAGCGCGGTGTGCACGTCCTCGTCGGCGATGGTCCCGGTGAAGGAGCCGTCCGCGACATCGGCTTCGAGCTGGTCGAGGCCCTCCTGCATCCGGGCCAGCTCATCCTCGGTGAGCAGGCCCGCCTTGCTGAGGACGCGGGCGTGGGCGCGGGAGCCGGCGATGTCGTACGGCGCGAGCCGCCAGTCGAAGTGGACGGAGGCCGACAGCTTGGCCAGCGCCTCGGCCGGTCCGTCGGCGAAACGCGCGCCCCAGAGCCGGACGTCACCGTTGTTGCTGCTCACTGCGTGCTCCTCAAAAGACGAAGGCGAAGGCCAAGGCGTGGGCCGGGTGCGGATATGCGGCCGCCTCCCTGCCGCGTGACGACGGGGAGGCGGCTGTACAACGAGGGAGGGCCGGGCGAGGTCGCGTCGGACTACGCCTGCAGATCGCGCTTGGCGGCGATCTTCGAGGAGAGGCCGAAGAGCTCGATGAACCCCTGCGCCTTGGACTGGTCGAACGTGTCGCCCGAGTCGTAGGTGGCGAGGTTGAAGTCGTACAGCGACTCCTCGGACTTCCGGCCGGTGACGACGGCGCGGCCCGCGTGCAGGGTCATCCGGATGTCGCCGGTGACGTGCTGGTTGGCCTCGTTGATGAAGCCGTCCAGGGCCCGCTTCAGCGGGGAGAACCACAGGCCGTCGTAGACCATCTCGCCCCAGCGCTGCTCGACCTGCCGCTTGTAGCGGGCCAGCTCGCGCTCGACGGTGACGTTCTCCAGCTCCTGGTGGGCGGTGATCAGCGCGATCGCGCCGGGCGCCTCGTACACCTCACGGGACTTGATGCCCACGAGCCGGTCCTCGACCATGTCGATCCGGCCGATGCCCTGGGCGCCGGCCCGCTCGTTGAGCTGCTGGATCGCCTGGAGGACGGTGACGGGACGGCCGTCGATGGCGACCGGGACACCCTCCTTGAAGGAGATGACGACCTCGTCGGCCTCGCGCGGGGTGGCGGGGTTCGAGGTGTACTCGTAGATGTCCTCGATCGGCGCGTTCCAGATGTCCTCCAGGAAGCCCGTCTCGACGGCCCGTCCGAAGACGTTCTGGTCGATGGAGTACGGGGACTTCTTGGTGGTGGCGATCGGGAGGTTCTTCTCCTCGCAGAAGGCGATCGCCTTGTCCCGGGTCATCGCGTAGTCGCGGACCGGGGCGATGCACCTCAGGTCGGGGCCGAGCGCGGAGATGCCGGCCTCGAAGCGGACCTGGTCGTTGCCCTTGCCGGTGCAGCCGTGGGCGACGATCCCGGCGCCGTGCTTCTTGGCGGCGGCGACGAGGTGCTTGACGATCGTCGGCCGGGAGAGGGCCGAGACCAGCGGATAGCGGTCCATGTAGAGCGCGTTGGCCTTGATCGCCGGGAGGCAGTACTCCTCGGCGAACTCGTCCTTGGCGTCCGCGACCTCGGCTTCGACGGCACCGCAGGCGAGCGCGCGCTTGCGGATGACGTCCAGGTCCTCGCCGCCCTGGCCGACGTCCACGGCAACGGCGATGACCTCGGCGCCCGTCTCCTCGGCGATCCAGCCGATGGCGACGGAGGTGTCCAGGCCGCCCGAGTAGGCGAGTACGACGCGCTCGGTCACGGGTTTCTCCTTACGGTGCAATCACTGATGGGTATAACTATGCGGTGCTCCGTATGTTTTGTCAAAGCGGCAGCTCCGGTGCGGTGGGAGCGGTCGTACGGGCGGAAATCTCCAGTGCTCCTTGGCCGGAAGGGCCCTAGCATCAACAGCTGACGACGGGGAGGGGCCGCGATGAACAGCAGCGGTGGGGGCAGAGCCCTGGAGGCCGTGGCGCGGGTGTCCGAGGGAGTTCCGCCGGCCGAGGCCCTGGAAGCCGGGGCGGCGGAAGCCGGGGCGGCGGAAGCCGGGGCGGCGGAAGCCGGGGCGGCGGAAGCCGGGGCGGCACAGGCGTGGGTCGCCTTCGACATCGCCGTACGGGCTCGTGCCCGCCCTCCCTGGTTCCTGCCCCCCACGGAGCAGCCGCGGTGGCCCCGCCTGTCCGCACTGTTCGGCCCCCGGCCCGCTCCCCCGCCGCCCCGTCCGCCCGCGCTGGCCCTGTGCGACCCGGACGGGCGGGTCCGGGAGGCGGCACTGAAGGGGTTCGACGCCGGGCCGGAGCTGCACCCGCTCCTGGTGGTGCGGTGCGCCGACTGGGTGGAGCCCGTACGCGAACGGGCCCGGGCGCTGCTCGGTGGGCTGTCCGCGGGCGAACTGCTTCCGCACTCGGAGCTGATCCTGCGGCTGTCCCGGCGGGCCCAGGGCGATTTCGCCCGCGCGCTGCTGGAGGGGACGTTGCGGGAGGGTCCGGGGGCGGACGTCGTGGCGCTACTGGCCCACCCGGACCGGGCGACGTACCGGCTGGCGTACCGGATCGCGGTGGAGCGAGGGCTGCTGACCCCGACGGAGCTGGCCACCGCGGCCGCGACCTGCGGTGACGTCACTCTCCAGGATCTCTGCGCGGAGGCCGCCGTCGCCGCCGTGCCGGAGCGGGCCGGGGGCAGAAAGGACGCGAGCGGGAAAGCCGCACGAGCCGGTGGCCGCGCGGAGGAGACCGGGCCGGCCGGGGACGGGGCCGCCGTGCTCGACCGGTTGCTGACGGCTCGCGCTCCCCGGGTGCGCGCCGCCGGGGTGACCGCGCTGCGCCGGGCCGGGCTCCACCGCGAGGCGGAGCCGTTCCTCGCCGACCGCTCCGCCGTCGTACGCGCCTGCGCCCGTTATGTGCTGCGGCAGGGCGGCATCGACCCGCTGCCCCGCTACCGCGCCCTGTGTGCCGAGCCGGGCGCGCACCCGGGAGCCGCGGCGGGGCTCGGTGAGTGCGGGGACCGTGCGACGGACGCCGGGACCCTGTGGGCGCTGGTGGAGCACCCGCTGCCCGCCGTGCGCCTGCACGCGATCACCGGTCTGCGCGCGTTGGACGCGGTGGCGCGGGAGCGGCTGACGCCCTCGCTGGACGACCCGAGTCCGGCGGTGGTGCGGGCGGCCACCCGGGCCCTGTTGCCGGACGCCGCGAGGATTCCGGAGGCCCTGCTGCGCGAGCGGACCGCGCCGGGGCGGCCACGCGCGGTGCGGGTCGCGGCGGCGCGGCTGTTGCGGGCGGCGGGGCTCGTGGGGTGAGCCCGGGCCCGCCCCTCGCGGAGTGCGCCGCTGGGCCGTACGGAGCAGGTCCGGTGGGCCGTACGGAGCAGGTCCGGTGGGCCGTCGGCCCCGGCCGCCGTACGGTCCGGAGCATGCGCCGACCTCTGCTGACCCTCGCCGTACTCCTCACCCTGGCCACCGGCTCGCTGGGGGCCGGGCCCTTTGACGGCCCTCCCCTCCCGTACCGGCTGGCGGATACGGGCGGCGGCTCCCAGCTCATCACCGCCGAGGCCCCGGACACCGCCGCCACGACCGGCACGGTGACCTGGTGGGAGCGGCGCGGGCACAGGTGGGTGAAGGCCGGGTCCGCGCCCGCGCGGTTCGGGGCGAAGGGGCTGGCCGAGGGCAGGGGTCGCGAACAGGGCACCAGCACCACGCCGACCGGGCTGTACGACCTGCCGTACGCCTTCGGCATCGAGGAGGCCCCGGCCGGGACCACGTATCCCTACCGGAAGGTGAACGAGGGCTCCTGGTGGTGCCAGGACAACGCCTCGCGCGCGTACAACCGCTGGGTGGAACCGCGCCCCGCCGACTGCCGGGCGGACGAGGCCGAGCACCTGGTCACCTACGGCACGCAGTACGCCCGCGCGCTGGTGATCGGGTTCAACTACGAGCGACCGGTACGTGGCCGGGGCGCCGGGATCTTCCTGCATGTGAACGGGCGCGGGGCGACGGCCGGTTGCGTCTCCGTCCCCGCGGACGCGATGGCGAGGATCCTCGCCTGGGCCGAACCTGGACGGCGGCCGCACATCGCGGTCGGGACCTCCTCGGGCCCGACCGCGATCACGCGCTACTAGAAAAGGCTCAGCGGTCGTTCTGAGCGAGCCTCAGCAGGTGGTCGGCGAGCGCCTGGCCGCCGTTCGGGTCGCGGCTGATGAGCATCAGCGTGTCGTCGCCCGCGATGGTGCCGAGGATGTCGTGCAGTTCGGCCTGGTCGATGGCCGAGGCGAGGAACTGGGCGGCGCCCGGTGGCGTACGCAGCACCACGAGGTTGGCCGATGCCTCCGCCGAGATGAGCAGTTCGGCCGAGAGCCGGCGCATCCGTTCCTCCTTGGCCGAGCCGCCCAACGGCGCCTGCGGGGTGCGGAATCCGCCCTCGCTGGGCACCGCGTAGATCAGCTCGCCGCCGGTGTTACGGATCTTGACCGCGCCCAGCTCGTCGAGGTCGCGGGAGAGCGTCGCCTGGGTGACGCTCAGCCCGTCGTCGGCGAGGAGCTTGGCCAGCTGGCTCTGCGAGCGGACCGGCTGCCGGTTCAGGATGTCCACGATCCGGCGGTGGCGGGCGGTGCGGGTCTGCGGCACGGACGGTCCGCCGTGCTCGGTCTCCTGCGCCTCGGTCATCGTCGTCGCCTCATTCTCCGGAGGGTCATGCTCCGGATCGTCCGTCCCCGTGTGCCGCGTCGAGAGCGCTCGGCAGGATCTCCAGGAGCGCGTCCACCTCCGCGTCACCGATGATCAGCGGCGGCATGAGCCGTACGACATCGGGGGCGGGCGCGTTCACCAGGAGGCCGGCTCCCTGGGCCGCCTGCTGCACCTGCGGTGCGAGGGGTCCGGTGAGCACGATACCCAGCAGCAGCCCGCTGCCGCGGACATGGGAGACCAGCGGGTGTCCGAGCGCCTCCACGCCGTCGCGGATCTTCTCGCCGAGCCGCTTGACGTCGTCGAGCGCCCCGTCGGCCGCGAGGGTGTCCAGGACGGCGAGTCCGGCGGCGCAGGCCACCGGGTTGCCGCCGAACGTCGTGCCGTGCTGACCCGGCTTCAGCAGGCCGGCCGCCGGTCCGAACGCGACGGTCGCACCGATGGGCAGGCCGCCGCCGAGCCCCTTGGCGAGGGTGACGAGGTCGGGCTCCACACCCTGGTGGGCCTGGTGCTCGAACCACTGGCCGCAGCGGCCGATCCCGGTCTGGACCTCGTCCAGGACGAGGAGGGTGCCGGTCGCGCGGGTGATCTCCCTGGCCGACTCCAGGTAGCCCTTGGGCGGGACGACGACCCCGTTCTCGCCCTGGATCGGCTCGATGATGACCAGGGCGGTCTCGGTGGTCACCGCGGCCCGCAGCGCGTCCACGTCCCCGTACGGCACATGCGTGACGTCCCCGGGCAGCGGGGCGAACGGCTCCCGCTTCCCCGGCTGGCCGGTGAGGGCGAGCGCGCCCATCGTCCGGCCGTGGAAGCCTCCGTCGGTGGCGACCATGTGGGTGCGCCCGGTGAGCCGGCCGATCTTGAAGGCGGCCTCGTTGGCCTCGGCGCCGGAGTTGGCGAAGAAGACCCGGCCGGGGCGGCCGAAGAGCTGGAGCAGCCGCTCGGCGAGCGCGACCGGCGGTTCGGCGATGAACAGGTTCGATACGTGGCCGAGCGAGGCGATCTGGGTGGCGACGGCCTCCACGACGGCGGGGTGGGCGTGGCCGAGGGCGTTGACCGCGATCCCGCCGACGAAGTCGAGGTAGCGGGTGCCGTCCTCGGCCCAGACGTACGCGCCCGCACCGCGGACGAGCGACAGGCGGGGCGTGCCGTAGTTGTCCATCAGCGCGCCCCGCCAGCGCGAGGTGAGTCCCGCAGCATCTGTGCCGGTCATGATTCCCCCTGTTCAGGCCCTGTGTGTACGGCGATGGGGGCGTCCGGCACGACCATCGTGCCGACGCCCTCGTCGGTGAAGATCTCCAGCAGGATCGAGTGCTGGACCCGGCCGTCGATGACGCGGGCGGTCTCGACGCCGTTGCGCACGGCGTGCAGACAGCCCTGCATCTTGGGGACCATGCCGCTGGACAGCTCGGGCAGCAGCTTCTCCAGCTGGCTCGCGGTGAGCCGGCTGATCACGTCGTCGCTGTTGGGCCAGTCCTCGTAGAGCCCCTCGACATCGGTGAGGACCATGAGCGTCTCGGCGTTCAGGGCGGCGGCGAGCGCGGCGGCCGCGGTGTCGGCGTTGACGTTGTAGACGTGGTGGTCGTCGGCGGAGCGGGCGATGGAGGAGACGACCGGGATGCGGCCGTCGTCCAGCAGGGCCTGGATGGCCCCGGTGTCGATGGCGGTGATCTCGCCGACCCGGCCGATGTCGACGGATTCGCCGTCTATGGTGGGCCGGTGCTGGGTGGCGGTGATGGTGTGGGCGTCCTCGCCGGTCATGCCGACGGCGAGGGGGCCGTGCTGGTTGAGGAGGCCGACCAGTTCGCGCTGGACCTGTCCGGCGAGCACCATCCGGACCACGTCCATCGCCTCGGGGGTGGTGACCCGCAGCCCGGCCTTGAACTCGCTGACCAGGCCCTGCTTGTCGAGCTGGGCGCTGATCTGCGGGCCGCCGCCGTGCACGACGACGGGCTTGAGGCCGGCGTGGCGCAGGAAGACGACGTCCTGCGCGAAGGCGGCCTTCAGCTCCTCGTCGATCATGGCGTTGCCGCCGAACTTGATGACGACGGTCCTGCCGTTGTGCCGGGTCAGCCAGGGCAGCGCCTCGATGAGGATCTGCGCCTTCGGGAGTGCGGTGTGCTTCCGCGCGGCGCTCATGAGCTGTACGCGCTGTTCTCGTGGACGTAGTCCGCGGTGAGGTCGTTGGCCCAGATGACGGCGGACTCGGTGCCCGCCGCGAGGTCGGCGGTGATCTTGACCTCCCGGTAGCGCATGTCGACCAGGTCGCGGTCCTCGCCCACTCCCCCGTTCTTGCAGACCCAGACGTCGTTGATGGCGACGTTGAGCTGGTCCGGCTCGAAGGCGGCCTTCGTCGTGCCGATCGCGGAGAGGACCCGGCCCCAGTTGGGGTCCTCGCCGTGGATGGCGCACTTGAGCAGGTTGTTGCGGGCGATGGACCGGCCGACCTCGACGGCGTCGTCCTCGGTGGCCGCGTTGATCACCTCGATCCGGATGTCCTTGGAGGCGCCCTCGGCGTCCCCGATGAGCTGCCGGGCGAGATCGTCGCAGACGGCCCGTACGGCCTCGGCGAACGCCCCCTGCTCCGGGGTGATGCCGCTGGCGCCGGAGGCGAGCAGCAGCACGGTGTCGTTGGTGGACATGCAGCCGTCGGAGTCGATCCGGTCGAAGGTGGTGCGGGTGGCGTCGCGCAGGGCGGTGTCCAGCGCGGGGGCTTCCACATCGGCGTCGGTGGTGAGGACGACGAGCATGGTGGCGAGGCCCGGGGCGAGCATGCCCGCGCCCTTGGCCATGCCGCCGACGGTCCAGCCCGCGCCGCCCGCGACGGCCGTCTTGTGCACGGTGTCGGTGGTCTTGATGGCGATGGCGGCCTTCTCACCGCCGTGCTCGCTGAGCGCGGCGGCCGCCTTCTCGATGCCGGGGAGCAGCTTGTCCATGGGGAGCAGGATGCCGATGAGCCCGGTGGAGGCGACGGCGACCTCGCCCGCGCTGTGGCCCTCCAGCACCTCGGCGGCCTTCTCGGCGGTGGCGTGCGTGTCCTGGAACCCCTGGGGTCCCGTACAGGCGTTGGCACCACCGGAGTTGAGGACGACGGCGGTGACCTCGCCGCCCTTGAGGACCTGCTCCGACCAGAGCACCGGGGCGGCCTTGACGCGGTTGGAGGTGAAGACGCCCGCGGCGGCGCGACGCGGTCCGTGGTTGACCACGAGGGCCAGGTCCGGGTTACCGCTCTCCTTGATCCCCGCGGCGATGCCCGCCGCCGAGAATCCCT
Organism: Streptomyces sp. NPDC088706; assembly: GCF_044752765.1. Taxonomy (NCBI): domain Bacteria; kingdom Bacillati; phylum Actinomycetota; class Actinomycetes; order Kitasatosporales; family Streptomycetaceae; genus Streptomyces; species Streptomyces sp. NPDC088706. The sequence goes on from NZ_JBIVLW010000005.1 coordinate 100,198, forward strand.
GTGCTGCCGTGACGCTCACGGTGCAACTCCGATCGTCGTGAGACCTGTGTCCTCGGGAAGTCCGAGGGCGATGTTCATGCTTTGCAGGGCGCCGCCCGCGGTGCCCTTGGCGAGATTGTCGATGGCGCAGATGACCACGATCCGTCCGGCGGCCGGGTCGTGGGCGACTTGGACCTGTACGGCGTTGGAGCCGTACACCGCGGCGGTGGCGGGCCACTGCCCCTCGGGCAGGAGGTCCACGAACGGCTCGTCCGCGAACGCCTTCTCGTACACCGCGCGCAGGGACTCCGCGCTCACGCCCGGCTTGGCCTTCGCGCTGCACGTGGCGAGGATGCCGCGCGGCATGGGCGCGAGGGTGGGCGTGAAGGAGACGGTGACCGGCTCACCGGCGGCGGCGCTGAGGTTCTGGATCATCTCGGGCGTATGGCGGTGTCCGCCGCCGACGCCGTACGGGGTCATGTTCCCCATCACCTCGGAGCCGAGCAGATGCGGCTTGGCCGCCTTGCCCGCCCCGGAGGTGCCGGACGCGGCGACGATCACGGCCTCCGGCTCGGCGATCTCCGCTTCGTAGGCCGGGAAGAGCGCTAGGGACACCGCGGTCGGGTAGCACCCGGGCACGGCGATCCGCTTGGACCCGGCGAGCGCGGCCCGCCCGCCCGGCAGCTCGGGCAGCCCGTAGGGCCAGGTCCCGGCGTGCGGGGACCCGTAGAACTTCTCCCAGTCACCGGCGTCCTTGAGCCGGAAGTCGGCCCCCATGTCGACGACGAGCACGTCGTCCCCGAGCTGCTCGGCGACGGCGGCGGACTGCCCGTGCGGCAGCGCCAGGAAGACGACGTCGTACCCGGCGAGGACCTCGGCGGTGGTGGGCTCCAGCACCCGCCCGGCCAGCGGCCGCAGATGCGGCTGGAGCGAGCCGAGCGCCTGCCCGGCGTTGGAGTGCCCGGTGAGAGCGCCGATCTCGACCTCGGGGTGCGCCAGCAGGAGTCGGAGCAGCTCACCGCCGGCGTATCCGCTCGCCCCTGCAACCGCTGCGCGTACCACCATCGGAACCCTCCTCGTCGATGGCATGACTATACGCAGCGCTGCACTTTTATGCAATGGGTGCCGACCGGTCGGGCGGCCGATCCTTTGGCCTCCGAAGGTCCTTCGAGGGACAGGCCTCAGGGGGAGGAGGGCTCCGTCGGAGTCCGTGCACGGTTGGCGGTGAGAAGCCGAGCTGAGCCGCCATCGCCGCTCACCCTCGGGCATCAGAATCGCCGCTGCCCGACCCCGAGCGCCGCGGAGGGCGACACCATGCTGGGGCCCTTCACCGTTCCGGCTGCGGTACCCCGAGCCCTACGCCGAGGCCGCCCGCACGTGGCCGCACAGCGAGGCTGAGGTCATCGACGCCGCGCGCCTCCCGCCCGCCGGGGCGGCCCAGCGGATCGCGGAGGCCGTCAAGGGGTGAGGTCCACCCGGGGTCCGGCGTACGCGGCCGGTGCGCGGGGCTGTCCAGCAGCAACGGAATCGCCAGGACGGGCAGCAGCCAGACGAACACGATGAGCCGGTGACCGAGCAGCTGGTCCAGGTTCGGGTGGCCCGCCTGGTTGAGGAGACCGGCGGCCGCCGCCGCGAGGGCCACCGGCAGGAGCACGGACCGCCGCTTCCACAGCGCCAGGACGGAGAGGGCGAGCAGGACGGGGAGTACGGGGTACGTGACCTGGCGGCGCAGCCAGGCCGTCCAGAAGACCCGCTCCTGGGCGAAGAACTCGGGCCAGGGGTTGGGCAGATCGGGCCGCCGGTAATGGTCGGTCAGCAGGTCCTGGGCGCTGTCCTGCCCCATCGGCCAGGAGAGCAGATGAGCGCCAGCGTAGACGGAGACCGCCAGGAGCCCGCACAGTACCGCCGCCCGGCCCGTCCGACCCGCCGGCCGGCGGCATCGGCGCAGCCACCCCCACCAGAGGGCGAATCCGACCGTCAGCGCTGCTGCCAGGAGCAGCGCCTGCGAGTAGCGCACCAGGAACATCAGGGCCAGGCCGCCCACGACGAGCGCCACACCCGTACGGGGGCGGTCCAGCGGGAGCAGAGTGCACCCGAGGACGACCGCCGTGCCCAGAGCCAGGGAGAGCCCGTCGCTCAGCGGGTTCATGGCGACCGTGCCGGTGGGCAGAGCGAGGTACAGCGCCTGCCCGGCCAGCCCCGCGCGCCAGGACGCGCCCGCGCGGCGCAGGGTGAGGAGGACGCAGACGCTTCCGGCCAGCGCGACGACGAGACCGGCGAGCCAGAGGCCCCACACCGCGCCGAACAGGGTGACGAACGGGACCAGGAACAGCGGATACCCGGGGCGGGCCTCGAAGATGGCCATGAAGCGATGGTTCGCGAAGGGCGCGATCATTCCCGAGGTGTTGCCGTTGCGGGACCAGTGGGCGACCGCGTCGCCCAGTCGGCGCACACACTGGGCCTCCGACTCCTCGGAGACCTTCCTGCTCGTCCAGGGAATCGTGTTCAGGGGTGCGTGCTGGGCGCTGTCGCAGGAGTACGCGATGGCCCGGCGGCCCGACTCGGCCCGGCTCTCGCCGCTGAGGGACAGGGCGTAGGAGAGGTAGTTCTTCGTGTCGGGCGAGGCCCGTCCGGTGACGGCCGTCAGCTGGAGCCCGGCGAAGGCCGCGGCGATCAGCAGCATCCCGACGAGGCCGAGGTGCTTGGTACTGCGGATGCTTCGCATCGGACGGACGCTCCCCTGCGGTAAAGGCGGTTACCTCACCAACGAGAGCGGCGCCGTGGGGTGGCGCCTCGGGGCGAGCCGGGGCCGGTGATCCCCTCGCGGCGCCGCGGACCGGGGTGGTGGGTACCTCCGGAGTGCTACCGGCCGCGCGGCTTTCCGCGCTTGCCGCCCGCCTGACCCGGAGTGCTACCGGCCGCGCGGCTTTCCGCGCTTGCCGCCCGCCTGACCCGACCGGCCGCCCTTGGGGGCGCCCGCGCGTCGGCCGGTGCCCGCCTGCTTGCCCGGGGCGGGCTTGCGCCCGGTGCCGCCGCCCGTACCGGCCCGCTCGGCCTTCGCCTTCTCCTTCGCCCTCGGCTGCGGCGGGGTGGCCGCGCGGCCCCGGGTGCTGTTGACCGTGCGCCCCCGGACGATGCCGATGAACTCCTCCACCAGATCGGGGGTGGGCTCCTCCTGCGGCCACGACAGGGCGACGCGGGACTCGGAGGCATCGAGGACCGGCCGGTAGGTGAGGTCCTTGCGGTGGTGCAGACGGGCCAGGGACTGCGGGACGAGGAGCACGCCCACGCCCGCCGCCACCAGCTCGATCGCGTCCGCCGTGGTGGCGGGGCGCTCGATCGCGGGGCGGCCGGGGAGGGTCTCCCAGTCGAGGACGTCGTCGAGCGGGTGCAGGACGATCTCGTCGGCCAGATCGGTGAGCGTCACGTCCTCCGCCGCCGTGGCGACGTGGTCCTTGGGGATCACCACGACGGTCGTCTCGGTGTAGAGGGGGATCGCGCTGAGGACGTCCCGGTCGACCGGCAGCCGTACGAGTCCGGCCTCCGCCCCGCCGTCCGCCAGCAGCCGCGAGGCGTCGGCGGCCGGAATCTGGACGAGCTCCAGGGGGGTGCCGGGCATCCGCTCGTGCCAGACCCTCACCCACTTGGCCGGCGTCACACCGGGGACGTACGCGAGCCTGAAGGACGAGGGAGCAGCAGAGGGATCAACGGAGCCGGTCACGGGTTCAGGCTACCGGTCGGTGGCCGCCCGCCCCGCCGGTGGCCGCCCGCCCCGACGGTGGCCGGGCCGTCGGCCGTGGCGGGCCGTCGGCCGGTGGCGGGCCGTCGGTCGTGGCCGGGCCCTCGGCCGGCGGTCAGGCACTCGGTTGGCGGCCAGGCCCTCGGCCGGTGGGTGGCCGCCCGCCCCGCCGGTGGCCGGGCCGTCGGCCGGCGGCCGGGCCCTCGGCCGGCAGCCGGGCCCTCGGTCGCTGGTGGGCCCTCGGTCGGTGGTCGGAGGTTTGTCCCATGGTCGATACCCTGGACCCATGACGTCGCACAAGACCGCCCAGACCATGAAACCCGCCACCGCGGCGAAGAAGCTGGGTGTGTACCTCCAGGCCACCCCCGCCGAGTTCCAGGAGGGTGCCGTCTCGCGCACCGAGCTCAACGCCCTCCAGACCGACCCGCCCGCGTGGCTGGTCGAGCTGCGCCGCACCGGACCGCACCCCCGTCCGGTGGTCGCCGCGAAGCTCGGCATCTCCATCGCGGGACTCGCCCGCGGCGGGGTCACCGACGCCCTCACCACCGAGCAGGTCGACGCGCTGAAGGACGAGATGCCCGAGTGGCTCCGGAAGGAGCGCGCCACCCAGGGGGAGGTCCGCAAGGAGGCCGCCCGGATCAAGGAGCGCAACGCGGAGCGCGCCGCCCGGTCGAGCTGACGGCAGCGGACGAGGAACGGGAAGCCCGGCCGACGCGGTGCGTCGGCCGGGCTTCCCGTCTGCCGGGCCCGAGGGCCCCGCGTCGGTCAGAGGACGCCGGACTCGGCGATGGTGACCTTGGCGCGGGTGCGGCCGCTGGAGGAGCCGAGCGCCTCGATCTTGCGGACCAGGGCCAGGCTGTCGTCGTCGGCGACCTCGCCGAAGACCACGTGCTTGCCGTCCAGCCACGGGGTGAGCACCGTGGTGATGAAGAACTGCGAGCCGTTGGTGTTCGGTCCTGCGTTGGCCATCGAGAGCAGGCCCACGCGGTCGTGCTTCAGCTTGAAGTTCTCGTCGGCGAACTTCTCGCCGTAGATGCTCTTGCCGCCGGTGCCGTCGCCGCGGGTGAAGTCCCCGCCCTGGAGCATGAAGTCGGTGATGACGCGGTGGAAGGAGGAGCCGGCGTAGCCGAAGCCCTTCTCACCGGTGGCGAGGGCGCGGAAGTTCTCCGTCGTCTTGGGGACGACGTCGTCGAACAGGTTGAACGTGATCCGCCCTGCGGGCGCGTCGTCGATGGTGATGTCGAAGTAGACCTTGGTTGTCATGGTGACATCCTCACATTCCTGGCAACCGCAGGCGAAACCCGGGTTGGGTCCGGCGCCGTGGATGCCGCGCCCCCTCACCCCCGGGCGGCGTCCCGGCGGGCCGCGTAGACCGCGTCGACCAGGGCCCTTTTCCGCGGGTCGTCGGCGACACCGGAGCCCATGCGGTTCATGACGTAGCCGAGGGCGAGGCCGGCTTCCGGGTCGGCCAGTCCGCAGGAGCCGCCCGCCCCGTCGTGGCCCATCGCCCGCGGGTTGGGCCCGTAGGAGCGGTTGCGGCCGCTCAGCCAGAGGCCGAGGGCGATCTCCGTCTCGTGGGCGAAGGCGTCGCCGAGGACGAGGTCGCGGCAGGCGCCCTGCCCCTCGCGCACGCGTTCGGCGGCCTGCTCGGAGAGGACGCGATGACCGCCGATGCTGCCGCGTCCGGCGAGGATGCCGTAGAGCGCGGCGACCGCGCGGGCGGTGCCATGGCCGTTGGCGGCGGGGATCTCGGCGGCCCGCCACCCGGGCGTGTTGGCGGCGGCCCGGCCGGTGGGCGGGTTGAGCAGGGAGGCGACGGCCACCGGTGCCATCCGGGCCAGGAGCGCGGCCTGGGCGGCGCGGTCGGCGCGCTCCTGGACGAGTTCGGCAAGCCGTTGGGTCTCCTGCTCCGGGAGGCCGAAGGTGAAGTCGATCCCGAGCGGGCCGGTCACCTCCTGGCGCAGGAACTCCCCCGGCAGCACCCCGCTGACCCTGCGGACCACCTCGCCGACGAGGAACCCGTACGAGATCGCGTGGTAGCCCGACCGGGTTCCCGGCTCCCACAGGGGGGCGGTCGCGGCCAGCCTGGCGCAGGTCAGTTCCCAGTCGTACAGCTCGTCCAGGGTGTGGGGTGTGCCCACGCCGGCGACCCCGGAGCGGTGTGAGAGGAGGTGGCGTACGAGGACGCACTGCTTGCCGTTGGCCGCGAACTCCGGCCAGTGCGCGGCGACGGGGGCGTCGAGGTCGAGCAGCCCCCGGTCGGCCAGGATGTGGGCGCAGAGCGCGGTGGGTCCCTTGCCCGTGGACCAGACGTTGACCAGGGTGTCCCGCTCCCACGGCCGGGTGCGTGCCTCGTCGGCCCAGCCGCCCCAGAGGTCCACCACCGGTATACCGTCGGCGAGCACGGTGACGGCCGCGCCGAGTTCGCCTCGGGTCGTGAAGTTCTCCTCGAAGGCGGCGCGGACCGCGGCGAACCGGTCGTCGCAATGGCCGTGGATCTGCGGCACGTGGCCTCCTTCGATGCGGGCAGGACCGATGCCCCCGCAACGTACCGACCGGTCGGACCGGAGGGAAGGGCGCGAGCCGGACGGGGGTCAGCGGATGCCGGACTCCAGGCTCAGACTCCAGCGGCCGGGCGCCCCGGCGAGCGTGATCGTGGAGAGCGGGCGGACGTCGATGCTCCAGTACGCCGACGGCGGCACGTTCAACGCGTAGACGAGGGCCGCCCGGATCACCGCCGGTTCGGCGACCGCGACGATGAACCCGTCACAGGCCGGCCGGGTGTCCAGCCAGCCCCCGATCCGCCCGATGAAGCCGAGAAGGGACTCCCCGCCGTGCGGGGCGCTGCCCGGGTCGGCGAGCCAGGCGTCGACGGCGGCGGGTTCCCGGGCGGCGGCCTCGGCCAGGGTCATACCGCGCCAGCGGCCCATGTCGCAGTCCCGCAGGGCGGGCTGCGCCATCGGGGCGTAGCCCAGCACGTCGCCGGTGGCGCGGCTGCGCGGGGTGGGTGAGCAGTAACGCAGTTCGGCCGCCCCGAGCGGGACCAGGGTGTGGGCGACGAGCTGCACCTCGTGCCAGCCGGCATGGTCGAGCGGCCGGTCGTCGTCGAAGCGCTCGGCCAGGCGGGGCGAGGTGCGCGCCGCCGCGACCAGGGTGACCCGAAGCGTCATGGCCGGATGCGTCATGGCCGGATGGTGGTGCCGAACGGGTGTCCGGTCAAGAGGGCCACGGGGTGGGCAGGCGTGCCCCGTCGATTTCCGGACGCGGCGCCCGCCCGGGGTTTACGGAGGCGCCGCCCAGGTACGGGCCTGCCCGGTCAGCCGCCGGAGGCACCCGGTGCCCGGAGTCCGTCGTACGCGGTACGGAGCCGGCGCACGCCCTCCGCGATCTCGGCCGCGCCGGAGACCGCGGCGAAGCTCAGCCGTACGTGGCCGGCCGGCGGCTCGGCGCAGAAGTACGGGCTGCCCGGGGCGATGGCGACCGAGGCGCGCAGGGCGGCGGAGGCGATGGCGGCCTCGTCGGGGCCCGTTCCGGCGCCGGTGGCCGGGATGCGGAACCAGAGGCTGCCGCCGCCCGCCGGGACGTGGGGCAGCGTGAGCGCGGGCAGTTCGGTGCGGAGGGCGGCGGCCATCACCGTACGGCGGTGGCGCAGTTCCGCCGCCACCGCGGCCAGGTGGCGGCCCCAGGACGGGGAGCCGACGAGTTCGAGCGCGGCCTCCTGGAGCGGCCTCGGGACGAAGAAGCTGTCGACGACCTGGATGGCGCGCAGGCGTTCGAGGACCGGCCCCCGGGCGGCCAGCGCGCCGACCCGGAGGCTGGGCGAGGTGACCTTGGTGAGCGAGCAGACGTGGACGACCACGCCGTCCGGGTCGGCCGCGGCCAGCGGTGCCGGGAGCGGGCCCGCGTCCTCGTGGACGAGCCGCCGGGCGAAGTCGTCCTCGACGACGAACGCGCCGGCCGCCCGCGCGATCGCCAGGATCTCGGGCCTGCGGGCGGGGGCGAGGGTGGCTCCGGTGGGGTTCTGGAAGAGCGGCTGGGTGACGAAGACCCGGGCCCCGGTGGCGCGGAAGGCGTCGGCGAGCAGCTCGGGCCGGACCCCGTCCGCGTCCATCGGGACGGGGACCGGGCGCAGCCCCGTGGCACGGGCGACCGCGAGCATCCCGGGGTAGGTGGGGGACTCCACGAGGACCGGGGCGCCGGGCGGGGCGAGGGCGCGCAGCGCGGTGGCCAGCGCGCTCTGGCCGCCCGCGGTGATCAGGACGTCGGCGCCGGAGACGGCCGGGCCGATCTCGCGGGCGAACCAGGACCGCAGTTCGGGCAGTCCGTCCGTGGGCGGACGGCCCCAGGCGCCCGGGCGGCGGCCGGCCCGGGCGAGGGCGGCGGAAAGGGCCCGCTCGGGCTGGAGGGAGGCGTGGAGGTAGCCGCCGTTGAACTCGATCGTGCCGGGCGGCGGTGCGGCGAGGGTGGCCAGGACCCCGGAGGCGTCGACGGTACGGGGCACGACCTCGGATCCGCCGTCGCCGCTCAGCGACACCTCCTGCCAGGAGGTGTCACCGGGGACGGGGAGCTCGGCGCGGGGCTCGGCCCGGAAGGCGCCGGAGCCGGGGCGGGTGGTGACGAGGCCTTCGGCGGCGAGCTGGGCGATGGCGCGCGAGACGGTGACGGGGCTGACCCGGAAGCGCTCGACGAGCGCACGGCTGGACGGCAGCTTTCCACCTGGTGAGTAGCGGTTGAGCTCAGCCCGGAGGGATGCGGCCAGTTCGGTGACGCTGCTACGCTCTTGCATGAGAGCACAGGATAGCGCTACCGCACCGGGAACGATAGCGGTCACCGGCCCTGAGACCTCCCGCGCGTCGGCTGCGGGCGGCCGGCGCCCCGCGGTGGAGGCGGACGTCTCCCGAGCGGCCGCCGGCCCCCGCGCCACCGCGCGGGACCCCGGCCCCACCCGCCGCGGCACCCTGCTCGCCGCGCTCGGCGTCATCGCGTTCTCCCTCACCTTCCCCTCCACCGCCTGGGGCCTGGAGAGCTTCGGCCCCTGGTCCCTCGTCGCCGTGCGCTCCACCCTCGCCGCCCTGATCGCCGGCGGCTTCCTGCTGGCGGTGCGGGCTCCGGTGCCCGCGCGCCGCCACTGGGGCGGGCTCGCGGTGGTGGCGGGCGGCGTGGTGGTGGGGTTTCCGCTGCTGACGACCCTGGCCCTGCAGACCTCCACCACCTCGCACGCCGCCGTGGTGGTGGGCCTGCTGCCGCTGACGACGGCGGTGCTGGGCTCCCTGCGTACCGGGGAACGCTCCTCCCGTGCGTTCTGGGTCGCGGCGCTGGCCGGTGCGGCCGTCGTCATGGGCTTCACCGTGCAGCAGAGCGGGGGCGCCCTGACCTCGGGCGACGCGTATCTGTTCGGCGCCCTGCTGGTGTGCGCCGCCGGGTACACGGAGGGCGGTCGGCTGGCCCGGGTGATGCCGGGGTGGCAGGTGATCGGCTGGGCGCTGATCCTGTGCCTGCCGCTCGCGCTGGCGGGCAGCGCCGTGGCGCTGCCGCTGGAGCCGGTCCACCTCACCGCGCACGGCGTCCTCGGCCTGGTCTGGGTGGCCGCCGGGTCGACCTTCTTCGGGCTGTACGTCTGGTACCGGGGCATGGCCGAGATCGGCGTCCCGCGGGCCAGCCAGCTGCAACTCGCGCAGCCCCTGCTGACGCTGGCGTGGTCCTTCCTGGTGCTCGGCGAGGAGGTGTCGGCGGCGGCCCCCCTCGCGGCGGTGGCGGTGCTGGTCTGTATCGCCGCCACCCAGCGGACGGGCCGGAGCAGGGCGGCCCGTCCCCGGCCAGCGGGGGAAACCGGGCCCGTACGGTCATAGACTGGGCCGTGACGACAGGCGGACCGCCACCCCTGAGGAGGTCACTCCCGATGGAGGCACACGCGGGCGACCGGCTGCTGATGCACGGCAGGACCGTGGGACGGCACGACCGGGTCGCAGAGATCATCGAAGTGCTCGGGGACGGGGGCGCCCCTCCGTACCGCCTCCGCTTCCCCGACGGCCACGAACACCTGATGTCCCCGGGACCCGACAGCGTCGTCCAGCACATCGAGGCGCCCCAGGGCCGGCAGCCACGGTAGCGGGACCAGGACCGGGGCCGGAGTCCGAGCGGCTCCGGCCCCCCGCACACGACGGTCAGCGCGGCGCGCGGACCCGGTCCTGGTAGTGGTCGGCGACCACCCGGGCCATCGCGCCGATCCGGTCCGCCGCCACGTGCTTGGCGGAGAAGAAGATGTGCCCGCCCGCCTCCTCGTGGTCCCGGGCGAGGGTGAGGTGGCGGGAGAGCTCGGCCGGGTCCTGCCAGGGAGCGGGCTGGGCCGGGTCACCGGCCTTGTACAGCGCCTCCCCCACGTACAGCCCCACGCCTGTGCCGCGCACGGTCGCGCTCCACCAGGCGAGGACCTTGGCGTAGTCGGCGGAGGCGAGGCCGATGTGCCAGTAGATCTGCGGGCAGATGTAGTCGAGCCACCCCTCCTGAACCCATTTGCGGGTGTCGGCGTGCAGGTCGTCGTAGGTCTCCACCCCGGCCCGGGTGTCGGAGCCGAGCGGATCGGTGTCCTTGTTGCGCCAGACGGCGAACGGACTGATGCCGAACCGGACGCCCTGCCGGGTCTCCCGGATGCGTCCGCCCATCTCGCGCACCAGCCGGTCCACGTTGTCGCGGCGCCAGGCCGCCCGGTCCGGGAAATCGGAGCCGTACCGCTCGTAGGCGGCGTCGTCCTTGAACTCCTCACCGGCCACCGGATACGGATAGAAGTAGTCGTCCCAGTGCACCGCGTCGATCGCGTAGCGGCGCACGGCGTCCAGCATGGCGTCCTGGACGAAGCGGCGGACCTCCGGCAACCCGGGGTTGTAGTAGAGCTTCCCGCCGTACGGCAGGACCCACTCCGGGTTGAGCCGGGCCGGGTGGGAGGCCGCCAGGCGGGTGGGGTCGGTGTGGTTGGCCACCCGGTACGGGTTGAACCAGGCGTGCAGCTCGAGCCCCCGGTCGTGCGCCTCGCGGACGGCGGTGGCGAGCGGGTCCCAGCCCGGGTCCTTGCCCTGGACCCCGGTGAGGCAGGCGGACCACGGCTCGTGCGGGGAGGGCCACAGGGCGTCCGCGGCCGGCCGGACCTGGAGCACCACCGCGTTGAGCCGCAGCTCGACCGCCCGGTCCAGATGGGCGACGAGCTCGGCCTGCTGGGCCGCCGCCGTCAGGCCGGGCTTGGAGGGCCAGTCCAGGTTGGCGACCGTGGCGATCCACATGCCGCGCAGCTCACCCCGCGCGAACCGGTCCTCGCCGCCGTCCCCTCCCCCTGCGGCCCGGGCCGTCTGCGAGGCGAGCGCGTCACCGCCCGTCGCCATCGCCGCCACCAGTCCGGCCGCACTCGCCACCAGCGACCGCCGGGTCATTCCTCTACGTCGCATGCGCCACACTCGTCCCTTCACGTCGACCACCACCTCCATCGCTGTAGGTAACAGGATGATGCCCTTCCGTAGCCGGATGACCCGCAGGTCATCGGGGTGGGCTCGCGGAGTAACGTCGTGGGGTCGAGGCGGGCACCGGAATCAGACGGGACCCTGCGATACGGAGAACAGCGAAAGGCACGAGGTGACGGACTCTATGGCCGACATTGCACGCGTCGGGGTGGTGGGCTGTGGCCAGATGGGCGCAGGTATCGCGGAGGTGTGCGCGCGCAGCGGCCTCGAAGTGAAGGTCGCCGAGACCACCGGCGAGGCGCTGGAGATCGGCCGCACCCGGCTGCACAACTCCCTGTCGAAGGCCGCCGAACGCGGCAAGATCACCGAGCAGGAGCGGGACGAGACCCTCGGCCGCCTGAGCTTCACCACCGACCTCGGGGAGTTCGCCGACCGCGACCTCGTCATCGAGGCCGTCGTGGAGAACGAGCAGGTCAAGACGGAGATCTTCCAGGTCCTGGACCAGGTGGTGACCCGGCAGGACGCGATCCTCGCCTCCAACACCTCCTCCATCCCGCTGGTGAAGCTGGCGGTGTCGACCTCGCGCCCGGACCGGGTCATCGGCATCCACTTCTTCAACCCGGCCCCGGTCCAGAAGCTGGTCGAGCTGATCCCGGCGCTGACCACGTCGGACGAGACGATCGCGCGCGCCGAGGCCGTCGTGCAGGACGTGCTGGGCAAGCACCCGATCCGCGCCCAGGACCGGTCCGGGTTCGTCGTGAACGCGCTGCTGATCCCGTATCTGCTCTCCGCGATCCGGATGTTCGAGTCGGGCATCGCGAGCCGGGAGGACATCGACAACGGCATGGAGATGGGCTGCGCCCACCCGATGGGTCCGCTGAAGCTCGCGGACCTGATCGGCCTGGACACCGTGGCCTCGGTCGCCGACTCGATGTACGCCGAGTACAAGGAGCCGCTGTACGCCGCTCCCCCGCTGCTCCAGCGCATGGTCGACGCGGGCCGGCTCGGCCGCAAGACGGGCTCGGGCTTCTACCCGTACGGCTGACCCGGCCGGCGGCGCCGCGTGGAGCCGGTCCCGGACACCCCGGGGCCGGCTCCACGCACACCCGGCTCCTCAGCCCAGCCGCAGATGGTGCAGCATCAGCAGCGCGGCCGCCATGTTCGCCGCGGGCACCTCACCCCGGGCGATCATGTCCGGGACCAGTTTCAGCGGTACCCACTCACGGCGTGAGGACTCGAAGGCGTCCTGTGGGGGGCCCGTGTAGTGCGCCTCCTCCGCCCAGTAGAGGTGGTGACGGGCGTCGGTGAGGCCGTTGGCGGGCTCCACGGTGAGCAGCGGGCGCAGGGGGCCGGGGCGCCAGCCGGTCTCCTCCTCCATCTCGCGGGCCGCCGCCGCCACGATGTCCTCGCCGTCCTCGACGACCCCCGCGGCCAGCTCCCACCCCCAGCTGTCGGTGATGAACCGGTGGCGCCAGAGCAGCAGCACCTCATCGGCCGCGTTGACGACGGTGGCCGCGGCGACGGGTCGCAGCCTGATGACGAAGTGGTCGAGATGGCTGCCGTCGGGCAGCTCCACATCCGCCAGGTTCACCCGGAACCAACGGTTCTGATACACATTCTGTTCGCCTAAGTTCGTCCACTGCACGTTTCTGCCGCCTTTCGACATGTTGGTGGCAACATGCCAGCAGGGTCGGCGGCGAAGCGGAACGAACGGCGGGTGCGCGCCGGAGCTCACAGAGGCACGCGGAGCGCCCCGTCGATCAGGCCGGCCGTCTGCACGGCATCGGCGCAGCCACTCTCCGCCAGCTGTCGCCGCACCTGGCGCAGCCGGTCGCGCAGCCGCTGGGATTCCATGCCCCGGGCCCGCTCGGCCATCTCGGCGGCGGTTCCGGCAGCCCGGTCCGGCTCGCCCTGGAGCAGCTCGATATGGCTGAGCATCGCCAGGCGGTGCACACGCCCCCGGTCGTGCGCCGGGGCGCGCACCGCGGAGGCCGCGTGCTCCCGTGCCGCGGGCAGATCCCCGAGGCTGAGCAGCGCCTCCGCCACCTGGACGTCGACCAGCCCCGGCTGGACGTAACCGGTCTCGTCCGGCTCCCGCCCGGTGTGGATCCGGCCCGCCTGGGCCTCGGCCCGGATGATGCGGGCCCGGGCGCTCGCCGCGTCGCCGAGATGGGCGTACGCCTTGGCCTGCATGGCGTGCAGGTCGGCGACGAGCGCGGGGGTGATGTAGTCCCCGGCGGCGCGCAGTGCGGCCTCGGCGAAGGCGATGGAGCGGCGGTGGTCGCCGAGGAAGAGGGACTGGGTGACCAGCAGGGCGATCACATAGCCGCCCAGCGCCCGGTCGCCGCTGGACTTGGCGAGCCGCAGCGCCTGGTGGAAGTAGTGCTGGGCGAGGCCGTGGGCGTCGGAGTCGTACGCGCAGATACCGGCCACCGCCACCAGCGCCGCCGTCGCCCGGTGCAGCCGGCGGCCGAGTTCGTCGTCGTAGCCGCCGCGCAGCAGGGGCGCGGCCTCGGCGTTGAGGAAGCGGACGATGCGGGGTCTGGTCGCGATGCCGCCCGCCCTGCGGTACATCTGCTCGTAGTGGTCGCGGGCGGACCGGAGGGTCTCTATGTCGGTCGCGCTGACCCGGCCGGGGCCCGGGCGGGAGACGTCGGTGTCCTCCGGCGGGTTCTCCCACTCCCAGACCGGCATCACCGCCGTGGTCCCGGTGACGGCGGGCACGGTGGCCAGGTGGGGGCGCTGCTGTTCGTCCGAGCGCCAGAGCGCGGTGGCCCGGTCGACGAAGCCGGAGAGGGAGGCGCTGTGCGGTGCGGTTTCGATGCCGCAGCCGCTGGAGAGGCCCATGCCGATGTCGTCCAGCGCCACCGGGCGCCCCAGCCGGCCGCCCAGCACCTCGCAGATCAGGTCCGGCACCTGGCCGCGCGGGCGCTGCCCCTTCAGCCAGCGGGAGACCCCCGTGTGTTCGTACCGCAGGCTCAGGCCGCGGGCCCGGCCCGCCCGGTTGACGTGACCGGCGAGCCCCGCCCGGGACATCCCGGCCTCGTCGATCAGGGATTCGAGCAGGACATTCGGCTCCATCGTCCCCCCAGGTGCGTGTCGCAATGAGCCTAGTCCAGCACGTTTCACACGGGGTGTGAACGGAATGCCCGAACCGTCGGGCTGTGCACTCTGCCGCGCCGGGGCGGGGTTCGGTTGAATGAGCTCCTCGCAAGAGGCGGCCGGGTCGTCGGCTCCCCCTCGTAACGGTTGACGACCCGCACCCGCGCCGTCCGCACCGCCGGCCTGCCCGACACTCCGTGGCCGTGCGGACGGCGCCGGATCGCACGACCCACTGCCCAACGACGAAGGAGGGTGGCTGCGGGTCGGGGCCGGAACCGCGCTTCCTCCCGGTTCCGTGTCCGGTCCGCGTGCGGTCCCTCCGCCGCCCCGCGGGAGAAGGAGAAGGGGCGTATCCGGTGGCCGGATACGCCCCTTCTCCACGCCGTAGCGCCCGCGTACTACGCGCCGCGCAGCACCGCGCCCGTGCGCTCGGTGGCCAGGGCCACCGCGCTGTCGCGCGCGGCCGAGGCCTCCTCGACGGTCAGCGTGCGGTCGGCGGTGCGGAAGCGCAACGCGTACGCCAGGGACTTGTTGCCCTCGCCGATCTGCTCGCCGGTGAAGACGTCGAACAGCCGCAGCGACTCGAGGAGTTCACCAGCACCCTCGCGCAGCGCCCGCTCCACGTCGGCGGCCGGGACGTCCCCGGCGACGACGAGGGCGACGTCCTGGGTGGCCACCGGGAAGGTGGAGATCCGGGGCGCCTGGAGCACTCCGTCCACGGCCTGCTCCAGGACGTCGAGCTCGACCTCCGCCGCGCAGGTCCGCTCGGGCAGGTGGAGCGCCTTGGTGACGCGCGGGTGGAGTTCGCCCGCGTGGCCGAAAAGGGTCTCCTCGCCGTTCACCGTGACGTACAGCGCGGCGCAGCGGCCCGGGTGCCACGGGGCGTGGCGGTCGGCGCGGACGGTGACCTCGACACCGGCCTCCGCGGCGATCGAGCGGGCCGCCTCGACGGCGTCCGCCCAGGTGGCCGGGGTGCCCTTGCCCCACCAGCCGGCCTGCTCGCGGGCGCCCGCCAGGACGACGGCGGCGCGGCGCGGCTGGTGCGGCAGGGCCGCGTCGAGCCCGGCGATCTCCTCGTCGGTGGGGCGGCGGTCGACGGGCAGCCGGACGGCGGGCGTCTCCTCACCCGTCGGCCGGAAGACCAGGCCGGTCTCGAAGAGCGCCAGGTCGTGGCTGCCGCGGGCGTCGTTGCGCCGCAGCGCCCCGAGCAGGCCCGGCAGCAGCGTGGTGCGCAGCGCCGGCTCCTCGTCGGAGAGCGGGTTGACGAGCTTGACCGTACGGCGGCGCTCGTCGTCCTTGTCCAGGCCGAGCTGGTCCAGGACCGCTTCCCCGATGAACGGGTAGCTCAGCGCTTCGACGTAACCCGCTCCGGCCAGCAGTCGGCCGATGCGGCGGTGCAGCCGCTGGCGGTCGGTGAGACCGCGGCCGGAGGGGGGCGTCGGCAGGGTGGAGGGCAGGTTCTCGTAGCCCTCCAGACGGATGACCTCTTCGGCCAGGTCGTTCGGCTCGTTCAGGTCGGGCCGCCAGGACGGGACGGTGACGATCAGCTCGTCCTGCCCGTAGACGTCGCAGCCGACCTCCTGGAGGCGGCGGACGACGATCTCGCGGCCGTACTCCACACCGGCCACCTTGTCCGGGTGGTCGGCGGGCATCGCGATGGTGCGCGGGGCGGAGGGCGCGGTGATCTCGGTGACCCCGGCCTCGGCGGTGCCGCCCGCGAGGAGGACCAGCAGGTCGACCGTGCGCTGCGCGGCAGCGGCGGCGGCCTGCGGGTCGACGCCGCGCTCGAAGCGCTTGGACGCCTCGGAGGACAGCTTGTGGCGGCGCGCGGTGCGGGCGATCGAGATCGCGTCGAAGTGCGCGGCCTCGACGACCACCTCGGTGGTGAGGGCACTCTCGCCGTCCACGTCGGCGATCTCGGTGTTGGCGCCGCCCATGACGCCCGCGAGGCCGATGGGCCCGCGGTTGTCGGTGATGACCAGGTCCTCGGCGTCCAGCACGCGGACGGTGCCGTCCAGCGTGGTCAGCTTCTCGCCCTGGGTGGCGCGGCGTACGCCGATCGGACCCTCGACCCGGGTGCGGTCGTAGGCGTGCAGCGGCTGGCCGAGCTCCAGCATCACGTAGTTGGTGACGTCGACGGCCAGCGAGATCGGCCGCATCCCGGCCTTCTGGAGGCGGCGCTGCAACCAGATCGGGGAGCGGGCCTCGGGCTGGAGACCGGTGACGACGCGCGCGGTGAAGCGGTCGCAGCGGACCGGGTCGGAGATCTGGACCGGGTAGCCGTACGCGTTGGGCGCGGGCACGTCCAGGAGCGCCGGGTCACGCAGCGGCAGCCCGTACGCGATGGCGGTCTCGCGGGCGACACCGCGCATCGAGAGGCAGTAGCCCCGGTCCGGGGTGACGGCGATGTCGAGGACCTCGTCGACGAGCTGGAGCAGCTCGATCGCGTCGGTGCCGGCCTCGTGCTCCGGCGGCAGCACGATGATGCCGTGCGTTCCGTCGTCGCCCATGCCGAGCTCGTCGGTGGAGCAGATCATGCCGTGCGAGGTCCTGCCGTACGTCTTGCGGGCGGCGATCGCGAAGTCGCCGGGCAGGACCGCGCCCGGGAGGACCACGACGACCTTGTCGCCGACCGAGAAGTTACGGGCGCCGCAGACGATCTCCTGCGGTTCGCCGGTGCCGTTGGCGGAGCCGACGTCGACCGTGCAGAAGCGGATGGGCTTCTTGAACCCCTCCAGCTCCTCGATGGTCAGGACCTTGCCGACGACCAGGGGGCCCTTGAGGCCCGCGCCGATCTGCTCGACGGTCTCGACCTCCAGGCCGACGGAGACGAGTTTGGCCTGTACGTCACGGCCGGTCTCCGTCGCCGGCAGGTCGACGTACTCCCGCAGCCAGGAAAGCGGGACGCGCATCAGATCTCCATCCCGAACGGCCGGGTGAACCGGACGTCGCCCTCGACCATGTCTCGCATGTCTTCGACGTTGTGGCGGAACATCAGCATCCGTTCGATGCCGAACCCGAAGGCGAATCCGCTGTACTTCTGGGGGTCGACACCGCAGGCGGTGAGCACCTTGGGGTTGACCATGCCGCAGCCGCCGAGCTCGATCCAGCCCTCGCTGCCGCAGGTGCGGCAGGGGCGGTCCGGGTTGCCGACGGACTCGCCGCGGCAGACGTAGCAGACCATGTCCATCTCGGCGGACGGCTCGGTGAACGGGAAGAAGTTCGGCCGCAGCCGGGTCTTCATGTCCGGCCCGAAGAGCGCCTGGACCATGTGGTCCAGGGTGCCCTTGAGGTCGGCCATGGTGAGGCCCTCATCGACGGCGAGCAGCTCGATCTGGTGGAAGACCGGGGTGTGCGTGGCATCCAGCTCGTCGGTGCGGTAGACCCGGCCGGGGCAGACCACGTAGACGGGCGGCTTGCGCTCCAGGAGCGAGCGGGCCTGGACGGGCGAGGTGTGCGTACGCAGCACGACGCCGGACTCGTCGCCCAGGGTGACCTTGCCGTCGGGCGTGGTGCCCTGGACGAAGAAGGTGTCCTGCATCTGGCGGGCCGGATGGTCGGGCACGAAGTTCAGGGCGTCGAAGTTGAACCACTCCGCCTCGACCTCGGGGCCCTCGGCGATCTCGTAGCCCATGGCCACGAAGACGTCCGCGACGCGCTCCATGATGGTCGTCAGCGGGTGGCGGGCGCCGGCCGGGACGCGGTCGTAGGGCAGCGTGACGTCCACGGCCTCCTCGACGAGCACCCGGGCGTCGCGCTCGGCCTCCAGCTCGGCCTGGCGTGCGGCCAGTGCCTTGGAGACGGCGCCGCGGGCCTGGCCCACGCGCTTGCCCGCCTCGGCCTTGGCCTGCGGGGGCAGGGCGCCGATCTCGCGGTTGGCGAGCGACAGGGGCGAGGTACCTCCGGTGTGCGCGGTCTTCGCCTGGGCGAGCGCGTCGAGGTCGCCGGCGGCGGCGAAGGCGGCGAACGCCTCGTCCCGCAGGCGCTCGATCTCTTCCGGTTTCAGTGCCTCGACCTCGACTGGGTCGTACGACTTGTTCGGTGCCGACATCTCTTCCCGTGCTTCCGATTGGCTGGTGGCGCGACCCCGCTCGACGACTGGAGGACGCAAGGGTGCCAAAGGTCGAGTCTAAAGGCCGCAGGACGGTCGGGGCGCCCGTGGGCGCCTCAGCCCTCCCGTCGCCCACCACCACCCTGCCTGATTGCCGCGCAAACCCCTCTACTTCAGATAGGCGGGCGCGCTCACGGGCAGGATAAATCGGAACTCGGCCCCGCCGCCGGGCCCCCGGTCGACGGTGATGGTGCCGCCGTGCGCCTCGACGATGCCCTTGACGATGTAGAGGCCGAGGCCGGTGCCGCCGCGCTTGCTCCCCCGCCAGAAGCGGGTGAAGACACGGCCCATCGACTCCTCGGGGATGCCAGGGCCTTCGTCGCTCACGGTGACAGCCGTTCCCATCTCGTCGCACGCACCCGGCGCGGGCGCGGGGGCGATGTCCATGGTGACGGTTCCCTCGCCGTGGCGCACCGCGTTTTCCAGGAGGTTCCCGAGGACCTGGTCGATCTTGTCGGGGTCGGCCCACAGGTCGGGCAGCGGTCCCCGGGCGCGGACCCGGAAGCGGTCGGGGGCCTGGCCGCCCGTGATGAGGGCCTGGATGTGGCGGGCGACGGCGGCGGAGATGTCGACGGGCTGGCGGCGCAGCTCCAGGCGGCCGGAGTCGATCCGGGAGATGTCGAGCAGCTCGGCGATGAGCCGGGTGACCCGGCCCGCGTCGGCGTCGACGGTCTCCAGCATCAGCCGCTTCTGGTCGTCGGTGAACCGCTCCCATTTGGCGAGGAGGGTGGCGGTGAACCCTTTGACGGAGGTCAGCGGGGAGCGCAGCTCGTGGGCGACGGTGGCGATCAGCTCGGCGTGGCTGCGCTCGGTACGCCGACGGGCCTCGGTGCCGCGCAGGGAGACCACGACCCGGCGCACCGGCCCGGTCGGCCGCTCGCGCACGTACCGGGCGGAGACCAGCACCTCGCGGCCACCGGGCAGCAGCAGGTTGCGCTCGGGCTGGCCGCCCCGGGTGGCGAGGCCGCCGTAGGGGTCGGTCAGCGCCCACCAGCGCTTGCCCTTGAGGTCCTCCAGCGGGAGGGCCACCTCCAGGGGGCGGCCGATCGCCAGGGCGCGGGGGGTGGCGGTGATGCGGGCGGCGGCGGCGTTGAAGCAGACGACGCGGCCGCTCGCGTCGGCGACGACGAGCCCGTCGGGCAGGTCGTCGGGGTCGATGCCGGGGGCGTCAGCGCTCCCGGCAGCGGTGTGCGCCGGTTGCGGTGAGCTCATACCGACAGCCATATTCCCGTATCCCCACCTCTCGAACCGGTGCAGTGGGCCCCCGAGTTCGTCACCCTACTAGCCGTCGGCGAACCGGCGACACCCTATGGGGGCGCGCGGTGGGAGTGCGCCGGTGGACACCGTACGGAAATGGCCGGGACCGTTCGGTGACGAACCGCCCCACCGGCGCCGCGTCACGCGTCGGGGGTGCGGCGCGGGCGCTGGGCGCGGGCGGAGGCGTAGAGGCAGACGGCGGCGGCGGTGGCCAGGTTGAGGCTCTCCGCCCTGCCGTGGATGGGGACGCGGACGACGGCGTCGGCGAGCGCGCGGGTCTCCTCGGGAAGCCCCCAGGCCTCGTTGCCGAAGACCCAGGCGGTCGGGGTGCCCATCGTGCCGGCGTCCAGCTCGTCGTCCAGGTCGTCGGCCCCGGCCCCGTCGGCGGCGAGGATGCGCACCCCGGCGTCCCGGAGCCCCCGCACGGCCTGCTCGACGGGGACGCCGACGGCGACGGGCAGGTGGAAGAGCGAACCGACCGACGCCCGTACGGACTTGGGGTTGTACAGGTCCACCGAGGCGTCGGTCAGCACCACGGCGTCGGCGCCGGCCGCGTCGGCGCAGCGCAGTACCGTACCGGCGTTCCCGGGGTCGCGGACGTTGGCCAGAACGGCCACCAGGGTGGGCTCGGCGTCCAGGATCTCCTGGAACGGGGAGTCCAGGAAGCGGCAGACGCCGATCAGGCCCTGCGGGGTGACGGTCTGGGAGACGTCGGCGAGGACGTCGTCGCCGGCCAGGTGGACCCGGGCCCCGGCGGCGTGCGCGGCGTCGATGATGTCGGCGTACCGGTCGGCGGCCTCGGGGGTGGCGAAGAGTTCGAGGAGGGTCGGCTCGCCGTCCCCGCCCCGGTGGGCGGCCGCCTCGCGCACGGCCTGGGGGCCCTCGGCGATGAACCTGCGCTCCTTGCCGCGGAAGTTGCGGCGGGCCAGCCGGCGGGCGGCGGCGACGCGCGGCGAGCGCGGGGAGATCAGTTCGGGGGTGCCCATGGTCGGCGGCGAGCCTCTCTGGTGACGGCGGTGGGATGTCAGCGGCAACGCACCGGACCCGCAGACGGCGTGCGCCTGCGGGTCCGGTTCACGTACCTGGAAGGTGCGCCTGGCTCAGGCGGCCTTCGGGGCGTTGACGTCGCTCGGGAGGGCCTTCTGAGCGACCTCGACGAGAGCGGCGAACGCGCCTGCGTCGTTGACCGCGAGCTCGGCCAGGATCTTGCGGTCCACCTCGATGTTGGCGGCCTTCAGACCCTGGATGAGGCGGTTGTACGTCATGCCGTTCTGGCGGGCAGCGGCGTTGATGCGCTGGATCCACAGCTGACGGAAGTCGCCCTTGCGCTTCTTGCGGTCGTTGTAGTTGTAGACCAGGGAGTGGGTGACCTGCTCCTTGGCCTTGCGGTACAGGCGCGAGCGCTGACCGCGGTAGCCGCTGGCGGCCTCGAGGATCGCCCGGCGCTTCTTGTGGGCGTTGACTGCCCGCTTGACGCGTGCCACTTGTTAACTCCTTGTAGCGGGGCCGTGGGTGTCTTCACACGGCCCGGAAACGAATTGGTCCCGGTGTGATCGAGGTCGTGCCCCCGGAGCAGGTCCGGGGGCCGAGCCTCACTTGCCGAGAAGCTTCTTGATCTTCTTGGCGTCGGCCGGAGCCACGACGACCGTGCCGGTCAGCGAGCGGGTCTTCTTGGACGACTTGTGCTCGAGCAGGTGGCGCTTGCCGGCCCTCTCTCGGAGCACCTTGCCGGAGCCGGTGATCTTGAAGCGCTTGCTGGCACCGCTGTGCGTCTTGTTCTTCGGCATCGCGCCGTTCTCTCCTCGTCAGTGGCGCCCCTCACGGTGCGGGGCACCGGACTGCAGGGGCGTCAGATCTCTATGGGGTTCCGGGGGGACCCGGGGGCGCCTGGATGGCAGCCCCCGAAGGTCACGACTCGGAAGGTGTGTCGGCCGGAGCCTCGGCCGCTGCGGCCGGGGCCTCAGCGGTGTCACCCTCGGACGGGGCGTCGGTCGTGCCCTGACGCTCCGCCTTGCGGGCGGCCTGGGCCTCACGGGCTTCGGCCATGGCTTCGGTCTTCTTCTTGTGCGGGCCCAGAACCATGATCATGTTCCGGCCGTCCTGCTTCGGGTTGGACTCGATGAAGCCCAGGTCCTCCACGTCCGAAGCGAGACGCTGGAGCAGTCGGAAGCCCAGCTCCGGGCGGGACTGCTCACGACCACGGAACATGATCGTGATCTTGACCTTGTCGCCCTGCTTGAGGAACCGGACGACGTGACCCTTCTTGGTGTCATAGTCGTGCGGGTCGATCTTCGGCCGGAGCTTCATCTCCTTGATGACCGTGTGCGCCTGGTTCTTGCGCGCCTCACGGGCCTTCATGGCCGACTCGTACTTGAACTTCCCGTAGTCCATGAGCTTGCACACGGGCGGACGGGCTGTCGCCGCCACCTCGACCAGGTCGAGGTCATACTCCTGTGCGAGTTCCAGGGCCTTGGCAAGCGGAACAATCCCGACCTGCTCGCCACTGGGACCGACAAGTCGGACCTCGGGAACGCGAATCCGGTCGTTGATGCGGGGCTCGGCGCTGATGGATCCTCCTCGGTAGCACCACGCGACCGCCTGGCGGACAGCCGCGTAACGTCTGTAACGTCAAGACCAACCGAGCCGGAAGCACAAAAATGCCCCGGACGGGACACAGGCGGGGCTCCTGGAACTACCGGAACACCGTCGCGGTCAACCGCGGGGCGCATCGGGCGGCTCCATCGTCCGTACGGAACGATGGGGGCCGCCTGACCGGTGACCCGCCGTCCGGTGAGGACGGCCAGGTGGGAGATCGGAGCCTCCACTTGTGGGCCGAGCACATAGGTGTCCGGCCGGTCGTTACACAAGGTTAGCAGCCCGGTCGCGGGGGCGCTAATCGCGCGTCCGCGGGACTCCCGGGGGCGGGGCCGTCCCCGCCTGGCCTTATCGTGTGGGCATGAGCGACGCGACCCCCACCAGCAGTGAGAACCCCGCCTTCGACGACATGGCCCGCGACATCGCGGAGGTCCCCGCCGTCGAGGTGATCGTGACGGTCGCCGTCAATCTGATGAGCGCCGCCGCGGTGAAGCTCGGCCTCACCGAGGAGGGCGAGGAGCACAAGGACCTCGACGAGGCCCGCAAGCTGGTCCACGCCCTGGCCGGACTGCTGGACGCGAGCACCACGGAGATCAGCACCTTCCACGCCTCGCCGCTGCGCGACGGCCTGAAGTCCCTCCAGCTCGCCTTCCGCGAGGCCTCGCTGGTGCCGGACGAGCCCGGCCAGGGCCCCGGCGAGAAGTACACGGGCCCGGTCTACGGCTAGCCGCGCCCGCCCGGACGTACGAGAGCCCGCCACCCCCTCCGTCGGGGCGGCGGGCTCTCGCGTGCTGTCGGGGCGGCCGGCTCTCGCGGATACGCGCGCTCAGCGGCTGAACAGGGGCTCACCCGGCGCGGTCGCTCCGGCCGGCAGCAGCGCCAGGTCCAGTCCGCCGACCAGCCGGGCCCTCAGCGCCTCGCTGCCGGAGAGCGCCTCGGCCACCCGGCGGGCCGCCTCGGCCGGGGCCGCGTCCGGGGCGAGGACCAGGGCGAGGGTGCCGTCCGCCCGGCCGGGGCCGAGGTGGGCGCGGAGCACCGCCGGTTCGGCGGCGACGACCTCCCGTACGGCCTCGATCACCGCGGGGTCCTGGAGCGGGTCGGTGCTGGTGCGGTTCTCGGCCAGGGCCAGGAGGGTTCGGCCGCTCAGCTCGAAGGCGACGGGCCCGGCGAGGTCCAGCACCACGGTGTCGGCCTTCTCGTGCGCGGCGGCCTGGAGGGCCTGGTGCAGCGGTACGGCGACGGGTCGTGCCTCGGGGTCCCAGCGGGTCAGCGAGTCGGTCGAGGTGAAGGCGGGCAGCGCGCGCCGGTCGCCCGCCTGGAGGGTGGGGACGGCCATGTCGCTGGTCTTCTCGCGCCGCAGCCCCCTCTCGTCCTCCTCCACCTCGCCGAGGACGGCGACGACGGGGACCAGGAGCCGGGCGTCGCGGAGCGCCGCCAGGACCGGGCCGACGGCGCTCCGGTCCCGTGACCAGGCGTCGAGCGCGCTGGTCAGGGCGGGAGAGGCCGAGCCGTCGTCGTCGGAGAAACCGGAGTCCGGGATGTTCTTGAGCGCCACGGGACGAGGGTAGTGCCTGGGCGCCGAGGCCCCGGCCGCCGGGTGGGTGGAGGGCCATGCGCTGGATGGAGTGTCAGCGGCGGCCGGGGGTGTCGCGGCCCCGCCACAGGACGACCGCCGCCGCCAGCAGGGCCGCGCCGAGGCCGCCCGCGAGCGGGGCGGCCCAGTTGACCGGGTCGTCACCGGTGGGCTGCGGGGTGGGGCCGGGACCGAAGTACTTCGTGCGGTGGCCCGCCGTGGCTGCCCGGGCGCTCATGTCG
Source organism: Streptomyces sp. NPDC088706 (assembly GCF_044752765.1). Lineage (NCBI taxonomy): Bacteria > Bacillati > Actinomycetota > Actinomycetes > Kitasatosporales > Streptomycetaceae > Streptomyces > Streptomyces sp. NPDC088706. Next base: position 124,244 of record NZ_JBIVLW010000005.1, read on the forward strand.
CCGGGGCGCAGCCGGGAGCCCGCCTCGACGGCCTCCGCCGGGTCGACGATGCCGTAGCCGCGGGCGTCGTCGCGGCCCTCGGCGGGGGCGTCGCGGGCGGTGTCCGCGAGGAGCTTCTTGATCTGGGCGGGGTCGAGCCCGGGGTGGGCCGCGCGGACCAGGGCGACGGCGCCGGAGACGAAGGCGGCGGCCGCCGACGTACCCCACTCGATGTAGTAGTGGCCGTCCGGGTTGGCGACGACGATGTCGACGCCGGGCGCGCTGACGGTGGCGTACCAGCGGCGGGTGGAGAAGGAGGCGTGCGTGCCGTACTCGTCGACGGCGGCGACCGCGATCACGCCGGGGTAGGCGGCCGGGTAGGAGATCCGGTCCCCCTTCTCGCCGCCGTTGCCCGCCGAGGCGACCACGGAGATGCCCTTGGACAGGGCGTACTGGATGGCGGAGTCCTCGCCCGGGTCCGGGTGGGCGGACTCGCTGTCGTCGCCCAGGGAGAGGTTGATGACGTCGGCGCCGTTGTCGGCGGCCCAGCGGATGCCGTCGGCGAGCGCGGTGCCACGGGTCTTGCGGGCCTTGGCGCGGACCGGGTCCTTGGACTCCAGGATCACCCGGACGGGGAGGATCCGGGCCTCGGGCGCGATGCCGAGGAGGCCGTCGGCGCGGCCCGGGCCGCTGCCGTGTCCGGCGATGATCCCGGCCATCGCGGTGCCGTGCAGGGCCCAGGAGGAGTCGCCCCGCGTGGCGCCGAAGCCGATGAGGTCCTTGCCGGGGAGCACCTGGCCCGTGAGGTCGGGGTGAGCGCCGTCGACCCCGGTGTCCAGGACCGCGACGGTGACGCCCCGGCCCTGGGTGGTCTGCCAGGCGCGCTCGGTGTGCATCGCCGTCAGGGCCCACTGCTGATCGCGGATGGCGTCGGCGTGGGCGGGGGCCGCGGAGGTGAGCGAGAGGACGGCGGCGGCGCAGACCGAGGCGAGGGCGCGGTGGGGTCGGCGTCGGGTCATGCGGGCGGCTCCACGAGATCGGTGACGGCTCGGCGCAGCCCTCGCTCCACCCGGTCGGCGATGCCCTTCGCCTCGTGGCCCAGCCCGGCCTGGGCGATGTCCGTGGTGGCGGGCGTCTGCATCGCGGCGTCGGCGGGCTGCGGCTCGTCGACGGTGCGCGCGTCGGCGAAGCCGGAGACGGCGAAGACGACGACCGGGATCTCGGTGAGCGGGCGGACGGTCCAGCTGGCGCGCTGCCGGTCGCCGAAGCCGGCGGCGACGGTGCCCTCGGGGGCGTACGTACGCGGCATCAGGTCCGTGCGCGCGGCGAGCCTCTGTTCGGTGAACCGGGTGCTCAGGGCCCGCATCCCCGCGGCGTCGGCCTCGGTGACGACCATGCCGACGGTGGTGACGGCGGAGCGGGTGGCGTCGGTGTACGTGGCCCGCACCATCCGCTCGCAGCCGACGGATCGGAGGGTGGTGTGCAGCAGCGGGTCGAGCCCCCGGGAGCAGTCGCCGTCCGGGGCGACGGAGAGCCGGGTCCAGGTGCGGTCCGTACGGCCGGGTCCGGCGCCGGTGCCCTTGAGCGTGCGCGGGAAGAGGGTGTCGACGGGGACGCTGTGCCAGACGGTACGGCCGGTGGTGTACGGGGCCCGGGCGGGTTCGGCGGACGAGTCACCGGTCAGCCAGGCACCGGTGACCGCGCCGCCGATCAGCCCGAGTCCGAGGACGACGCAGGCGGCGGCCGTCGCGGTCCGCCCCCGCCGCCGGGGCGGGATGGGGCGCAGCCGCGTGGTGGTCTCCACCGGGGTTTCGGGGTAGCCGTAGCGGGCCGGTACGCGGTACGCGCCCGGGGGCGGCGGGACGGCCCCCGGCGCCGGGTTCGGGGCAACGGCTCCCACCGGCCTGGGCCGGGTGGTGAAGGCGAGGGGCGGCGGAGAGCCGGGGTGCGGGTAGGTCCCTCGGGCCGTGGGGGTTGCCGTGTTCGGCGGCACGGCAGGGGCGGGCGCTGCCTGAGGCGGCTGCGGGGCCCTCGGGGGCAGCGGTGCGGGTGGGGCCGGCGGGGCGTGCGGGGCCCTCGGGGGCGGCGGTACGGGTGGGGCCGGCGGGGCGTGCGGGGGCCGTGGGGCGCCCGTACCGCGAGGCGGCTGCGCCGTCGGCGGAGGTACCGGGACCGGTGGTGTCGTCGGGCGGGGCGGCACAGGAGCGCGCTGCGCTTCGGTACTCATCCGTCCCCCTGGTTCACGTCCCCGTAGCGACCACGGATCACCGCCACCGCCAGGCGCGTCGGTGCTCGCGTGCCGGTCACTCTACGGGCTGCGGGCGGACGACGGGGAACGGGACGCCCGGCCTCGGTGGATCTGCACCGAACGTCCCCTACCCAGCCGTAGCGGCTCTCTGGCAAGCTGCGGCCATGACTGCCCGCGCCGCTGACCGGACCCGGTACAACCGGGCCACCGCCCATCTCGACGCCCCGATCGCGATCGTCGATCTGGACGCCTTCGATGCCAACGCCGACGATCTGGTGGCCCGGGCGGACGGGAAGCCGATCCGGGTCGCGAGCAAGTCCGTGCGGTGCCGGGCCCTGCTGGAGCGGGTGCTCGCGCGCCCCGGGTTCGACGGGATCATGTCCTTCACGCTCGCGGAGTCGCTCTGGCTGGCCCGGGCCGGGTTCGACGACGTCCTGCTGGCCTACCCGTCCGCCGACCGCGCCGCCTTCGCCGAGCTGGCCGCCGATCCGAAGCTGGCCGCGGCCGTGACGGTGATGGTGGACGACCACTCCCAGCTGGAGCTGATCGACGCCTCCCGGGCCGGCGGGCGGGAGGAGATCCGGGTCTGCCTGGAGCTCGACACCTCGCTGCGGCTGCTCGGCGGTCGCATCCGGATCGGGGCGCTGCGTTCACCGCTGCGCTCCCCCGCCCAACTCGCCGATCTGGCCCGCTCGGTGGCGCGGCGGCCGGGCTTCCGGCTGGTGGGGCTGATGGCGTACGAGGGGCATGTCGCCGGGGTCGGCGACTCGCTGGCCGGGCGGCCGCTGCGGTCCCGGGCGATCCGGCTGATGCAGGCCACGGCCCGCAAGGAGCTGGCGGCCCGGCGGGCCGAGGTGGTGCGGGCGGTCCGCGCGGTCGCCCCGGACCTGGAGTTCGTCAACGGCGGCGGCACCGGCAGCGTGCAGCACACGGCGGCCGAGGACGCGGTGACCGAGATCGCGGCCGGATCGGGGCTGTACGTGCCCCGCCTCTTCGACAACTACACCTCGTTCACCGGCCGCCCGGCGGCCCTGTTCGCGCAGCCCGTGGTGCGCCGGCCCGGGGTGGGCGTGGTGACGGTGCTCGGCGGCGGCTACCCGGCCTCCGGCGCGGCCGGGGCGGACCGCTCCCCGGTGCCCTACCTCCCGGAAGGGCTGCGCTACGACCCGCAGGAGGGCGCGGGCGAGGTCCAGACGCCGTTGCTGGGCTCCCCCGCCGACGATCTGCTGATCGGCGACAAGGTCTGGTTCCGGCACGCCAAGGCCGGGGAGCTGTGCGAGCGCTTCGACGCGCTGCAACTGATCGAGGGCGACCGGATCTCGGCGACTGTGCCGACGTACCGGGGCGAGGGGCGGACCTTCCTCTGACCCCTTGGTCCAGGCCGTGCCTCCCACCAGCGCTCGGTGCCGGGTGTCCCCGCGCCCGGGTAGCAGCCGGGCGGCGTCACGAAGCTCATGGCGCCACTCCCAGCGGCGTGCGCAGCGCGTTCGAAGGGGTTACGGGGCGGAGGCCGCCGCGTCCCGGCCGGTGCGGGCGAGCAGATCGCGGGCCGGTCCGGTGGGGCGGTGGCCCGCCGGCCAGACCGCCCGCAGCTGGCGGCGCAGCCGTACGCCCGCGACCGGGATCTTGACCAGGCGGCGGGACGACAGCTCCTCGCCGAGGGCCAGTTCGCTCAGGACGCAGGGCCCGGCGCCGCTCTCCGCCGCGCCCTTCACGGCGGTCGTGGAGGAGAGCTCCAGCAGGGGCTGGGCGAGGCCGCCGTGGACGGCGAGCGCCGCGTCCAGGACCTGCCGGGTGCCGGAGCCGCGCTCGCGCAGGATCAGCGGGGTGGCGGCCAGCTCGTCGGGGAGCAGCGGGGTGCGGCGGCGGGCCCACGGGTGGCTGGGGGCGACCACGACGACGAGGCGGTCGTGGGCGATGACGGTGCCGTCCAGGCCCTCCGGTATCGACAGGCCCTCGACGAAGCCCAGATCGGCCTCGCCGGTGACCAGCCGCCGCGCGACGTCCGCCGAGTTGCCGACGAGGAGGAAGACGGCCGTGTCGGGCCGCTCGGCGCGCAGGGCGATCAGCCAGCCCGGCAGCAGGTACTCGGCGATCGTCATGCTGGCCGCGACCCGCAGCCGGGAGTCCCGCCGGTCGCGCAGCGCGTGCGCCCCGGCGTCGAACGCCTCGGCGGCCTCCACCACCCGGCGCGCCCAGTCGGTGACGAGCGCGCCCGCGTCGGTGAGCCGGGAGCCGCGCGGGGAGCGGTCGAGCAGGGCGACGCCCAGCTGCCGTTCCATGGAGCGGATGCGGCTGGAGGCGGCGGGCTGGGTGATGCCGACGTCCTTGGCGGCCCGTCCGAGGCTGCCGTGCCGGGCGACGGCGAGCAGCAGCTCCAGCGCTCCGAGGTCGGGGACCCGGTGGGAGAGGGGGATGGCGGGTGCGTGCTCGTCGCTGGGCATAAAGCCAGCTTATGACCTCATAGGAACGGGGTCCCTGGTGGGCGGAGGCCGGACCGCGAAGAATCGTGGCATGGCCATCTTTCCGCGGACCCGGACCGTCGTACCGCCCTCGGCCGTCGCCGTCCTCCCCCACCGGACGGCCCCGCTGACGGCCCGGCGGACGGACGTGCGAACGGACGTGCGGGCGGACGTGCGGGCGGACGTGCGGGCGGACGTGCGGGCGGACGGTCCGACGTACGGGCGGCCGGGCGTGCGGCGGCTGCCGTCCCTGCGGCACATCGGCCCCAACTGGTACGCGAGTGTCATGGGCACCGCGATCGTGGCGAGCGCCGGGGTGGCGCTCCCGGTGGACGTGCCGGTTCTGCGCGGCGCGTGCACGGTGGTGTGGGCGCTGACGGCCGTCCTGCTCGCCCTCGTCCTCGCCGCCCGGGCCGGTCACTGGCTCCACCACCGCGACCAGGCCCGCGCCCACCTGCTGGACCCTGCCGTCGCCCCCTTCTACGGGTGCCTCTCCATGGCGCTGCTCGCCGTCGGCGGGGCCACGCTGACGGTGGGCCGGGACGTGCTGGGCGCCGAGGCCGCTCTCGCCGCGGACGTGGTGCTGTTCACCGCGGGGACGGGCATCGGCCTGGTGGCCGCCGTCGCGGTCCCGTACCTGATGGTCGTACGCCACCGTCCGGCGCCCGGGACCGCGTCGCCGGTCTGGCTGCTGCCGCTGGTCGCCCCGATGGTCTCGGCCTCGCAGGGCGCGCTGCTGGTGCCCCACGTGGCGGCCGGGCAGGGGCGGCAGGCGCTGCTGCTGGCCTGTTACGCGATGTTCGGGCTGTCCCTGCTGGCCACGCTGGTGGTGCTGCCCCTCGTCTTCGCCCGACTCGTCCACCATGGCCCGCTCCCGCTCGCGCTGACCCCGACGCTCTTTCTGGTGCTCGGGCCGCTGGGCCAGTCGACGACCGCCGTCAACCAGCTGGCCGACGCGGCTCCGGGGGCGGTCGCGGGGCCGTACGCCTCGGCGTTCGGCGCGTTCGCCGTGCTCCACGGGGTGCCGGTGATGGGGTTCGCGCTGCTGTGGCTGGCGCTGGCCGGGGCGATGGTCCTCAAGGCGACGCGTGACGGTATGGGTTTCGCGATGACGTGGTGGGCGTTCACCTTCCCCGTCGGCACGTGTGTGACGGGGGCGGCCGGACTGGCCGGGCACACCGGTCTGGACGCCCTGACCTGGCTGGCCGTGGCGCTGTACGTGTTCCTGGTGGCGGCCTGGGCGGTGGTCGGGGCGCGGACCGTGCGAGGGGTGGTCAGCGGAGCGCTGACGGCAGCTCCCGTGCCGCCTGCGCCAGCGACGGCCCGTACCAGGTGAGCAGGCGGCCGTCGACGAGGGCGGCGGGCACTCCGGGGAAGGCCTCGGGCCCGTCGTCGGCGGTGAAGCGGTAGGGCTCGTCCGGCAGTACGACCAGCTCGGCCCCGGCGGCGTTCAGCTCGTCGAGCGGGATGCGCGGGTAGCGCTCGGCGTGGTCCGCGTACACGTTGCGCACTCCGAGCCGGCCCAGCAGGTCACCGGCGAAGGTGTCGCGGCCGAGCACCATCCAGGGCTTGCGCCAGATCGGCACGATCGCGGGGCGCGGGCTCGCGGAGGGGGCGGGCAGCGCCGCCCAGGCGGCCTCGGCCTCGTCCAGCCAGCCCGGGCGGCTCAGCCCGCAGCCGGTGGTGAGGACCCGGTCGAGCTCGGTGAAGGCCTGCTCCAGGGTGCGGATCCCGGTGACCAGGACGTCGAGCCCGGCGGCCCGGAGGGCGGTGAGGTCGGGGGCGCGGTTCTCCTCCTCGTTGGCGATCACGAGGTCCGGGGCGAGGGCGGCGACGGCGGCCAGGTCGGGGTTCTTGGTGCCGCCGATCCGGGCGGCGGTGAGGCCGGCCGGGTGGGCACACCAGTCGGTGACCCCGACGAGCAGCCCGGGGGCGGTGGCGGCGACGGCCTCGGTGAGGGAGGGGACCAGGGAGACGACGCGCATCGGCACTCCCGCCTCAGCGCCGGGAGTCGTACGTGGCGTCGATGTGTTCCGCGACCGCGACGAGCAGGAGCCGGGTGCCGGGGAGGGTGGCCCGCCAGCGGTGCCGTACGCCGCCGGAGAGGAACAGGGTGTCGCCGCGCTCCAGCCGGTACGCCTGGCCCTCGGCCTCGACCTCGGCCGCGCCCTCGACCACGTACATCAGTTCGTCGTTGCGGTGCTGGAACTCGCGCCCGAGGTCGTGCTCGCCGGTGAACTCCAGGGCGCTGAGCTGGTGGCGCCCGCGCACCACCCGGCGTACGCCGTCGCCCTCCTCACCCCGGACGACGGCGACCGCGCGGGCCGAGTCGGCGGCGGCCCGCAGCCGTGCCGTGGTGGTCTCCAGAGCCTCGGCGACCCGGTCGAGGGAGCGGGCGCTGGGGCGGGCGCGCTCGTTCTCGATCTGGCTGAGGAAGGGCACGGAGAGACCGCTGCGTTCGGCGACCGCGGCCAGGGTGAGGCCCAGGGTGCGGCGCCGACGGCGGACCGCGGCGCCCACGCGCGGTGTGTCCTTGTCGTCCATGTCCCGGCTCCCTCCCGCCTCCGCCATCCTCCCGGCTGCCAGCACCTTACGCACATGGTTACGCAAGCTGTCCGGTAAACGGCCCCCGGACAGCCGGAAGGGGTGGGCCCCGCCCGTCGGCGGCGCCCACCCCTCACCTGCGCTTTTCCTGCTCCGGAGCCCCTACTGAGGCGCCATGGTGTCCGCGATGCCCGGGTTGTCGTCCATCCAGGCCTTCACGGCTTCCTCCTCGTGGCCCGCGCCGTGCTGCTGGATCTCGTTCTCCAGGCCGCCGAGCTGCTTCTCGCTCAGCGCGAAGTCCTTGAACCACTTCCTCAGCTGCGGGTACTGCTTCGGGAACTCCTTGAAGGCGATGGTGTGCAGCCGGTCGCCGTCACCGAACACCTTCCGCGGGTCCTTCAGTTTGGTGAGCCCGTACTCGTTGTACGACCAGTGCGGGGTCCACAGCAGGACGGCGATGGGCTCCTTCTTGGCGTACGCGCGCTTCAGCTCGGCGAGCATGCCCGGCGTCGAGGAGTCGACGACCTCGTACTCCTTGTCCAGGCCGTACTGGGGCAGCACGTTCTCCTTGAGGTTCTCCATGACCGCGGTGCCGGGCTCGATGCCGACGATCCGGCCCTTGAAGTCGGAGCCCTTGCCCTTGAGGTCGTCCAGGGTCCTGACGTCCTTGACGTAGTCGGGGACGGCCACCTCCACGGAGGTCGGCCCGTACCAAGAGCCGATGTCCGTCAGCTTGTCCCGGTACTTGTCCCAGTAGTTCTTCTGCGTGTACGGCAGCCAGCCGTCGAACTGCACGTCGATCTGGCCGCGCGACATCGCCGCGTACATCGGGCCGATCTCGAACTGCTTGAGGTTGATCTTGTAGCCGCGCTCCTCCAGGACCGCCTTCCACAGGTACGTGGCGGCGATGTCCTCCTCCCAGGGGAACCAGGCGATCTCGACCGGGCGCTCGCGCTCGTCGCCGCCACCGGCCGCCTGGACGTCCTTCGGGGCCGGGGACCACGTGTCGGCGACGCCTGGGTTGTCCTTCAGCCAGGTGCGGACGGCTTCCTGCTCCTTGCCCGAGCCGGCCTGCTGGATCTCGGCTTCGAGGCCGGTGAGCTGCTCCTCGGTCATCTTGAAGCTCTTCAGCCACTTGGCGACCGTGGGGTTCTCCTCGGAGAAGCCCTTGCGCGCCAGGGTGTGGATGCCGTCGCCCTTGCCCCAGAGACCCTTGGGATCCTTGAGCTTGGTGAGGTCGTACTGGTTGTACGCCCAGTGCGGCGACCAGAGCGGAACGACGATCGGTTCCTTCTTGGCGTACGCGCGCTTCAGCTCGGCCAGCATGGACGGCGTGGAGCCGTCGACGAGCTGGTACTCCTGGTCGAGGCCGTAGCCCGGCAGGAGCTTGTCCTTGAGCAGGCCCATCTCACCGGCGCTCGGCTCGATGCCGACGATCCGGCCCTTGAAGTCGGAGGCGCGGCCCTTGAGGTCGTCCATGGACCTGACGTCCTTCAGGTACGACGGGACGGCCAGTTCCAGCGAGGTGGGGCCGTACCAGGAGCCCATGTCCTCCAGGCGGTCCTGGTACTTCTTCCAGTAGGCGGCGTGGGTGACCGGGAGCCAGGAGTCGGTCTGGAAGTCGATCTGGCCGCCCGCCAGGCCGGTGTAGAGCGCGCCGGCCTCGTACTGCTTCACGTCGACCTCGTAGCCGCGCTGCTCCAGCAGCTCCTTCCAGAGGAAGGTGGAGGCGATGCCCTCGTCCCACGGGATGTAGCCGATGCTGATCTTCTTGCCGTCGCCGACCTGCGCGCCCGCACCGGACGCGGTGTCCTTGGCGGAGCCGCCGAAGACGCCCATGCCGCCCGCGAAGAGCGCGAGGGCGACGATGACGGCGAGGGCGACGACGGGCTGCGGGCGGTACGTCCAGATCTTCCAGCCCTCGGCCGACGCCTGGGCCTTGGCGGCGGCGCGGCGGCCCAGCGGGGAGACCTCGGTGCCGAGCGCGCCGGTCATCCGGTCCAGGTACATGGCGAGGATGACGATGGAGATGCCCGCCTCGAAGCCGAGGCCGACGTCGACGTTGCCGATGGCGCGGTAGACCGAGCCGCCGAGGCCGCCGCCGCCGACCATGCCCGCGATGACGACCATGGACAGGCCCAGCATGATGACCTGGTTGATACCGGCCATGATCGTGGGCAGTGCGAGCGGCAGCTGGACGCGGAGCAGCGTGTTGCGCGAGGTGGTGCCGAAGGCCTCGGCCGCCTCGACGAGTTCGCCGTCGACCTGGCGGATGCCGAGTTCGGTCATCCGGACGCCCGGGGGCAGCGCGAAGATGATGGTGGCGATGATGCCGGGGACCACGCCGACGCCGAAGAAGATGACGCCCGGGATCAGGTAGACCATGGCGGGCATGGTCTGCATGAAGTCGAGGACCGGCCGGGTGATCGCGCTGACGGTCCTGGACCGGGAGGCCCAGATGCCCAGCGGTACGGCGATGACCAGGGTGACGAGGGTGGCGACGAGCACCAGGGTGAGGGTGTCCATCGCCTCGTCCCACAGCTCGACGGCGTCGATCAGGGCGAATCCGACGAAGGCCGGCAGACCGGCCGGCAGACCGCGCAGCCACCAGGCGATGACCGCGACGATGCCCGCGAAGAGGAGCGGGTGGGGGGCGGAGAGGACGGCGGCCATGCCGTCGAACATGCCGCTGACGAGGGAGCTGATCGCTTCGAACAGCCAGGCGAGGTGGGCCTGCAACCAGTCGACGGCGGAGTCGACCCATTCACCGAGAGGGAGCCTAGACACCGGCCACCTTCTTCGCGGCGTCGTCCTTCTTGGCATCGTTGTCGGGCAGGGCCTCAAGAGGCGTCCGGGTGGGGGTCATCGGATCGCCGAGCACGGCGAGCAGCCGGGCGCCGGGGACGACGCCGACGAGCTTGCCCTTGGCGTCGGTCACGGCCACCGGGTTCCCGCTCCGCGAGCAGGGGGTGAACAGCTCGATGATGGGCGTGGACTCCGGGACCGTGGCGGGGGCCGCCGCGAGGACGTCCTGCGGGGTGCGCAGCTCCCGGCCGTCGTCGGTGGTGGCGCCCATGACGGTGTGCGGTTCGGCCATGATGGCGCCGGCGGTGAGCACCCGGGAGCGGTCGACGTCCTGGGTGAAGGAGGCGACGTAGTCGCTGGCCGGGGTGACGAGGATGTCCTCGGCGGTGCCGAGCTGGACGATCTCCCCGTCGCGCATCACGGCGATCCGGTCGCCGAGGCGCATGGCCTCGTTGAGGTCGTGGGTGATGAAGACGATGGTCTTCTTCAGCCGCTTCTGGAGCTCCAGGAGCTGGTCCTGCATGTCGCGCCGGATCAGCGGGTCGAGCGCGCTGAAGGACTCGTCCATCAGGAGCAGGTCGGCGTCGGTGGCCAGCGCGCGGGCGAGGCCGACGCGCTGCTGCATACCGCCGGAGAGCTCGTCGGGCCAGGAGTTCTCCCAGCCGGCCAGGCCGGTGAGCTCCAGGGCCTCGGTGGCACGCCTGATCCGCTCGGCACGGGGTACACCCTGGACCTCTAGGCCGTAGGCGGCGTTGTCCAGGACACTCCGGTGGGGGAAGAGCGCGAAGTGCTGGAACACCATGCTGATCTTGGCGGAGCGCACATGGCGCAGCTCGCGGGGGCTCAGGGCGGTCAGGTCCTGACCGTCGAAGAGCACGCGTCCGGCGGTGGGTTCGAGCAGCCCGTTGAGCATCCGCAGCAGCGTGGACTTGCCCGATCCGGACAGTCCCATGACGACGAAGATCTGGCCCGGCTCCACCGTGAAGGAGGCGTCGATCACCGCTGCGGTCGTCCCGTCGGCCCGGAGTTGGCCGCGGTGTACAAGTTCTCGGCTTGCAGCCTGGACACATACACCTCACGGGTCGAACTGAAAAAACGGTCTGCCACCCCCGTCGGCAGACCGTGGAACGGTGCGGATTCGGTCCGCAGGCACATGCACCAGTTGAAAATGCGACGTGGTTCGCTCCGGTGGCGCCCCTGCCCGTACTTACCATGGCCAAACAGGACAGTGGTCCAGTTCACGACGGGGGCCCATCGACGGCCACCGGGAGCCATCGACGGCCACTGTCAGTGGCGTGCGGCATCATCGGTTCCGTGACGCGACGCCTGATGCTCCTCGACACCGCCTCCCTCTATTTCCGCGCCTATTTCGGCGTCCCCGACTCGGTGCGCGCGCCGGACGGGACCCCGGTCAACGCCGCGCGCGGACTCCTCGACTTCATCGCCCGCCTGGTGCAGGACCACCGGCCGGACGATCTGGTCGCCTGCTGGGACAACGACTGGCGCCCGCAGTGGCGCGTGGACCTGATCCCGACGTACAAGGCGCACCGGGTGGCCGTCGAGACGCCCTCGGGGCAGACCGACGAGGAGGAGATCCCCGACACCCTGTCCCCGCAGGTCCCGGTCATCGAGGACGTGCTGGCCGCGCTCGGGATCGCCCGGGTCGGCGTCACGGCGTACGAGGCGGACGACGTGATCGGCACGCTCACCGCCCGGGCGACCGGGCCCGTGGACATCGTGACCGGCGACCGCGACCTCTATCAGCTGGTCGACGACGCCCGGCGGGTGCGGGTGCTCTATCCGCTCAAGGGTGTCGGCACGCTCCAGATGACCGACGAGGCGTGGCTCCGCGAGAAGTACGGGGTGGACGGCGCGGGCTATGTGGACCTCGCCCTGCTCCGCGGCGACCCGAGCGACGGCCTCCCGGGCGTGCCCGGCATCGGCGAGAAGACGGCGGCGAAGCTGCTGGACGCCTACGGGGACCTGGCCGGGATCATGGCCGCGGTGGACGACCCGGCCGCGAAGCTGACTCCCTCGCAGCGCAAGCGGCTGGACGAGGCGCGGGACTACGTGGCGGTCGCGCCGAAGGTCGTGCGGGTGGCGCAGGACGTGCCGCTGCCCGACTTCGACCCGGCGCTGCCGCACGAGCCGCGCGACCCGGCCGCGCTGGAAGCGCTTGCCGACCGGTGGGGGTTGGGCGGGGCGCTTCAGCGACTCCTCACCACGCTCCGGGCCTGAGGTGTTAACTTAGGCATACCTAAGTCATGGCGGCCGGAGGTGTCCGGCCCCGTGCGCCGATACGAACGCGGCACGCACCCGCCCACCGGCGAGCGTGCCCGTACGTCGAACCCAGGGAGTACCTCGTGGCAGAGCGACCCGCCCGGCAAGGACCCAGGACCCAGGGGGCGCAGGTCGTGCGCACCGAGCAGATCACCCCGCACATGGTGCGCGTGGTCCTCGGCGGCGAGGGGCTCGCCGACTTCTCCCTCTCCGGCTTCACCGACCACTACATCAAGCTGTGTTTCGCGCCCGAGGGCGCGGACTACGCGCACCCGTTCGACATCGCCGCCATCCGCGAGAGCCACCCGCGCGAGCTGTGGCCCACCACGCGTACGTACACGGTGCGTTCCTGGGACCCGGTCGCCCGCGAGATGGCCGTCGACTTCGTGGTCCACGGTGACGAGGGCCTCGCGGGCCCCTGGGCGCAGCGGGCCCGGGTGGGCGAGCAGGTCACCTTCCTCGGCCCCGGTGGCGGTTACGGGCCGCAGGCCTCGGCCGGGTGGCACCTCCTGGCCGGCGACGAGAGCGCCCTGCCGGCGATCGCCGCGTCGCTGGAGCAGATGCCGGCGGGCGCCCTGGTGCACGCCTTCGTCGAGGTGCCGGACGCCTCCGAGGAGCAGAAGATCGTGACGCCCGACGGGGTGGCCGTGACCTGGCTGCACCGAGGTGAGCGGCCGGTCGGTGAGCTGCTGACCGCGGCCGTGAAGGGGCTGGACTTCCCCGAGGGCGAGGTGCAGGCGTTCGTGCACGGCGAGGCGGGCTTCGTGAAGGAGATCCGCCGCTACCTGCGTGTGGAGCGTCGGATCCCGCTCCAGCAGCTGTCGATCTCGGGCTACTGGCGCCTCGGCCAGAACGACGACGCGTGGCGTGCGGTCAAGCGTGAGTGGAACGAGCAGGTGGAGCGCGAGCAGGAGGGGGCGGCGGCCTAGCACAGCGAAGCCGCGCCCGTACCACCTGCGGTGCACAGCCTGCGGGATCGTGGGCCGAGCGGGCGGCGGAATCACGGGTCGCGCCGCCCCGTTGCGTCGCGCGGTCGAGCGGGGCCCGCATCTGGAAAGATCGCGGGCGTTGGACCAATCCGCACGGCCATCGGCTCCGAATCAATCCCGGAACCGATGACGCCCCGGGAGGAAACCCGCGTGAACGAAGCCGTACAGCTCAGCGGGGTGTCCTCGCCGGAGCCTGACCTCCAGGAACTCCTGGTCCGGGTCGCGCGGGGGGACCAGGGGGCGTTCGCCCGGGTGTACGACGCGGTCTCCGGGCCGGTGCTCGGCCTCGTACGGAGCGTCCTGCGCGACCCGGCCCAGTCGGAGGAGGTCGCCCAGGAGGTACTGGTCGAGGTGTGGCGTACCGCGCCCCGCTTCCAGGCCTCCCGGGGCAGTGCGATGAACTGGGTGCTGACCCTCGCCCATCACCGGGCCGTCGACCGGGTCCGCTCGGTCGAGGCGTCGGCGGCACGGGAGCACAAGGCGGCGCTCCTGGACCGTACGCGCGCCTTCGACGAGGTCTCCGAACAGGTCGAGACGCGGCTGGAGAGAGAGCAGGTGCGCCGCTGTCTGCGGACCCTGTCCGAACTCCAGCGGCAGTCCGTGACCCTGGCCTACTACCGGGGCCTGACCTACCGTGAGGTGGCGGAACTCCTCACCGTGCCGCTGGGCACCATCAAGACACGACTGCGCGACGGCCTCATCCGGCTGCGCGACTGCCTGGGGGTGAGCGCATGAGCACGGCCGAACTGCACACGCTGACCGGGGCCTATGCCCTGCATGCGCTGCCGGAGGACGAGCGCCGCGAGTTCGAGCGGCATCTGGGCGACTGCGAGGCCTGCACCCAGGAGGTGCGGGAGCTGTCGGCCACGGCCGCCCGGCTCGGTCTCGCCGTCGCCGAGACCCCGCCGCGCGAGCTGCGCGAGAGGGTGCTGAGGGAGATCACGACCGTACGCCAGGAGGCGCCTTCGCATGGCAGACCCGTGCGTACGGGCGGCGGTGGCCGCACCGGCCGGTGGTCGGCGTTCGCGCTCGCCGCCTGCCTCGCGGCGGCGGCCGCCCTCGGCGGGGTCGCGGTGTGGCAGAACCAGGAGGCGCGGGACGCCCGGCAGGAGGCGAACCAGGCCCAGCGGCAGAACGAACAGCTGGCCCAGGTGCTCTCCGCACCGGACGCCAAGACCTCGTCGCGCGAGTGGAAGAGCGGGGCACGCGGCACCGTCGTCGTCTCGGAGCGGGAGAACCGGGCCGTGCTCCTCGCCTCGGGGCTGGAGCGGCCGCCGAGCGGCAAGGTGTACCAGCTCTGGTTCAACGACGAGGGCACCATGCGCTCGGCCGGCCTGATGGACCCCTCGGCGAGCGACGACGCGGTGCTGCTGGACGGGCCCGTGGACCGGGCGACGGGCATGGGCATCACGGTCGAACCGGCGGGCGGGTCGGCCCAGCCGACCTCGTCGCCCGTGGCCCTGATGGACTTCCCGACCGCCTGACCGCTCGAGTACCCCATCCTGCAAGGAGCACACGTTCCATGAACGTCGCGGTGGTGCTGTTCACCTCCGATCTGCGTCTGCACGACAACCCGGTGCTGCGTTCCGCTCTGCGGGACGCGGACCGGGTCGTCCCGCTCTTCGTCCAGGACGACGGCGTCCACCGGGCCGGGTTCGCCGCCCCCAACCGGCTCGCGTTCCTCGCCGACTGCCTGGCGGACCTGGACGCCGGACTGCGCCGACGGGGCGGCCGCCTGATCGTCCGTACGGGCACGGCGGCCGAGGAGGTGCGCCGGCTGGTCGAGGAGACCGGGGCACAGGCGGTGCACATGGCCGCCGACGTGAGCGGGTACGCGGCACGGCGCGAGGAGCAGCTGCGTACCGCCCTGGCGGACAGCGGCTGCGAGCTGCGCATCCATGACGCGGTGGTCACCGCGCTCGCTCCGGGCCGGGTGGTCCCGACGGGCCGGGACCACTTCGCGGTGTTCACCCCGTACTTCCGTCGTTGGGAGGCGGCGGGGGTGCGGGGCACACTGACCGCGCCCCGCACGGTCCGGCTGCCGGACGGCGAGCTCGCCTCCGATCCCCTCCCCGCACGGACAGACGTCAAGGGCGTATCGCCCGCCCTGGCCGACGGGGGTGAGCAGGCGGGCCGCAAGCTGGCGATGTCCTGGCTGAAGGGCGAGATGGCCCACTACGCGGACGGCCACGACGATCTCGCCGGGGACGCCACCTCCCGGCTCTCGCCGCACCTCCACTTCGGTACGCTCTCCGCCGCCGAACTGGCCAACCGGGCCCGGGAGAAGGGCGGACCGGGCGGCGAGGCGTTCGTCCGGCAGCTGGCCTGGCGCGACTTCCACCACCAGGTCCTGGCCGCCCGCCACGACGCCTCCTGGTCCGACTACCGGCCGCGTCAGGACCGCTGGCGGTCGGACGAGGACGAGATCACCGCCTGGAAGACCGGGCGGACCGGTTATCCCGTGGTGGACGCGGCGATGCGGCAGCTGGCGCACGAGGGGTGGATGCACAACCGGGGCCGGCTGCTCACCGCGAGCTTCCTCACCAAGACGCTGTACGTGGACTGGCGGGTGGGTGCCCGGCACTTCCTGGAGCTGCTGGTCGACGGGGACATCGTCAACAACCAGCTCAACTGGCAGTGGATCGCGGGCACCGGCACGGACACCCGGCCCAACCGGGTGCTCAACCCGGTGATCCAGGGCAAGCGCTTCGACCCGCGGGGCGCCTACGTACGGCGGTGGGTGCCGGAGCTGGCCGAGGTGGCGGGATCCGCGATCCACGAGCCGTGGAAGGTGAAGGGGCTGGACTACCCGGAGCCGGTGGTGGACCTGGGTGAGGCACGGGCGCGGTTCGAGAAGGCGCGCGGACTGGACTGAGGGCGGGCGGGAGCCCAGCCCAAGGCGCGCGGCCCGGGCCGACCAGGATCGCCCGGGGCCCGTACTCGTGCATGCGTGCGGGTACGGGCCCCGGCCGTTCTCACCCGCGTCGAGGAGGCCGGGGGAAGAATCCGCTCGTCCGGGCCACATAGTCGGCGTACCCCGGGCGGCCCGCCATGTGCCGCTCCAGCAGGGCCGCGCCGCCCCCCTTGGTCAGCAGGAAGGTCATCACCAAGGGGGCCACGACGGTCGCGGCGGCAGCGGCGGGCGCCTGGCAGACAAAGAGGAAAAGCCCCCACCAGACGAGGAAGTCACCGAAGTAGTTCGGGTGCCGGGTCCATGACCACAGCCCCCGGTCCATGATCTTCCCCTTGTTGGCGGGGTCGGCCGTGAACCGGGCGGGCTGGTGGTCCCCGATCGCCTCGAAGGCGAGCCCGGCCGCCCACAGGACCGCCCCTGCCCACGCCCATCACGCCAGAGGCCCGGTCAGGTACTGCGCGGCCTGCACCGGCAGCGAGACCAGCCACACCAGCGCCCCCTGGAGCAGGTAGACCTTGCGCAGGGCGTAGAGCTGCGGGTGGCCGGGAGCCTTGGCGAGCATCTTCTCGTAGCGCGGGTCCTCCCCGTAGCCGCGTCCGCGCCACCCGATGTGGACGGCGAGCCGCAGACCCCAGACCACGGTCAGGGCGGTCACCACCAGGCGCCGTAGGGCTTCACCCTCCCCCGCCGAGAGGCCGTACGAGACGAGGGCGACGGCGGCGAAGCCGACGCCCCAGGCGACGTCGACGATGCGGTGGACGCCCTTCTTCAGGGCGATGGCGAAGGTGACCAGCATGACGGCGAGGGCGGCGCCCGCCGCGCCCGCGAGCCCGTTCGCGAACGCGGCCCAGGCGAAGCCGCTCACCGGCCCGTCCCGTACCAGTCCCGACGGGCCGGCTCCATCCCGGCGACACCGGCCCGGTCGGGGCGTACGCACAGGATCTGGTCGACGCCCATCCGCCGCTCCTCGAACGCGAGGGCGCCGCCGACGAGGTGGAGCCGCCAGACCCGCGCGGTCTCCTCCCCCACCAGGGCCGTGAACTCCGTCCAGCGCTCCTCCAGCGTCCGCCGCCAGGCGTCCACCGTCAGGACGTAGTGCTCGCGCAGCGCTTCGACGTCCCGCACTTCGAGCCCGGAGCCCTCCAGCAGTCCGACGGTCTCCCCCACCGGTCGCATGTGCATGTCCGGGGCGATGTACGACTCGATGAAGGCCCCGCCGCCCGGGGTGGTGGCGCCGCGCGACATCTGCTGGACCAGCGCCCGGCCCCGCGCCCGCAGGGAGTCGTGCAGGATGCGGGTGAAGGCGGAATATTCGGCGTCCCCGACGTGCTCGCCCATCTCGATGGTCGAGACGGCGTCGTACGTGCCCCGGGTCTCGGGCCGCTCCGCGATGTCGCGGTAGTCGATGTTGAGGACCTCGACCAGCTCCTCCAGACCGCGTTCGCCGACCTGTTCCCGTACGTAGGCGGCCTGTTCGGCGGCGAGCGTGACGGCGGTGACCCGGACTCCGTGGTGCTGGGCCGCGTGCAGGGTCAGCGAGCCCCAGCCGCAGCCGATGTCCAGCAGTCGTGCGCCGGGCCGCAGCCCGAGCTTGCGGCAGATCAGCTCCAGCTTGTCGCGCTGCGCGTCGGCTTGGCCCGTAGTCGGGGGCGTCACCGGTCCAGTAGCCGCAGGAGTACGCCATCGTCTCGTCGAGCAGCAGGGCGTAGAAGGCGTTGGAGAGGTCGTAGTGGTGGCTGATCGCCGCCCGGTCCCGGGCCTTGCTGTGCAGCGCCCCGCGCAGTCCGGCCCGGGCCGCGGGGACCGGTGGGCGGGGGCCCACGGCACCGAGGCGCAGGGCGGTGCCCGCCGCGCTCAGGCGGTCGGCGAGCGAGGGTGCGGGCGGGGTGAGGCCGCGTTCGCTCACCGCGCGGCGCATGGCACGCAGTCCGTCGCCGAGGTCCTCGTCGAGGTCGATCTCACCGGTGATGTACGCCTCGGCCAGGCCCAGTTCGCCCGGCTCCCAGAGCAGTCGGCGCAGCGCCCGCCGGGACCGTACATGGACCGTGGGAGCGTCCTCGGGCCCGGCCTCGCTGCCGTCCCACATCCGGACCCGGACCGGCAGCCCGCCGCCGAGCAGCCGCTCGGCCAGGGGTTCCAGCCGCTGGGCGGCGCCGGTGGGGGTGCGCCGGGCGGGGGGCCTGGTGGCGGTGCTGGTCACGCGGTCTCCTCAGGGGTCGTTTCGCCGCTCGGCTCACGGGTCAGCAGCAGTTGCTGCACATCGAGGTAGCCGGAGCGGAAGCCCGCTTCGGAGGAGGCCAGGTAGAAGGTCCACATGCGGCGGAAGACGGCGTCGAAGCCGAGGGCGTCGACCTCGGCTTCGCGTTCGGTGAACCGTTCGCGCCACAGGCGCAGGGTCTCGGCGTAGTGGGCGCCGAAGCCGGTGCGCCAGACGGTCCGCAGCCGGGTGTGCTCGGTGGTGACCCGCTCGATCGCCTCGGTGGAGGGCAGCAGCCCGCCGGGGAAGATGTACTTGTGGATCCAGGTGTACGTGGAGCGGCTGGCGCGCAGTCGGTCGTCCGGCATGGTGATGGCCTGGAGGGCGACCCGGCCGCCGGGGGCGAGCAGCCGGTCCAGGGCCTGGAAGTAGACCGGCCAGAACTCCTCGCCGACCGCCTCGACCATCTCGACGCTGACGATGGCGTCGTAGTCGCCGGTGACCTGCCGGTAGTCGCAGAGCCGGACCTCGACCCGGTCCTCGAACCCTGCTTCGCGGATGCGCGTACGGGCCAGCTCGCGCTGTTCGGCGGAGAGGGTGACGGTGGTGACCCGGGCGCCGCGGGCCGCCGCGCGGACGGCGAGCTCGCCCCAGCCGGTGCCGATCTCCAGGAGCCGGGTGCCTTCCTCCACCCCGGCGGCGTCCAGCAGCCGGTCGATCTTGCGGTGCTGCGCGGCGGGCAGCAGGGCCCGCTCGGCGGGGAAGCCCCGGAAGACGGCGGAGGAGTAGGAGAGCGTCTCGTCCAGGAAGAGGGCGAAGAGCTCGTTGGAGAGGTCGTAGTGGTGGCTGATGTTGTCCCGGGAGCCCTGGGGGGTGTTGAGCTGCGCCTCGGGCTTGCGCAGCGCCCAGAGGGAGCGCAGCCGTTGCAGGGGGGCGGGGACGAGTTCGGCGGCGTTGTCGGCGAGGACGGTGAGGACGGCGACCAGGTCGGGGGCGTCCCATTCACCGGCCATGTAGGACTCGCCGAAGCCGATCAGCCCGCTCGCGCCGATCCGCCGGAAGAAGGCGTCGGGGTCGCGGATGTCCATGAGCGGCCCGCCGAGGCCGATGTCCTGCACGCCCGCGAGCCGGGCGCGCAGGGGGAGTTCGGCGAGCGCGTGGCGGACGATGCGGGCGGCCAGTGCCGTACGGGCGCGGGAGGCGCGGGGCCGGGAGACGATGTCGGGCCAGCGCTCCGGGTCGGCTGCGGGAGCCGGCCGCCCGGCCCGCCCGGAGGCGTTGCGCCTCGGCGCGGGGAGGGACCCGGCCGTGCCCGGGCTCCGCACAGCGGCTTCGGCGGCCCGCGCCGCCGGATCAGGGGCCTGCTCGCCCGGGTCGGGGGTCCGGTCTGCCGGCAGCTGGTGGGTGGGCGCGGTCACTGCATGCCTTCCTGTGGGCGGTGCTGGGGACGGGGCTGCACGGGGAGGCCGCGCAGGTAGAGCCGGATGCCGTGCAGCCGGATGGCGAGGGAGACGGCGAGGGTGGAGAAGGGGTGGCGCAGGGCGAGGCGGGCCAGTGCCCGGGGGGTGGCCCGGCGGCGGGTGCCCCGTACGGTCGCGGTGAACGGGCGGCCGCCCGCGCGCTCCAGATGGACGCTCAGGTCGAGCCGTTCCCCTGGTTCGGGCAGCCGCATCCGGTACCCGCCGTCGACGGGGAAGAACGGCGAGACGTAGAACTCCTTGCCCGTCGTGGCCTGGTGCTCGCCGTCCGGGTGGAGCAGATAGCCGTGCCGTTCGCCGTACGTGTTGTGCACCTCGGCCACGACACAGAGCGGGGAGCCGTCGGCGCGGCGGCACCAGTAGACGGTGAGCGGGTTGAAGACGTGGCCGAGGACCCGGGCCTGCGTGAGCATGGTGACGGTGCCGTCGGCGAGGTCCACCCCATGGGCGCTCAGGAAGCGTGTCAGCGCGGCCCGGATGGTGGGTGCGGTGCCGCCGAAGTGGTCCCGGGCGTCGAACCGGGCCAGCGGCCGCAGGGCGCGGGGCAGCCGGGGTGGGTCGTCCGGGTCGATGAGCCACAGATAGGTCCGGTGCCGCAGCGCGTACCTGCTGGGCCGGGTCCGTACGTGCGTGATGGCGCACGGGTAGAGGGAGCTCACCACTCCACCCCCAGGGCCCGGGCGGCGTCGACCCCCGAACGGCAGCCGTCCTCGTGGAATCCCCAGCCGTGGTAGGCCCCGGCATAGGCGGTGACGGGCCCGGAGAGGGCGGGCAGGCGGGCCTGGGCGGAGACGGATTCCGGGGTGTAGACGGGGTGTTCGTAGACCATGCGGGCGCGTACAGAAGCGGGGTCGACGCGGTCGGAGCCGTTCAGGGTGACGACGAAGCTCTCGGGGGCGTCCAGCCGCTGGAGCCGGTTCATGTCGTAGCTGACGGTGACCCGGTCGGCGTCGGCGGCGCAGGAGGGCATCAGATAGTTCCAGGAGGCCCTGGCGCCCCGGCTGCGGGGCAGCAGCGTGGTGTCGGTGTGCAGGAGCGTGGGGTTGCGGGAGTACGTGAAGGCACCCAGCGTGGCGCGTTCGGCGTCGGTCGGGTCGGCCAGCAGCCGGAGTGCCTGGTCGGGGTGGGTGGCGATGACGACGGCGTCGTACGGCGTGGTCGTGCCGTCCTCGGTGGTGAGCTCGACGCCGTCCGCGTGGCGGGTGACGGCCCGGACCGGGGTCGCGGTGTGGACGGCGGTGAGCTGCTTGACGACGCGCTCGACGTACGCGCCGGAGCCGCCGGTGACGGTCCGCCAGACCGGGGAGCCGCCGACGGCGAGCATGCCGTGGTGGGCCAGGAACGCGAAGAGGTAGCGCGCCGGGTAGCGCAGGGCGGTGACCGGGTCGCAGGACCAGACGGCGGAGACCACGGGGGTGAGGAAGTGGGCGTGGAAGTACGGGGAGAAGCGGCCACGCCGGGCGAACTCCCCCAGGGTCATGCCGGTCGCCGCGCTCTCCGGCAGCTCCAGCAGCGCGCGGGCGGCGCGGTGGAAGCGCGGCACCTCGGCCAGCATCCGCAGATACGGGCCCCGCAGGGCCGAGCGCGGCTGGGCGAGGAGTCCGGCGGGGCCGCGTGCGCCGGCGTACTCCAGGCCGCACCCCTCACACCGTACGGACATGGACATCTCCGACTCCTGGGTGGCGACGCCCAGTTCGTCCAAGAGCCGCAGCAGGTGGGGGTAGGTCCGTCGGTTGTGCACGATGAAGCCCGAGTCGACGCGGTGCACCCGGCCGTCGGACGCGCCCAGCTCGTGCGTGTGGGCGTGGCCGCCGACACGGTCGTCCGCCTCGTACAGCGTGACGTCGTGTGCCTTGCGCAGAACGTGAGCGGCGGTCAGTCCCGCCACTCCGCTGCCCACCACGGCTGTCCGCCGCCGCTCCTTCGCCATCCCGGCTCCCTCCGGTTCCTCTGCACCGTTCGAAGCAGTACGGAGACGATCCTCGGCACTCCATTTGTCGCAGCTGACCGGAAGGATTGGTCGATGATCAGAACTACCTCGATCGAGTGAATGATCCCGGCGGACCAATCCGCCAGGCACCCCGCACCGAATCTCTTGTGTGACAGCAGATCGGACCACTTCGCGGACGGACGGGGCCTTCGGGTCCCGACGGTCCCGCCCGGCGCGTGCCGTGTTCGCCGCGCCCGGCGGCCGGGCCACCGGGCCTCGCGCCCGGTGCGCCGCCCCCTCGCTCTCCGCGCCCCACGTGCACCGGCCGGCGCCGGTCACCGCGGTGGGCGAGGCGGGCCGGCGGTCCGCCGCGTCGGCGGATCCGGTCTGCGGTGCGGTCGGAGGCGGCCGCGCCGCCCGGACGGCCGGGGAGCCGTCCGTGCGGTGCGCCGCCGCCGGTCGGGGGCGCCGGGCCGGCCGCGGGAGCGAGGCGGCTCCCGGTCGGACGGCCGGCTCCGACACCGGGTCCGTCTCCCGCGGCTGGGAGACGGACCGCGGAACGCCGGAAACCGCCCCCGCACCACCGCCCCCTCCCCCTCTCCCCCACCCCTGAGCACCGCTCATTTCCTCCGCTCACACCTTCGATCCAGGAGAAACACCATGAACACCCTCCACTTCCGCCGCACCGCCGTCGCCGTTGCCGCCGCAGCCGTGCTGCCGCTGGCCCTGACGGCCTGCTCCTCGGACGACTCCTCCAAGGACTCGGCGGCGGGCTCCACCCCCAGCGCGGCCGCGTCGACGAGCGCCTCGGCCGACGACTCCATGAACATGGACAAGCCGTTCGGCCCGGGGTGTGCTTCGGTACCGCAGGAAGGCGCGGGCTCGTTCGACGGCATGGCGAAGGACCCGGTCGCGACGGCTGCCTCGAACAACCCGGAGCTGTCGACGCTGGTGGCCGCCGTGAAGCAGGCCGGCCTGGTCGACACGCTGAACAACGCCCAGAACATCACGGTGTTCGCGCCGTCCAACGACGCCTTCGCCAAGATCCCGAAGGCCGACCTGGACGCGCTGCTCGCCAACAAGGCGGAGCTCACCAAGGTCCTCACCTACCACGTGGTGGGCCAGAAGCTCACGCCTCAGCAGCTGGAGAAGGGCTCCTTCGACACCCTGGAGAAGAGCAAGCTGACCACGGCCGGCTCGGGCACGGAGTACACCGTGAACGACTCCTCGAAGGTCGTCTGCGGCAACGTCCCGACCGCCAACGCGACGGTGTACATCGTCGACTCGGTCCTGATGCCCCCGAAGTAGTCGTCGGGGCCTGAGGGGTTTGGAGGGCGGTGTGCCGCGATCGACGGCGGCACACCGCCCTTTGCCGCGCCAGCTGAACCCTGAGGGTACACATAAGGGGCGGATAGAGCAGAATAGACATAAGGGTGCCTGGCGCACACTCCGTACGGCGTCAGGGCCCGCAGGACCGAAGGAGACGAAATCTCATGAGCAACGTCTCAGACGCCAGGGGTGACATCAGGGGTGACCTGTCGGGTCACCCCGACGCCCCGGAAATGCGCGCACGGTACGACCGGATGATGGGCGGCCGCGATGTGGCGCTGGTGGACGCACCGGTGTTCCTCGTCGGCCTCTACTGTGCCGTCTCCCCCTGGGTGCTCCACTTCACGGCCAACCAATCCGCCCTGGCGACGCACAACCTCGTGATGGGTATCGCCATCGCGGTACTGGCCCTGGGCTTCACCGCGATGCCTGAGCGCATGTACGGCCTGAGCTGGGCGATGTGCGCCATCGGTGCGTGGATCATCGTGTCGACCTGGGTGGTCGGGAGCAGCCCGGACGCCGGAATCGTGCTGAACAACATCATCGTCGGCGGACTGACGGTGCTGCTGGGCATGGTCTGCGCAGGAGCGGCGATGAAGCGCCGCGATACCTGACCGGCGCCTGCCTACAGTCCCTCCGGCGCTCGATGAGCGGGGTACGGGGCGGAGCCCTGGTTCCGGGAAGGGGCGGTAGGGGAACGAGCCTGCCGCAGGCGCCCCACCCGCCCCATCCGCACCCCGCCCCACCGGCGTCAGCCGACAGAGCTGTACGCCACAACCCCCCGCAACACCCCGTCAACCGCCTTCCGCGCGTTCCGAGCCACAGAACTCGTTCCCGCACTCCCCTCCCGAGGAGCCGCCGCGGCCACCTGCCCCAGCACGTCGATCACCTGCTTGCACCACCGCACGAAGTCCCCCGCCGGCATCTCCGCCTCGCGCAGCACCTTGTCCAGCGTGCGTCCGGAGGCCCACATGTAGACCGCCCAGGCGAAGCCGAGGTCGGGCTCGCGCTGCCCGACCCCCTCCGTCTGGTTGATCTTGAAGTCCTCCTCCAGCGCGTCCAGCCGCCCCCAGATCCGCACCATCTCGCCCATGGCGGCCTTGGCCGGCCCGGACGGCAGCTTGGGCGCGACCGCGTCGTCGGACTGCCGCGCCTCGTACACCAACGCGGAGACGCACGCCGCGAGTTCAGCGGGGTTGAGCCCCTCCCACACACCCTCCCGCAGACATTCACTGGCGAGCAGGTCCAGCTCCCCGTAGAGCCGGGCCAGCCGCCGCCCGTTCGCCGTGACCTCGTTGCCCCGGAGGTAGTCCAGCTCGGTCAGGAGCGCGACGATCCGGTCGAAGGTCCGGGCGATCGTGTTCGTCCGCCCCTCGATCCGGCTCTCCAGCTGCCGCGTGTCCCGCTGCAGCCGGTGGTAGCGCTCGGCCCACCGCGCGTGGTCCTCGCGCTCGTCGCACCCGTGACAGGGGTGGGCGCGCAACTCGGTGCGCAGCCGGCTGATCTCGCGGTCGTCGGCGGCCGGCGCCCGCCCCTTGCGGTGCCGGTCGGGCACGATGTGCCCGGCCTTCGTCCGCAGCGCGGAGGCCAGATCGCGCCGGGACTGCGGCGAGCGCGGGTTGAACGACTTCGGGACGCGCATCCGCTCCAGCGCCTCCACCGGCACCGGGAAGTCCATCGAGGCCAGCCGCTTGACCTGCCGCTCGGCGGTGAGCACCAGCGGACGCGGCCCGTCGTGATGGTCGAACCCCCGGTGACCGTTGGCCCGCCCGGCGGGCAGACCGGGGTCGAGCACCAGGGCGAGCCCCGCGAACTTCCCCGTCGGCACATGGATGACATCGCCCGGCTTCAGCTTCTCCAGCGAGGAGGCCGCCGCCGCCCGCCGCTGCGCCGCGCCCTGCTTGGCGAGCTCCGTCTCCCGGTCCTTGAGATCGCGGCGCAGCCGCGCGTACTCCTCGAAGTCACCGAGGTGGCACGTCATGCCCTCCTTGTAGCCCTCCAGGCCCTCCTCGTTGCGCTGCACCTGCCGGGAGATCCCTACGACGGACTTGTCCGCCTGGAACTGGGCGAACGAGGTCTCCAGCAGCTCCCGCGACCTGTGCCGCCCGAACTGCTGCACCAGGTTGACCGCCATGTTGTACGAGGGGCGGAAGCTGGAGCGCAGCGGATACGTACGCGTCCCCGCGAGGCCGGCCAGCGCCGTCGGGTCCATGCCGCGCTGCCACAGGACCACCGCGTGGCCCTCGACGTCGATACCGCGGCGGCCGGCCCGGCCGGTGAGCTGGGTGTACTCGCCGGGGGTGATGTCGGCGTGCTGCTCGCCGTTCCACTTGACGAGCTTCTCCAGCACCACGGAGCGCGCGGGCATGTTGATGCCGAGCGCCAGGGTCTCGGTGGCGAAGACCGCTTTGACCAGGCCCCGTACGAACAGCTCCTCGACGACCTCCTTGAAGGTCGGCAGCATGCCCGCGTGGTGCGCGGCGATGCCTCGCTCCAGGCCTTCCAGCCACTCGTAGTAGCCCAGCACGTGCAGATCCTCGCCGGGGATGGACGCGGTCCGCTCCTCGACGATCTCCCGGACCAGCCGGCGCTTGTCGTCGTCGTTGAGCCGGAGCCCGGCGTACAGACACTGCTGTACGGCCGCTTCGCAGCCGGCCCGGCTGAAGATGAAGGTGATGGCCGGCAGCAGACCCTCGTTGTCCAGCCGCTCGATGACCTCGGGCCGCCCGGGCGTCCAGATCCGGCTGCGCTGGCGCCGCTCGCGCTCGCGGTCGGCCTCGCGCACCATCTTGCCGCGGCGGCGGTCACGCGGGTTGTACCCCTGCTGGTTCTCCTGCCGGGCGAGACGGACCAGATCCGGGTTGACCTCGCGGCGTCCGGCGCCGCGCCCCCCGTGGTCGGTCGCCTCCTCGAAGAGGTCGTACATCTTGCGCCCGGCCATGACGTGCTGCCAGAGCGGCACCGGCCGGTGCTCGGAGACGATCACCTCGGTGTCGCCGCGCACGGTGTCCAACCAGTCGCCGAACTCCTCGGCGTTGGAGACGGTGGCCGACAGGGATACCAGGGTCACCGACTCCGGGAGGTGGATGATCACTTCCTCCCACACCGCGCCCCGGAACCGGTCGGAGAGGTAGTGCACCTCGTCCATGACCACATAGCCGAGCCCGGAGAGCGACTGGGATCCCGCGTACAGCATGTTCCGCAGGACCTCGGTGGTCATCACGACCACCGGCGCCTCGGAGTTGACGCTGTTGTCGCCGGTCAGCAGGCCGACCTTGTCCGCGCCGTACCGCTTGACCAGGTCGGCGAACTTCTGGTTGGACAACGCCTTGATCGGTGTGGTGTAGAAGCACTTGCGGCCCTGCTCCAGGGCCAGATGCACGGCGAACTCGCCGACGATCGTCTTGCCCGACCCCGTCGGGGCCGCGACGAGCACGCCCTTGCCCGCCTCAAGGGCCTGGCAGGCCTCGATCTGGAACGGGTCCAGTCCGAACTCGTACATCTCCCGGAAGGGCCCGAGGGCGGTCGCCATCTCCGCCGCACGGGCGCGGGATGCCTGGTATCGCTCAGCTGGTGAGAGGTCCTCTGTCATCTTGCATACGAGCCTACCCGTCACCTCTGACACTGAGCGCGATCTTTGAACGGCCGTGACCGCCGGCCTGATCCGCCCCCGGTGAGCACCCTTACGGCACCCGGCACGCCCCGACAGGGTCAGGTGACGTCGTCGTACCTGTTGAGCCGGTGCGATTGCGAACCGTCCAGCTCACCGGAGGCCTGCCCCGGCAGGGCTCGACGCGGTGCGGCCACGGGCTCGATCAGGCCGACCGGCTCGGGGGTCAGGTCGAGGTGCGAGGCCTCGTCGTCGCTGAGCTCGGCGTCCGGGTTGTTGCGGTTGCGGCGCTTGTCGTTCACCAGGGAGAAGCCGACGGCGACGAAGTAGAGCACCGCGAGCGGACCGGCGAGCAGCAGCATGGAGATGGGCTCGCCGCCGGGGGTGGCGAGAGCCGCGAAGGCGGTGAGGCCGACGATCATTCCGCGCCACCAGCCGAGCATCCGCTTCCCGGTGACGACGCCTGTCATGTTCAGGGCGATCAGCAACAGGGGCAGTTCGAAGGCGAGGCCGAAGACGATCACCATGCGGACGAGCAGGTCCAGATAACTGTCCAGCCCGATCTGGTTCTGCACGTCGTCGGGGCTGAACCCGAGCATGATCTCGGCGGTCTGCGGCAGGATCGCGTAGGCCAGGTAGGCGCCGGCCAGGAAGAGCGGAGCGCCGACGACAGCGAAGGCGTAGGCGTAGCGCTTCTCGCCCTTGTGCAGGCCCGGGGCGACGAAGGCCCACACCTGGTACAGCCAGACCGGGGTGGCCAGCAGCACACCGGACATCAGCGCGACCTTCAGCGCGTTGGTGAACGGACCGATCAGGGTGTCCGTCTTCAGCAGCGCGCAGGACCTGCCGTCGACGGTGGAGACCACGCCGTTCCGGCAGCCGACCGAGTCCTGGATGGGGGCCAGGAGGAACTCGTAGATCTCCTTCTGGTAGAACGCCGCCACGATCATCACCACGACGATCGCCAGCACGGCCTTCAGCAGCCGGTTACGCAGCTCACGCAGGTGATCGAGGAGAGGCATCCGCCCCTCTTCGTCCTTCTCCTGCTTGCGGGCGGACTTGAGCAACCCACTTCCCTCGTCTCGTGCGGCGGCTGTCGGCGGAGCGCGTCAGCGGTCAGCTCTGGGTGGTGGGCTTGGCCTCGTTGACCGGGCGGGAGCTGGTGATGTCGCCCGGAGCGGCCTGGATCGTGCGTGCGGTGGCGGCCTGCGGAGGGGTCGGGTCCGCGACGGTCTCCGTCGTGGGCGTGGCGGCCGCCGCGTCGTCCTTCTTCATCGCCTTGGCCTCGCTCTTGAGGATGCGGGCCGACTTGCCGAGCGAACGCGCCATGTCGGGAAGCTTCTTGGCACCGAAGAGCAGCAGGATGACAGCGATGATCAGAACGATCTCGAGGGGCTTCAGATTGCCGATCATGTGCGACTTCCTTCTCACTGGGGCGGCTGGAGGGCGGGCTCGCTACCCGTTCGACCGGGCATACGTCCGATCGTCGCGCTTGGCAGCGATCGTAACCCGCGGGGGTGAACGCGAGGCAATGCCCGTGCGTACTGCGGCTTGCGGCCCGCACCTGTCTGCCTGGGCCGACCCTTGCAGCGTACCTCCCGGCGCTGGGGAACATCAGGCCACCGGCCCGTCAGCGCAGGCTGTCACCGGTGGCCGCGAGGCGCGTGGCGGCCCGTTCGAGGTCTTCCGACGCCTGGCCGATGCGCTCGGTGGTGGTAGTGACCTGACGTCCGAGGCGCTGCACCTCGACGAAGACCTTGATGGCGAGGACGCCGAGCACGGCGACTCCCAGGAATCCCAGGGCGATGGCGAGCATGGGCCAGAACATGCGGCGGGACCTCTTCCTACGGGGCGCTACGGGGTGGCGTGCAGGCGCAGGGTGCGTACGCCGCCGCCGGTGAGCAGTTCGATGATGCGCTCCCCGGCGGGCTTGCGGACCGGGGCGGAGCACTGCGGGCAGGTGAAGGTGTAGAAGGTGGTACGGCTGCTGGCGCCGATCGCCAGGCGCAGCGCCCCCGCCGCGAGCTCGAAGCGCCCGCGGCAGTCGGGGCAACCGGCCCGGAACCGTACGGCGGCGGGTACCGGCACCGGGGGCGGTCCGGTGCGGACGGCCGCCGGTCCGGTGCCGTCGGGCGGCCCGGTGCGGACGGCCGGGCCGGTGGCGGTGCCCGGCACGAGGTACGTCGGGTTCATCTTCTCTCCGCTCCCGGCCCGCTCAGACCGTGTCGTAGGCGGCGAGCGCCTCGCGGGCCGCCGCCCGGGCGCTCTCGGCGAGCTCCGGCGGGTCGACGATGCGGCCCTCGCCGCCTAGGCGCAGGGCGAGGCGGCGCAGCGAGGCCGGGTCGGGGGTGCGCAGCGTGATCCGCAGTCCGCCGTCGGGCAGTTCCTCGGCGGAGTCGTGCGGGTAGTACTCGGCGACCCAGCGGCCGCCGGTACCGACCTCGATAACGACCTCGGGGTCCTCCACAGCGGGGTGGACCAGTCCTTCGGAGAGGTCCCGCAGCTCCAGCTCCGGCGGTGCGGCGGGGGCGTCCAGGAGGCGGATCTCGGCGACCCGGTCCAGCCGGAAGGTCCGGCGGGCCTCGGAGAACCGGCACCAGCCCTCCATGTAGGTGTGGCCGACGGCGAAGAGCCGGATCGGGTCGACCTCGCGCTCGGTGAGCTCGTCGCGGGCCGGCGAGTAGTAGCGCAGCCAGAGGCGGCGGCGCTCGGAGATGGCCCGGTCGACGTCGGCGAAGACGCCGCCCTCCGCCTCGAAGGTCACCGAGAGCCGGGAGCTCGCCGCGCCGGACTCCCCCGCGGCCGTCTCCAGCTTGGCGGTCGCGCGGACCAGGGCGAGCCGGTCGCTCTCCCGCAGTCCGGGCAGGGTCGCCACGGCGCGGGCGGCCACCAGCAGGGCGGTGGCCTCGTCGGCGGCGAGCCGCAGCGGCTCGGCGACGTCGTCCGGGTTGTGCCACCAGATCCGGTCGCCGTCGGTGTCGATGTCGAGGAGGTCGCCGCCGCGGAAGCTGGTCCCGCACATGGGCAGCACGTCGAGGTCCGAGATCAGCTCGTCCTCGGTGATCCCGAAGGCCCGCGCCACGTCCTGGACGTGGGCGCCGGGGCGCTCGCGCAGGTACGTCACCAGGGAGAGCATCCGGCGGGTCTGGTCGATCGCGTTCGTGGCCACAGTCGCGGTCCCCTAGTCCTTGGCCACGGCGCGCAGCCGGTCCACCACATCGGCCCGCAGGTCCGCGGGTTCCTCCACGACGACGTCCGGCCCGAACTCGACGAGCCAGGCGTCGAGCCCGTGTCCGTACGGGATCTCCAGCTCGTCCCAGCCGTCGCCGCGCTCATGGACGGATATCGCCCGCGATCGCAGCGGGTAGCCGGATCCGGCGCGGAGCCTGATCCGGGCGGTCCGGGTGGCGATCTCACCGGCCCAGCTCTCGACGGTCTCGCGGACCGTCACGACGTCGGGCACCTCGGCGGTGAAGGCTCCGGAGCGGGAGCGGACCTTGCCGGTGATGCGGGAGAGCCGGAAGACGCGTTCGGCGCCGCGGCCCCGGTCCCAGCCCGCGAGGTACCAATGGCCGCGCCAGCATTCCAGGGTCCAGGGCTCGACCTGGCGCTGTACGGGGGCGGCGGAGTTGGCCTTGCGGTAGTCGAAGGTCACCGGGCGGCGGTCGCGGCAGGCGAGCATGAGGGGTTCGAACGCGGCCTCGTGCACGGGGATGCGCGGTTCGAGGGCGCTGTGCACCTCGTAGGCGTCCTCGGCCTCGGGCATGCCCGCCGCGCGCAGCTTCTGCAGGGCGCCGCTGGCGGCCCCGGCGAGCCGGGCCTGCTGCCATACCTTGGCGGCGAGGCCGAGGGCGGCGGCCTCCTCGGCGTCCAGGGTGATGGGGGGCAGCCGGTTGCTGTCGCGGCGGGCCAGGTATCCGGTGTCGCCGTCGAGGTTCTCGACGGTCTCGATGACGAGGCCGAGCTCGCGCAGGTCGTCCTTGTCCCGCTCGAACATCCGGTTGAAGGAGTCGTCGGAGCCCGCTTCGAGGTAGGCCTCGATGGAGCTGCGGAGCTCGCGCTTGCTGAGCGGGCGCCGGGTCCCCAGCAGGCACAGCGCGAGGTTCATCAACCGCTCGGCCTTGGCAATCGCCATCGACGCCCTTTCTCTTGTGCTCTACGACCGTCGACCGTACCGCCCCGGGGTGAGGGGACCAAAGCGGGCCCGTGGACCGGACAGCGGTGAGGGCCCCCACCGAGCGGTGGGGGCCCTCACTCACCTGACCGGAACGGAACGCGACCGACCGGAACGGATCAGATCGCGCGGTTCACGTGACCGGAACGGATCAGACCGAGATCAGGTCGCAGACGAAGATCAGCGTCTCGCCCGGGGCGATCGCGCTGCCGGCGCCGCGGTCGCCGTACGCGAGGTGCGCGGGGACGGTCAGCTGGCGGCGACCGCCGACCTTCATGCCCTGCACGCCCTGGTCCCAGCCGGCGATGACCTGGCCGGCACCGAGGTTGAAGGCCAGCGGCGTACCGCGGTTCCAGGAGGCGTCGAACTCCTCGCCGGTGGAGAAGGCCACGCCCACGTAGTGGACCTTGACCTGGTCGCCGGCCTTGGCGACGGGGCCGTCGCCCTCCCAGATGTCCTTGATCTCCAGGTCGGCCGGCGGCTCGCCACCCGGGAAGTCGATCTCGGGCTTCTCGATGCTCACTGAACTGCTCCTCAAAATGATGAACTGGGCAACCGGGACAGTCTTACACCTTGGCGAGGATGTCCACGGCGAAGACCAGCGTGGAGTTCTTCGGGATGGCCTGCTGCTGCTGGTCACCGAAGGCCTGGTCCGGCGGGATGACGAGGAGCACCCGGCTGCCGACCTTCTTGTCGATCAGACCGGTCTTGAGTCCCTTGAGGGTGACCTGCGACAGCGGGAAGGTCTGGGTCTTGCCGGTGGAGTAGGTGTTGTCGAACTCCTTGCCGCCCTTCCAGATCATGCCGACGTAGTTCACGACGACGCTGTCGGACTCCTTGACGACCTCGCCGTCGGACTCCAGGACGTAGTTGGAGACCAGCTTCTTCGGCGGGTCACCCTTGGGGATGGTGACCGTCGGGGCCTTGCCGTCGGTCTTGACCCCGACCTTGGGCAGGTCGGTGTTGTCCTGGGCGACCTCGGTGCCCTTGGCGGAGGCAGGGATCTGGGTGGCCTTCAGGATGTCGACGACGAACACGAGCGTGGCGTTCGGCTTGATGTCCTTTCCTTGGCCCTGCTCGCCGTAGCCGAGCTCCGGCGGGATGACCAGCTGGACGCGGCTGCCGACCTTCTGGCCGACCAGGCCCTTGTCCCAGCCCTGGATGACCATGCCGGCACCGAGCGTCAGGTCGAAGGGCTGCTTGCGGTCGAAGCTGTTGTCGAACGGCTTGTCGGAGTCCCACGACTGACCGAGATAGTTGACCTGGATCGCGTCGCCGTTCTTGAGCTTCGCACCGTCACCCTCGCTGATGACGTCGGTCTTCAGCTCTTTGGGCGGGTCCCCCTTCCCCTTGGAGAGGGTGGGCTTCTCGCCGAACTTGGCACCCGCGGTGATGGCGGGCACGCCGTTCTTGGACGAGGCGGAGTCGGAGGCCTTGTCGTCGCTGCCGCAGGCCACTGCCGACAGCAGCAGGAGGGGGGCGACGAGAAGGCCGGCAATTCGGCGCACTGGTTCCTCAGATCTCAGGGGGCACTGTGGTGTGGATGGTGAACCACTCTAGGCCGTGGACAGGGCCCCGTACGAGGAACGTACGGGGCCCTGTCACGCTACCGCCGGCCGAGGGGTGCTCCTCGGCGCCGGTCACATGCCCGCGATCAGCTTCTCCACGCGCTCGTCGACGGAGCGGAACGGGTCCTTGCAGAGCACCGTGCGCTGCGCCTGGTCGTTGAGCTTGAGGTGGACCCAGTCGACGGTGAAGTCCCGCCGCTGCTCCTGGGCGCGGCGGATGAAGTCGCCGCGCAGCCTCGCCCTGGTGGTCTGCGGGGGCACCGACTTGCCCTCGAAGATCTTCAGGTCGTTGCAGATGCGGGCGGTCTGGCCCTTCCTCTCCAGGAGGTAGAAGAGTCCGCGGCGACGGTGGATGTCGTGGTAGGCGAGGTCTATCTGGGCGACCCGTGGGTTCGACATGGTCATGTTGTGCTTGGCCCGGTACCGCTCGATGAGCTTGTACTTCATGACCCAGTCGATCTCGGTGTCGATCCGGTCGAGGTCCTCGGCCTCGACGGCGTCGAGCGTGCGGCCCCAGAGCTCCAGGACCTGGTCGACGGTGCCGGTGCGGATGCCCCGGCGCTCGACGAAGTCCAGAGCCTTCTCGTAGTACTCCCGCTGGACCTCGATGGCCGAGGCCTCGCGGCCGCTGGCCAGGCGCACCTTGCGCCGGCCGGTGAGGTCGTGGCTGACCTCGCGGATGGCCCGGATCGGGTTCTCCAGGGTCAGGTCGCGCATCACCGTACCCGCCTCGATCATGCGGAGCACCAGGTCGGTGGCGCCGACCTTGAGCAGCATGGTCGTCTCGGACATGTTCGAGTCACCGACGATGACGTGGAGGCGGCGGTACCGCTCCGCGTCGGCGTGGGGTTCGTCGCGGGTGTTGATGATCGGCCGGGAGCGGGTGGTCGCGGAGCTGACGCCCTCCCAGATGTGCTCGGCGCGCTGGCTGACGCAGTAGACGGCTCCGCGCGGCGTCTGGAGCACCTTGCCCGCGCCGCAGATGAGCTGACGGGTGACGAGGAAGGGGATGAGGATGTCCGCGAGCCGGGAGAATTCCCCGTGCCGGGCGACGAGGTAGTTCTCGTGGCACCCGTAGGAGTTTCCCGCCGAGTCGGTGTTGTTCTTGAAGAGATAGACGTCGCCCGCGATTCCCTCCTCGTGCAGGCGGCGTTCGGCGTCGACGAGCAGGCCTTCGAGAATGCGCTCGCCCGCTTTGTCATGCGTGACCAGCTCGGTCACGTTGTCGCACTCGGGGGTTGCATATTCCGGATGCGATCCCACGTCGAGGTAGAGGCGGGCGCCGTTCCGCAGGAAGACATTGCTGCTGCGGCCCCATGACACAACACGGCGGAAGAGGTAGCGCGCCACTTCGTCAGGTGACAGTCGGCGCTGTCCCCTGAACGTGCACGTGACGCCGTACTCGTTCTCCAGCCCGAAAATGCGGCGGTCCATGACTGAACATTACGCCTCACGGCCGGTGCTGAAACCGGGTTCGACAGCACCGTTTCGATCATTTTCCGATCCCGTCACGACGGCGGGGTCATGTACGGGAGCTGCTGGGACGTCCCCGAGGACCTTTCCGGTGGCCAGCAGGACCACCAGGGCGAGCACCCCGCCGACCCCCGCCACGCCGAAGCTCCAGGCGGTGGAGCCGAGCTCGACGGCCGGTCCCGCGAGGGCCGTTCCGGCGGCCGCGCCGACACCGAAGGTGGTGACCAGCCACGAGAACGCCTCGGTCACCGTGCCGCGTGGGGCGTGCCGGTCCACCACGATGAAGGAGCACGCGATGGCCGGGGCGAGGAAGACGCCGGCCAGGGCGGCGAGGGCGGCCATGACGGGGACCGAAGGGGTGAGCGCCAACGGCAGGTAGCCGAGGGCCAGGAGGCCGACGATGACGCGCAGCCGGCGCTCGGGCGCACCGGCCCACTGCCGCGCCCCGTAGCCCAGGCCCCCGATCAGGGCGCCGAGGCCGAGCGCGGCCATCAGCCAGCCGTACACCGACTCCCGGCCGTGGTCGTCCGCGTAGGCGACGCCGGCCACGGTGATGGAGCCGAGCGCGAGTCCGACGAAGAAGAACGCCCCGAGCAGGGCGAGGAGTCCGGGCGAGCGCAGGGCACCGAGCCAGTGCGCCTCACGGGGTGCGGAGCGCCAGGTGCGCGAGGGCTCGGAGAGGACGACGGAGAGGGCGCCGAGTACCCCGATGGCGTTGATGACGAGCAGTGCGGCGGCCGGGGACCAGAGCGAGACGAGGAGCGTCACCAGGAGCGGCCCGACGGTGAACATGATCTCCTGCGCCACGGCGTCCATGGCGTAGGTGCGGTGCACCTGGTCCTCGCGCTTCAGCACGCTGGGCCACAGGGCCCGCAGGCCGCCCTCCAGGGGCGGTGTGGCGACCCCGGCGACGATGACGGCCGCGTAGGCCAGCGGGAGCGAGCCGAGGCCGGCTGTCGCCAGCAGGGCCATGCCGAGCGCGGAGAGCACGGCGGCGGGGAGCTGGACGCGCGGTTGTCCGTACAGGTCCACCGCCCGTCCGAGCAGTGGCTGCCCGACGGCGGTGGCCAGCCCGTACGCGGCGGCCAGCGCGCCGGCCAGCGTGTAGCTGCCGCCCTCGGCCCGGGTGAACAGCACGATCGCGATGTGGGCGGTGCCGTTGGGCAGCCGCCCCACCAGGGTGCCCGCCAGCAGCCGGGCGGCGTGCCGCGCCCGGAGGATGTCCAGATATCCCGCGGCCATGTCCGCCCCTTTCCGCCGGGCGACTGCCGCCACCCGAGGTTTTACGTATAACTTCGAGGTTCATACGTACCATGTGCGCAGTCCGCGGGTCCACCTCGCGGTGTCACGGAACCATTCCGCACGGAGGCCCGAGTGACCGAGTCGCACCAGCCCGCCCCGCCTCGGCCCACCAGCCGGGACGTGGCCCGTGCGGCGGGCGTCTCGCAGGCGACGGTCTCCCTCGTGCTGGGCGGGAAGTGGCCGGGCCGGGTGTCCGAGGCCACGGCCCAGCGGGTCCGGGACCGAGCCGCGGAGCTCGGCTACCGGCCCAATCTGGCCGCCCGCAATCTGCGCCTCGGCCGCACCAGGACCGCGCTGCTCGTGGTCCCCGCCCTGACCAACGAGTTCTTCGCCCGGGTCTACACCGGGGCCGCCGCCGTCGCCGCCGAGCACGACTTCGGCGTGGTGCTCTACCCCTCGCCGGACGGCACCGGACCGGCCCGGGACCCCTTCGCCTCGGCCCGTGCCGCCCTGGACGGGGTGATCGCATCCTCCATGGCCTCGGACGCGCTGAGCGCCCTGCACGGGGCGGAGCTGCCGCTGGTGATGCTGGACAGCGACCCGGCCGGGACGGACGCGGCGGCCCACGTGAACCTGGACATCGCCGACGGCATGCGTCAGGTGACGGACCATCTGCTGGGTCTCGGCCACCGCCGGTTCGTGCATCTGGCGTCCGCCGTGGACACCTGGACGTTCGCGGTCCGCGCGCAGGCGCTGCGGGAGGCGATGGGCGAGGTGCCGGGCGCCACGGTGCGTACGGTACGGGCCCCGCTCGACGTCCGGTCCGGGCGGGAGGCCGCCGAGCAGGCGCTGGCCGTCGCCGGGGAGCGGCCCACCGCGATCGTCTGCGACGACGACATCCTGGCGGCCGGCGCCTGCAAGGCGGCCCGCAGGCTCGGGCTGCGGGTGCCGGACGACCTCTCGGTCACCGGCTTCGACGACCTCGCCCTGGCCACCGCCGTCGAACCGGAGCTCACCACCGTGCGGCTGCCCGCCGAGCAGGTCGGGGAGCGGGGCATGGCGGCGCTGCTCGCCGTGCTGGAGGGCCGCCCCGCCGAGCCGGGCAGCCTGCCGGTACGGCTGGTCGTACGCGGCTCCACGGCGCCAGCGCCCGCATCCGGGGCATGACAGATGCCCCCGGGCCGGGCCAGGGGGCATCTGTGCGGTCCGCCGCCTACTCCTCGGTTGAGTCGGGCGAGTCCCCGGTGCCGGTCCCGGGGGTGCGGTTCTCCGGGGTGGCGGTCCCCGGGGTGTCGGTCTCCTCGGTGTCGGACGGGGCGTCCGTCGGGGTGGCGCTCGCCGCCTCGGCGTCGAGCAGCCGGGCCAGCTGAC
The DNA here is from genome assembly GCF_044752765.1 of Streptomyces sp. NPDC088706. NCBI lineage: Bacteria > Bacillati > Actinomycetota > Actinomycetes > Kitasatosporales > Streptomycetaceae > Streptomyces > Streptomyces sp. NPDC088706. The sequence continues at coordinate 160,837 of NZ_JBIVLW010000005.1, forward strand.
GGCCCACGATCCGCTTAAACTTGCGCTGCTGGGGCCGCGTACGGTCCAGCACCGCGACTTCGAGACGCTCGGCGGGGATCTCGCGCTCCCCGCCGCCCGGCTCCCTGGAGAGCGCCTGGACGGCCAGCTTGAGCGCCTCGGCGAGTGTCATGCCGTCGCGGTGGCGCTGGTCCAGGAAGCTGCTGATCTGCTCGGCGTTGCCGCCGACCGCGACCGAGCCGTGCTCGTCCACGATCGAACCGTCGTGCGGCAGCCGGTAGATCTGGTCACCCTCGGGGGCGGTGCCGACCTCGGCGACGACCAGCTCCACCTCGTACGGCTTCTCGGCGGCGCTGGAGAAGATGGTGCCGAGCGTCTGGGCATAGACGTTGGCCAGCCCACGGGCCGTCACGTCGTCCCGGTCGTAGGTGTATCCGCGCAGGTCGGCGTAGCGCACACCGCCGATGCGGAGGTTCTCGTACTCGTTGTACTTGCCGGCGGCCGCGAAGCCGATCCGGTCATAGATCTCGCTGAACTTGTGCAGCGCACGGGACGGGTTCTCGCCGACGAACACGATGCCGTCGGCATATTGCAGCACAACGAGGCTGCGACCACGGGCGATGCCCTTGCGGGCGTACTCCGCCCGGTCGGCCATGGCCTGCTGGGGTGAGACATAGAACGGCGTCGACACCGGCTATCCGTCCCTTTCTGTCAGTGACGAGTGCATCTCGGAAGGCTCGGAGTCCGGGTCAGAGCAGCGCGGCGCGCGGGCCGTCGGGCTGCTCTAGGCGGCGTTCCAGGACGGAGCGCGCGATGTCGGCGGACTCCTGGTCGCCCAGCCTCCGGAAGCCTTCTTCGGTGATGACGGTGACGATCGGGTAGATCCGGCGGGCCACGTCCGGGCCGCCGGTCGCCGAGTCGTCGTCAGCGGCGTCGTACAGCGCCTGCACGACCAGGGTGAGGGCCTGCTCCTCCGTCAGGTCCTGGCGGTAGAGCTTCTTCATGGAGCCCCGGGCGAAGATCGACCCGGAGCCGGTGGCGGCGTAGCCGTTCTCCTCGGAGCGGCCGCCGGTGACGTCGTAGGAGAAGATGCGGCCCTTGTCGCGGTCGACGTCGTACCCGGCGAAGAGGGGCACCACGGCGAGGCCCTGCATGGCCATGGCCAGGTTGGAGCGGATCATGGTGGAGAGCCGGTTGGCCTTGCCCTCCAGGGAGAGCTGGGCGCCCTCGACCTTCTCGAAGTGCTCCAGCTCCAACTGGAAGAGCTTGACCATCTCCACGGCCAGTCCCGCGGTGCCGGCGATGCCCACCGCCGAGTACTCGTCGGCCGGGAAGACCTTCTCGATGTCGCGCTGCGCGATCATGTTGCCCATGGTGGCTCGCCGGTCACCGGCCAGGACCACGCCACCGGGGAAGGACGCCGCGACGATGGTCGTGCCGTGCGGTGCCTCGATGGCCCCCTGCAGCGGCGGCAGGCTCCGGTTGCCCGGGAGCATCTCGGGCGACTGGTCGGACAGGAAGTCCATGAACGAGGACGAACCCGGCGTCAGGAAGGCAGCTGGTAGACGCCCGGTGCTACGAGTGTTGGCTTCCACGCGTTTCCCTCCAGATATGCGATGGCCCTGCGCAAGAGAGTCAGGATCATCCCCCAACTTGCCGATGGCCGGATTGCAGTTGAAGCAACGTACGCCACGGACCCTACCCGTCCCGGGCGGGTGATCCACATGTTCGGCGGAGGGATCTGCGCCGATCCCGCGCTCGCGGACCGGAGGGGCTCCGCCGGTCGGCGAGCGGGGTGACGGCGCACGCCGTGGCGGTCGCCGTCACCCCATCTCCCCCGGGCACCGCAGACGCCGGAAACATCACCGGCGTTCACACTCGTGAATTACTGCCCGCCCTTTTGGACGAATGACCGCACGAAATCCTCGGCGTTCTCTTCGAGGACGTCGTCGATCTCGTCCAGCACCGAGTCGACATCGTCGCTCAGCTTCTCCTGGCGCTCCGCGAGGTCCTCGGACGCCTGCGCGTCCTGCGCCCGCTCCTCGACCTCCTCGGAGGAACGCGTCGCCTTCTGCTGTCCGCCGCCGGTGTCCTTGGTCGCCATGTAGCTCACCCCGCTCGGTTCGAAACCATCGAAGCTCTTGATCAGACCCTACCCACGAGGTCCGACATCGGCCCGGTAGTTGGTTCAACGTCCGGGCCTCAGGTGATTGATTCCCAGCCCGGACACCTTTCAGCCACCCGACAGCACCTGGACCAGCTCCTGCGCCGTACGACAGCGGTCGAGCAGGTCCTTCACATGCTCCTTGGTGCCCCGCAACGGCTCCAGGGTGGGGACCCGCTGGAGCGAGTCGCGGTCCGGCAGGTCGAAGATGACCGAATCCCAGGAGGCGGCCGCCACGTCGTCGGCGTACTGCTCCAGACAGCGGCCGCGGAAGTAGGCCCGGGTGTCCTCCGGAGGCTTCGTACGGGCCCTGGTGACGTCGTCCTCATCCAGCAGCCGCTTCATCCGCCCGCGGGCCGCCAGACGGTTGTAGAGCCCCTTGTCGGGCCGCACGTCCGCGTACTGGAGGTCGACCAGGTGCAGGCGGGGGGCGTCCCAGTCCAGCGAGTCCCGGCGGCGGTAGCCCTCCATTAGCTCACGCTTGGCGATCCAGTCCAGCTCCCCCGCCAGGCTCATCGGATCGGTCTCCAGCCGGTTGAGCGTGTCCTCCCAGCGGGTCAGGATGTCCTTCGTCTGCTCGTCGGCGTCGGCGCCGTACCGCTCGTCCACGTATTTTCGGGCCAGCTCGAAGTATTCCATCTGGAGCTGGACAGCGGTGAGTGTCCGACCGCTGCGGAGCGTGATCAGCTGCCCGAGGTCCGGGTCGTGCGAGACCTGGTGCAGCGTGCGCACGGGCTGGTCGACGGCGAGGTCGACGTTGATGAAGGCGTCCTCGATCATGGCCAGCACCAGGGACGTGGTGCCGAGCTTCAGGTAGGTCGAGATCTCCGAGAGGTTGGCGTCGCCGATGATCACATGGAGCCGGCGGTACTTCTCCGCGTCGGAGTGGGGCTCGTCCCGGGTGTTGATGATGGGGCGCTTGAGCGTCGTCTCCAGGCCGACCTCGACCTCGAAGTAGTCGGCGCGCTGGCTGATCTGGAAGCCGTGCTCATGGCCGTCCTGACCGATGCCGACCCGCCCCGCGCCGGTGACGACCTGGCGGGAGACGAAGAACGGCGTCAGATGGCGCACGATGTCCGAGAACGGGGTCTCCCGCTGCATCAGGTAGTTCTCGTGCGTGCCGTAGGAGGCGCCCTTGTTGTCGGTGTTGTTCTTGTAGAGATGGATCGGCTGGGCGCCGGGAATGGCGGCCGCCCGCTCGGCGGCCTCCGCCATGATCCGTTCGCCGGCCTTGTCCCAGAGCACCGCGTCGAGCGGGTTGGTGATCTCCGGTGAGCTGTATTCGGGGTGCGCGTGGTCGACGTAGAGCCGGGCACCGTTGGTGAGGATCACATTGGCCAGGCCGATGTCCTCGTCGGTGAGCTGACTGGAGTCGGCGGTCTCGCGGGCGAGGTCGAAGCCTCGCGCGTCACGCAGCGGATTCTCCTCCTCGAAGTCCCAGCGGGCGCGTCGCGCCCGGTGCATCGCCGCCGCGTAGGCGTTGACGATCTGGGACGAGGTGAGCATGGCATTGGCGTTGGGGTGACCGGGGACGGAGATCCCGTACTCCGTCTCGATGCCCATTACTCGCCGTACGGTCATGCGGCCCTCCTTGCCCGGCGTCGGTCCCGTCCGGGAGCGACGCTCAAGTACCGCTGCTTGTCCGGTGCGTATGCGGTGCCCGTCACCGCACTGCGCGACTCGGCGGTACCGCAGAGCCTAGAGCGCCTCTGCGCCGGTGGGGAGATCAATTACGACATTGTTCCGGTGTGGCCGAAACGGGGGAAAACGACCGGCTGCGGAGGCCCCTCCGGGCATCCGCAGCCGGTCGGCGTATTACAGGTACTGACCCGTATTGGCCACGGTGTCGATGGAGCGCCCGGTGTCAGCGCCTTGCTTTCCGGTGACGAGTGTGCGGATGAAGACGATCCGCTCACCCTTCTTACCGGAAATCCTGGCCCAGTCGTCCGGGTTCGTCGTGTTGGGCAGGTCCTCGTTCTCCTTGAACTCATCCACGCAGGCCTGGAGGAGATGGGAGACGCGCAGACCCTTCTGCTGGTGTTCGAGGAATGCCTTGATGGCCATTTTCTTTGCCCGGTCGACGATGTTCTGAATCATCGCGCCGGAGTTGAAGTCCTTGAAGTACAGGACTTCCTTGTCGCCGTTGGCGTACGTGACCTCGAGGAAGCGGTTCTCCTCGGACTCCGTGTACATCCGCTCCACGACGGACTGGATCATGGCGTGGGCGGCGGCCGGCCGGGAGCCGGTGTGCTCGGCCAGATCGTCCGCGTGCAGCGGGAGCGACGGGGTCAGGTACTTCGCGAAGATGTCCTTCGCGGCCTCGGCGTCCGGACGCTCGATCTTGATCTTCACGTCGAGTCGGCCGGGTCGCAGGATGGCGGGGTCGATCATGTCCTCGCGGTTGGAGGCGCCGATGACGATGACGTTCTCCAGACCCTCCACACCGTCGATCTCGGCGAGCAGCTGCGGGACGATGGTGTTCTCCACGTCCGAGCTGACGCCGCTGCCACGGGTGCGGAAGAGGGATTCCATCTCGTCGAAGAAGACGATGACGGGGGTGCCCTCGCTCGCCTTCTCCCGGGCACGCTGGAAGACCAGGCGGATGTGCCGCTCGGTCTCGCCGACGTACTTGTTGAGGAGCTCGGGGCCCTTGATATTGAGGAAGTAGCTCTTCCCCGCGGGCTGCCCGGTCACCTCGGCGACCTTCTTGGCGAGCGAATTGGCGACGGCCTTGGCGATGAGCGTCTTGCCGCAGCCGGGCGGGCCGTAGAGCAGGATGCCCTTCGGCGGTCGCAGTTCGTGTTCCTTGAAGAGGTCGGGGTGGAGGTAGGGCAGCTCGACCGCGTCGCGGATCAGCTCGATCTGGTCGCCCAGGCCGCCGATCTTGTCGTAGTCGATGTCCGGAACCTCTTCGAGGACGAGCTCCTCGACCTCGCTCTTGGGGACCACCTCGTAGACGTATCCGGACCTGGAGTCCAGCAGCAGGGCGTCACCGGAGCGGATGGTGATGTCCAGCAGCGGCTCGGCGAGCCGTACCACCCTCTCCTCGTCGGTGTGCCCGACCACCAGGGCGCGCTCGCCGTCCTCGAGGATCTCCTTGAGGGTGACGATGTCCCCGGCCCGCTCGAACTCCATGGCCTCGACCACGTTGAGCGCTTCGTTGAGCATGACCTCCTGGCCGCGCCGGAGGTCCTCGATCTCGACGCTCGGAGAGACGTTCACCCGGAGCTTGCGGCCCCCGGTGAAGATGTCGCAGGTGCCGTCCTCGTTGGCTTGCAGGAAGACACCGAAGCCGGCCGGCGGCTGCGCGAGCCGGTCGACCTCCTCCTTGAGGGCCACGATCTGGTCACGCGCCTCACGGAGCGTGTTGGCGAGCCGCTCGTTCTGTGCGGACACGCCTGCCAGATTCGTCTGCAACTCGACGATCCGCTCTTCGAGAATCCTCGTATGCCGCGGAGAGTCGGCGAGCTTACGTCGCAGGACGGCGATTTCCTGCTCGAGATAGGCAACCTGGCCGGCTGGGTCTTCTGACCCCCGCGCGGGCCGGATGCCGCGGTTGATGTCGTCGTCGTGGGCTGCCACGGTCCTCACCTCCTCCATGGGGAGCTGGACGCTTCCTGACCCTACCTGGGTGGGTGGTGATTGAAACCCCTAGATCACAAAGACTGCGGGGTGTGTCCGATCTTCACCCTTGCGCTCTCCCTCACGTCAAGGGAATACCCACCCTTCGGCACCGGAAAGCCGCCGGTTGTATCGTCGAAGCGTTCAACACCCGTCAGGGCTGGCTCCAATGGGTTCGGATACGCAGGGAACGGCAGGACACATGACCGTGCAGCAGGACGCACCGGGCGACAGTGGCACGCAGGACCTGGAGGTCTGGATCGACCAGGACCTCTGTACGGGCGACGGCATCTGCGTGCAGTACGCGCCGGAGGTCTTCGAGCTCGACATCGACGGTCTCGCCTACGTGAAGAGCGGCGACGACGAACTCCTGCAGGACCCGGGCGCCACCACTCTGGTGCCGCTTCCGCTGCTCCAGGACGTGGTCGATTCGGCCAAGGAGTGCCCCGGGGACTGCATCCACGTACGGCGCGTCAAGGACAGCGTCGAGGTGTACGGGCCGGACGCGGCCTGACCGGTGCGGTCACACGGCGCGGGCGAGGTCTCCTGAGGCGCGGACGAAGGCGTTGCCCTGCCACCGCCAGGAGGCCTGTTCCTCCTGGTCGGGGCAGCAGCGGGGCACCTCGGTCGAGGAGTAGCCGAGCAGGTTCGCCGAGACGGTTGCCTCGCGTACGGCGAAGTCCTCGACCGTCTTCCCGTCGGCGGGGTCCACCAGGGTCGCCACGATCCGGGGTGCGGCCCCGCTTCCCCGGGTCAGGACGTAGATGCCGCTCGGCGGCGTCCCCGAGCCCGCGTCGCAGTGCACCACGGCGACGGTTTCCGGCCGCCCGTCGCCGTCGAGGTCGCCGGGGGCGTGCTCGGCCACCTTGGTCCCGGCCCCGCCGCACTCCAGGGGAAACTCCACCCCGGCCGGGTCCGGGGCGGGCGCGTTCTGCTGGGTCCGGGCCCGCTCCTCGGGGGCCGTGGCGGTGGCCGTACGGGGCTGAAGCAGCCCGGCGAGCGCCACCACGCCGGCCATGGCCGCCGCGGTGGCGAGCCAGTGCACCGGCTTGGTGGCGGTGTGCGCGAGGTCCGGGAGCGCGGAGGTCTGCACGCGGTGTGTCTCCATGTGGTTCCTGGAAGCCCGGGAAGAGGGCGGGGGCACCCCTGGGGGTGGCCAGCATCGTGCCACACCTCACACGGCCGGGGGAACGGCGGGGTGTGCGGCGGTTTCACCGCCGGGGCGCGTCCGGCGGCAACGAGGAGGCGCCGCAGCGGGGTTCCCCGGTCGGTCGGGGAACTCCGCTGCGGCGCCGGTACGTTGGGCGGATCAGCCGCGGGAGGCGGCGGAGCCGCTCTGGCTGCCCGGTCCGTCGTAGTCCTCGCCGTAGGCGCCCTTGGAGGGGCGGCGGCGGCGCAGCGGCGGCTCGACGCCGTCCGCGAGGCGCCGGGCGGTGACCAGGAAGCCGGTGTGGCCGATCATCCGGTGGTCGGGGCGCACGGCCAGTCCTTCGACGTGCCAGTTGCGGATCATCGACTCCCAGGGCTGCGGTTCGGCGAAGCAGCCGATCTCTCGGATGGACTCCACGGTGCGCGAGAGCTGGGTGGTGGTGGCGACGTAGGCGCAGAGGATGCCGCCGGGCACCAGGGCCTTGGAGACCGCCTCCAGGCACTCCCAGGGGGCGAGCATGTCCAGCACGACGCGGTCGACGTCGGTGTCGGAGAGGTTGTCCTGGAGGTCCCCGACGGTCAGCTGCCAGGCGGGGTGCGGTGAACCGAAGTAGCGCTCGACATTCTGCTGGGCGATCTCGGCGAAGTCCTCGCGGCGCTCGTAGGAGTGCAGCATGCCCTGCTCACCGATGGCCCGCAGCAGGAAGGTGGAGAGCGAGCCGGACCCGACCCCTGCTTCCACGACGCGGGCGCCGGGGAAGATGTCGGCGAAGGCCAGGATCTGCCCCGCGTCCTTGGGGTAGACCACGGCGGCGCCGCGGGGCATGGACAGGACGTAGTCGGGGAGCAGGGGGCGCAGCGCGAGGTAGGCGACGTTTCCCGTGGTTCGGACAACACTGCCCTCGGGAGCACCGATCAGCTCGTCGTGCGGGAAAGAACCCTTGTGGGTGTGGAAGTTCTTTCCGGCTTCGAGCGTGAAGGTGTAGTGGCGTCCCTTGGGGTCGGTGAGCTGGACCTGGTCCCCGACCTTGAAGGGCCCACGTCGGCGGGCGGCACCGGTCGGTTCAGACATGTGACCAGCGTACCGGTGTTTCCCCGGCCGCCGACCGCCCGGTCCTGGGCGGGAGAAGGGGCCCTCAGGTGCTGGGGCGGGCCATGGCCTTGACGAAGGCGCGCTCCACGTCGGCGGTGGAGAGGACTCCGTAGATCTCGCCGGTCTCCTCGACGACCAGGTACTCGGTGGCCGGGGTGGCCTTGAGCCGGTCCAGGAGGGCTTCTCCGGCGAGTTCGGCGGGGACCTTCATGCCCTCGGTGAGGTCCTGGGCGAGGCCGCTGACGGCGACCCAGGGGCGGCGGTGTTCCGGGACACCGACGATGGCGGCCTCGCGGACGACGCCCTTGGGGTTGCCCTGCCCGTCGACGACGACCAGCGCGCGGGCCCCTGCCTCGTTGGCGCGGCGCAGGGCCTCGGAGAGGGGGGTCGCGGACTCGACGGGGACGGCGCGCCGGGTCAGGGTGCGGGCCCGCAGGTCGGGCAGGTGCTCACGGAGCCGGGCCATGCGCAGGCTGTTCCCGGCGCCGGTCCAGATGATGCCGGCGAGGATCGCGGCGAGCAGGGCGTCCATGACGGTCTCCACCCCGCCGATGTCCTCGTTGGCGCTGCCGAGCGTCCCGGTGTGGGTGAGCAGCGGCAGCCCGATCAGCACGGTGACGGCGAGGCCCCGGCCGACCCAGGCGGCGGCGATGGTGCCGTTCATGGGTTTGCCGGTGATCTTCCAGACGATGGCGCGGAGCATCCGGCCGCCGTCCAGGGGCAGGCCGGGCAGCAGGTTGAAGGCGGCCACGATGAGGTTGGAGATCATCAGCCCGGCGAGCAGGACGCCGGGGACGGTCCCGGCCTCGACGAACTGCAGCGCGCCGTAGAAGAGGCCGCCGAGGACGAGCGAGAGGAGGGGGCCGACGAAGGCGAGGATGAACTCGCGGCCGGGGGTCTCGGTCTCCTTCTCGATCTCGGAGACGCCGCCGAAGAACTGGAGCTGGATGCGGCGGACGGGCAGCTTGTAGCGCAGGGCGGCGACCGTGTGGGCCAGTTCGTGGACGAGTACGGAGGCGTAGAAGGCGATCGCGAAGAACAGGGCGACGAGATAGCGGGCGCCGCCGAGCTCGGGCAGGACCCGGTCGAGCTGGCCGCCGAAGACCCAGGTGATCAGGGCGGCGACGACGAACCAGCTGGGGGCGACGTACACCGGCACGCCGAAGGGCCGGCCCATGAGCAGGCCGCCGCCCGGATCGGCGGGGCGTTTCGGCTTGCCGCCGGCGGGGGCGGCGCCGGGGTCCGTTCCCCCTGCGCCGGGCTGCGGCCGCCCGCTGTCGCCGCTCTCGTCCACGAGGTCCCTTCGGTTCGGTACGTGGCGTGCGCCACGATGATGCAGTCTGCGAGGGTCTGCCGTCGATGGTATGCCGCCGCCTGTCAGTGGCGGGCCGTAGGGTCTTCAGACATGACCTCCGTGCCCCGGCCGCCGCAGCCACCTTCGTCCCTGTCGCCTTCGCGCGCGAGCGATTTCATGCAGTGCCCGCTGCTCTACCGCTTCCGGGTCATCGACAAACTGCCTCAGAAGCCCAGCGAGGCGGCTACCCGCGGCACACTCGTCCATGCGGTGCTGGAGCGGCTCTTCGACGCCCCGGCGGCGGACCGTACGGCACCGCGGGCGCGGGCCTTGATCCCCGGCCAGTGGGACCGGCTGCTGAAGGCGAAGCCGGAGCTGACCGAGCTATTCGCCGGGGACGCCGAGGGCGAGCGGCTGACGCGCTGGCTGGGTGAGGCGGAGCGGCTGGTGGAGCGGTGGTTCTCGCTGGAGGACCCGACGCGGCTCGAGCCGGCGGAGCGGGAGCTGTTCGTCGAGGCCGAGCTGGAGTCGGGGCTGCGGCTGCGCGGCGTGATCGACCGGATCGATGTGGCCCCCACCGGCGATGTGCGGATCGTCGACTACAAGACGGGGAAGGCGCCTCGGCCGGAGTACGCCGAGGGGCCGCTGTTCCAGATGAAGTTCTACGCGCTGGTGATCTGGCGGCTGAAGGGGATCGTGCCGCGCCGGCTCCAGCTGGTCTATCTGGGCAGCGGTGATGTGCTGACGTACGACCCGGTGATGGCGGACCTGGAGCGGGTGGAGCGCAAACTGCTCGCGCTGTGGGAGGCGATCGCGCTGGCGACGGAGACCGGTGACTGGCGACCGCGCCCCACGAAGCTCTGCGGCTGGTGCGACCACCAGGCGGTGTGTCCGGAATTCGGCGGGACTCCCCCGGTATACCCGCTGGCGGTCCGCCCGGCGGAGTCGGGCGAGGATGACCAGGGCAGAATGAGCCCCGTCCGGGCCGAGGCCGGCCGACCCGTGGCTCTTGAGGGCCGTTAAGGAGTTCCCGTGGCGATCCGCGTCCTGCTGGTCGATGACCAGCCGCTGCTGCGCACCGGTTTCCGGATGATCCTGGAGGCCGAGGGCGATCTGGCGGTGGTCGGTGAGGCCGGTGACGGTCTGCAGGCCATCGACCAGGTCCGGGCGCTCCAGCCCGATGTGGTGCTGATGGACATCCGGATGCCGCGGATGGACGGGGTCGAGGCGACCCGCCAGATCACCGGCCCCGGCAAGGACGGCCCGGCGAAGGTGCTGGTGCTGACCACGTTCGACCTCGACGAGTACGTGGTGGAGGCGCTGCGGGCGGGCGCGAGCGGCTTCCTGCTGAAGGACGCCCCGGCGGTCGAGCTGGTGCAGGCGATCCGGGTGGTGGCGGCGGGCGAGGCGATGCTCGCCCCGAGCATCACGCGCCGGCTGCTCGACAAGTACGCGGACCATCTGCCGTCCGGCGAGGACCCGGTCCCGGACGCGCTGCACACGCTGACGGACCGTGAGGTGGAGGTCCTGAAGCTGGTGGCGCGCGGCCTGTCCAACGCGGAGATCGCGGCGGACCTGTTCGTCAGCGAGACGACGGTCAAGACGCATGTGGGTCATGTGCTGACGAAGCTGGGGCTGCGCGACCGGGTGCAGGCCGCGGTGTACGCGTACGAGAGCGGGCTGGTGCGCCCGGGCGCGCAGTAGGAGCCACAGCACGAAAACCGTCCGGCCCGCCTCTCCTGCGCACAGGATCGGGGCGGGCCGGACGGCTTTCACGGTTTTCGGACCGGTGGCTCAGGCGCCGGTCTTGTTCAGCTCCCAGAGCTGGAGCTCGGAGGTGGCGCTGACGGACCGTTCGACCCCGGCGACCCCGCTGCGGGAGGCCACGTACTGCTTGCCCTGCCAGATCGGCAGGACGGGCACGTCGGTGGCGACGATGTCCTGGAGCTTCTCGTAGGTCGGGGCGGCGGCGCTGCGGTCGGCCGCGCGGCGCGACTTCGGGATGAGGACGTTCTGCGCTTCCGGCGACCGGTACGGGGAGTTGAGGAAGTTGTTCTTGTCCAGGAACGGGGCGGTGTAGTTGTCCGGGTCCGGGAAGTCGGGGAACCAGCCCATGCCGTAGGCCGCGTAGTCGCCGCGCTTCTGCTCAGGCCGGTACTTCGACCACTCCTTGCCCTGCACGGCGACGTCGAAGAGGCCCGAGCCGTTCAACTGCTGCTGGAGCGCCTTGAACTCCTTGGCGGTGGCGGAGCCGTAGTGGTCGTTGGTGTAGTGCAGGGTGAACTTCACCGGTGTCTTGACCCCGGCGTTCTTGAGGGTTTCCGCGGCTTTGGCGGTGCTGGGCTCGCCGTACTTGTGGAAGAAGGCGTTGGTGTGCCCGGTGATGCTGGAGGGGATCACCGAGTAGAGCGGCTCGGCGGTGGTGCCGTACACCTTGCCCGCGATCTCGCCCCGGTCGATGATCTGCGCCATGGCCTGCCGTACGGCCTTGTTGACCACGGGGTCCTTGGTGTTGAACCCGAGGTAGCTGATGGCGAGGCCGGGCATCTCGGTGAGCTCGATGCCTTCCTTCGGCTTGACGAGCATGTCGTGTGCCTGCTCCGGCGACATGGCCCGGGTCATCATGTGGATCTTCTTCTCCTCCAGCGCCTTGCCCATGGCCTCGGCGTCGGGGAAGAGGTCCATCTCGACCTTGTCGTTGAGGACCTTCAGCTCACCCTTGTACGAGGGGTTCTTGGTGAAGGCGATGCTCACGACCCGGCCGTCCTGGACCTCCGGCTTCATGGTGTACGGCCCCGAGCCGTTGACCTGGAAGCCGTCGCGCCCGCTCTTCGCCGGGTACTGCCCCTTGGGGACGATGCCGGCCGCGGGGGTGGCCAGCTTGTACGGGAAGGTGGCGTCGGGCGTGTTCAGGTGGAAGATCACCTGGTTGTCGCCCTTGGTCTCGATCGTGTCGATGTTGGCGAGGAGCCCGACCGGACCGCTGTCGGAGTTGATGTCGATGACCCGCTGGACGGAGTACTTCACATCCTCGGCGGTGACGGGGGTGCCGTCGGCGAACTGCAGGCCCTCGCGCAGGGTGCAGCGGTAGCTCTCGTTCGCGTTGTCCGTGAAGGTGCAGCTCTGGGCGGCTTCCGGCACCGGCTCGCCGCCGGCGCCCGGCACGGCGGTCAGGGTCTGCACGGTCTGCCGCAGGACGTTCCAGACGCCTGCCTCGTACCCGAAGGCCGGGTCGAGAGGAGCGGGGTTCTCCTCGGAGGCCACGAGCTGGTCCGTGGTGCCGACGACGATGGCGTTGCCGCCACCGGCGCCGCTGTCCGTGCTGCCGCAGGCGGCGAGCACGGGGGCGAGCAGGCCGACGACGGCCGGCAGCACCAGGGTCTTGCGGTTCATACGGACGTTCTCCCTCATCCCGGCAGGTGAGGAACCAAAGTTAGTGGCCACCCGGTGGCCGCTCCGACCGCCCGGAGCGGGGTCGGCCCTCCCCGGACAGCCGAGCGGGGCGACATTTGTCCACCATTTGGGACAGCACCCCCCATCAGGGCAGGCCACGACAGGCCTCCGGGTGAGGAAGCTCACCCGCCCGGCCTCTTCACATATGTGGACGGTGGCTGATTCACGTCCACGGAAAGTTGCCGGAATGGGCACGGGCAGCGGGAGAACTCCGCCGTCCGTCCACCGGGACGCGCTCGGTGACCATCCGGCACATGCCCGGTGACGGGCCTCAGCCCGTTCCGGTGATGAGCTTCCTGAGGAAGGGGAGGTCGACCTCTTCGAGGGAGCGGACGACGACCCGGCCGGATGCGGGTGCGATGGGTGCCACGGAGGGCACGGCGACCACCCGGCAGCCGGCGGCCTCGGCTGCGGCGACCCCGGTCGCGGTGTCCTCGATGACCGCGCAGCGCCACGGGTCGGCGCCGAAGCCCGCGGCGGCGGTGAGATAGGGCTCGGGGTCCGGCTTGGTGCGTACGACCTCGTCACCGGCGACCGTGAGCGCGAAGTGGTGGTGGCCGACCGAGTCCAGCACCCGGTCGATGATCCGGCGGTGCGAGGCCGAGACGAGCGCGGTGGGGATCTGTGACGCGGCCAGCTCGGCGAGCAGCCGCTCGGCGCCCGGCATCAGCGGCACCCCGCGCAGGATGCGCTTCTCGAAGCCGTCGTTGAGCAGCACGGTCAGCTCGTCCAGCCCGATGTCGGCGCCGGTGACGTCGATGAGGTAGCCGGCGCTGCGGGTCATCGGTCCGCCGACGACGACATCCCGCCAGGACTCCTCCAGCTGGTGTCCGAGGGCGGCGAAGACCTCTTTCTCGACGTCCCACCAGAAGCCCTCGGTGTCGACCAGGGTTCCGTCCATGTCGAGAAGGACCGCCTGCAGGGCGGCGCCTTCGGCCGTGCGGGTCAAGGACGCGGGGACCGTACTGGTCATCCGGCACACCTTCCGTAAGGGACGAGAAGGCCGGCCGCCACTCCCGGAGGGGAGGGCGACCGGCCCGCACTGGACCGACCAGTGTACGACGTGTCCGGCGACGGTGCGCGAACGACGCGGAGCCACGGGGTGAAGCGGCGGCTACCGTGCGTTGAAGTACTTGGCTTCGGGGTGGTGGATGACGATGGCGTCGGTGGACTGTTCGGGGTGGAGCTGGAATTCCTCGGAGAGCTGGACGCCGATCCGTTCGGGCTGGAGGAGGTCGGCGATCTTCGCGCGGTCCTCGAGGTCGGGGCAGGCGCCGTAGCCGAGGGAGAAGCGTGCGCCCCGGTATTTCAGGGCGAACATGTCCTCGACGTCGGTGGGGTCCTCCCCGGCGAAGCCCAGCTCGCTGCGGACCCGGGCGTGCCAGTACTCCGCGAGGGCTTCGGCGAGCTGGACGGAGAGGCCGTGGAGTTCGAGGTAGTCGCGGTAGGAGTTGGCGGCGAAGAGTTCGGCGGTGGCCTCGCCGATGCGGGAGCCGACGGTGACGACCTGGAGGCCGATCACATCGGTTTCGCCGGATTCTTCGGGGCGGAAGAAGTCCGCGAGGCACAGGCGTCGGCCGCGGCGCTGGCGGGGGAAGGTGAAGCGGGTGCGCTCGGAGCCGTCCTCGTGCAGGAGGATCAGGTCCTCGCCCTTGGCGACGCAGGGGAAGTAGCCGTAGACGACGGCGGCTTCCAGGAGGTTGTTGGACTGCAGGTGGTCGAGCCAGCCGCGCAGGTGCGGGCGTCCCTCGGTCTCCACCAGCTCCTCGTACGTCGGCCCGTCGCCGGTCCTGGCCTGCTTGAGGCCCCACTGGCCCTTGAACAGGGCGCCCTCGTCGAGCCAGGAGGCGTACTCCTTGAGCGGGATGCCCTTGATGACCCGGGTGCCCCAGAACGGCGGCTCGGGGACGGGGTTGGTGGTGGAGACGTCCGAGCGCACCGAACCCTCGGGCTCCTCGACCTCCAGCACGGCGGTGTCGGTGGTCTTCTTGGGGACGCGCCGCTGCTTGAGCTCGGGCAGGACCGCGCCCGGCACCCCGCGCTTGACGCCGATGAGCGCGTCCATCAGGCGCAGGCCCTCGAAGGCGTCGCGGGCGTAGCGGACCTCGCCCTCGTAGATCTCGTGCAGGTCCTGCTCGACGTAGGCCCTGGTCAGCGCGGCGCCACCGAGGATGACCGGGAAGTCGGCGGCCATCTTGCGCTGGTTGAGCTCCTGGAGGTTCTCCTTCATGATCACGGTGGACTTCACCAGGAGGCCGGACATGCCGATGACGTCGGCGCGGTGCTCCTCGGCGGCTTCCAGGATCGCGGAGACGGGCTGCTTGATGCCCAGGTTGACGACGTTGTAGCCGTTGTTGGACAGGATGATGTCGACGAGGTTCTTGCCGATGTCGTGGACATCGCCGCGGACGGTGGCGAGCACGATGGTGCCCTTGCCGTCGTCGTCGGTCTTCTCCATGTGCGGCTCCAGATGGGCCACCGCGCTCTTCATCACCTCGGCGGACTGGAGGACGAACGGCAGCTGCATCTGCCCGGAGCCGAACAGCTCGCCGACCACCTTCATGCCTTCGAGCAGCGTGTTGTTGACGATGTCCAGGGCCGGGGTGTCCTGGAGCGCCTCGTCGAGGTCGGCCTCCAGGCCGTTCTTCTCGCCGTCGATGATGCGGCGCTGGAGCCGCTCGTCCAGCGGGAGGGCCATCAGCTCCTCGGCCTTGCCCGCCTTCATCGACTTCATGTTGACGCCCTCGAAGAGCTCCATGAGCTTCTGGAGGGGATCGTAGCCCTCGGCGCGGCGGTCGTAGATCAGGTCGAGGGCGACCTTGACCTGCTCCTCCTCCAGCCGGGCGATGGGCAGGATCTTGGAGGCGTGCACGATCGCGGAGTCCAGACCCGCCTTGACGCACTCGTCGAGGAAGACGGAGTTCAGCACGACGCGGGCGGCCGGGTTGAGGCCGAAGGAGATGTTGGACAGGCCCAGGGTGGTCTGGACGTCCGGGTGGCGCTTCTTCAGCTCGCGGATCGCGCCGATGGTGGCGATGCCGTCGCCGCGGGACTCCTCCTGGCCGGTGCAGATGGTGAAGGTCAGGGTGTCGATGAGGATGTCGGACTCATGGATGCCCCAGTTGGTGGTGAGGTCCTCGATGAGCCGCTCGGCGATGGCCACCTTGTGCTCGATGGTCCGCGCCTGGCCCTCCTCGTCGATGGTCAGGGCGATCAGGGCGGCGCCGTGCTCGGCGGCCAGGGCGCTGACCTGGGCGAACCGGGACTCGGGGCCGTCACCGTCCTCGTAGTTCACCGAGTTCAGCACCGCGCGGCCACCGAGCTTCTCCAGGCCGGCGCGCAGCACGGGCAGCTCGGTGGAGTCCAGCACGATCGGCAGGGTGGAGGCGGTCGCGAAGCGGCCGGCCAGCTCCGCCATGTCGGCGACGCCGTCACGGCCCACGTAGTCGACGCACAGGTCGAGCATGTGCGCGCCCTCACGGATCTGGTCCCGGGCCATCTCCACGCAGTCGTCCCAGCGGGCCTCCAGCATGGCCTCACGGAACTTCTTGGAACCGTTGGCGTTGGTGCGCTCCCCGATCGCCAGATAGGCGGTGTCCTGGCGGAAGGGGATGTGCTGGTAGAGCGAGGCCGCGCCGGGCTCGGGGCGCGGGTCGCGTACGGGCGGCGTGAGCCCCTGGGTCCGCTCCACGACGGCCTTCATGTGGGCCGGGGTCGTACCGCAGCACCCGCCGATCAGGGACAGGCCGTAGTCCCGGACGAACAGCTCCTGGGAGTCGGCGAGGCCGTCGGGGCCGAGCGGGAAGTGCGCCCCGTCCTTGGTGAGCACGGGCAGACCGGCGTTGGGCATGCACATCAGGGGCGTACGGGAGTGGCGGGCGAGGTAGCGCAGGTGCTCGCTCATCTCGTCCGGGCCGGTGGAGCAGTTCAGACCGATGAGGTCGATGCCCAGCGGCTCCAGGGCGGTGAGGGCGGCGCCGATCTCGGAACCCAGCAGCATGACGCCGGTCGTCTCGAACGCGAGGGAGCAGATCAGCGGCACGTCGATACCCAGGGCCTCCATGGCCCGGCGGGCGCCGATGATGCTCGACTTGGTCTGCAGCAGGTCCTGGGTCGTTTCCACGATCAGGGCGTCGGAGCCGCCCGCCAAAAGCCCCTCGGCGTTCTTCTGGTAGCCGTCACGCAGCACGTCGTAGGTGATGTGACCGAGCGAGGGCAGCTTGGTGCCGGGGCCGATGGAGCCGAGGACCCAGCGCTGGCGGCCGTCCTTCTCCGCGAACTCGTCCGCGGCCTC
This sequence comes from Streptomyces sp. NPDC088706, assembly GCF_044752765.1. NCBI lineage: Bacteria > Bacillati > Actinomycetota > Actinomycetes > Kitasatosporales > Streptomycetaceae > Streptomyces > Streptomyces sp. NPDC088706. The sequence continues at coordinate 177,884 of NZ_JBIVLW010000005.1, forward strand.
CCGGGCGATCCGGGCGCCGGACTCGGAGAGCTCGAAGATCCGGTCGGCGATCTCGTACTCGTTGGCGGCGGAGTGGTTCGCGCCGAAGGTGTTGGTCTCGACGCAGTCGACGCCGACCGCGAAGTACTCCTCGTGGACCGTGCGCACGATGTCGGGGCGGGTGATGTTGAGGATCTCGTTGCAGCCTTCGAGGTTCTCGAAGTCCTCAAGTGTCGGGTCCTGGGCCTGGAGCATGGTGCCCATCGCACCGTCGGCCACCACCACCCGGGTGGCGAGCGCCTCGCGCAGGGCCTGCGCGCGAGTCCGGCTGTCGGGGGCGGGTGTCGGCAACGAGGCCATGGATGATCTCCCAGGGATGCGACGGCTGTCGGCTTTGCGTCCTTCTCGGGGAAGGCGCACCCCGTCAGCGTAGCCGGACACCTCGACGCGTGGTCGGTCCGTCCATGAGGCGGACTGCATGCTGTGCGGGTGCGGGCGCGGCGGGCCGTCAGGAGGAGACTTTCCCCCGGAGTCCGGCGCAGGTCGGCATCGACCGATAGTGTTCAGCATTGTCGAACCGAGGTGGAGGAGTACGGCGCGATGGCCAAGAACATCCAGTCGCTGGAGCGGGCGGCCGCGATGCTGCGTCTGCTGGCGGGCGGCGAGCGGCGGCTCGGGCTGTCCGACATCGCCTCCTCCCTGGGGCTGGCCAAGGGCACCGCCCACGGAATCCTCCGCACCCTCCAGCTGGAGGGGTTCGTCGAGCAGGACGCCGCTTCGGGGCGCTATCAGCTCGGCGCCGAGCTGCTGCGGCTGGGTAACAGCTATCTGGACGTTCACGAGCTGCGGGCCCGCGCCCTGGTATGGACGGACGACCTGGCCCGCTCCAGCGGCGAGAGCGTCCACCTCGGCGTGCTGCACCAGCACGGCGTCCTCATCGTCCACCACGTCTTCCGGCCCGACGACAGCCGCCAGGTGCTGGAGGTCGGGGCGATGCAGCCACTGCACTCCACGGCTCTCGGCAAGGTGCTGTCCGCGTACGACCCGGTGGCACACAGCGAGGTCATGGAGGCGGAGCGGCGCTCCTTCACCGCGCGCACGGTCACGGCCGCCGACGAATTCGAGGCGATGCTCGACCTGATCCGCGCCCAGGGGTGGGCCGCCGACGCCGAGGAGACCTGGGAAGGGGTGGCCGCCGTCTCCGCCCCGGTGCACGACCGGCGCAGGATGCCGGTGGGCGCGGTGGCCGTGACGGGTGCGGTGGAGCGGGTGGCGCCGGGCGGCGTGCTGCGCCCCGAGCTGATCGCCGCCGTACGGGACTGCGCCCGGGCGGTCTCCCGGGACCTGGGCGCCGGGCGCTTCTGAGGACCGGGCACCCGGAGGGCCGGGCACTGGGAGGGCCGGGCACCCCGGAGGGCCGGACACCCCGGAGGGCAGGGCGACCGCCCCCGCCGGCGCCTGGCGCGGGTCCCGCTCGCGTACACATCTGAGCGCCCGGGTGCGCCCGCGCGCGTACGGGCGCATCGTGGGGTAACGATCGCGTCGCGCACCGAGTTCTGCGCCACAGAACCCTTGACGCTTCTTTCACTCGGGGAAACACTGCCGTTCAACGGTCGGCATTGTCGAACACCTAACGGCAATACGCGTTAAGGTATGACAGTGCCAAGGGCCGGCCAAGCCGTTACAGATGGGCTTCCCACGCTTCGTGGCTACCCATCTGGGGCGCGGACCACCGGAGGGACCCGGTGTTCCGCTCTCCCCTGGACGAAGGACAAAGGAGTCGCGGGTGTCCAGCTCCGACATTTTCATCGGCGAGACCATAGGTACCGCCGTACTCATCCTGCTCGGCGGCGGTGTCTGTGCCGCCGTCACGCTGAAGCGCTCGAAGGCCCAGAACGCGGGCTGGCCGGCCATCACCTTCGGGTGGGGCTTCGCCGTGCTGACCGGTGCCTATCTGGCCGGTGGCGTCTCGGGTGCCCACCTCAACCCCGCGGTCACCCTCGGCCTCGCCATTCAGGGCGGCACCGCGTGGGGCGACGTACCCCTCTACCTCGGGTCCCAGCTGCTCGGCGCGATGATCGGCGCCGTACTGGTCTACGCGGTGTACTACGGGCAGTTCCACGCCCACCTCACCGACCCGGAGATCATCGAGGCGCAGCCGGCCGACGAGGCGATGGTCGACCAGACCTCCGCCCCCAAGGCGGGCCCGGTCCTCGGGATCTTCTCCACCGGCCCCGAGATCCGTAACGCCGTGCAGAACGTCGTCACGGAGGTCATCGCCACCGTCGTGCTGGTCCTGGCGATCCTGACCCAGGGGCTCAACAACGAGGGCAACGGTCTCGGCACGCTCGGCGCCCTGGTCACCGCACTGGTCGTCGTCGGCATCGGCCTCTCACTCGGCGGGCCCACCGGTTACGCGATCAACCCGGCCCGTGACCTCGGTCCGCGCATCGTGCACGCGGCGCTGCCGCTGCCGAACAAGGGTGGTTCGGACTGGGGCTACGCGTGGGTACCCATCGTGGGTCCGCTCATCGGCGGCGCCCTCGCCGGTGGGCTCTACAACCTCGCCTTCGCCTAGCCCACGCGGGTATCAGCGCCGTAACCCCTGACACTTCACAGACTTCCGGGAGCACACCGTGACCGACGCACACACCACCGGTACCCACGGCACCGGCCCGTTCATCGCGGCCATCGACCAGGGCACCACCTCCAGCCGCTGCATCGTCTTCGACAAGGACGGCCGGATCGTCTCGGTCGACCAGAAGGAGCACGAGCAGATCTTCCCCAAGCCGGGTTGGGTCGAGCACGACGCGACCGAGATCTGGGAGAACGTGCAGGAGGTCGTCGCCGGGGCCATCGTCAAGGCCGGCATCACCTCCGCCGACGTCAAGGCGATCGGCATCACCAACCAGCGCGAGACCACCCTGCTGTGGGACAAGAACACCGGTGAGCCGGTGCACAACGCGCTGGTCTGGCAGGACACCCGTACCGACGCGCTCTGCAAGGAGCTCGGCCGCAACGTGGGCCAGGACCGCTTCCGCCGCGAGACCGGGCTGCCGCTCGCCTCGTACTTCGCCGGACCCAAGGTCCGCTGGCTGCTCGACAACGTCGAGGGGCTGCGGGAGCGCGCCGAGGCCGGCGACATCCTCTTCGGCACCATGGACTCCTGGGTCATCTGGAACCTGACCGGCGGCACCGACGGCGGTGTGCACGTCACCGACGTCACCAACGCCTCGCGCACCCTTCTGATGAACCTGCACCGGATGGAGTGGGACGAGAAGATCCTGTCCTCCATCGGCATCCCGGCCGCGGTCCTGCCCGAGATCCGCTCCTCCGCCGAGGTGTACGGCCACGCCAAGGGCGGCATCCTCGACGGTGTGCCCGTGGCCTCCGCGCTCGGTGACCAGCAGGCGGCCCTGTTCGGCCAGACCTGTTTCGCCGAGGGCGAGGCCAAGTCCACGTACGGCACCGGCACCTTCATGCTGATGAACACCGGTGAGACCCCGGTGAACTCGTACAACGGGCTGCTCACCACCGTCGGCTACCGGATCGGCGACGAGCCCGCGGTGTACGCCCTGGAGGGCTCCATCGCGGTCACCGGTTCGCTGGTGCAGTGGATGCGCGACCAGATGGGCCTGATCAAGTCCGCGGCCGAGATCGAGACGCTGGCCTCCTCGGTCGAGGACAACGGCGGCGCCTACTTCGTGCCCGCCTTCTCCGGCCTCTTCGCCCCCTACTGGCGTCCCGACGCCCGTGGGGTGATCACCGGCCTCACCCGTTACGTCACCAAGGCGCACATCGCCCGTGCCGTCCTGGAGGCCACCGCCTGGCAGACCCGCGAGATCAGCGACGCCATGACGAAGGACTCCGGCGTCGAGCTGACCGCGCTCAAGGTCGACGGCGGCATGACGTCCAACAACCTGCTGATGCAGACGCTCGCCGACTTCCTGGACGCGCCGGTGGTGCGCCCCATGGTCGCCGAGACCACCTGCCTCGGCGCGGCCTACGCCGCCGGCCTCGCCGTCGGCTTCTGGCCGGACACCGACGCGCTGCGCGCCAACTGGCGCCGGGCCGCCGAGTGGACCCCCCGCATGGACGCGGACACCCGTGCCCGCGAGTACAAGAGCTGGCTCAAGGCCGTCGAACGGACCATGGGCTGGGTCGAGGACGAAGAAAGCTGACAAGGAGCATTCGAAATGACCACCCTGCAGAGCGTTCCCGCCCTCGGAACGCACCCGGCCTCCGGCTCCCTGCCGAGCCGCGCCGAGACCCGGGAGCAGCTGTCCCGGGCGACCTACGACCTCCTGGTCATCGGCGGCGGCATCCTGGGCATCTCCACCGCCTGGCATGCCGCGCAGTCCGGGCTGCGGGTGGCTCTGGTGGACGCCGGTGACTTCGCCGGCGCCACCTCCTCCGCCTCCTCCAAGCTGCTCCACGGCGGTCTGCGCTACCTGCAGACCGGCGCGGTCAAGCTGGTCGCGGAGAACCACTTCGAGCGCCGCGCGGTCTCCCGCGAGGTGGCCCCGCACCTGGCCAACCCGCTCACCTTCTACCTGCCCGTCTACAAGGGCGGCCCGCACGGCGCGGCGAAGCTCGGCGCGGGTGTCTTCGCCTACTCCGCGCTCTCCGCGTTCGGCGACGGTGTCGGCCATGTCATATCCCCCGCCAAGGCGCAGCGGGACGTCCCCGAACTGCGCACCGACAACCTGAAGGCCGTCGCGGTCTACGGCGACGACCAGATGAACGACGCCCGCATGGCGCTGATGACGGTCCGCGCGGCCGTGGACGCGGGCGCGGTCGTCCTCAACCACGCGGCCGTCACCGGGCTCCGCTTCACCCGGGGCCGGGTCACGGGCGCCGAGCTGAAGGACAGCGTCGACGGTACGGAGTTCGGCGTCTCCGCCCGGCTCGTGCTGAACGCGACCGGCCCCTGGGTCGACCACCTGCGCACGATGGAGGACCCGAACGCGGCCCCCTCCATCCGCCTGTCCAAGGGCGCCCACCTGGTCCTCAAGCGGACCCGGCCGTGGCGGGCGGCGCTGGCCACCCCGATCGACAAGTACCGGATCACCTTCGCGCTGCCGTGGGAGGACATGCTGCTCCTCGGCACGACGGACGAGGAGTACGAGGGCGACCCGGCGGACGTCTCGGTGACCGAGGCGGACACCGCGCAGATCCTCGACGAGGCGGCGTTCTCGATCAAGGACCAGCAGCTCTCGCGTGACCTGATCACCTACTCCTTCGCGGGTCTGCGGGTACTGCCCGGCGGTCCGGGCGACACCTCCAAGGCCAAGCGCGAGACGGTCGTCACCGAGGGCCGCGGCGGGATGCTGTCGGTGGCGGGCGGCAAGTGGACGACGTTCCGCCACATCGGCCGCACCGTGATGAACAAGCTGGCCGCCCTGCCCGGGCACCCGCTGGCCGAGGACATGGAGCCGATGAACCGGCTGCCGAAGAAGCTGCCGCTGCCCGGGATCGCCAACCCGAACGCGGTCGCGCACCGGCTGCTGATCGACGGCGGCACCCCTGGCCCCCGGATGGCGCCGGACACCGCCCGGCACCTGGCCACGCACTACGGCTCGCTCGCCTTCGACATCGCGCGGCTGGCCAACGAGAGCCCGGAGCTGGCCGAGCGCGTCCACCCGGACGCTCCGGAGATCTGGGCGCAGGTCGCCTACGCCCGGGACCACGAGTGGGCCGAGACGGCCGATGACGTGCTGCGCCGCCGGACCACGCTGACGATCCGGGGCCTGGCGACGGACGACGTCCGCGACGGCGTCGAGAAGCTGCTGGCCGACCGGGACTGATCCACACCGATCCCCCCACGGGCAGCCGGACGGGGGCGGCTTCCGACACGGGAGCCGCCCCCGTCCGCGTACCCGCGCGTCCCCGGCACGCGCCACACTCCCGCCATACGCGCGCAACGTGCCGCGAGGAAGGTGGAGGTCATGAGATTCTCGGTGCTTTCCCTGATCGGCCATGACCCGCACCCTCTGACCGGTGAACTCCCCTCCCCCGCCGACCGGTTCGAGGAAGTGATCGCCACCGCGTCCGTGGCGGAGGAGCTCGGCTTCGACTCCTGCTCGGTGGGCGAGCGGCACGCCGGGGCGTTCCTCTCCTCCAGCCCGAGCGTGGTGCTCGGCGCGATCGCGGCCCGTACCACCACGATCCGGCTGCTCACCGGGGTGACCGTCGTCGCCATCCTCGATCCGGTCCGGGTGGCGGAGGACTTCGCAACGCTCGACCAGATATCCCGGGGCCGGATCGAGCTGGTCGTCGGGAAGGGCGCCGAGGCCGGCCACTTCGACCTCTTCGGGCTCGACGAGGAGCGGCAGTGGGACCTCCAGAAGGAGAAGTACGAGCTGCTGCGCCGGCTGTGGACCGAGGAGGGCGTCGACTGGGAGGGCGAGTTCCGTCCGCCGCTGAAGAACGTGACGACGGTGCCACGTCCGTACGACGGGCTCCCGCGCATCTGGCACGGTTCGGCGACCAGCCTCAACTCCCCCGAGCTGGCGGCGAAACACGGTGACCCGCTCTTCACCGCCAACGCCATCCAGCCGCGGGAGGCGTACGCGAAGCTCATCGCGCACTACCGGGAGCGGTTCGAGGCGTACGGGCACGATCCGGCGGACGCACGGGTGGCGGCGGGCTCCGGTGGACTGCTCATCGCGGACAGCTCGCAGGCGGCCGTCGCGCGGTACAAGGAGCTGTACGAGGCGCGGGTGCGGCAGACGTTCAAGCCGCACCTGGCGGGCAAGGCCGGGTACAACACCCCGTTCCGGACCATCGAGGACGCGATCGAGGGCGGGCCCCAGCTGATCGGCTCCCCGCAGCAGATCATCGACAAGATCCTCGGGTGGCACACGGTCTACCGCCACGACCTCCAGTCGATCACCGTGGACGGCTTCGGGCTGGGCCGGCCGGAGCAGCTGGAGACGCTCCAGCGGTTCGCGGAGGAGATCGCCCCGGTGGTGCGCCGCCAGGCGCCCTCGTCGCTGTGGGAGTAGTCGCGGGAAGGGGCCGATCCACTGTTCCGGCCGATGATCCACACCTGCCGGCAAGGTTCACCCGGCCGGGCAAACGGGCTGCGGTCCAAGGGTCCCGACGCCGTAAGGTTGCTCCGTACGTATGGAGACATCGGAAGGAGGCCCGGGTGATCGAGCTCGAGTCGGTGCCCGAGCTGATCGACCCGGTCATGGTGGCCGCGTTCGAAGGCTGGAACGACGCCGGTGACGCCGCCTCGACAGCGGTCGGCCATCTGGACCGGGAGTGGAAGGGTGAGGTGTTCGCGGCGCTGGACGCCGAGGACTACTACGACTTCCAGGTCAACCGGCCCACGGTGTGGCTGGAGAACGGGGTGCGCAAGGTCACCTGGCCGACGACCCGCCTCTCGGTGGTGCGCGTCGGCGGGGAGAAGCCCCGGGACCTGGTCCTGGTGCGCGGGATCGAACCGTCGATGCGCTGGCGCTCGTTCTGCAACGAGATCCTCGGCTTCGCCCATGAGCTGGGCGTCGAAATGGTCGTCATCCTGGGCGCGTTGCTCGGCGACACCCCGCACACCCGGCCGGTGCCGGTGAGCGGGGTCACCTCCGACGCGGATCTGGCGCGGACGATGGACCTGGAGGAGACCCGGTACGAGGGTCCGACGGGGATCGTCGGCATCCTCCAGGAAGCGTGCACGCATGCCGGGGTGCCGGCGGTGAGCCTGTGGGCGGCGGTGCCGCACTACGTGTCGCAGCCGCCGAACCCGAAGGCGACGCTGGCCCTGCTCAACCGGCTGGAGGACCTGATCGGGCTGCGCATCCCGCTGGGCGAGCTGCCCGAGGACGCGCGGGCCTGGCAGCTCGGGGTGGACCAGCTGGCGGCGGAGGACAGCGAGGTCGCGGAGTACGTCCAGACGCTGGAGGAGGCGCGGGACACCGCGGAGCTGCCGGAGGCGTCCGGCGAGGCCATCGCCCGGGAGTTCGAGCGGTATCTGCGGCGCCGGGACGGCGGCCCCGGGCAGGGACCCGGCGGCCATGCGACGGAGAGCGGGGACGCGACGTACCTGCGGGACCCGTCGAGCGGTCGGACCCGCCCGCCGAAGCCGCCACGGCCTGAGGCCGGGCCGGGTCAGGGCCAAGGTCCGGGTCCCGGGAAGAAGCCAGGGGACAAGGGGCCTGACGAGGCGTCCGGGGAGAGCCCCGACGAGGAGTGAGAAGCAGCGCGCGGGAGGGGGTGCTGTACGGGCGGTCGTCCCGTACAGCACCCCCTCCTTCATGTGCGGGGGCTCAGGCGCAGTGGAACTTCGCCGCCGCCCAGTCCCCGTGGTCCCCGGTCCTGGACCCGTTGGTGTCGGTGACCTTCAGGCGCACCTGCCGTACGCCGTCGAGCTTCACGTCCACCGGTACGGTCGCCGAGGCCCCGGTCAGCTTCGGCGAGGTCCACAGCACCTTGCCGTCGCCCTCTACTGAGAACGCGGCCTCTCCATAGCCGTTGATCTCGTCGTCGATCCCCACGTCGGCGGTGAACGCGGTGCAGCGGCCGCCGAGGTGGATCGCGATGCCGGACTCGGCGTGGGTGCCGATGCCCTTCTCGTACGGGGTGCCCGCGAGCGTCAGCGTCCGCCCGTCGCCCGCTCCCGACTCCCCGTTGGAGCGGTCGCGTTCGGCGGGCCCGTAGCCGTTGGACTCGGAGAGCCAGACCAGGTCGCTCGCCCAGGCCTGGCCGGTGGGCGGTGGTGGCAGTACGGAGACGGCGAGGCGCTGTTCGCTGCCGCGGGTCTCCCCGGCGGCCCGGTAGTGGGCGAGGGCGGTGAGCCGCGTCTCCCGTACCTCCGCGTCCTTGGCGGGGGTGACCTCCACGGCGACCCGACGGGTGGAGCCGGCCGGTATGCGGCCCGGGACCTTCGCCGGGGCGGCCTTCCACCCCGCGGGGACCTGGAGGGTGACCGTGGCGTCGGTGAGGTCGGCGCTGCCCGCGGTGAGGTCGACCTGGACCCGGCCGGGCGTTCCCGCGCCGGCCTCCTGCCCCGCGGGGGCGGTGAGCACGGCTGCCGCGGAGGCCTTCTTGCCGCCGACCGCGCTGGTGCCGCTCAGCTTCACGGTGAACTTCTTGTCCGTGCGCAGGGGTGCGGTCTTCACGTGGACCACACCGCCGCGGTCGTCCCGGTCGTACCACCAGCCCTGCCGCGCGGTCTGGTACGCGGCCTCGGAGGTCAGCTCGGGCAGGGTGCGGTCCAGGCGCACCGAACGGGGCTCGGAGCCGGTGTGCACGGTGAACTCGTAAGGGCGCTTGCTCTGTTTGCCGGTGAAGGTCCCCCGGCTCTCCCCGATGGTGACGGAGACGTCGCCCGCGCCGCGTACCGGGGCGCGGACGTCGGCGCGCTGGGTGGCGTACTTGCCGTCCCGGTGCCGCCGGGTGACGCCGTCGTCCTCGTACAGGGTGAAGGAGGTGGTGCCCTGCGGGTAGATGTCCCAGGCCAGCGGGGAGGAGGCGGTGCGGTCGCGGTACGAGCGGATGCCGGGCCACATCGGGATGGCCGCGCCCGCCTTCACGAGGAGCGGCAGGGTGTCGAGCGGGGCGCTGTAGGAGTCGATGGTGGCGGGGCCCTGGTAGGTGCGGCCGCTCCAGTAGTCGATCCAGGTCCCCTTGGGGAGGTAGATGTCCCGGCGCTCGGTGGTGTCCTGGTGGACGGGCGCCACGAGGAAGTGCTCGCCGGAGAGGAACTCGTACTTCGCGGCCTCCGTCGACGCCTTCGGGTCGTCCGGGTATTCGAGGACCAGCGGGCGGACCATGCCGACACCGCTCTTGGTGGCCTCGTGCGCGTAGGAGTACTGGTAGGGCAGCAGCGACTCCTTGAGCTTCAGGTAGTCACGGTTGACGGAGGTGTACGGCTCCCCGTGGCGGAAGGGCTGCTTGTCCATGGGGGCCCAGCCGTCCATGGTCATCGTCGTACCGAGGAACATCTTCCACTGGAGGTCACGCGTGTACGTCTTGGCGCTGCCGCCGAAGATCCCGTCGATGTCACCGGTGGTGTAGGCGAGTCCGGACATGGTGGCGCCCGCGTAGGTGGGGATCTGCCAGCGGATGTACTCCCAGGTCCCGGACTGGTCGCCGGACCACTGCACTCCGCAGCGCTGCGCGCCCGCCCAGCTCTCGGGGGCCCAGGTGAAGCCGCGGGCGTCGCTGTTGTCCTCGATGCCCTTGTAGGCGTCCTTGCAGCCGTCCAGGGCGAACTTGTAGCCCTCACCGACCCAGGCGACGTCCAGCTTGGCGACCCGCTGACCGGCCTTCACCTGGGCGGCGAGGTTCTCGATGCCGTCCTCGGTCCACAGGCCGAGCTCCATCTTGCGGTCCTTCAGGCCCTGGGCGGTCTCCTCCAGGTCCTCGTAGCCGCAGCCGTAGCCGTCGTTGACGAGCATCCATCCGTTCGGCATGTCGTGCTCGACGTACCCGTCGGCGACCTTCAGCGCGTCCAGGGTGCGCCGCTCGCCCCGGTTGGCGTTGTGGAGGTAGCAGTCGGCGTCACCCACCTCCATGCCGTAGACGGGCGGCAGGAAGGGTTTGCCGGTGAGGTCGGTGTACTGCCCGATGACGTCCTTTGTCCCGCCCCCGGTGAAGTAGTAGGCGTCGAAACGCCTTTCCTTCGCACTGGTCGTCACCGGGTCGGTGAACGCGTAGGTGCCCGGTGCGTAGGTGTTGCGGAAGACGCCGTAGCCGGCCGACGAGAGGTAGAAGGGGACGGAGTTGGGGTGGCCGCCGTCGTTCCAGTTGTAGTCGACGGCGACCTGGACGGTCCTGTCGCGGTGGGAGGTGTTGCCGCGGCCGTTCTGCATCCCGGCCCCGTAGAACTGCTCACCGGCCCCCCGGGCCAGCGTCTGGACGGTGGTGTCGCCGGTCCAGCTCAGCCCCTTCGCCTCCGACCAGACGCGGCTGCCGTCGGCCCGGTGCAGCGCGAAGCGCAGCGGCTTCTTGTAGGCCCGCAGGGTGACCTCGTCGGTCGACAGCTCGTAGCGGTCGCCGCGGTCCTTCCAGCGGGTGCGGGGCGCCTTGCCCTGCGGCAGGACGATGTCATCACCCGTGGGGTCGGTGAATGTGCCGTCGGGGGCGACTTCGATGCGGAAGGTCTCCTCGGAGACGAAGCTGACCCGGGCCTCCGCCGGACCGGCGCTCAGCCGGTACACGGGCCCCTCGGCCCGGAACCCGGTCACGTCGCCGACCGTGGTGGGCTCCGGCGGGGCCGCGTCGGCGCGGGCGTCGCCGGGCCCGGCCAGGGCGGCGAACAGCCCGAGTGCCACAGCAACGGCTGCCGCTCTGATGCGCGTTGTTGATTGCATAGGAAGCTTTTAGCGCAACTTCGAGCAAGTGACTACGGACAAAAGGAACGGCCCCGAACTTCGTAGAGAAGTCCGGGACCGGTCCGGGTACGTCGGAGATGGGCGGTGGGACCCTTAGAGCGCGACCCCCAGCAGGGCGTCGACGGTACGGGAGACGAGGCCGGGCGCGCCCCCGTCCGTACCGCCGTCGGCGCTCTGGAGCTCGGCCCAGCGGTCCACGGCGGCGAGCGCCGCAGGCGTGTCCAGGTCGTCGGAGAGGGCCTCGCGGACCTCCTCGACCAGGGCGTCGGCCGGCCGCCCGTCGGGGCGCGAGACGGCGGCCCGCCAGCGGGCGAGGCGCTCGACGGCGTCGGCGAGGACCTGGTCGGTCCACTCCCAGTCGGCGCGGTAGTGGCGGGAGAGCAGCGCGAGGCGGATGGCCGCCGGGTCCACGCCTTCGCGGCGCAGCGCGGAGACGAAGACGAGGTTGCCCTTGGACTTGGACATCTTCTCGCCGTCCAGACCGACCATGCCGGCGTGGACGTACGCCCTGGCGAACGGGTGCTCGCCGGTCAGCGCCTGGGCGTGCGAGGCGCCCATCTCGTGGTGCGGGAAGACCAGGTCGGAGCCGCCGCCCTGGACGTCGAAGCCCATTCCGAGGTGGTCGAGCGCGATGGCGACGCACTCGATGTGCCAGCCCGGGCGGCCCTCGCCCAGGGAGGCCCCGTCCCAGCTCGGCTCGCCCGGACGGGCGGCCATCCAGAGCATCGGGTCGAGGGGGTTCTTCTTGCCGGGGCGCTCCGGGTCGCCGCCGCGCTCGGCGGAGAGCAGGCGCATCGCGGCCGCGTCGAGTCCGGAGACCTCACCGAAGTGCGGGTCGGCGTCGACGGAGAAGTACACGTCGCCTTCGAGGTCGTAGGCGGCTCCCGCCTCCCGCAGCCGCTCGACGAGGGGCACGATGCCCGGTATGGCCTCGACCGCTCCGATGTAGTGCTGCGGGGGCAGCATCCGCAGGGCCGTCATGTCCTCGCGGAAGAGGGCCGTCTCGCGCTCCGCGAGCTCGGTCCAGTCCTGACCGTCGCGCACGGCCCGCTCCAGGAGCGGATCGTCCACGTCGGTCACGTTCTGGACGTAGTGGACCTGCCGCTTGGTGTCGAGCCACACGCGCTGAACGAGGTCGAACGCGTTGTAGGTCGCCGCATGACCGATGTGGGTCGCGTCGTACGGCGTGATGCCGCAGACGTAGATGCGGGCGACGGGACCGGGGTCAAGGGTGATCCGTCCGCCGGTCGCGGTGTCGTGGATCCGAAGGTCGCGGCCCTTGCCAGGCAGGGCGGGGACCTCAGAAGCGGGCCAGGCATGCATGTCATGAGCGTAACCGGACGATGCTTCCGGATACGAACCGGATCCGGAATCCTGTCCGAAGAGGCACTCTTGCGGTAAACCTTCGAAAGGCTGTACGGCCCGGGGGTCGCCGCGCCCGCCGGGAGACCCTAGACGGGCGGCCAGGGGATCGGCGGCCACTGTCCGCTCGGCTTCGGATGCACGCGACTGTCGAGCAGCCCCGCCACCCGCTCCCGCAGCGCGGCCAGTTCGGCCGCGGTGATGAGTTGCGCCATCCGGGTGGCCAGGGGCTCCCCCGCCGCCAGCTCCGCGGCGAGCAGTCCGAGTACCCGCAGCGCCTCCTCGGTGAGCGGCTCGCCGGCCCAGCCCCACAGGAGGGTGCGCAGCTTGTCGTCCGCGTTGAAGGTGACCCCGTGGTCGATGCCGTACAGCAGGCCGCCGGGGGCCGGCAGCAGATGGCCGCCCTTGCGGTCACCGTTGTTGATCACCGCGTCCAGCACCGCGAGCCGCCGCAGCCGGGGGTCGTCGGCGTGCACCAGCAGTGCGGTCCGCCCCTCACCGACGTCCGCGAAGCCCACGGCCTTCCAGCCCTCGCCCGGCTCGTCGCCCTCGACGAGTGCCAGCAGCTCCGGTTCGCCGTCGGCGGAGCCGGTGGGGCCGGGCCCGTCGATCCAGAGCTGGCACATGCCCTCCCCGTAGGGTCCCTCCCGCAGCACGGTCGGCGGCACGAGGTCCCACCCGGTCGCCCGGGAGATCTCGTACGCGGCCACCTCCCGCTGCGCGAGCGTCCCGTCGGGGAAGTCCCACAGCGGCTGCTCCCCCGCGACCGGCTTGTAGGCGCAGGTGCGCTCCTCGCCCTCGTACGCGACGGTGCAGTGCAGCACCGCGTTGGAGGCCCCGCCGACCTGCCCGAGCACGGTGAGCGTGCCCTCGGTGAGCAGGGTGAGCAGCTCGGTGTCCGTCAGGCTCCGCGACGGTATCCGTTCTGGCGCGGGCATACGTGTCCTTCCGGATCGAGCGGCAGGCTGCACAACGGGCACGGCGGACGACCGGCGTTGACGACGTCCAGGGCACGCTTGGCGAACGCGCGGGCCTGGGCGCCGCTGAGCCGGACGCGGAGCATCGGCGGGCCGTTCTCCTCGTCCTGGAGGAGCTTCTCCTCGGCCTCCGCGAGGTCGTCCTCGGAGTCCGCGTCGAGCTCGACGAGGGCCTGCGCCTCGACGATCATGCGCTGTTCGTCGCCGTCCCAGGCCAGCGCCATGGTGCCGACCCGGAACTCCTCCTCGACGGGGACGTCGAGGGGGGCGGTGTCGGTGACGTCGGTGGGAGCCACGGCGGGCACCGGCGAGTTGCCCCCGGTGCGCCGGACCACCTCGTCGAGCAGTTCGTCGATCCGCTCGGCCAGGGCGGCCACCTGGGACTTCTCCAGGGCGACGCTGGTGACCCGGCCCTTGGAGGAGGCCTGGAGGAAAAACGTACGGCGGCCAGGCAACCCGACCGTACCGGCCACGAATCGGTCCGGTGGGTCGTAGAGGAACACCTGACGGGACACGTCCTGTCTCCCTTGAGAATCGATGGGGTGGATAGCGGCGCTACGGCGCGTCCACCCTACTGCCCACGGAGATCACGGCGCGCCCCCGCCGCCCCCGACCGCCGCATCGGACGTGCCGTCACCCGTACCGGCCGGCACGGCGTCCGCTCCGACGGGCTGTTCCCGCGGTGCCAGCGGGGTGAGATCGCCGGTGTCGCCGACCCGCAGGAGGAAGGGGCGCAGCCGCGTGTAGCGGATCGCGGTGACCGAGCAGGGGTCCACGTGGATGCGCTGGAAGAGGTCCAGGTGCATACCGAGCGCGTCGGCGACCAGGGACTTGATGATGTCTCCGTGCGAGCACATCACGTACGTCGCGTCCTCGCCGTGCTCCGCATCGACGCGGTCGTTCCACTCGCGTACGGCGTCGACCGCGCGGGCCTGCATGGCGCGCATCGACTCGCCGCCGGGGAAGGCCGCGGCGGAGGGGTGCTGCTGGACGACGGACATCAGCGGTTCCTCGGAGAGCTCGGCGAGCTTGCGGCCCGACCAGTCGCCGTAGTCGCACTCGCTGATGCGTTCCTCGGTGTGCACGGGCAGCCCGGGGCGGGCGTCGAGCAGCGGCTGGAGCGTCTGGCGGCAGCGCTCCAGGGGGCTGCTGACGGCGGCGGCGAGGGTGAGGGCGGCCAGCCGTGCGGGCAGGGCGGCGGCCTGTGCGGTGCCGCGCTCGTCGAGGAGGACCCCGGGGGTGCGGCCCGCGAGCACTCCGGCGGTGTTGGCGGTGGAGCGTCCGTGGCGTACGAGGATCAGCGTGGGCATACCGGCAGCCTAGATGTCACCCCGCGCCAGGTGCGAGGACGGGCCTCCCGGGGCAGTAGGGGGCGGTGACCTGACCCCCACCCACCTTGTACGTTGTGGTCCTTAACCTCCCAAGGATGCCGAAATGATCGTGGACTGTGCCATCTACCAGGACGGACGCCGGACCGATGGGCCCGACGACTTCTCCGACGCCCTCGACGAGGCGCGGAAGTCCGACGACGCCTTCCTCTGGATCGGTCTGCACGAGCCGACCGAGGAGGAGTTCGACCTGGTGCGCCACGAGTTCGGGCTGCACCCGCTCGCCGTCGAGGACGCGCTGCGCGCCCACCAGCGCCCCAAGCTGGAGGTGTACGACGACTCGTTGTTCGCGGTGGTGAAGCCGGTCGTCTACGAGTCGAACAGCGACACCGTGAGCACCGACGAGCTGATGATCTTCATCGGGGACTCGTTCGTGGTGACGGTCCGGCACGGCGACAGCGCCCCGCTGGCGGATGTGCGCGGCCGTCTGGAGGCGGACCCGCAGATACTGGCGCACGGGCCCACCTCGGTGCTGTACGCGATCAGCGACGCGGTGGTGGACCACTACATCGACGTGGCCGCGGAGCTCCAGGTGGACCTGGAGGAGCTGGAGACCGAGGTCTTCGCCCCGAGCGCGAGCGGCGACTCCTCGAACACGGCCGCGAGCATCTACACGTTCAAGCGCCAGGTGCTGGAGTTCCGCCGGGCCACCGGTCCGCTCACCGCGCCGATGACCCGGCTGGCGGGGGCCGGGGTGCCGTTCGTCCACCAGGAGGCGCAGCCGTTCTTCCGCGATGTCGCCGATCACCTGACGCGGGTCAACGAACAGGTGGAAGGGCTGGACCGGCTGCTGTCGGACATCCTCTCGGCCCACCTCGCGCAGATGGGCGTGCGGCAGAACGACGACATGCGCAAGATCTCCGCATGGGCGGCCATGGCCGCCGTCCCCACGATGGTGGCGGGCATCTACGGCATGAACTTCGACCACATGCCGGAGCTGCACTGGCCGTGGACGTACCCGGCCGTCGTCCTGTTCATGGCTTTGGCGGTGTTCGGCCTGCACCGCCAGTTCAAGCGGCGCGGGTGGCTCTGAGGATCACGCGTGCGCATGAAGAGGTACGCGCACGCGTGGCGGGTCACGCGTACTCGGGTTCCGGCACGGCCCGGCCGCCCAGCGCGTCGCGCCGCTCGGGCATCTCCAGGCGCACCATGCGCCGCCAGCCGCCGAGGCGCTCGTAGGCGTACACCGCGTGGATCCCGGCGGCCAGCGCCACGGCCTTGGGGCGCGACCAGCCCAGCAGCCGCCCCATGTGGTCCATCACCGCGAGGCTGACGTCGCGGTAGACCCGGATCTCCGCCAGGGCGCACTCCCGCATGATCCGCTGGATGTCCCGGCCGTGCCCCTCGCGGGCGAGGCCCAGCAGCTCCTCGTGGCAGTACGCGAGGTGGTTGTCCTCGTCGTCGGAGATCATCCGCACCGCACGGCCGATGTCGCGGTGATCGGTGAAATACCGCCGCAGCAGCCGCATCTGCTCGGAGGCGCGCTGCTCGGTGATCCTGCTGTGCGCCAGATAGGTGATGACGTCGCGCTCGGTGAGCCGTTCCTCGCCGCGCAGCCGGGAATGGGCGAGGCCGATGCCCTGCTGCTCCAGGAGCATCGTGTAGTCGGTCTCCGGCGGTACGTCCACCGGGCGCAGCCCGCGCCTCTTCAGGAGGGCGTTGAAGATCCGGCCGTGCTTGTCCTCGTCGGCGCCGTGCCGGACGATCCGCGGGGCGAGGGAACGGCGGCTCTCGGGGACCAGCGCGGCGATGCGGGCGTTCTCCCAGCCGCCCTGGGACTCTCCGCTGGCGGCGATGGAGCAGAAGAGCCGGTAGGCCTCGTCGTCGTCCAGGATCTCCTGGAACAGACTGCGGGCTGAAAGCATGACGGCCACCTCCGTACCGGTCCCCGCGGAGTGGGCCCCGCGGAGCAGTAGTGCGCAGAGCAGCAGTCAAGTGCGCCGGGGGGCAGTCGGCAACCGGAGCAGTGGAGGCGGCACCGGGGGCGGTCCGGCGTAACCCCGGGGCGTGCGGCGCGTTGTTCCCGGTGACGGCCGTGGCGGGGAAGACCCCCGAGCCCCCACCACGGCCGTAGTGCTGCCCCGAAGCTCCCGGAAGCTCAGGCGAGGCCGGAGCGCTCCAGGGCGTCCGTGCCGGCGCGCAGGGCGGTGAGCCGCTCCTCCAGGGTGAAGCCGGCGGGGGCGAGGTTGAGCGTGGTGACCCCGGCGGCGGCGTACGCCTGCATCCGCTCGGCGATCCGCTCGATCGGGCCGAGCAGGGTGGTCTGGTCGATCAGCTGGTGCGGTACGGCGGCGGCGGCCCCGGCCTTGTCGCCGTCCAGGTACTTGTCCTGGATCTCGGCGGCCTCCTTCTCGTACCCCATGCGCTGGGCGAGCTGGTTGTAGAAGTTCTGCTTCCGGCTGCCCATCCCGCCGACGTACAGCGCGGTGTAGGGGCGGAACATGTCGGCGAGGCCCTTGACGTCGTCGCCGACGGCGAGCGGCAGCGTCGGGGAGACGTCGAAGCCCTCCATGGTCTTCCCCGCCTTCTCCCGGCCCGCGCGCAGATAGGTGATCGCGGTCTCCTCCAGGTGCTCGGCGGAGGGGAAGATCAGCAGGGCGCCGTCGGCGATCTCACCGGTCTGCTCCAGGTTCTTCGGGCCGATCGCGGCGATGTAGAGCGGGATGTGCTCGCGCTCCGGGTGGACGGTGAGCTTGATCGGCTTGCCGGGGCCGCCGGGCAGCGGGAGCGTCCAGTGCTGTCCCTCGTAGGAGAGGCGCTCGCGGGTCATCGCCTTGCGGACGATCTCGACGTACTCGCGGGTGCGGGCCAGCGGCTTGTCGAACTTGACGCCGTACCAGCCCTCGGAGACCTGCGGGCCCGAGACGCCGAGGCCGAGCCGGAAGCGGCCGCCGGAGAGCGAGTCGAGGGTGGCGGCGGTCATCGCGGTCATGGCGGGCTGACGGGCCGGGATCTGCATGATCGCGGAGCCGACGTCGATGGATTCGGTCTGGGCCGCGACCCAGGTCAGCACGGTCGGTGCGTCCGAGCCGTAGGCCTCGGCCGCCCAGCAGACGTCGTAGCCGAGCCGGTCGGCCTCCTGGGCGACGGCGAGGTTGTCGCCGTCCATGCCCGCGCCCCAGTAACCGAGATTGATGCCGAGCCGCATAGCCGCTCCCTTTACTGATCAGTAACGTCCCTTCCCGGGGACTCTAGCGCGGGTGGCGGCGATCCGGCAGGCCCGCGCGACCTCACGTTGTCCACAGGCCTGCACCCCGTGGGGCCGTGGCCAGTAATCTCAGCGCCCATGGAGCAGAGGCATCTCGGCCGCACCGGCCTACGCGTGTCCCGGATCGGGCTCGGCACCCTCACCTGGGGCCGGGACACGGACGAGCACGACGCCGCCGACCAGCTGAAGGCCTTCTGGGACGCGGGCGGCACTCTGGTGGACACCGCCGATGTGTACGGGGGCGGGGAGGCCGAACACCTGCTGGGGCGGCTCGTGGACAGCCTGGTGCCGCGCCAGGATCTGGTCATCGCCACGAAGGCCGGAAACGTCCCGGACCCCTATCGCCGCTTCAACGGCTCGCGCGGGCACCTGCTGGCCGCCCTGGACGCCTCCTTGGAGCGGCTGGGTACGGACTACGTGGACCTCTGGCAGGTGCACGCCTTCGACCCGGCGACCCCGCTGGAGGAGACACTCCAGGCGGTGGACCTGGCCGTCTCCTCCGGCCGGGTCCGCTACGCGGGCGTGTCGAACTTCTGCGGCTGGCAGCTGGCCAAGGCCGCCACCTGGCAGCTCGCCGCGCCCGGGGTGCGCACCCGTCTGGCCAGTACGCAGATGGAGTACTCGCTGCTCCAGCGGGGCATCGAGCGGGAGGTGCTGCCGGCCGCGCTGGACCTCGGGATCGGGCTGCTGCCGTCCTCGCCGCTGGGCCGTGGGGTGCTGACGGGCAAGTACCGCCAGGGCACCCCGGCCGACTCCCGGGGTGCCTCCGAACGGCTCGCCCCGTTCGTCGAGCCGTATCTGGACGACGCGGCCGCCCGGATCACCGACGCGGTGGCGACGGCCGCGGACGGACTGGCGACGAGCCCTCTCCAGGTGGCGCTGGCGTGGGTGCGGGACCGGCCGGGAGTGGCCGCCCCGATCGTCGGTGCACGCAACGCCGGACAGCTCGCGGAGGCATTGTCAGTGGAGGCGCTTAGTCTTCCCTACGAGATCTGCCAGGCGCTCGACGATGTGTCGGCGCCCGTGCACCGCTATCCCGACCAGGACTGGAGCACGCTGTGACTGCGCTTCCCGGGGAGACCCCCGGCACCGCCGGCACGGACACACCGGAGGGCGCCGAGCCCCCGGCGGCCACCGACGCCGAAGGCGCCACGCACGCCGAAGCGCCCGAGGAGGCCGAGGAGCCCGCCGAGTTCGCGCAGGCCGAGGAGCCCGCCGAGCCCGCGCAGGCCGCCGAGCCCGCGCAGGCCTCGGAGGCCGCCGGACCCGCGGCGGCCGGTTCCGGCGCGGACACCGCCGCGGATGGCTCGACCGCCGGCGAAGAGGGTGACGCGGCCGCCACCGCCGCGCTCTCGGAGGCGCAGGCCGAGCTGGCCGCCCAGCGTGAACTGCGCGAGCGCATCGCCAAGCGCAAGGCGGAGAAGGACGGCCCCGTCACCGCCGGTGCGAAGCTGAGCGGCACCGCAGCCGACCTGCTCGCGGCCGTACGGGCCGTGGAGAGCGGCGAGAAGGCGGGTACGGAGTTCTTCGACTCGCCCTCCGGCGCCCCCGCGCCCCGGCGCGCCGCCCCGGCCCCCGCCGGACCGCCGCGCCCCGCTCCCGCCGCCGCCGCTCCCATCGACCGGGCCGCCTCGCCCGAGGCCGTGGACGCGGTGCGGGGAGTCCTCGTCGAGGGCGGGGCCCCCGAGACCCTGGCCCGCCCGGCCACCGTGACACTGGGCGAACAGGCCGCCGAGCTGCTGCGCGCCGACCCCTGGCAGCTGCTGGCGGTCCCGGGCGTCCGGCCGGAGCAGACGGACGGCTTCGCCCGGGCCCTGCTGGGAGCCGCGTGCGGCCCGGACGACGGGCGCCGCACATCGGCGCTGGTCAGCTGGCTGCTGGAGCGCGCAGCCCTCCAGGGCCACACGGCGCTGGACGCCGAGGCCGTCCGGGCGGCGCTCGCCGAGCGGGCGGTGAGCGACCCGGAGGAGGCCGTGCGCAACGCCGTGGAGGAGGGTGTCGCCCTGGTCTTCCAGGAGGGCACGGACCCCATGGAGTCGGACGCCTACGAGGAGGACGAGGCGCCGGCGGAGGCTGACGACGCCGAGGACGGGGGCAGCACCGGCGAGGCCCCGGAGCCGGTCCAGGTGCTGCTGGGCCTGGACCGCTACGCGCTGGCCGAGGAGAGCCTCGCCGACGGCCTGGCCCGTCTCATGAACGCGTGCGAGAAGGGCGCCGACTGGGCGGAGGCGGCAGCCGCCGCGCCCTCCCCGTCGGCCGCCGAGCTGATCCGTACGGCGGCCACCGCCGGGTTGGTCGCCCACAGCGGTGGCGAAGCCGCCCGGGCCGAGCCCGCCGCCCTGATCGCGGCGGCGCGTGACCTGGGCCTGCGGGCCCTGGGCGCCACCCACAGCGAGAACGGCCGCCGCCGGCTGGCCGACGCGGTCGGAGCCCCGGAGGCGGCGGTCACCCTGGCCGGGCTGCTCTCCGGCACCGAAGGTCCCGGCCGGGACGAGGACGGGGCGCTCGCGCTCGACCTGCTGGTGGTGCTGGACGCCCCCCAGCTGGACGTGGAGGGCGCGGCCGTCCTGGTCGAGGCGTTGGCGGACGGCGTCCGGCTGGTGCTGAGCGGTGACCCGGGTGTGCTGGGCTCGGCGGGCGCCGGGCGGGTCTTCGGCGATGTGCTGGCCGCGCGGGCGTGCCCGCAGGTCGTCTCCCGTACGCCGGACCCCGGGCCGATCGGCGAGCTGGTCTCCGGGATCGGCATCGGCGAGCTGAGCCAGGTCGAGGCCCCCGGCAAGGAGGTCGTGATCGTCCCGGTCCGCGACGCGGGCGAGGCGGTCCACCGCACGGTGCAGCTGGTCGCGGACTCGGTGCCCCGGGCCTTCTCCATCCCCGCCGCCGACACCCAGGTCATCACCGTGGGCCACGGCGGAGCGGTCGGGACCCGGATGCTCAACGAGGCCCTGAAGCAGCGGCTCAACCCGGGGCCCGGCCGGTTCGGCGGGTTCGACCCCGGGGACCGTGTGATCCATGTCCCCGCGCCCGGCCGGGCGGTGCCCGGAGTGGTGCGCTCGGCCGACGCGGCGGGGCTGCACCTGGACTGCGGGGGCGTCCCCGTCGTCGTACCGCAGGAGCGGGTGGAGTCGGCGGTGCGGCACGGCTGGGCGCTCAGTGCCCACCAGGCGGCCGGGATGCGCTGGCCCGCCGCCGTGGTGGTGCTGCCGGGCGACGCGGCGGCGGGGCTGAGCCGGCCGTGGGTCTACACGGCGTTCGGCCGGGGTGAGCGGCACCTGTCCGTGGTGCACGGGGTGGACCAGGCGCTCCCGCACGCGGTGGCGCAGGTCCCGGCCCGGGAGCGGACGACCCGGCTGCGCCCGCTGCTGGAGGCCATCCCGACGCCCGACGCGGCTTCCTGAGTGACGCGGTAGGACACATGACAGGGCCCCCGGCGCAGTGCGCCGGGGGCCCTGTCATGTCACGCGCGGTCGGCCGCCGGCTCGTCGAGCTCCTCGTCCTGCTCCTCCTCGTCGAAGACGGCGCTGACGTCGAAGCGGCACACCACCAGCTCGGGGTCGGCGTCCTCGAACGGGGCGCCGAGCCACTCCCCCGGCTCGGGGAGCGCCTCCGCGGCGGAGACCCAGAGGGTGGAGTCGCCCTCCTCCAGGCCGAACTCCTTGTGGCGGGAGGCGATCTCGTCCGGTTCGTACTCGCCGAAGAGCATGCCGAGCGCCGCGTGGACGCTGGTGCCGACCACCGGGGTGGTGGCACCGTCCTGGCCGGGGCCCGCGTCGATGTCGGCGAGGCGCTGGGCCTGGGCGAGCAGGCGCGGGGGCTCCGCGACCGCGTAGTCGCGCCGGATCAGCACGCTGAGCGCGCTGGGCTCGGCGGGGCCGGCGTAGGGCGGCAGGGAGTCGTCCGCGCCGGGGATCTCGAAGGGGGTGACCTCGTCGTAGCGGTCGTAGAGGAGCTCGTCGTAGACCTCGGCAGCGGCGGCCAGTGCGTTGAACGCTTCGTAGACGGCGGGATCGTCGTCCCCGGTACGGCGTTCGACCGCGTCGAGGTGACGGTCGATCGCGGCTTTGACCGCCTCGGCGGCGGCACGTACCTCGGCAGCGGTGGGCTGCGCAGCATCAGACATAGTGCAGACGCTATCCGTACCGGGGCTCTGCCCGCACAATAGATGCGATGCCGGAATACGAATTTGTCGACGTGTACGTGCCGCGCGGGGTCTCCCGCAAGGAAGCGGCCCGACTCCTGACCGACCACGCCGAGTACGGACACTGGGAACTGGACCGCCTGACGCTGCGCCGCGACGGCAGCCGCAGAGTGCGGCTGCGCAGACGGATCATCCGTCAGCTACGAGCCACCTGGTGACAGGGAACGGGCCCCGCGGATGCGGGGCCCGTCCGTGTTCGTCCTGCTGTGCCCGGTGGGAGCGCCCGGATCAGGCGGCGCTGCGGGAGCGGCGGTAGAGCACCGATCCCATTCCGGCCAGCAGCAGTCCGGCGCTCGCCGGGATGAGCGTCTCCAGGGAGCCCGCGCCGGTCTGGGCGAGCTGCTCCTCCGGCTCGAGGTGGGGCTCGGGCACGTTCGGCTCGGGCGGCTGGTCGACCGGTGGGTCGACCGGCTCCTCCGGCGTGACCGGGGGCTTCTCCGGCTCCTCCGGCGGCGGAGGCGGCGGCTCGGCGTCGTTGGAGCAGCTGTTGCCGAAGGTCGGGTTCAGCAGCCCGATCACGGAGACGCTGTTGCCGCAGACGTTCACGGGGATGTCGATCGGCACCTGGACGGAGTTGCCGGAGAGGATGCCGGGCGAGCCCTGCGCGACCCCTTCCGCACCCGCGCCACCGGCCCGGTGACGGCCCGTGCCGGGCTCGCCGTGCTGGTCCGTCGCGCTGGTGCTTCCGGCCTGCGCCCCGTTGCCGCTCCGCGCCCCGTCGGCGGAGCCGTCGGCGATACGGTTCTGCGGCCCGGAGTCCCGGCTCGATTCCGCCGAGTCGTTCTCGCAGTCGTTGCCGAACGTCGGGTTGATGAGGCCGCCGACGGTGACCGAGTTGCCGCAGACGTTGACCGGGATGTCGATCGGGACCGAGACCGAGTTGCCGGACAGCACGCCCGGCGAGCCCGTGGCCGTAGCGGCCGCACCGGCGTCGGCGTGGGCGTAGCCGCCACTGAGAGCGAGGACCCCGCCCGCCGCCGCCATGGTGATCAGGCCTTTACGAGTGACCTGTCGCATAGGTTCGTTTCCTGCCTTCTGCCTTCCGAAAAACCCCCGGACATGACCGTGCGGGAGCCGAATGCCGAACGGTCCCGGAGTGCATGGCACGCACTCCGGGACCGACCGAGCTCAAACCCTTATGGGTTGACGCACAACGTCACGCGTTGACGCAGGTGTTGCCGAAGGCGGGGTTCAGCAGCCCGATCACGGAGACCGTGTTGCCGCACAGGTTGATCGGCACGTGGACCGGGACCTGGACGACGTTGCCGGAGAGCACGCCGGGGCTGCCGATGGCCGCACCCTGGGCGCCCGCGTCGGCGGAAGCCATGCCCGCACCCGCGAGAACGAGGCCACCGGTGGCAGCCGCAACTGCGACGACCTTCTTGATCATGATTCCTCCTAGTTGGAAAACGCGGTCCCAGCCGCGGACCGCACACCTTGTAACGAGGAGGATGGGGCAGAGCTACGTGTGAACGACGCGTTTCACTCTTTCGGTCAGATACGCACAGGCGGTCGAATCGCGTGCGGGGCCGGTCAGCAGTGGTCGATGAACCGGTCGAGCACCCGCACGCCGAACTGCAGGCCGTCCACCGGGACCCGCTCGTCGACACCGTGGAACATCCCCGCGAAGTCCAGCTCCGGCGGCAGCTTCAGCGGGGCGAAGCCGAAGCCCCGGATGCCCAGGTCGTCGAAGGACTTGGCGTCGGTGCCGGCCGAGAGCATGTACGGCACAGCGCGGGCGATCGGGTCCTCGGCCACCAGGGCGGTCTGCATGGCGTCGACCAGGGCGCCGTCGAACGTGGTCTCCAGCGCCTTGTCCGCGTGCACGTCCTCGCGCTTGACGTTGGGGCCCAGGATCCGGTCCAGATCGGCGAGGAACTCCTCCTCGTACCCCGGCAGGTACCGGCCGTCGACGTGGGCGGTCGCCTGGCCCGGGATCACGTTGACCTTGTAGCCGGCACCGAGCTGGGTGGGGTTGGCGGTGTTCTGCAGCGAGGCCCCGATCAGCTTGGAGATGCCGCCGAGCTTGGCCAGCGTCTCGTCCATGTTCTCCGGGTCCAGCTCGGTGCCGAGCGCGTCCGAGAGCTCGTCCAGGAAGTGCCGCAGCGTCTTGGTGACGCGCACCGGGAACTTGTGCCGCCCCAGCCGCCCGACCGCCTCGGACAGCTCCGTGATCGCGTTGTCCTTGTGGATCATCGACCCGTGCCCGGCGGTGCCGTCCACGGTGAGCTTCATCCAGTGCATGCCCTTCTGGGCCGTCTCCACCAGATAGAGGCGCAGCTTCTCGTTGACGGTGAACGAGAACCCGCCGACCTCGCTGATCGCCTCGTTGACGCCCTCGAAGAGCCCGGGGTGGTGGTCGACGAGGTAGCGGGCCCCGTACGTACCGCCCGCCTCCTCGTCGGCGACGAAGGCCAGCACGATGTCGCGCGGGGGCTTGCGGCCGGTGCGCATCCGCTCGCGGACGACCGCGAGGGTCATCGCGTCCATGTCCTTCATGTCGACGGCACCCCGGCCCCAGACGCAGCCGTCCGCGATTTCTCCGGAGAACGGGTCGTGCGTCCAGTCAGCGGCGTTGGCCGGCACGACGTCGGTGTGCCCGTGGATGAGCAGGGCGGGCCGGGAGGGGTCCTCGCCCTCGATCCGGGCGACGGTGGAGGCGCGGCCCTTGTGCGACTCGAAGATCCGCGGCTCCAGACCCACCTCGGCGAGCTTCTCCGCCACGTACTCGGCGGCGAGCCGCTCGCCGGGGCCCGAGTGGTCACCGTAGTTGCTGGTGTCGATCCGGATCAGGTCGCGACAGAGGTCCACGACCTCCCTCTCGGCGTTGCCGCCGCTGACGGTGCTGCCCGTGCTGCTCTCGCTCACGCTGCTTCCTTCCGCTGTCGCTGTGCTGCTCCCCCTCATCCTCCCGCGCCCACGGCCCACACCCAAGGCCGTACACCCCCCGTCACGCACCGTTCACAGCCATCGGGGCGTGATCGAGCACCCTCGAATGTTTGCTATGGTTTTCCACGTCGGAACGGGCACGGCCCGCGAGACAGACACCTTGTCCGGGTGGCGGAATGGCAGACGCGCTAGCTTGAGGTGCTAGTGCCCTTTATCGGGCGTGGGGGTTCAAGTCCCCCCTCGGACACCAGCAGGAGCCCCACTTCGGTGGGGCTCTTTTGCGTCACCGGGCCACGGCGGAGAGGGGCGACGATGAGGGGCCGCAGGAAGGCGCCCGCAGCGCCCCTTCCCCAGCGAGGCGGCATCGATGCCGTACGGGTGCGGCTGCCGGAGGATCCGGACGGGGGCTGGGGGACGGTCGGGGAGCATCTGGTCGCGCGGTTCGGCGGGGCGATCGGGGCCGCGCGGGTGGCGGCGATGCTCGACGAGGGGCGGTTCGTCGGGGCCGGCGGGGTCGCGGTGCGGGGCGATGAGCCGTACACCGCCGGGCGGAGTCTCTGGTTCCACCGGGACTTCGCGGCCGAGGAGCCGGTGCCCTTCCCCATCGGGATCGTGTACCGGGACGCGCACCTGGTGGTCGCCGACAAGCCGCACTTCCTCGCCACCACGCCCCGGGGGCGGCACATCACCGAGACCGCGGTGGCGAGGCTGCGGCGGGAGCTGGGGCTGCCCGCGCTCCAGCCCGCGCACCGGCTGGACCGGCTGACCGCGGGGCTCGTGCTCTTCGTGGTGCGGCCGAAGGAGCGGGGGGCGTACCAGACGCTGTTCCGGGACCGGCTGGTGGACAAGGAGTACGAGGCGGTGGCCCCGTACGACCCGGAGCTGGTCCTCCCCCGGACCGTACGGAGCCGGATCGTGAAGGAGCGCGGGGTGCTCGCAGCCCGGGAGGAGCCGGGTGAGGCGAACAGTGAGAGCCGGGTGGAGCTGGTGGAGCACCGGGGCGGGGTCGGGCGCTACCGGCTGCTGCCCGCTACCGGGCGGACGCATCAGCTGCGGGTCCATATGAACGCGCTGGGGGTGCCGATCGTCCACGATCCGCTGTATCCGGTGGTGGAGCCGGAGGGGGTCGTGGAGGACTGGGCGCGGCCGTTGCAGTTGCTGGCGCGACGGCTGGAGTTCACCGATCCGGTCAGCGGGGAGCCGCGCCGCTTCGAGAGCGGGCTGCGGCTCTCCGCCTGGCCCGAGGAGTGACGTAGGCGGTCGTCAGTGGCCGCGCTTGATCCAGTCGTCGAGTTGCGGGGCCTCGGCGCCGATGGTGGTGGGGTCGCCGTGGCCCGTGCGGACCGTGGTGTCGCCCGGCAGGGTGAGCAGTCGGTCCCGGATCGAACCGATGATCGTCGGGAAGTCCGAGAAGGACCGGCCGGTGGCGCCGGGGCCGCCCCGGAAGAGCGTGTCGCCGGTGAAGACCGTGGCCAGGTCGGGGGCGTACAGGCAGACGCTGCCGGGGGCATGGCCCGGGGTGTGCAGGACCGTCAGGGTGGTGCCGGCGACTTCCAGCTCCT
The DNA here is from genome assembly GCF_044752765.1 of Streptomyces sp. NPDC088706. Classification (NCBI taxonomy): domain Bacteria; kingdom Bacillati; phylum Actinomycetota; class Actinomycetes; order Kitasatosporales; family Streptomycetaceae; genus Streptomyces; species Streptomyces sp. NPDC088706. The sequence goes on from NZ_JBIVLW010000005.1 coordinate 204,786, forward strand.
GCCCGTCGGCGAGGGGGCCGTCGGGGGTCCGTTCCGGGTGCGTGCGCAGCCACAGCGGGAGGTCGTGCGGGTGCAGCAGGATCGGGGCGCCGGTGGCCCGGGCGAGGGCGGGGGCCGCGTCGATGTGGTCGTTGTGCGCGTGGGTGCAGACGATGGCGCGCAGCGTACGGCCGCCGAGCGCGGCCTCGATGGCTGCGGCGTCGTGCGCGGCGTCGATGACGATCGCCTCGGTGTCGTCGCCGACGATCCAGACGTTGTTGTCGACGTCCCACTCGCCGCCGTCGAGGGCGAAGGTGCCGGAGGTGACCAGGTGGTCGATGCGGGCGCTCATCAGAAGACCACCACCGAGCGGAGGACGTCGCCGTCGTGCATCCGGGCGAAGGCCTGCTCGATGTCGCCCAGGCCGATCGTCTCGGTGACGAAGGCGGCGAGGTCGATGCGGCCCTGCTGGTGGAGGTCGACGAGCATCGGGAAGTCGCGGGAGGGCAGGCAGTCGCCGTACCAGGAGGACTTGAGCGAGCCGCCGCGGCCGAAGACGTCCAGGAGCGGTAGTTCGAGCTTCATGTCCGGGGTGGGGACGCCGACCAGGACGACCGTTCCGGCGAGGTCGCGGGCGTAGAAGGCCTGCTCGTACGTCTCCGGGCGGCCGACGGCCTCGATGACGACGTCGGCGCCGTTGCCGTCGGTGAGGGCGCGGATCGCCTCGACGGCGTCGGTGGAGCGGGAGTTGACGGTGTGGGTGGCGCCCATCGTCTTCGCCGTCGCCAGCTTCCGGTCGTCGATGTCGACCGCGATGACCTTCGCCGCACCCGCGAGGCGGGCCCCGGCGATGGCCGCGTCGCCGACGCCGCCGCAGCCGATGACGGCGACCGAGTCGCCGCGCCCGACCTGACCGGTGTTGATGGCTGCGCCGATGCCCGCCATCACACCGCAGCCCAGCAGTCCCGCGACCTCGGGGGCGACTGCGGGGTCGACCTTGGTGCACTGGCCGGAGGCGACCAGGGTCTTCTCGGCGAAGGCGCCGATGCCGAGGGCGGGCGACAGATCCGTACCGTCGAGGAGCGTCATCTTCCGCTTGGCGTTGTGGGTGTCGAAGCAGTACCAGGGGCGACCGCGCAGACAGGCACGACACTGCCCGCACACCGCACGCCAGTTGAGGATGACGAAGTCGCCGGGGGCGACGTCCGTGACGCCCTCGCCGACCGACTCCACGACGCCCGCCGCCTCGTGGCCGAGGAGGAAGGGGAACTCGTCGTTGATCCCGCCCTGTTTGTAGTGCAGGTCGGTGTGGCAGACGCCGCACGCCTGGATCTTCACGACGGCCTCCCCGGGACCGGGGTCCGGGATCACGATCGTCTCGACCCGCACGGGCTCGTTCTTCCCCGGTGCGATGACCCCTTGCACCTGCTGCGCCATACCGTGCTCTCCCTGCTCCTGAGATTTCACGAAGATCGAACGCGGACCACCGTACGCCTCGGGACACCCCTTAGGGAGCCAGCACGTCCAGCTCGTGCAGGGCGCCGACCGCGATCTCCTTGGTGATCCGCTCGGCCGCCTCCGGGTCGCCTTCGCGGACCGCCTCGGCGAGCCGGACGTGCAGGGTGACGGCGGCCGGGTCGGGGTCCTCGAACATCACCTGGTGGTGGGTGCGGCCCGCGAGCACCTCGGCGACGACGTCCCCGAGGCGGGCGAACATCTCGTTGCCGGAGGCGTTCAGGACGATCCGGTGGAAGGCGATGTCGTGTTCGAGGTAGCCCTCCAGCTGCTGGCCGCGGGAGGTGGCGACCATGCCGAGGGCGCGTTCGGTGAGTTCGGCGCACTGCTCGGCGGTGGCGTGGCGGGCGGCGAGGGAGGCGGCGACCGGTTCGATCGCGGAGCGCAGCACCGTGAGGGAGCGCAGCTGGCGCGGGCGGTCGGCGCCGGCCAGGCGCCAGCGGATGACCCGGGGGTCGTAGACGTTCCAGGTCTCGGTGGGGCGGACGGTCACCCCGACCCGGCGGCGGGACTCGACCAGGTGCATGGACTCCAGGACGCGGACCACCTCGCGGACGACCGTGCGGGAGACGTCGAAGCGCTGGGCGAGCTCGTCGGTGCGTAGGACGCTGCCGGGCGGGCACTGACCGGAGGAGATCTCCAGACCCAGGGCGTCCAGCACATGGGTATGCAGCCCCTGGCTCTGTGTGGTCATGGGTCAAGCCTACGGGGCGACCCTGGGGAACAAAAAGTACGACTTTTGCATCACAGACTCTTGAATAAGTCGTACCTAATAGGTTTCAGTAGCGCGACGGACCGATGTCGACGAAGACAGCGAGGCACCCTATGAGCACCCCCCATGTCGTCGTGGTGATGGGCGTAGCAGGAACCGGCAAGACCACGATCGGTCCCCTGCTCGCCGACGAACTCGGCGTCCCGTACGCCGAGGGCGACGACTTCCATCCCCCGGCGAACATCGAGAAGATGTCGGCCGGCACCCCGCTGGACGACGACGACCGGGGGCCCTGGCTCGATGCCATCGGTGAGTGGGCGCACGGGCGGGCGGGGCTCGGCGGAGTCGTCTCCAGCTCGGCCCTCAAGCGGGCCTACCGCGACCGGCTGCGGGACGGGGCGCCGGGCGCCGTCTTCGTGCATCTGACCGGCGACCGGGCACTGATCGAGGAGCGGATGGCCGAGCGCAAGGGCCACTTCATGCCCACCGCGCTGCTCGACTCCCAGTTCGCGACGTTGCAGCCGCTCCAGGCCGACGAGGCCGGGGTGAGCGTCGACGTGTCCGGCACCCCCGAGGAAATCACCCAGCGAGCCGTCGCCGCACTGCGCCGGCTCGACACCTGAGGATCATCACCGTGACCAGTCTCAGCGTCGAGATGCTGGCAGCGGACGCCGCCGAACCGATCACGTCGGCAGGCAACGCGCAGTTGGGCATCGCCGTTCTGGCGGGCATCGCCGTCATCGTTCTCCTGATCACCAAGCTCAAGATGCACGCCTTCCTGGCGCTGACCATCGGTTCGCTGGCACTCGGCTCCTTCGCGGGAGCGGCCCCGGCCGACACGATCGCCAGCTTCACCGCCGGCCTCGGCTCCACGGTCGCCAGCGTGGGCGTGCTCATCGCGCTCGGCGCCATTCTGGGCAAGCTGCTCGCCGACTCCGGCGGCGCCGACCAGATCGTCGACACCATCCTGGCGAAGGCGAGCCGGCGGGCCATGCCGTGGGCGATGGTCCTGATCGCCTCGATCATCGGCCTGCCGCTCTTCTTCGAGGTCGGGATCGTGCTGATGATCCCGGTGGTGCTGCTCGTCGCCAAGCGCGGCAACTTCTCGCTGATGCGGATCGGTATCCCGGCGCTGGCCGGACTCTCCGTGATGCACGGGCTCATCCCGCCGCACCCCGGCCCGCTGGTCGCCATCGACGCGCTGGACGCCAACCTCGGTGTGACTCTGGCGCTCGGTGTGCTGGTCGCCATCCCGACGGTGATCATCGCCGGTCCGGTCTTCGCCCGCTACGCAGCGCGCTGGGTGGACATCGAGCCACCGGAGAAGATGATCCCGCAGCGCCCGTCCGAGGAGCTGGACCGTCGCCCGAGCTTCGGTGCCACCCTGGTGACGATCCTGCTGCCGGTCGTGCTCATGCTGCTCAAGGCCCTCGTCGAGATCGTGGTGGACGACCCCGAGAACCACGTCCAACGGGTCACGGACGTCATCGGCTCCCCGCTGATCGCCCTGCTCGCCGCCGTCCTGCTCGGCATGTTCACCCTCGGCCGGGCCGCCGGGTTCACCAAGGGCCGGCTCTCCGGGACCGTGGAGAAGTCGCTCGCGCCGATCGCCGGGATCCTGCTGATCGTCGGCGCCGGCGGCGGCTTCAAGCAGACGCTGATCGACGCCGGGGTGGGCCAGATGATCCTGGACTTCTCCGAGAACTGGTCGATCCCCGCCCTGCTGCTCGGCTGGCTGATCGCCGTCGCGATACGCCTCGCCACCGGTTCGGCCACGGTCGCCACGATCTCCGCCGCCGGTCTGGTCGCCCCGCTCGCGGCCGACATGTCGACCTCGCACGCGGCCCTGCTGGTCCTCGCGGTCGGCGCCGGTTCACTCTTCTTCAGCCATGTGAACGACGCCGGGTTCTGGCTGGTGAAGGAGTACTTCGGGATGGACGTCGGCCAGACCGTGAAGACCTGGTCGGTGATGGAGACGCTCATCTCGGTGGTGGCGATGGCCTTCATCATGCTGCTGTCGCTGTTGCTGTAGCGGCCGGACCACCTCCGTACGCGACCACGGACGCGCCCGCCCCCGTCGACCGGGGCGGGCGCGTCCGTGCGCACGGGGTGTTCGGCTCAGCGGCGGACGGCCTCGCTCTCGGCCGCCTTCTCCAGCTGGAACGCCTCGTTGCCGAGGCCGATGCGGGCGTGCACCTCGGGCTTGACCGAGCGCAGGACGGCTCCGTAGATCAGACCGCCGACGAGGGCCAGGACGATCACGCCGGGCAGCAGCCAGTTGAGCGCCGAGCCGGGGCCCGAGCCCACCAGGACGTCGAAGTCGCGGACGGTGAAGACGGCGATCGCCAGGAGCGCGATCCCGGCGAGGCCGGAGGCGACCAGGCGCGGGGCCTGGGCGCGGCCCGCACCGCGCTTGACGAAGAAGGCGATGACGGCGAAGGAGGCGGCGGCCATCAGCAGGATGACGCCCAGCGCCCCGACGTTGCCCATCCAGGTGAACAGGCGCAGGACCGGGACGGTGGGGTCGCCGATGTGGTTGCCGTCGGTGAAGGCGAAGGCCAGCACGATGACGACGGAGACCAGGGACTGGAGCAGCGAGCCGGTGCCCGGTGCGCCGCTCGCCCGGTTGGTACGGCCGAAACGGGCGGGCAGCAGCCCTTCGCGGCCCATGGCGAACGCGTAGCGGGCGACCACGTTGTGGAAGCTGAGGAGCGCCGCGAACATGCCGGTGACGAAGAGGATGTGCAGAACGTCGGTGAAGGTGGCGCCGAGCCGCTCCTCGGTGAGGCCGAACAGCATGCCGGGGCCCTCCTTGAGGGAGGTGTCGGCGATGAAGCCGGGGCCGGCGGCGACGGTCAGGGCCCAGGAGCTGATGGCGAGGAACAGCGCCGCGTAGCCGACGGCGAGGAACATCACCCGGGAGACCACGATCTGCGGGCGGCTGGTCTCCTCGGCGTAGACCGGTGCCTGCTCGAAGCCGACGAACGCGGCGATGCAGAAGCAGAGCGCGGTGGAGAGCCCGGCGCCGGTGAGGGTCTGGGGGTTGAACGCCTGCAGCGAGAGCTCCTCGGGGCCCGGCTGGGACACGGCGGCGATGTCGAAGACCACGACGAGGAGGCACTCGACGACCAGCAGGACGCCGAGGACCTTGGCGTTCAGGTCGATCTTCAGCCAGCCGAGGACGCCGACCACGACCACCGAGATCAGCGCGGGTATCCACCACCGCACGTCGATGCCGGCGTAGGTCGAGAGGATGCCGGAGACCTCGAAGCCGAGGATGCCGTAGATGCCGACCTGCATCGCGCTGTACGCGACCAGCGCCACGAGTGAGGCGCCCGCGCCTGCCGTCGGGCCCAGGCCCCGGGCGATGTACGCGTAGAAGGCGCCGGCGTTGTGGACGTGGCGGCTCATCTCCGCGTAGCCGACGCTGAACAGCATCAGGACGGCGCCCAGGATGACGTAGAGCAGGGGCTGGCCGACGATGCTCATCACGCCGAAGACCGTGGGCATCACCCCGGCGACCACCATCAGGGGGGCGCTGGCGGCGAGTACGGAGAGCAGCAGACCGGGGGTGCCGAGCCGGTTCGCCCGCAGGGCGCGATCCTCACCCTTGTACGTGTTGATCCCGCCGGTACCGCCGGTCAGCCGGGTGGTGCCGGTCTGCCGGGTCCTGCCTGGAGATGAACTGCCCGTCGACATGGCGGGGGTGGTCCCTTCTTCGGTCCTTGGTCTTCGGTCCTTGGTCTTCGGTCTTCTCAGGTGGCGCCGGTCAGGGGGTGCCGAGGGCGTGGTCGCGGGCGGTGGTGAACGCGGTGTACGGGTCGTGGCCCGTGTACGACCAGGGGGCGGCCGTGGCATGCCGGCCGATGCGGTGGAAGAGGGCGGCGGCCTCGGCGGTCCGGCCCTCGCAGACCTTGGCGTGGGCCAGGAAGTTGAGGTCGACGCGGTGGCGGGGGTGATCCTCGCGCTCCCACTCCAGCCACCAGTCGAAGGCGGCCTTCATCACCTGCCGGGCCCGCCGTCCCGACCAGTGCCCCGACGCCACCGGGTCGTCCGGCTCGCTGCCCGCCGCCACCAGCACGCGGTAGCGCTCGGCGTGGGCGATGACGGGAAGCACGGCGAGCGGCGAGTCGGCGGGGGCCTGTTCGGCGGCCCAGGCGGCGAAGTCGTACACCTCGTGGAGCGGGTCCTGTCCGCTCCCGGGGCGGCTCTCGGCGAGTTGCGCGGTCATCACATGGTGGGCGTGGTGATGCTCGGGGTGGCGGGAGCGGACCTCCTCGAAGAGCCTGCCGGACTCGTCGCCGCCGTCGTCACGGCCCCGGTCCAGAAGGAGAAGGGCGAGCCACGGAGTGGGGTCGTCGGGGGTGATCCGGGCGGCGGCCAGACAGGCCTGCCGGGCGCGGGCGATCTCGTCGGCCTTGGCCTTGGGGCGCAGGGCGCGGACGACACGCGCGCAGCCGAGGAGGGTGGTGGCGTCCGCGCTCTCGGGTTCCGCGAGCAGCCAGTCGCCGGCCCAGTCGACGGCGGACGGGATCTCGGCAAGACCCAGGACGCGGTGTCCCCGGCGGTCCCAGTCCTTCCCGGTGGTCACCAGCAGCGCGCGGGCCCCGCCCCATCGCCCCTGGATGAACTGCGTTCGGGCGTCGATGAGTTCGTGGTCGTCCAGAGCCAGGTCGAAGGCATGGTCCGAGCGACCGCCCCGGCGTCGGGAGCGGCCCAGGGGCGGCGGAGGCGGGGACATGCCGCAGACTTCTTTCGACGCGGTGTGCGAGCAGATGATCGCGCACAGCAAAGCGGTAGGAAATGCTCCGAGTCAAGGGGAGGCCGTCGTCAACTCGTGCCCGTTTCCGGATAGTTGGCTGGAAGTTGTCGCATCGGGCGAGGTATTCGCGCAGCGTGCGGGCGGGGTGGGCGAAGGTGGAGTGACGCCTGACACACTGGTGGCATGGAGCCTCGTGAACCTCTGAAACCCTTTCTCCTCGCCTTTCCCGGCCCGTTGCGTGACCAGCTGGTGGCGGCGGTCCTCTCCGGCGAAAAGGTCTCCACCTCCGGGCTGTTGGCCGAGTACGAGCTGGAGCAGGAGGAGCTGCCGCCGGTGGGCGAACGGTCCGCGTTGATCGACTCGCAGGGGCGGGAGGTGGCGGTGCTGGAGCTGACCGGCGTACGGGTGATACCGCTCGGGGAGGTGGACCTGCAGCATGCGCTCGACGAGGGCGAGGGGTACCGGTCTGTGGCCGAATGGCGTGCGGGACACGAGCGGTTCTGGCACGGCGAGGAGATGCGGGAGGCATTGGGCGATCCGTCGTTCACCGTGGACGACGGGACGATGATCGTGGCTGAGCGGTTTCGGGTGGTGCGCAGGTTGGACGGGGGCGGGTCCTCCGGGTGAGGCTCCGAGGCGCCGCCCCGGGCCCCGCTCCTCGATCGCCGGAGGGGCTTGACTTGCGGGTGTGTCCGCGGTCTGCGGACGGGGACTACAGGGCTCGCGCCGCCGCTCGGCCCGCCGCCCGGCCCGAGAAGATGCAGCCGCCGAGGAACGTGCCCTCCAGGGAGCGGTAGCCGTGGACTCCGCCGCCGCCGAAGCCGGCGGCCTCGCCCGCCGCGTACAGGCCGGGGAGCGGGGTGCCGTCCGAGGTGAGGACCTGGGAGGACAGGTCCGTCTCCAGGCCGCCCAGGGACTTGCGGGTGAGGATGTTGAGGCGTACGGCGATGAGCGGGCCGGCCGCCGGGTCCAGGATGCGGTGCGGCTTCGCCGTGCGGATGAGGCGGTCGCCGAGGTAGGCACGGGCGCCGTGGATCGCGGTGACCTGGAGGTCCTTGGTGAAGGGGTTGGCGATCTCACGGTCGCGGGCGGTGATCTCGCGGCGCAGCTCCTGCGCGTCGATCAGGCCGTCGCCGCTGACCGCGTTCATGCCCCGCACCAGCGCGTCCAGGTCCTTCTCCACGACGAAGTCGGCGCCGTGGTCCATGAACGCCTTGACCGGCGCGGGCACGTCCGCGCGGGCCCGCCCGATCACGTCGCGGACCGACTTGCCGGTCAGGTCCGGGTTCTGCTCGGAGCCGGAGAGGGCGAACTCCTTGCCGATGATGCGCTGGTTGAGCACGAACCAGGTGTAGGCGTGGCCGGACTTCATGATGTGTTCGAGGGTGCCGAGCGTGTCGAAACCGGGGAAGAGCGGGACCGGCAGCCGTTTGCCCCGGGCGTCGAGCCAGAGGGAGGAGGGGCCGGGCAGGATGCGGATGGCGTGCTTGGCCCAGACCGGGTTCCAGTTCTCGATGCCCTCGGTGTAGTGCCACATCCGGTCGCGGTTGATGTGGTGGGCACCCGCCTCCTCGGCGATGCCCAGCATCAGGCCGTCGACGTGGGCGGGCACGCCGGAGAGCAGTTTCTCGGGCGGGGTGCCCAGCCGCTCGGGCCACTGGGAACGGACCAGGTCGTGGTTGCCGCCGATGCCTCCGGAAGTGACGATCACCGCCTGGGCCTTGAGCTCGAAGGCGCTGGTCGCCTCCCGGCCGCTGGCGGTGCCGCGCTCGGCCCCGCTCGGCTCCAGGATCTCGCCGGTGACCGTGTCCAGCGCCCCGGCCGTGCGGGCGAGACCGGTGGCGCGGTGGCGGAACCTCAGCTGGACGAGCCCCTTGGCGACGCCGGCGCGCACCCGGCGCTCGAAGGGTGCGACGACGCCGGGTCCGGTGCCCCAGGTGATGTGGAAGCGGGGTACGGAGTTGCCGTGGCCGGTCGCGTCGTAGCCGCCGCGCTCCGCCCAGCCGACGACCGGGAAGATCCGCAGCCCCTGCTGGTGCAGCCAGGAACGCTTCTCCCCGGCCGCGAAGTCGACGTACGCCTCGGCCCACTTCTTCGGCCAGTGGTCCTCCTTGCGGTCGAACCCGGCGGTGCCGTACCAGTCCTGGAGGGCCAGTTCCCGGCTGTCCTTGATCCGCAGCCGGCGCTGCTCGGGCGAGTCGACGAGGAAGAGGCCGCCGAAGGACCAGTGTGCCTGCCCGCCGATGGACTGCTCGGGCTCCTGGTCGAGGACGATCACGGAGCGGCCGGCGTCGACCAGCTCGGCGGTGGCCACGAGTCCGGCGAGCCCCGCCCCGATCACGATGACATCAGCGTCGTACGCCATGGGTTCCATCCTGTCGGGGAGGCTCGGGACGAGGCACGGGAGGACTCGGGGAAGCTCGGAGGAGCTCGGAGGAGGTCGGAGGGGCGGCAAGTTACCCGTGCGTCAGATCTTGGGTACGGGCCGCTGCCACGTCAACCGTCCGGGTGCTGTTGGATGAAACGCATGACGCCTTCCGAGGAGATCCTGGACATCGTCGACGAGAACGACGAGGTCGTCGGGCGGGCCCCGCGCGGCGAGGTGACCGCCCGGGGCCTGCGCCACCGCTGCGTCTTCATCGAGGCGCGCGACGCGACGGGGCGTCTGTTCGTCCACCGCCGGACGGCCACCAAGCTGGTCTTCCCCTCGCACTACGACATGTTCGTCGGCGGAGTGGTGGGCGCGGGCGAGTCCTACGACGAGGCGGCGTTGCGCGAGGCGGAGGAGGAGCTGGGGGTCTCGGGGCTGCCGCAGCCCGAGCCGCTGTTCCGGTTCCTGTACACAAGCGCCGAGCACACCTGGTGGTCCGCCGTCTACCAGGTGCGGTGCGAGCTTCCGGTGGCCCCGCAGACCGAGGAGGTCGCCTGGCACACCTTCCTGGACGACGCGGAGCTGGCGGAGCGTCTCGGGGAGTGGTCCTGGGTGCCCGACGGGGTGGAGGCGTACCGGCGGCTGCGGGAGTTCCGGTCCGCCTGATCGGCGACGACACCCCCCTGCGGTGCCCGTATGAACAAGGTGCCCGCGTGACCCTAAGGTGCCCGCGTGAACCCTTAGGTGCCCACGTGACCCTAAGGCGCCCGCGTGAACCCTCAGGTGCCCGCGTGAACCCTGAAGTGCCCGCGTGAACCCTAAGGTGCCCGTGTGAACAAGATCGTGCAGAGCGTCCGGCTGTGGTTCGCCCCGCAGCGGATCAGGGACGAGGGCGAGACACCCGATTACCGGTTCTCCCTCGCCAACGAGCGCACCTTCCTCGCCTGGATCCGGACGGCGCTGGCCCTGATCGGCGGGGGTTTCGCCGTGGACCAGTTCCTGCCGGAGCTGGCCTGGGGCGTCCGGGCGGGGCTCGCCCTCGGGCTGCTGGCCGCGGGGGCGCTGTGCGCGCTGCGGGCGGTCGACCACTGGGTGCGGTGCGAGCGGGCGATGCGGCGCGGGGAGGATCTGCCGGTCTCCCGGTTCCCGACGGTGCTGGGCCTCGTGGTCGCGGTCGTGGCCGTGGCGATGGTGGTGGTGGTCCTCTTCGGCTGGGAGGGCCGATGACCGCGGCGGCGGACCGGGACCCCGGGCTCCAGCCCGAGCGGACCCGGCTCGCCTGGCGGCGCACCACGCTGTCCGCCACGGTGGTGGCGCTGCTCGCCGGGCGGCAGGCGCTGCACAGCGGCGCCACCCCGGCCGCGCTGGTCGCGGTGGCGCTGAGCGTGCCGGCCTGGCTGGGTCTCCTGGCGGTGGCCCACCGCAGGGTGGTGCACATGGGCGTGGCGCGGCCGGAGCCACTCGCGCCGCGCGGGGCGCTCGTGGCGGCGCTGTGCACGGTGGCGTTCGCGGTGTTCGCGGCGGTCATGCTGTTCTGAGTGCCCCATGGGGTTGTCCGGCCGCCCCGGTTGCTTGTCCCGAGTGCACCCGGGGTGGTTCCGGCGTCCCGGTCCGCCTGTTGTCCGTACGCCCCTGGGCGGCTCAGCCGTCCCGGTCCACCGTGACCACGATCTTGCCGCGGGTGCGTCCCTCCTGGTTGAGGCGGTACGCCTCGGCCGCCCGCTCCAGCGGGAAGACCCGGTCCACATGGACGGTGACGATGCCCTGTTCGGCCAGTTCCGCGAGGTGCGCCAGGTCGGCCGCGTCGGGCCGGACGAAGGCGTAGTGGCCGCCGTAGGAGAAGACCTCGCCGTCCGCGATCGAGGCGAGCCTGCCGCCCTCGGCGAGCGTCTCGGCCGAGACCCGCAGCGCTTCGCCGCCCACCGTGTCGAAGGCCGCGTCGATGCCCTCGGGGGCCAGTTCCCGCAACCGGTCGGCGAGCCCGTCCCCGTACTCCACGGGTTCGGCGCCGAGGCTCCTGACGTGCTCGTGGTTGCGGGCGCTCGCCGTGCCGATGACCCGGCAGCCGGTGTGGCGGGCGAGCTGTACGGCGAGCGAGCCGACGCCGCCCGCCGCCGCGTGGACGAGGACGGTGTCGCCGCTGCGGATCTTCAGGGCGCGGTGCAGCACCTGGTACGCGGTGAGCCCGGCCAGGGGCAGGCCCGCGGCCTCCTCGAAGCTCAGGCTCAGCGGCTTGCGGGCGAGGGTGCGCACGGGGGCGGCGACGTACTCGGCGAACGTACCGCGGGAGAGGAAGTCCTCGCGGACATAGCCGATCACCTCGTCCCCGGCCGCGAACTCTTCGACCGCGATGCCCGGTTGCACGACCACACCGGAGACGTCCCAGCCGGGGATCACCGGGAAGACGGCTTCGAGGCCGTCCTTGAGGTAGCCCTCGCGGGCCTTCCAGTCGACCGGGTTGACGGCCGCGGCCCGCACCCTCACCAGGACCGAGTCGGGGCCGACCTTGGGGTCGGGCCGCTCGCCGTACTCCAAGACGCCGGCCGGGCCGTACGCGCTGTAGCTGATCGCCTTCATCCCTCGACCTTCCGCGCCGGTCGCGGTGGCCGCAACTCAGGACGGTCGGATACCTGAACTCCGTTCAGCCAAGTGAACTCTCGCCCGGCGAGCCGGTACTTCCGGGACCCGATTACGGGAGTTCACTGGACGACATACCGACTGGTCGGCATCATGGTCAGCGATCACTCCACCGCCTCGCTCCACCGCCCCGGAGGTACGCCCCATGAGTCCCGTCCCCCCACCAGGTCTCGACCCCGAGCCGCTGCGCGGACACCTCGACCGCGAGCGTCCCGGGCTGGTGCGCGGGCCGCTGGAGGCGCGGCTCATCGAGGGTGGCCGCTCGAACCTCACGTACACGGTCACCGACGGGACCGGCCGCTGGGTGGTGCGCAGACCGCCGCTGGGCCATGTGCTGGCCACCGCGCACGACATGAGGCGCGAGCACCGGGTGATCAGCGCCCTGCACCCCACCGCCGTCCCCGTGCCGGAGCCGGTGCTGCTCTGCGAGGACGACACGGTGCTCGGGGCGCCCTTCTACGTCATGGAGCACGTCGAGGGCACCCCGTACCGCACCGCCGAGCAGCTCGCCCCGCTGGGTCCCGAGCGCTCCCGGGCCGCCGTCCTCGCCCTCGTCGACACGCTGGTCGACCTGCACGCGGTGGACCCGGTGGCCGTGGGGCTCGGGGACTTCGGGCGCCCGGAAGGGTTCCTGGACCGGCAGCTGCGGCGCTGGGGCAAGCAGCTGGACGCGTCCCGCAACCGCGACCTGGCCGGCATCGACGAGCTGCACGCCTCCCTGGGCCGTGAGCTGCCCGTGTCCCCCGCGCCCACCGTCGTACACGGCGACTACCGCCTGGACAACGTGCTGCTCGGGCCGAACGACCGCATCAACGCCGTCCTGGACTGGGAGATGTCCACGCTGGGCGATCCGCTGACCGACCTCGGGCTCCTCGTGATGTACAGCTCCGACCTCGATCTGCCGCACTCCCCCGTCTCCACCACCAGCGGGGCCGCCGGGCACCCCTCCCCCGCCGAGCTGATCGAGCGGTACGCCGCCGGGTCGGGCCGGGACACCTCCGCCATCTCCTGGTACACCGCGTTCGCCTGGTTCAAGCTCGCCGTGATCCTGGAGGGCATCCACTACCGCTACACCCTCGGCCAGACCGTCGGCGCCGGTTTCGACCGGATCGGGGATCTGGTCCCGGTCTTCATCGAGCACGGTCTCACCACCCTCCAGGAAGGCTGACCCGTCATGGACTTCGCATTCGACGCGCGTACCGAGGAGCTGCGGAGCAGGCTGCTCGCCTTCATGGACGAGCACGTCTACCCGGCCGAGCCGGTCGCCGAGGAGCAGCGGGCCCAACTCGCCTCGCCGTGGGACACCCCGGCGGTGGTGGGTGTGCTGAAGGCCGAGGCGCGGCGGCAGGGGCTGTGGAACCTGTTCCTCCCCGACGCGGAGTACGGGGCCGGGCTGACGAACCTCCAGTACGCGCCGCTCGCGGAGATCACCGGCCGCTCCCCGCACCTCGCGCCGACCGCGCTGAACTGCGCGGCTCCGGACACCGGGAACATGGAGGTCCTCTTCCAGTTCGCCACCGACGAGCAGAAGAAGCAGTGGCTGGAACCGCTGCTGGCCGGGGAGATCCGCTCCGCGTTCGCCATGACGGAGCCGGAGGTGGCGTCCTCGGACGCGACGAACATCGAGACGCGGATCACCCGGGACGGCGATGACTATGTCGTCAACGGCCGCAAGTGGTACATCTCCGGGGCGATGAACCCGGACTGCGCGGTCTTCGTCGTGATGGGCAAGACCGACCCGGACGGCGCCGACATCCGCCGCCAGCAGTCGATGATCCTGGTCCCGCGCGACACCCCGGGCCTTGAGGTACGGCGCGCCATGCAGGTGTACGGGTACGAGGACCACTCCCACGGCGGCCACGCCGAGGTGGTCTTCCACGACGTACGGGTACCCGCGGCGAACCTGATCGGTGAGGAGGGCGGCGGCTTCGCCATCGCGCAGGCGCGGCTGGGGCCGGGGCGCATCCACCACTGCTTGCGGCTGATCGGGATGGCGGAGCGGGCCATCGAGCTGATGTGCCGCCGGGCGGTGGCACGTACGGCGTTCGGCAAGCCGCTCGCCCGGCAGGGCGTCGTGCAGAACTGGATCGCGGACGCCCGGGTGACGGTGGAGCAGTTGCGGCTGCTGGTGCTGAAGACGGCCTGGCTGATGGACACGGTGGGCAACAAGGGGGCGCACACCGAGATCCAGGCCATCAAGATCGCCACCCCGCGCGCGGTGGTGGACATCCTGGACTCCGCGGTGCAGTTGCACGGGGCGGGCGGGGTGAGCCAGGACTTCCCGCTGGCGGAGCTGTGGGCGTCGGCGCGGACGCTGCGGCTGGCGGACGGCCCGGACGAGGTGCACCAGCGCTCGCTGGCCCGGCGGGAGATCAAGCGGTACCTGTGACGGACAGGGGGGTGCGGCCCTCTCCGGGGGAGGGGGCCGCACCCGGGTTTCACCTGGGTCAGAAGGTGAGCTTCCAGCTGTTGATGTAGCCGGTGTCCTGCTGGGCGACGTCCTGCACCCGGAGCTTCCAGACGCCGTTGGCCACCTCGGCGGAGGCGTTGACGGTGTACGTGGTGATGACGTTGTCCGCGGAGTCGCCGCTGCTGGAGTTCTTCAGCCGGTAGGCGGTGCCGTCCGGTGCCAGCAGGTCGACCACGAGGTCACCGCGGTAGGTGTGCTTGATGTCCACCCCCACCTGGAGTGCGGCGGGGGCGTTGCCGGTCCGGCCGGAGACCGTGATCGAGGAGGTCACGGCCGCCCCGGCGTCCGGGACGGCGACATCGGCGTCGTTGGTGAAGACGGTGCCCGTGGGCGGCTCGCCCGTGGAGCCCGCGGAGAGGGTCCAGATCGCGTGGGCGGCGGCGTCGCTGTTGCGGTCCAGGGCGGTGTCGTTGATGTTCGCCGTGGTGTCGCAGGAGGAGTGGTAGCAGCGGTCGAAGGCCTGGCCCTGCGTTCCGCCCCACTTCTGCACCTGGGCCGCGGTCTTGGTCCGGCTGGCGCCGGTGAAGAGGCCGCCGACGGGGACGCCCGCCGACTTGAACGGGGCGTGGTCGGAGCGGCCGTCGCCCTCGGTCTCGATCTCGGTGGGTACGCCGAGGCCGGCGAAGTAGTCCTTGAAGGTCTTCTCGATGACCGGGTCGTCGTCGT
Source organism: Streptomyces sp. NPDC088706 (assembly GCF_044752765.1). Taxonomy (NCBI): domain Bacteria; kingdom Bacillati; phylum Actinomycetota; class Actinomycetes; order Kitasatosporales; family Streptomycetaceae; genus Streptomyces; species Streptomyces sp. NPDC088706. Next base: position 219,898 of record NZ_JBIVLW010000005.1, read on the forward strand.
AGACGAAGTAGCCGGCGTTGGCCGAGCCGATCATGTCGAAGTTGAGGTAGCCGGAGATCTTCGAACGCTCGGCGGCCGGAAGGTTGTTGACGTAGTACTTGGAGCCGATCAGGCCCAGCTCCTCCGCTCCCCACCAGGCGAACCGCAGGTGCTTGTCGGGCTGGTACCCGGCGCGTGAGACGGCGAGGGCGGTCTCCAGCACGGCGGCCGAACCGGAGGCGTTGTCGTTGATCCCGGCGCCGGATGAGACGGAGTCCAGGTGGGCTCCGGCGAACACGACCTTGTTCGGGTCGCCGCCGGGCCAGTCGGCTATGAGGTTGTAGCCGGTGGCGCCGCTGGAGGTGAACTGCTGGATGGTCGTGGTGTATCCGGCCGCGTCGAGCTTGGCCTTCACGTAGTCGACGGACGCCTTGTAGCCGGGGCGGCCGTGGGCGCGGTTGCCGCCGTTGTTCGCGGCGATCGTCGAGAACTGGGCGAGGTGGCCCTTGACGCCGGCCAGCGGGATGTCGGGCGCCGCGACGGCGGCTGCCGCCGGGGCCGCCTGCGCGGTGGGCGCGGCGGTACCGAGGAGGGCTGCGAGGGCGACGGCGGCGACGGCGGCCGGGGATCTGCGCAGGGTGAGGCGGTTCGGTCTCATGGGTGAGGCTCCGGATTCCGTTCGGGGACTGACGGAACGTGCGGGGGGCACCCGGCCGCACGGTGCCCCGGCCGGGTCCTGGAGCTGGTGGTGCGCACCGCACGGGGGATGACCTGTGCGGTGCGTGACCGATGGTCAATGAGGTGACAGTGTTCCGTCAAGAGCGGAAAGCGGACATGTCAGTTCCATTAACGAACACGGTCTCGCGTTTGAAGCGCCGTGAGATGGCTTTCGGTGGAGGGGCGTTACGGGCGCAGGGCCCGCAGCAGCAGGTCCGCGAGCTGGTCGGCGACCTGCTGGCGGCTGAGCGGGCCGTCCGGGCGGTACCAGGTGGAGAGGTGGTGAACCGATCCGAAGTGGTAGTCGACCACCAGGTCGGCGGGGGTGGCGGTGGAGAACACCCCGCTGCGCTGCCCCTCCTCGATCAGCGCCCGGAACCGTTCGTGGTAGCGGCGGCGCTCCACCCGTACCTGCTTGTTCTTCTCCGGGCTCAGGTGGTGCATGGAGCGGAAGAAGATCGCGGCGTCGTCCAGGTTGTCGATGGTCGTGACGACCACGTCGGCCGCCGCGTCGCGCAGCCGCTGCTCGACGGGCGCCTCGGCGTCCGCGAAGGCGTCCAGGCGCTCCTGCTGGAGCCTCAGCACCCGGGCGTAGACCTCCTGGAGCAGGTCCTCCTTGGAGCCGAAGTAGTGGTAGAGCGCCCCCTTGGTGACGCCCGCCGCCTCGACGATCTCCTGGACCGAGGTGCGGTCGTAGCCGCGCTCGGCGAAGAGTCGGGTGGCGGCGGCCAGCAGCCTCTGGGGGACGGGAGTGCCGTTCTGCTCCGTCGCCTTGGCCATGAGCCGCCACCTGCCTTTCCTACCGTGCGATCACTGTTGTGAGGAGGTTCTAGCGGGGGGAACGCAGTTCCCGCCTGAGGATCTTCCCACTCGCCGTCTTCGGCAGCTCGGTCAGGATCTCCACCTCGCGCGGATACTTGTAGGCGGCGAGCCTTTCCTTGCAGTACGTCCCCAGCTCGCCCGGTTCGACGGATGTGCCCGGACGCAGGCTGACATAGGCCCGGACGCTCTCCCCCCGGTAGGCGTCGGGCACGCCCACGACGGCCGCCTCGCACACCGCCGGGTGGGTGTACAGGACGTCCTCCACCTCGCGGGGCCAGACCTTGAAGCCGGAGGCGTTGATCATGTCCTTCTTGCGGTCGACGACGTAGAGCCAGCCCGCCGCGTCCATGAACCCGATGTCGCCGGTGCGCAGCTCGCCGTCCGGGAAGGCGGCCTCGGTGGCCTCGGGGAGGTTCCAGTAGCCGGAGACGACCTGGGGGCCGCGCACCGCGATCTCGCCCTGCGTACCGAAGGGCACCTCCTGCCCGGTCTCGTCGAGGATCCGTACGAGGGTGTCGGGACCGGGCACGCCGACGGAGAGGGTGCCGGAGACCGGGTCCACCGGGGCCTCGCGCTCGGGCGGGACCGAGGCGCAGGGGGCGGTGCACTCGGTGAGGCCGTAGCCGTTGCGGATGTACGGGCCGAAGCCGGCGCGGAACTTCTCCACCAGCGCGGGCGGCAACGGGGCGCCGCCGGAGGAGATCACCTGGAAGGAGGCGAAGTGGTCCGGGGTGACGTCCGGGTGGGCGGCCAGGGCCATGAAGGCGGTGGACGGGCCGACCGTGTACGCGGGGCGGTGGGTGGCGAAGGCTTCGAGGACGACGCCTGCCTCGAAGCGGTAGGCCAGGACCAGGGTGCCCGCGTTGGCGATACAGGCGGCGAGCTGGCAGACCATGCCGGTGATGTGGAAGAGCGGGGCCAGCGCGAAGTAGGCGGAGCCCTCGGCGACGGGGTGCCCGGCGCGCTGCCGCTCCGCGTTGACCATGATGTTGGCGTGGGAGTTCATGGCGCCCTTGGGGGTGCCGCTGGTCCCGGAGGTGTAGCTGATCAACGCCACGTCGGCGGCGGTGAGCTCCCGGCCTTCCGGGGGCGCGTGGCCGGCCCGGGCCACGGTCAGCAGGTCCTCGGCGAGGTCGTCGGGGCCGGGGGCGGGGAGCCGTTCGAAGCCGAGGACGCGGGGGTCGTCCACGCTCTGGAGGTCCAGCTCGCAGGCGGTGAGCGCGATTCCGAGGTCCGGGGCGGCCGCCACGGTCTCCCGCAGATACGCCGCCCAGGCACGGTCCGAGCAGATCAGCGCGGAGACCCCGGCGTCCTTGAGTACGTGGCCGACCTCGCCGGACTTGTACATCGGGTTCAGCGGTACGACGGTGGCGCCCGCCTTCCACGCGCCGAGGAGCGCGAGGACGAAGTGCGGGCTGTTCTGGAGCATGACCGCGACCCGGTCGCCGCGCCGCAGGCCCCGGGCGGCGAGGTGTCCGGCCACCGAGTCGGAGAGCGCGTCGGTCTCGCGGTAGGTAAGGCGCCCGTCGAAGTAGGCAAGGGCGGGGAGTCCCTCGGGGGCCCGTCCGACCGCGTCCCGGAAGGCGTGCAGCACGGTCTCGGCCGGGTGCAGCTCGGCGCGCTGGGCTTCGCTGAGGAGGGCGAGCCAGGGCCTGGCCGCGTAGCGGGAGTCACCGCGCGGCGTGTCGCCGGTCGACGCGCCGGGGCGGGCCGGGTCTTCGGGGGCCAGGTCGTGGCCGGGCGGGGCGGGGCGGGCCTGGTCGTGGTCGGGCGCGGCGGGGCGGGCCGGGTCTTCGGGGGCCTGGTCGTGGTCGGGCGCGGCGGGGCGGGCCGGGTCGTGGCCGGGCGCGGCGGGGCGGGCCGGGTCTTCGGGGGCCTGGTCGGTCATGCGCCGTTCGCCTCCCACTTCTGCTGGAGGCGGTTCATGTTGCCCATCCATCGGTCGGGGTCCTCGGCGCGGGCCCGGTAGTACCCGGCGACCTCGGGGTGCGGCAGGACCAGGAACCGGTCGGCCGCCATCGCGTCGAACAGCGCGTCGGCGACGGCGTCCGGCTCGATGGCTCCGGGGGCGAGGACCAGCTCGCCGGCCGAACCCGCGGCGGTGAGCATGTCCGTACGCACGCCCTGCGGGCAGATCGCGTGGACCTTGACGCCGCGGTGGCGGTAGGTGAGGGAGAGCCACTCGGCGAAGGCGACCGCCCCGTGCTTGGTGACGCTGTAGGGGGCCGCGCCGATCATCGTCAGCAGCCCGGCGGCGGACGCGGTGGTGACGAAGCGTCCGCTGCCGCGTTCCAGCCACTGCGGGAGCAGGGCCCTGGCCGCGCGGACGTGGGCCATCACGTTGACGTCCCAGGCCGCGGCCCAGACCTCCTCGTCGGCGAACGCGTCACCGGGCGAGGCGAGTCCGGCGTTGGCGCAGTAGACGTCCACCGTGCCGCCCAGCGCGTCGCGGGCGGCCGCCACGATGCCCGAGGCGTCCCCGGCGACGGCGATACCGCCGATCTCCTTCGCCAGCGACTCGATGCGCGCGGGGTCGAGGTCGTTGACGACGACCCGCGCGCCCTGCTCGGCGAACCTGCGGGCCAGAGCGGCGCCGATGCCGCCTCCGGCCCCGGTGACCACCACGCCGGCGCCCCGCACCGTATCCGCCGCGCCTGTCGTATCCGCCGTCTCCATCGCCGTCCCGCCTTCCGTACGCCTGCTCTCCGGCCCGTCTGCACCGGCAGACTAACCGGTCGGTATGTGATCGGGGAAGGGGCGGGGAACAGCCGGGGAAGGGACCCGCGGCAGGTCGGCGGGGGCAGCGGCCCGGCTCGGGGAATCGGCGCGGCCCGGGTCGTTCCCCGCCGCCCTCACCCGCGCTAGCGTGCGGTCATGAGGTGTTTTCGGCGTCGGCGCGCCCGACCGCCGATCTCACCCGCGCTAGCGTGCGAAGCCGTCATGCGTGGCCATGAAGAGTCGGCGCGATCATGGAGGTAGCCGAATGAGCCTGTCCCGACGTGGTGTGCTGGCCGCGGGAGGCGCCGTGGGAGCGCTCGCGGCGACGGCGGCCGGCACCGGTGGAGCCGCCGCTTCCGTACGGGGCCCCGGACGCGGGCGCGCCCGGGTGCGGACCGGCTTCGACCGGCTGGCGGCCGACGGCTACCGGCTGCTGCGGGGCCAGAAGGTCGGCATCGTCACCAACCCGACCGGCGTCACCGCCGATGTCCGGCACATCGTCGACGTGATGCACCGCGACTCCCGGGTGAACCTGACCGCCGTCTTCGGCCCCGAGCACGGCTTCCGGGGCACCGCGCAGGCCGGCGGTTCGGAGGGGCGCTACGACGACCCGGCGACCGGGCTGCCGGTCTACGACACGTACCTCAAGAGCGGGCAGCCGCTCGCGGACATCTTCACCGCGTCGGGCGTGGACACGGTCCTCTTCGACATCCAGGACGTCGGCGCGCGCTTCTACACGTACATCTGGACGCTGTACGACTGCATGGAGGCGGCCGCGCTCGCGGGCAAGCGCCTGGTGGTGCTGGACCGGCCGAACCCGGTGACCGGGCGGGCGGCGCTGGGGCCGGTGCTGGACCCGGCGTTCGCCACGTTCGTGGGCCGCCGGGAGATCGCCCAGGCGCACGGGATGACGGTGGCGGAGCTGGCGCTGTTCTTCAACGCGGAGTTCCTGCACGGGAATCCGGTGCGGCTGGACGTGGTGCCGATGTCAGGGTGGCGGCGCTCGGACTTCTTCGACGACACCGGGCTGCCGTGGGTGCCGCCGAGTCCGAACATGCCGACGCCTCAGACCGCCCTCGTCTACTCCGGCACCTGTCTCTTCGAGGGCACGAACCTCTCCGAGGGCCGGGGCACCACGCGTCCGTTCGAGCTGCTGGGCGCGGAGGGCGTGGACCATCGCTGGGCGGCCGCCGTGAACGCGCTGGGGCTGCCGGGGGTCGCCTTCCGGGAGGCGTACTTCGCGCCGACGTTCTCCAAGTTCCAGGGGAAGACGGTGGGCGGGGTGCAGGTGCACGTCCAGGACCGGGAGGTCTTCGACCCGGTCCGCACCGGCATCGCCCTGCTGGTGACGGCGAAGCGGACATGGAGCGGCTTCGCCTGGCGCCCGGACAACTGGATCGACAAGCTCACCGGGAACGCCAGGGTCCGCACCATGATCGACGCGGGGGCGGACACGGACGCGGTGGTGGACGCGTGGCGGGCGGACCTGACGGCGTTCCGGGCGAAGCGGCGGAGGTATCTGCGGTACGGGGGGTAGTGCGGGGGGCGAGGCGGGGGCGGCGCGGGGGCGAGGTCGGCGGGACGACGCGGCGAGGCGGGGGCCGGTGGGCGAGGTCTGCCCGTGCCCGCCGGTGGGCGCCGGCCCCGGACCGCCCGTCTCAGCGCGCCAGGTCCAGGTCGCCGAGGTACTCGCCGTCGTCGGTGAGCCGCCCCTTGCGGTAGCCGAGGCGGAGGTAGAACTCCTCCGGGCCGCCCTCGCCGGGGTGCCAGGTCACCGTCGAGACCGTCCAGCCGCGCCGGCGGATCTCCTCGTTCACCGCCCCCACGGCGAACCGCCCGTACCCCCCCGGCCCTGCTCCCCCGCGGCGACGGCCAGCCGCCACAGGCCGGAGCGCCGCGGGGCGTCCGGCACATCGGCGTCATAGTCGAACGCGACGTCGAAGAAGGCCATCACGAAGCCCACGATGCGGTCGCCGTCACAGATCAGCCGGGGCCAGGCGACGTCGGGGTGCACATAGGCCTCGGCCAACGACTGCGCGACCGGCGAGACGAACTTCCGCTGCTCGGGAGCGACTTCCAGCCGACAGGCGTCGAGCACCGTGTCGGGGGTGACCTTCTCCAGTCGCGGGGAAATGATTGCCATACGGGCAGCCAACCGCACCGCTCTCGCCTACACCACACGTTTTTCCTGGTCGGCGGGTCGGCGCGGGCGGCCCCGGGTGTCGGCGTACCAGGGTCCGCGCACCGCCGCGCCCCCTCGCACCACCTGTCCGCGCCCCCGCACCACCCACCCGCGCGCCGTTCCGATTCCGCTCGGGGCGCCCGCCCGACATGGGGAGTCTCGGCCAATGGGCGATTTCCATCTTTCGATGGAGCCGAAACGGGCAGGCGTACGTCCACTCCTTGACGCCGAAGGACGAACGACGGAGGTGGCAGTGACATGGCCGGTTTCCGGAGTCTTGCCAGACAGGTCCGTGATCCGCTGGGCGATCTGGCCCTGCGGCGGTACTCGCTGCGCAAGTGCCTGGAGAGGTTCGCCCCCTACGGGCACCGGGCGACCTGGGACCATCTGTGCGCCCGGCACGGGATCGATCCCGAGGACCGGGCCCCTGATCCGGCGCGCCTGCTGGGCGCCCTGGAGGAGCTGGAGGAGGCCCGGGCGATCTGGCTCGCCTACGAGGCGGGGTTCGCCGAGCGGCGGCGCCGCGAGAAGCACGAGGGCCTGCGGCGGCCCGGCGCGTTCGACGACTGGCACCGCCGGACGTGGGGCGGCCACGGGGTGGCGCGCTGCGCCGACCCGGAGGTCCATCCCAGCGAGCCGCTCGCCGAGGTGCTGCGTCGGCTCATCGCGGCGCTCGGCTCCGGCCCCGGTTCCACCTGCCCGGTCTGCGCGGACACCGGGATCGAGTGGCGGCAGGAGCGGGAGCGCGGGCACGAGCCGTGGTCGGGTCCGGTGTGCACGGGATGCGGCATCGTGGTGCCGCGACCGGTGCTGACGGACCGCACACTGGCCAGGGCCCGGCTGGTCCGGCACCGGAGGCTCGCCGCGGCGGCAGCGGCGTAGGGACGTCTCCGAGCCCGTTGTCAGTGGCGGATGTCACCATCGGGGACATGATCCAGGTCTGCCTGAACGGCCGGCGTGGTGCGGACGCTTCGGCGGCCGTGCCCCTGTCCCCCGAAGCGCTGGCCCGGTCGGCGGCCGAGGCCGTCGCCGCCGGTGCCACCGACATCCATGTGCATCCGCGGACCCCCTGCGGGCAGGACACGCTCTCGCCCCGGGTGGTGGCCGCGACGCTGACGGCGATACGGGCGGTGGTGCGCGTCCCGGTCGGGGTGACGACGGGCGCCTGGGCGGAGCCCGATCCGGCACGCCGGGTGGAGCGCATCCGGGAGTGGACGGTGCTGCCCGACCACGCCTCGGTCAACTGGCACGAGCCGGGCGCCGAGGAGCTGGCCGCCGCCCTGCTGGAGCGGGGTGTGGGCGTGGAGGCCGGGCTCTGGTCCGGCACCGAGGGGCACCGCCGCTTCCGCCGCTCCCCCGTGGCCTCCCGCGTCCTGCGGGTGTTGGCCGAGGTCACCGACACGGACCCGGCGACGGCGACCGGTTCGGCCCGGCTGCTCCTCGCCGAGGTGGGCACCGCGCACGGCCGCCCGGTGCTGCTGCACGGTGAGGACGGCGGAGCGTGGCCGGTGGTTGCGCTGGCCTTCCGGCTCGGCCTGGCTACCCGGATCGGCGCGGAGGACGCGACGTCGCTGCCGGACGGGCGCCCCGCGCGCTCGAACGCGGAGCTGGTCGCCGCGGCGGTGCGGTTGCGTCGGACGGCGACCGGGGACGGCCAGGTGGCCTCCCCGTCCGGGTGGCGCTCGCCGTGAGCCGTCAGGCCCGCGGCGGCACTCACCGTAGGCCGTCAGGCCCCGTGCCGCAGGAGCCCGTGCGGCCCCTGCCGCGCAGGACGCCGCTGTCAGCCGGTTCCGTGTGTCAGGCGCTCTCCTCCACCGCTGCGGGGTCCTGCCTGCGCTCGGGCATCAGTCGTGAACCGGTGAAGCGTTCGCCGGAGATGTCGTCGGGGTTGGACAGCACACAGTTCTCCAGCGACAGACAGCCACAGCCGATGCAGTCGGTGAGATGGTCCCGCAGCCGGTGCAACTGCCTGATGCGCTCGTCCAGTTCCTGGCGCCAGGTCTCGGAGAGGCGGGCCCAGTCGTCCCGGTTCGGCGTACGCTCCTCGGGCAGTGCGGCGAGTGCGTCCCGGATCGTGGCCAGTGGGATGCCGACGCGCTGGGCCGCCCGCACGAAAGCGACACGGCGTAGGGCGTCGCGCGAGTAGCGGCGCTGGTTGCCGCTGGTACGCCGACTGGCGATCAGGCCCTTGGACTCGTAGAAGTGCAGAGCGGAGACCGCGGCGCCGCTGCGCGCCGAGAGCTGGCCGACCGAAAGTTCGTGGAGTGTCTGTGGGATCTGTGGCACTCCGCAGACCCTACTGCTCCCCTCCACGGCCCCGCCGCCTCGTTGACAGGAACGCACCGCCCAACGATGCTGAGCAAGCGCTTGGACATCGCGCCGGGATCGGCGCGGAGAGCCGGAAGGCAGGGACCCGGAACATGGCAGAGCCGAAGACCTTCACGTCCGCACAGGAGCTGCGCGAGGGAGTGGGCGAGCAGCTGGGGCACAGCGACTGGCTGGAGGTCGACCAGAAGCGGATCGACCTGTTCGCCGAGGCGACCGGCGATCACCAGTGGATCCATGTGGACCCGGAGCGCGCGGCGGCCGGGCCCTTCGGGACGACCATCGCCCACGGCTATCTGACACTCTCGCTGCTGCCCGCGCTGGTGCCGCAGGTGATGCGGGTCGAGGGCATGAAGATGGGCATCAACTACGGGACCGACAAGGTCCGCTTCCCCTCCACCGTCCCGGTCGGCTCACGGCTGCGGGCCACCGCGGTGCTCACGAACGTGGTGGAGGCCGGGGGCGGCGTGCAGGTCACCGCGGTCGTCACGGTCGAGCGCGAGGGCGGCGAGAAGCCGGCCTGCGTCGCCGAGTCGGTGTCGCGCTACTACTTCTGACCCGCGTCCCCCCTGCCGCGCCACGGCTACGGCCGGGCCGCGACCCCCACCATCCGCAGGACGAGGTCGGCGTAGAGCGCACCGACCTCGTCGGGCGTGCGGCTGCCCTGGGCGTTGAACCAGCGGGCCACGTCGATGCAGAGGGACAGCACGGCCAGGGTGGTGCCGGGGACGTCGGGGACGTCGAAATCCCCGGCCCGCACGCCCTCGCTGATGATCCGGCGCACCACCGCGTCGCTCTCGCGGCGCAGCTCGACGATCTCGGTGCGGTGCTCGGGGGCGAGGGCGTCGAGCTCGTACTGGACGACCCGCGCGGTGGTGTGGCGCTCCGCGTGCCAGCGGACGAAGGACCGTACGGCTCCGGCGAGCCGCTCGGCGGCCGTGCCGTCCCGGTCGGCCTCGGTCCGCAGGACGTACAGCGCCCGGTCGTGACCGATCTTGCTGATCCGGTGGAGCAGCTCTTCCTTCGTCTTGTAGTGGATGTAGAGCGCGGCCGGACTCATCCCGGCCCGGCCGGCGATGTCACGGGTGGTGGTCGCGTGGTACCCGCGCTCGGCGAAGGCGTCGACCGCGGCGACGAGGAGCCGCCTGGCCGCCTCGGGGGTGACCTCGCCCCAGGGAGCGTCGTCGCCGCTCGTCTCCTCCGCCGTACTCATCACCCAGAGCCCCTCTCCGTCAACAGGACGAACACCATACCCCGAACCTGAGCAAGCGCTTAGGGGATGTCCGTCGACGGTGCCGGGTCAGAGCTTCTGGAAGGGGTCGTGCTCGGCCAGGATCTTCTCCAGCCGGGCCTGGTCGACCCGGCTGACGATCTGCCCGGCCTCCTGCCGGTCCCTGATCACCTTGGCCAGCGTGAAGCAGGACGTGACGAGGTAGAGCACGCCGATGGCGAGGAAGCCGCGCACCCAGGCGTCGGCGTCGAGGAAGAAGATGCCGAGGGCCACCGCGCCCATCGCCACCAGGAAGGAGGCGACGGCCTGGCCGTAGAAGGCGGCGGTGCTCTGCTGCTTGACCGATGTCGTGTCACTCATGGGGCGAGCATCCGCCGACGTGGCGTGCGCCACATCCGTGCCCGTACTCAGGCGCGTACTCAGACACGCGTACGAGCCCGGCCCCCGGTCAGAACGCCGAGACGCCCGTCAGCGCGCGGCCGATGATCAGCTTCTGGATCTGGCTGGTGCCCTCGTAGAGCGTCATCACGCGGGCGTCCCGGAGCAGCTTGCCGACCGGGTACTCGTCGATGTAGCCGTAGCCGCCGAAGACCTGGATGGCGTTGTTGGCGCAGCGGACGGCGGCCTCGGAGGCGTACAGCTTGGCCTGGGAGGCGGCGGTGGCGAACTCCTGGCCCCGGTCGACGAGGTCGGCGACCCGCCAGGTGAGCAGCCGGGCCGCCTCGACGTCCACGGAGATGTCGCTCAGCAGCTCCTGGACGAGCTGGTGGCGGGCGATGACCTTGCCGAACTGCTCGCGCTCACCGGCGTACCGTACGGCCGCGTCCAGGGCGGCCTGTGCGATGCCCACGCAGCCCGCCGCGACCGACATCCTGCCCTTGGCGAGGGCGGACATGGCTATGGAGAAACCCTTGCCCTCGGGTCCCAGCAGGGTGGCGGCGGGCACCCGGACGTCCTGGAGGACGAGTTCGGCGGTGGCCTGGCCGCGCAGGCCGAGCTTGCCGTGGACGGTGCGGCGGGTCAGGCCGGGGGTGTCGGCGGGGACGAGGAAGGCGGAGACACCCCGGTGGCCGGGGGCGTCGGTCGTGCGGGCGAAGAGCAGCACCACATCGGCCCAGGTGCCGTTGGTGATGAACATCTTGGTGCCGTTGATGACGTAGTCACCGCCGTCGCGTACGGCCCTGGTGGCGAGGTTCCCGGCGTCCGAGCCGGTGCCGGGCTCGGTGAGGCCGAAGCAGCCGATCGCCTCGCCCGAGGTGAGTCGCGGCAGCCACTGCCCCTTCTGCTCCTCGCTCCCCCAGGACGCGACGGTCTTGGCGACCAGGCCGAGCGAGACGGAGACGATCCCGCGCACGGAGGAGTCGCCTCGGCCGAGCTCCTCGGTGACCAGGCAGTAGGCGAGGTGGTCGCCGCCGGAGCCGCCGTACTCCTCGGGGACGGTGAGACCGAGGAAGCCGAGCGCGCCGAGCTTCTTCACGATCGACCTGTCGACATTCTCGGCCCGGTCCCATGCGACGACGTGCGGCGTGACCTCACGGGACACGAACTCCTCGGCCAGCCGCCGGACGGCCTCCTGCTCCTGACTGAGCTCCAGGTTCATCGCGCCCCACCCCACCTCTCGCACACCACATTAATTAGCACTGCTAGTTTCTGGTTCGCAGCGCCTACTATGAGCCGCATGGCCCGACCGCGCAAGCCCCTCCTGAGCAGAGACCGCATCGTCGAGGCGGCGAGCGCGCTCGTGGACGCCGAAGGGCTCGACGCCGTCTCCACACGCCGGCTGGCGGCCGTCCTGGGCGTCAGCGGGCCCTCGCTCTACAACCACTTCCGCAACAAGGACGAGATCCTCGACGCGGTCGCCGACGCCGTCTCCGTACAGGTCGATCTGTCGATGTTCGAGGAGTCCGACCCCCGGGACTGGCGCGAGGCGCTGCACGACTGGGCGCTCTCCTACCGGGCCGCCCTCGCCGCCCACCCGCGCGTCGTCCCGGTCCTGGCCCGGGGTCCGGGGCGCCGCCCGGCGGGACTGCGGGTCGCCGACGCGGTGTTCGGGGCGATGGTGGGCGCGGGGTGGCCGCCCTCGCAGGCCACCCGGATCGGGGCGCTGATGCGCTACTTCATCACCGGCTCGGCACTGGGATCCTTCGCCGGGGGGTTCGTCGACGACGAGAGCGCGTACGACCCCGCCGACTACCCGCACCTCGGCCAGGCCCACCTGCTGGCCGACCACCGCCGCCAGGTCGACGAGGGGGCCTTCGAGACCGGACTGCGGGCGCTGCTGGACGGTCTCGCGCTCCAGTACGAGGAGTACGCGCGGCCGGCTGAAGCGGTTCGGCGCCCGCCGAACCATCCTTGACGCGCTCTGGACCCATGAGCCGTTCACCGTGCCCGTCCGCACGTAGCCCCCGTCGCTGACGATCACGACATGCGGGTCCCCGGCCTGCCACCGGCCCGCGGCGCTGGCAGAACAGGCGCTCTGCCCAGTACGGCGCGTCCGAGCGCAGCCATTGGCGACACGTCGAATGCCCGGACCAGGCACCCGCCGTCGAAACGCGGCAGCGCCAGGCCGGCCGACACCGTCCGCAGGCGGCCGACGTCGATCCGGCCGTAGTTCAGGCCTCCGTACGAACCCCCAGGTGAGCGAATCGGTTCGAGAAGCCGTTCGAGACCGTGGCAGCATGTACCGCATGACGACGAACCGAAAGGTCCATGCCGCGTAGACGGCCAGGACACATCCGTGCCGGCGTCCCCGGCAGCCACCGGACCACAGGTGCAAGGCCCGTCATCGACGGCCTGTCCTCACGTGCCCTCTCCGAGATCATCCGTCTTGAGCACACCCGCAACTACCTGCGGCCAGGCGAAGTCAGCACGGCTGTGGGTTTGTGGAGGGACTACGTCCACCAGCCCGAGCGGGATCTGTGGCACGACTACGAGTGGGGCAACGTGCACTGGTACTGCTGCGGTAACCCTCTTGAGGCCCGAGCCCTCCTCGACACCGTGATGCAGGCTCTGTCACCACGAAGCGCCCGCGAACTTCGAAAGATCGTCAACCGGTCAGACGCCGTCTGGAACCTTCCAACCTCGCCCTGCGGCACGGCCGAAGGATGAAGAACAAGCTGAAAGAGCGTTTCGTCCCAGCAGGGGTGTGGGGTAACTCGGGACGCTCGATTCGACTGATCCTGCGTGTGAGGATCCTGTCGCGTGCGGACCGAGAAGGCAGTCGCACGTGTGGCTGTAGATGCCCTGGCCGGCGGCCGGAACGCTGGCGGACGTCTGGACGCTCCGGGCGTCCAGCACGGGGGCTCGAGCAGTCCCCGTCGGGCATCGGACAGGTCACTCGGATATGGCCGCTGGCGAGACATGTTCCGATAGTTCCGCCGGCTGACGCGCGGCCACAGGGCGCAAACCTGAAGCGGGGGGTGCCGCGCCGATTGACGGTCTCCCGCAATTCGGTGGGGGCCGAAACGTTTCGGCCTTACGGTCGTGGCCATGACGACGACCTCGACACCCCCAACCACCTCCGCACCGGCCCGATCCTGGCGCGCCACCGCCGCCGCCTGCACCACCGTGGTCCTGTGGGCCTCCGCCTTCGTCTCCATCCGCAGTGCGGGCGAGGCCTACTCCCCCGGCGCGCTGGCCCTCGGGCGGCTGCTGTCGGGCGTGCTGGTGCTCGGGACGATCCTCCTCGTACGCCGGGAGGGGCTGCCCGGGCGCGGGGCCTGGCGCGGGATCATCACGTCGGGGGTGCTGTGGTTCGGGCTCTACATGGTGGCGCTGAACTGGGGCGAGCAGGAGGTCGACGCCGGGACCGCGGCGATGCTGGTCAACATCGGGCCGATCCTGATGGCGCTGATGGGCACCCGGATGCTCGGCGAGGGGCTGCCGCGCCGGCTGCTGCTGGGGATGGGCATCTCCTTCTCGGGCGCGGTCGTGGTCGGCCTGGCGATGTCCGGGCACGGCAGCTCGTCCGTACTGGGTGTGGCGCTCTGCCTGCTGGCCGCGGTGGTGTACGCGCTGGGCGTGGTGAGCCAGAAGCCGGCGCTCGCGTACGGCTCCTCGCTCCAGATCAACACCTTCGGCTGCCTGATCGGCGCCGTCGCCTGCCTGCCGTTCACCGGGGTGCTGATCTCGGAGGTGGGCGACGCGCCGATGTCCGCCACACTGAACATGGTCTACCTGGGCGTCTTCCCGACCGCGCTGGCCTTCACCACCTGGGGCTACGCGCTGGCCCGGACCACGGCGGGCCGGATGGGCGCCACCACGTACGCGGTCCCGGCGATCGTGGTGCTGATGGCGTGGGTGCTGCTGGACGAGGTGCCGACCCTGCTCGGGGTTCTCGGCGGGCTGCTCTGCCTGGCCGGGGTGGCGGTCTCCCGGAGCCGCCGGCGGCCCGCTCCGGCGACTCCGGCCCCGCCGGTGGTGGGAGACCGCCCGGACGCGGACGCGGAGCAGCGGGGGGCGCGGCGAGCGTGACGTCGTCGCGGTGGCCCGGTGGCCCGATGACGTCCACGTCGCCGGGCCACCGGGACGAGCGTCTAGAAGACCACCAGGGAGCGGCCCCCCTTGCCCGCGATCATGTTGTCGAAGGCGGCGGGAATGGAGTCCAGGGAGATGCGTTCGGTGACCATCATCGACAGGTCGAAGCGGCCCGCGCGGATGAGGTCGGCAAGGGCGGGCAGGTCGCGGGCCGGGTCGCTGTTGCCGTAGACGCAGCCCGTCAGGGACCGGCCCCAGTGGAAGATCTCCAGGGCGTTGAAGGTGACTTCCTGGTCCTTGCCGCCGATCCCGACGACCGTCGTACGGCCGCCGCGCCGGGTGGACTCCCAGGCGGCCCGGATGGTCGCGGGCCGGCCGACGCACTCCACGGCGACGTCCGTGCCCTGGCCGCCGGTGAGCTTGCGGATCTCGCGCGGGGTGGTGGCGGAGGCGATGACGTAGTCGGTCGCCCCGGCCTGCCGGGCCAGCCCCTCCTTGGCCGGGGAGACGTCGACCGCGATGATCCGGGAGGCGCCCGCGATCCGGGCCGCCTGGAGCACGGCGAGGCCGACGCCGCCGATCCCGAACACCACGACGCTCTCGCCGTCGCGGACCCGGGCGCTGTGATGGATCGCCCCGTAGCCGGTCAGGACCGCGCAGCCGAGGAGGGCGGCGTCGGTGAGCGGGATGCCGTCGGGGGCCGGAAGCACGCAGTTGGCGGCGACGACGGTCTCCTCCGCGAAGGCCGCCACGTTGAGGCCGGGGTGGAGGTCGGTTCCGTCCGCCGTACGGGCGTGGATACCGGCGGTCCCCTTGAGGGCGTCGGCGCAGAGCCAGACCTCGCCGATTCCGCAGTGGAAGCAGGCGCCGCAGGAGGGCGCCCAGTTGAGGACCACGCCGTCGCCGGGGGCGACATGGCTCACGCCCTCGCCGACCGCCAGGACCGTTCCTGCGCCCTCGTGGCCGAGGACGGCGGGGACCGGGACACGCATGGTGCCGTTCGTGAGGGACAGGTCGGAGTGGCAGACCCCGGCGGCGGCGAGCGAGACGCGGACCTGGCCGGGGCCGGGCTCCGGCAGGACGATGTCGGTGATCTCCAGCGGAGCTCCGACGGCGGGCAGTACGGCGGCGCGGACCACGAACGGGCTCCCAGGGTTCTTCGGAGGGCTGACTGAGGAGAGGCATAAGAGGGTCAGAACTGGAGCGACTTGGTCTGGAGGTACTCCGCCAGGCCGTGCGGCCCCAGCTCGCGCCCCACACCCGACTGCTTGTAGCCGCCGAAGGGGGCCAGCGGGTTGAACCTCCCGCCGTTGATGTCGACCTGTCCGGTGTCCATCCGGCGGGCGAAGGCCACGGCCTCCTCGTCGTCGGCGGCCCATACGGCGCCCGCGAGCCCGTACACGGTGTCGTTGGCGATCCGGAGGGCGTCGTCCACGTCCTCGTACCGGAGGATCGAGACCACCGGGCCGAAGATCTCCTCCTGGGCGATGGTCATGTCCGGGGTGACGTCGGCGAAGACGGTGGGGCTGACGTAGTAGCCGGTCTCCAGGGGCGCGTCGGGGCCGCCCGCGATCAGCCGGGCGCCCTCCGCCATACCCGTGCGGATGTAACCGCTCACCCGGGCCTGCTGCTTGGCGTTGACGAGCGGGCCTACCCGCTCCCCGGGCGCGTACTTCAGCACGGCGTGGGCCGCGAGCTCCACGGCCTCGTCGTACCGCTCGGCGTCGACCAGCATCCGGGTCCAGGCGCTGCACGTCTGGCCGGAGTTGGTCATCACGTTGGCGATGCCCACGTTGACCGCCTTGGCGAGATCGGCGCCGGGCAGGATCACGTTGGCGGACTTGCCGCCGAGTTCGAGCGCGACGCGCTTGACCGCGGCTCCGGCGGTGGCGCCGATCTGCTTGCCCACGGCGGTCGACCCGGTGAACGAGACCAGGTCGACGTCCTCGTGCTCGGCGAGCGCCTGACCGGCGACCGGGCCGAGGCCGGTGACGAGGTTGAAGACCCCGGCGGGCAGCCCGGCGGCCTCGGTGGCCTCGGCGAAGAGCTGGGCGGTGAGCGGGGTGTCCTCGGCCGGCTTGAGGACGACCGTGCAGCCGGCGGCGAGCGCGGGGGCGACCTTGGCGACGATCTGGTGGAGCGGGTAGTTCCAGGGGGTGATCGCGCCGACGACCCCGACCGGTTCCAGCAGGACGGTGGAGTTGCCGATCTTCTGCTCGAAGGCGTACGAGGCGGCCAGTTCGGCGTACGAGGCGGCGACCAGGACCGGCACGGCGGCGTGGACCATCTGCGAGAGCGGCAGCGGCGAGCCGAGCTCGGCCGTGATCGTCTCGGCCAGCTCGTCCTTGCGCGCCGCCAGCGCGTCGCTCAGGGCGGAGAGCCGGGCGGCGCGCTCGGCGGGCGGGGTGGCGGCCCAGCCGGGGAACGCGGCGCGCGCGGCCCGGACCGCGGCGTCGACGTCCTCGGCCGTGCCTGCCGGTACGTGCGCGATGAGCTGCTCGTCGGCCGGGTTCACGACCGCGATCGTGTCCTGGCCGACGGCGGGCCGCCACGCGCCACCGATGTACATCTGGTCATGGGCCTTCATGGCTGTTTCCTCCCGGACGGGCAGTGCTGACGTGCTCCGCCGACAGCCGCCGTACGAGACGCGGAGCGCCGAAGCCGTGCGGCGGGCGCGGGGCACCGCTCGCACCCGCCCAAACTAGCGCCGTTAGTTTTCCGGCGCCAGGGAGCTCCCGGAGACGCCGGTCACGCCGGGAGGCGTGCGCCCCCGATCCCAGGAGGGGGTCTCAGCGGCGGAGTCGGGTGGGGGCAGGGGCCGGCTCCGGACGTACGGCGGCCCGGGCCGCCCCGCCGCCGCGCAGGCCCAGGCCCGCCGCGGCCAGCAGCAGGACGCCGAGCAGCGCGAACGGGGCCGCCGCCCCCGCCGCCGTACCCGCGATCAGGCCCGCCGCCGCGGGGGCGGCCGCCCGGCCCAGCCGGTTGCCGGTGAGGCGCAGGGCCAGCGTGGTGGACCGGGCCCGGGCGGGGGCGGCCTGGACCACCGTGGTCATCGACAGCGGCTGGCCGACGCCGAGGCAGAATCCGAGGGCGGCCAGCATGACGCCGAGCACCGGGACGGGGACCGGGAGGGCCAGGCCCGCACAGAGCAGGCCGGCCAGCAGGCAGCTGGTGGCGAGCAGGGCCGTCCGGCCGAGGAGCCGCAGCATCGGGGTCATCGCCAGCCGACGGGCGATGGTCGCGGCGGCCCGCAGGCTGAGCAGCAGTCCGACGGTGGCGGGGGCGATCCCCCGGTGCTCGCCGACGACCGGCAGGTAGGCGGTGAGGATGTCCGTGGCGGACAGGACCGCCATGCTGATGAAGATCCCGGCCGGGACGCCCCGCGCGCCGAGGATCGTGGTGACCGGGACCTTGGCGGCAGGCTTCTCGATGGCACGGCCGGAGCCGGGCGTACGCCGGTGCTCGATGCGCCACAACCAGGTGAGCGCGAGGGCGCAGCCCCCCGCCGAGACGAGGAGCGCGAGGGTGCTCGTACGGCCCGGGGCGCCGCTCTCCCCGGAGATCAGCGCACCCGCCGCGATGGGGCCGATCAGCTGGCCGAGCGAGGCGCCGATGGTGAAGTGGCCGAAGTCGCGGTCCTGTTCGGCCGGGGCGGACTGCCGCGCCACGATCGACTGGGCGCCGATCACGAAGCACAGGTGGCCGAGGCCCATCACCCCGCTCCAGGCGGCCATCGCGGGCAGGGAAGCGACGACGCCGCTGAGCGCACAGCCGCCGGAGATCAGCACCACGCCGAGCGGCAGCAGCGGCGCGCACCGGCCGTGGTCGGTGCGGCGGCCGAGCGGGACGGCGGCGAACAGCGGCAGCAGGGCGTAGACCCCGGCGATGACACCGACGGCGCTCTCGTCCGCGCCCAGCGCGAGAGCCCGGTAGGAGACGGCGGGCCGCGCCATCGACACCGCCCCCTGCGCGAAGGCGAAGGCGATGACGAGGCGCGGCAGCCAGCCCCTGCCGGGCCCGGGTCGCGGTGCGGGTGACATCAGAGGATGCCCATCGGTGCGGGTGACATCAGAGGATGCCCATCGGTGCGGGTGACATCAGCGGGCGCCCATCAGATGGTCCCGAAGAGGATGCCCGCCCCGAGCACCACGAGGGAGGTGAGCACGGCCCACTTGACGGTGAACCGGGTGTGGTCCCCGAACTCGACCTTGGCCATGCCGACCAGGACGTAGACGGCGGGGACCAGCGGCGACGACATGTGCAGGGCCTGGCCGGCCAGGGACGCGCGGGCGATCTCCAGCGGGGAGACGCCGTGGGCCGCGCCGGCTTCGGCGAGGACGGGGACGACGCCGAAGTAGAAGCCGTCGTTGGACATGAAGTACGTGAGGGGCAGGCTGAGCAGGCCGGTGACGATGGCCATGTGCGGGCCCATCGCGTCGGGGACGGCGCCGACGACCCAGTCGGCCATGTGCTCGACCATCCCGGTGCCGGTGAGGACACCGGTGAAGACGGCGGCGGCGAAGACCATGCCGGAGACGTTGAGCACGTTGTCGGCGTGGGCGGCGATCCGGGCCCGCTGGTCGGGCATGTGGGGGAAGTTGACGGTGAGCGCGAGGGCGGCGCCGAGGAGGAAGAGCACCGGGATCGGCATCAGCTCCATGATCATCGCCGTGAGCAGGGCGAGGGTCAGACCGGCGTTGAACCAGTACAGCTTGGGCCGCAGGGTGGACCGGTTCGGATCGAGGCCCTTGAACTCCTCCGCGTCGTCCTCCTCCGCCGTGAGTTCCGCGTCGGAGCCTCCCGCACCCGCTCCGGAGCCGCCGGAACCCTTACGGAGACGGTCCCCGCCCGCCCCTCCCGCGCCGGCCGGCACGGTCTCCCGCTCCGGCTCCCGTACCAGCGCCTCGTCCAGCGTGAGGACGCCCAGGCGCCTGCGCTCGCGGCGGCCCAGCACGTACGCCAGCAGGAAGACGGCGAGCAGTCCGACGGCCAGCGCCGGGATCATGGGGACGAAGATCTCGGAGGCGTCCAGCTTGAGCGCGGTCGCGGCGCGGGCGGTGGGGCCGCCCCAGGGTAGGGTGTTCATGACACCGTTCGCCGTCGCCGCCACCCCGGTCATCACGACCAGGCTCATCTTGAGCCGTTTGTAGAGCGGATACATCGCCGAGACGGTGATCATGAACGTGGTGGAGCCGTCGCCGTCCAGCGAGACGATCGCGGCGAGCACCGCCGTACCGACGACGATCCGCATCGGGTCCGCCTTGCAGAACCGCAGGATGCCCCGGACGATCGGGTCGAAGAGGCCGACGTCGATCATCACGCCGAAGTAGACGATGGCGAACATCAGCATGGCGGCGGTCGGCGCCAGGTTGCCGACGCCGTCGATGACGTAGTCGCCGAGGTTCGCCCCCTGCCCGACGGCGACGCAGAAGAGTGCGGGGATCAGTACGAGCGCCGCGATCGGCGACATCTTCTTCGTCATGATCAGGACCAGGAAGGTCGCGATCATGGCGAAGCCGAGGATTGTCAGCATGGGGGATACCTAACGTTCATCCTTGAACTCCCACCGGTCTCGGCGGTCCGGACGACGTTAGGGGTCTCCTCGCAGCGTTAACAAGATGTCGACGCGTGAGCAATACGAGCAAAACCCCAGCTCAGGGCGGTGGTGTTACGGGGTCGGGGTCACCGTCACCGGAATCGCGTTCAGCACGGCGGTGCCGGACAGCGGGTCCAGGAGGGTGCCGTCGAGCAGCTGGTTCACGTTCGCCCCGGGGTGGGCGGCGGCGACCGCCATCCGGGTGCCGGGACGGCTGTGGCCCCAGCCGTGCGGGAGGCTCACCACCCCGCTGCGCACGGTGTCGGTGATCTCGGCGGGGGCCTCGATCCCGCCGCCCGCCGACTCGATCCGGACGGTGACCCCGTCCGCGAGTCCGAGCCGGGCCGCGTCGTCGGGGTGGATCTGGAGGGTGCAGACGTTGGACCCGCCGGTGAGCGGGCCGACGTTGTGCATCCAGCTGTTGTTGGAGCGCAGATGGCGGCGGCCGACGAGGACGAGCGGCGCGGGCCGGTCCCCCAGCGCCCGGCGCAGGCGGGGCAGATCGGCGGCGATCGGGGCGGGGAGCAGTTCGATGCGGCCGGAGCGGGTGCGCAGGATCTCCGGGACGCGGGGCTTCAGCGGGCCGAGGTCGATGCCGTGCGGGTGGGCGAGGAGCCGCTCGAGGGTCAGACCGTACGGGCCGAGCCGAAGCATCAGGTCCAGGCGCCGTTCGGGTCCGCTGCGGCCGGTGAGCTCGTCGGCCAGCTCCTTCGGGGCTCCCGCCTTGGTGATCGCGGTGGAGATGGCCAGGTCGTCGACGGCGGAGGGCGGGGCGCCGTGCATCCCACCGACCGCGAGGATCAGCCGGGCGTGGATCTCGCTCTCGTCCATCCGCCCCTCCTCCAGCGGTACGGGGGCCGGGGTGTAGCGGACCTGGTTGTGCACGGCGAAGGAGTTGAACGCGAAGTCGAAGTGGGCGCTCTGCGAGGGCGGCGGCGGGGGCAGCACGATGTCGGCGTGGCGGGAGGTCTCGTTCAGGTACGGGTCGACGCTGACCATGAAGTCGAGCCGGCCGGCCAGCGCCGCGTCGAGCCGGTCGCCGTCGGGCGCCGAGAGGACGGGGTTGGCGGCGAGGACGACCAGGGCGCGGATGCGGCCCTCGCCCGGGGTCTCGATCTCCTCGGCCAGGGCGGCGGTGGGGAGCTCGCCCTTGGCCTCGGGGTGGCCGGAGACCCGGCTCGCCCAGCGGCCGAGGGTGAATCCCTTGCCGGGCGCGAAGCCCTCACCCGGGATGGCTTCGCGCGGGGCGCGCGCGGTGGCGGAGAGCGGGAAGAGGGCGCCGCCGGGGCGGTCGAGATTGCCGGTGAGGATGTTGAGGACGTCCACGAGCCAGCTGGCGAGGGTCCCGTGCTCGACGGTGCAGCTGCCGATCCGCCCGTAGACGGCGGCGGTGGGGGCGGCGGCCAGCTCCCGGGCGAGGGCGGTGATGGTGGCCGCGTCCACATCGCAGGCGGCGGCCACCGCGCCCGGGGTGAAGTCGGCCAGGGCGGCGGCGAGTTCGTCCGTGCCCTCCAGGTGCCCGGTGAGCGGTCCGGGGTCGGCGAGCTTCTCCTGGAGCAGGACGTGGGCCATCGCGGCGAGCAGCAGGGCGTCGGCTCCCGGCCGGATCGCCACGTGCCGGTCGGCGAGGCGGGCGGTACGGGTGCGGCGCGGATCGATGACGGTGAGGGTGCCACCGCGCCGGCGCAGCGCCCTGAGCCGGCCGGGGAAGTCGGGGGCGGTGCAGAGGCTGCCGTTGGACTCCAGCGGGTTGGCGCCGATCAGGAGAAGGTGGTCGGTGCGGTCGAGGTCCGGTACGGGGATGGCGTTCGCGTCGCCGAAGAGCAGGCCGCTGGAGACGTGCTTGGGCATCTGGTCCAGGGTGCTCGCGGTGAAGATGTTCCGGGTGCGCAGGGCGGCGAGCAGCAGCGGCGGGTAGAGCGCACCGGCCATGGTGTGGACGTTGGGGTTGCCGAGCACCACACCGACGGCCTGCGGGCCGTGGGCTTCGACGAGGGCGGGTACCCGGGCGGCGATCCGGTCGTACGCCTCGTCCCAGCTCGCCTCCCGCAGCTCTCCGTCCGCGCCCCGGACGAGCGGGACGCGCAACCGGTCCGGGTCGGCGTCCAGGCCCCCGAAGGAGGCCCCCTTGGGGCAGATGAAGCCCCGGCTGAAGATGTCGTCGCGGTCGCCGCGCGCACCGGTGACGGTGGTCCCCTCGATGGTGAGGGTGAGGCCGCAGGTGGCTTCGCAGAGGGGGCAGATGCGCGGTGCGGTACGGGAGTCGTGGGACATGGGCCCTCCCCGGGGCGGCGGTGGCGACGCTGATCGGCACGGCGAGCATACCGACCGGTACGCACGGTGGGGAGGTGCCCGCGGCGGGCACTTCGGCGGCGGGCAGGCCGATCACCACCGCACCCGCCCGCCCCCGCCGCCTTCAGCCGGCCGCGCTCAGTCCAGGATCTGCGCGAGGTACGCCCGTACCAGCGTCCGGGTCTCGGCGACGATCGCCGGGTCCCCCGCGGGGTCCGTACGGAAGGCGAGCTGGAGGAGCGCGTCCGCCGCCTCGACGCTCACCAGGATGGCCCGCGGCAGCTCCGGGCCGGGGCTGCGGCCGAGGTGTCCGGCGAGGAGTTCGGTGAGCCGGCCCGCGAGGCGCCGGTTGGCGTCGTCCGCCGCGCCCTCGACGGGCGGCGGCGGCCCGAAGTCGACCAGGGCGAACCCGGGCACGGTCCGCTTCATCGCCAGGTACTCGTCCAGCACCACGTCGATGGCTCCGCGCCAGTCGTCGGCGGGCAGGGAGTCGAGCCGTGCGGTGATGCGCTCGGCGTAGAGGTCGAGGTTGCGCAGCGCGAGGGCGTCGACGAGGGCCCGCTTGTTGGAGAAGAAGCGGTAGACGGAGCCGATGGGCACCTCGGCGCGCAGGGCGACGTCACGGGTGGAGAGCTGCTCGTAACCGGTCTCGTCGAGCAGTCCGGCGCAGGCGTCGAGTATCCGGGCGAGCCGGTCGGCGCTGCGCTGCTGCACGGGCGCGCGGCGGAGGTTCGGGTTCGGGTGGGGCACGGGCTCCATGATGCCGTGACCCTCCCTGGAGCCGCTCCGGCAGGCCCCCGGGGCGCTCCCTGAAGCCGCTCCGGCAGGCCCCCGGGGCGCTCCCTGAAGCCGCTCCGGCAGGCCCCCGGGGCGCTCCCTGGAGCCGCTCCGGCAGGCCCCCGGGGCGCTCCCTGGAGCCGCTCCGGCAGGCCCCCGGGGTGCTCGGGCGCCCGCCGGACCCCGGGCCGGGCGCCCGCACACCCCCCGAATGGCGCGATCCATGCCGTTGACGCGCCCGCCTCCTATTCCTACGGTGTCCCATAGGATTCGTTGTCCGGCGGATCCAAGGGCTTCATGGGCACCGGGAGTGCGGGATGAGCGGCATCGAGCAGGCGAGGAAGACGGCGGAGGCGCTGACGTACTCCTCCGGTTTCGGCAACGAGCACAGCTCGGAGGCGGTTGCGGGGGCGCTGCCGCACGGTCGCAATTCACCCCAGCGCGCCCCCCTCGGGCTCTACGCGGAGCAGCTGAGCGGCTCCGCCTTCACCGAGCCCCGCGCGGACAACCGCCGCTCCTGGCTCTACCGCATCCGCCCCTCCGCCGCGCACCCGGCCTTCACCCGGACCGACAACGGCGGCCTGCGCACGGCGCCCTTCACCGAGAGCGTGCCGGACCCCAACCGGCTCCGCTGGAACCCGCTCCCCGCCCCCGCGCCCGGCACGGACTTCCTCGGCGGGCTGTGGACCCTGGGCGGCAACGGTGACGCCACCCGGCGCACCGGCATGGCGGTGCACCTCTATCACGCCAACTCCTCCATGACCGACCGGGTGTTCAGCGACTCCGACGGTGAACTGCTCATCGTCCCGGAGCGCGGCGGCCTGCTGCTCCGCACCGAACTGGGACTGCTGCGCGCCGAACCGGGCCAGGTCGCGCTGATCCCGCGCGGCGTCCGCTTCAGGGTGGAGCTGCTGGAGGAGACCGCACGCGGGTACGTCTGCGAGAACTACGGCCGCCCGTTCGTGCTCCCGGACCTCGGACCGATCGGCGCCAACGGGCTCGCGCACGCCCGGGACTTCCTGGCCCCCGTCGCGGCGTACGAGGATGACGACCGGCCGGTGGAGGTGGTCAACAAGTTCTGCGGGAACCTCTGGAGCGCCACGTACGACCACTCCCCGCTCGACGTCGTCGCCTGGTACGGCACCCACACCCCGTACGTCTACGACCTGCGCCGGTTCAACGTCATCGGCTCGATCAGCTACGACCACCCCGACCCCTCGATCTTCACGGTGCTGACCTCACCGTCCGACACCCCCGGCCTGGCCGGGGTCGACTTCGTCGTCTTCGCCCCGCGCTGGCTGGTCGGCGAGGACACCTTCCGGCCGCCGTACTTCCACCGGAACGTGATGAGCGAGTACATGGGGCTGATCGAGGGCGCCTACGACGCGAAGGCCGGCGGCTTCGTCCCCGGCGGCGGCTCGCTGCACAACATGATGTCGGCCCACGGACCGGACCGCGAGACCTTCGACCGGGCGAGCGCGGCGGAGCTGAAGCCGCAGAAGATCGACGACGGCCTGGCGTTCATGTTCGAGACCCGCTGGCCCATCGTCTCGACCCCGCAGGCGGCCGGCGCCGACCACCTGCAGCGCGGCTACGACGACGTGTGGCAGGGTCTGAGCCGCAACTTCCGGCCGTAGAGACGGGCCAGGCGGCCGGAGGAGCCCGGAGGACGGGACGGGGACGACGTGACAGAGAGCCATGAGACGACGACCGGGGCGGGGACGCGCGAGGACACGGGGGCCGGGGTGAACCCGGTGGGCCGGCCGCACCCGCAGGCCTTCGCCCCCGACTCGCTCGTCCTCAACCGGAAGCTGCCCCTCTGGTACCAGGTCTCCCAGTCGCTGCGGGCCTCCATACTCGGCCGCCCGCAGGACGCCTCCCCCCGGCTGCCCACCGAGGAGCAGCTCGCCGCGCACTACGGGGTCAGCGTGCTCACGATGCGCCAGGCGCTCAAGGAGCTGGAGACGGAGGGGCTGATCAGCAGGCACCGGCGGCGCGGCACGTTCATCGAGCCGCGCGCCCGGCGGGTCTCCCCGGTCCGGCTGCTGGGCTCGGTCGACGCGATCGTCGCCCAGCAGTCCGGCGAGGCGACGACGGTTCTCGGCCACGGGACGGTGCCGGTACCGGGCGATCTCGCGGAGTTCTTCCCGCACTGCGGCGAGGTGGTCAGCTACCGGCGGCTGCGCCGCGACGGCGAGAGCGACGAGCCGACCAACTGGGCGGAGAACGCGGTACGCCCCGACGTCGCCGCCCGGATCGACGTGTCCGACCTCGAACGCTGGCCGATGACCAAGGTGCTGCGCGATGTCGTCGGGGTCAGGATCTCCCGGATCACCGACACGGTGGAGGCCCGGCTCGCCGACCCGGTCACCGCCGAGCTCCTCCAGGTCCCGCTGCTCAGCCCGATCCTGCACTACACGGGCGTGACGTACGACGAGGAGGGACACGTCGTGGATGTGGCCCGCATCCGCTACCGGGGCGACCGGTTCTCGTTCTCCGTGACGGTGGAGGCCCACTGACCCCCACCCCGGGCGCACGCCCCCGCCGTTACGATGCGAACGGGTCACGGCGGGCAGGGCCGGACGGGATCGGCGGACTGGGGAGGACGGCTCGGTGGCAGCGCGCAGGACGGCGGCGGCGGCCGGATCGGGCGAGGACGCGGGGTGCGTACCGCTGGACGAGCTGATGCCGTGGTCGGTGCGGCCGCTGAGAACCGGCCGCTCCTGGGTGAGCGGCCCCGACCCCGCCGCGCTCCGGGCCCGCTGGGAGCAGCTGGCCGCCGCCGGGGGTGCCGAGCAGGACCGGCTGTTCCGCCCGAGCCGCTCCCGTACGCCACGGACCCCGGTCGCCGCGCTGCCCGGTCGGTCCACCAGCACCGGCCGCTTCGCCCGCGAACCGGGCGGCTGCCCCGACCCCGTACGGATCCTGCACGGCCCGTTCGACGAGCAGTGGCTGCTGCCGGACCACCGGCTGATCGACGCGGCCCGCCCGGAGCTGTGGCGGGTCGGCGACGAGCGGCAGCTGTTCGCGGTCGAACACGGTTACGTGCCCCAGGCCGCTCCCGGGCCCGCCCTGTCGGTGACCCACCTGCTCCCCGACGGGCACTCCCCCGCCGGGCGGCCCGGCCGGATCAGGCCGCTGTACCGGCGGCCCGGCGCCACCGACCCCAACCTGGCACCGGGGCTGCTGGACGTGGTGCGTGCGCGGCTGGGACCGGAGGCGGCCGACCCCGAGTCCGTACTGGCCTGGATCCTGGCCGCCGCCCGGCCCGCCCCGTCCGGCTGCCGGGTCCCGCTGCCCGCCGACGCCGAGGTGTGGGCGGCCGGGGTGGAGCTGGGCCGGGAGCTGCTGCGGGTCCAGCTGCGCGGGGCCCGGGGCGGGGAACGCCCCCGGCTGCCAGGCGGGCGCAGGCCCTATGTGCGGGCGGCGCTCCCGGCCCGGCCGAGCGGGATCGGGTACGACGCGGAGGCCGAGGCCTTGGTCATCGGCGGCGGCCGGATCTCGCCGGTGCCGGCGGGGGCCTGGGCGTTCACGGTGAGCGGGGTACGGGTGCTGGAGCTCTGGTGCGGGCGCCGGGCGGCGGCAGCGGTGGGCGCGGTGCCCGAGGGCGCGGACGCGGACGGGCTCGAAGCGGTCGGCGCGCGCGGGTGGACCCGGGAGTGGACCTCGGAGCTGCTGGAGCTCATCTCCGTACTGGCCCTCCTGGACGGGCTGCGGCCCCGGCAGGAGGCACTGGGGGCCCGGCTGGAGCGGGCGTCCCTGATCACCCGCGAGGAACTGCGGGCGGCGGGGGTGCTGCCGGTCCCGGCCTCCGTACGGCGGCCCGCCTCGGTCCTCGGCCACCAGGAGGAGGGGCCGGAGGGGCAGTTCGCGCTGCTGTGAGGGGCGGCGGGTCCTGGCGTGCGGGGCGGAGGTGGCGAAGAGGCCGGTCGGCAGGGTAAGCACGGGCCATGAGTACTCAGCCACTCCCCCTCGACGGCATCACCGTGGTGGCCGTCGAGCAGGCGGTCGCCGCCCCCTTCGCCACCCGTCAGCTCGCCGACCTCGGGGCCCGGGTCATCAAGGTGGAGCGCCCGGACGGCGGCGACTTCGCGCGCGGGTACGACACGGCGGCCCGCGGTCTCGCCTCGCACTTCGTCTGGTGCAACCGGGGCAAGGAGTCCCTGGCGGTCGACCTGAAGGACCCACGCGGGCTGGCCGTGGTGCGTGAACTCGTCGCCGGGGCCGATGTGTTCGTGCAGAACCTGGCCCAGGGTGCGGCGGCCCGGCTCGGGCTGGACGCCGCCACGCTCTGCGCGGCGCACCCGCGGCTGGTGGCCGTGGACATCTCCGGTTACGGGGAGAGCGGACCGTACGCGCACAAGCGAGCCTACGACATGCTCGTGCAGTGCGAGGCGGGCCTGGTCTCCGTCACCGGGACGGCTGAGCAGCCGGTGAAGGCGGGCATTCCGGCGGCGGACGTAGCGGCGGCCATGTACGCCTTCTCCGGGGTGCTGGCAGCGCTGCTGCGGCGGGGGACGACCGGGCGGGGCGGGCCGGTGGAGGTCTCCATGCTGGACGCGCTGGCCGAGTGGATGGGGCACCCGCTGCACCAGGGGATGCACGGGGCCCCTCCCTCGCCGCGCACAGGGCTCGCGCACTCGGTGATCGCGCCGTACGACGCCTACGGCACGGCCGACGGCGAACAGGTGCTGCTCTCCGTGCAGAACGACCGGGAGTGGCGGCGGCTCGCCGAACAGGTGCTCGGGCGACCCGAGTTGGCCGGTGACCCGGACTTCGTGACGAACACCGCGCGCACCGCCAACCGGCGGCGGACCGACGAGGTGGTGGGACGAGCGCTGGCGCGGCTGACGGGCCAGGAGGCGCTGGACGCGCTCGACGCGGCAGGAATCGCGTGCGCCCGGCTGAACACGGTGGCCGACGTGGCGGCGCACCCGCAGCTCGCGGCGCGGGACCGGTGGCGGGAAGTGGAGTCACCGGCCGGGCCGTTGCGGGCGCTGCTGCCGCCGATCACGCTGCCGGGCGGCCCGGAGCCCCGGATGGGTGCCGTACCGGCGCTGGGTGAGCACACCGATGTGCTGCTGCGAGCCCTGGGGATGACGGACGAGCAGACAGCGGTGCTGCGCCGGGACGGGGTGATCGCCTGAGCCGCCCCGAGCGGTGGGCCGGCCCGTGCTGGTCGATGTGACTCGGTCGGTGGCGGCTGCCTCAGTGGTGCCTCAGTGGCGGCTGCCGAAGAGCGAGCGCCGCAGTCGCCGCAGCGGGGCGAAGAGCGACACGCGGGCGCTCCTGCTCCGGCGGGTGTGCGCGGCATCACGTGAGGTCAGCTCGCGCATCAGCAGCGTCGCTTCCGCCGACTCGCGCCGCGGGACCACAGGGCCGCCGAGCACCGCGAGATGGCGGTCGAGGCGCGTACTGGTCGCACCGCTTCCGCATGTGATGGCAGGCACCCGCGGCCTGCTCCGCACCGTTATCTGTTCCATGTCACTCCCCACCCGTACGAGGGCACCCGGTCCGGGCAGGTTAACCCTATCGCCCCACGGTGACACACGGGTATCCCGCCCGCAGGACCAGCACACCTATACGGAGGTTGACGACCAGTTACCGAATCCACCCGATTCCGGGTCGGGTTCGGACAGTTCGGATGGGTCTTCCGGCTGTGCGGGAGGTCCCGGCGGCCGGGACCTCCCGTACAGGGGGACGGGCTGCGGCGTAACTCGCCTGTCAGGCGGCGGACTTGAAGACGGGCAGATAGCCGCCCGACTGTCCGGCGGCGGTGGGGTGGTAGGACTCACCGATACTGAGCCAGTTCACGCTGTGCAACCAGGAGTTGCTTGAGCAGATCTCGTGTCCGGTGAAGGTCGTCCTGACGTCACCGAAGGTGTAACCGTGGTCGGCGGCGCGCTTGGCGGTGGCGGCGTTCAGGTGGTCGGAGGCGCCGTTGATGGCGGAGCGCTCCTTCTCGCTGAGTCCGGCCACACAGCCGCCGCCGAGCTGGTAGAAGCGGGGGTAGCCGAGGACGACGACCCGGGCGGCGGGGGCCTTGGCCTTGATGGCGGAGTACACGGAGTCGAGCCGGCCGGGCAGGGTCGAGTCGACGTAGGCGCGGGCGGTGGCGATGCGGCTGAGGCAGGTCGACTCGGACTGCAGGACACAGGTCGTCATGACATCGGCGAAGCCCGCGTCGTTGCCGCCGATGGAGATCGAGACGAGGTCGGTGGAGGCGTTCACCTGTCCGAGCTGACCGGCCGTGACGTCGTTGGTCCGGGCGCCGGAGCAGGCGGCGAAGTGGAACGAGGCGGGGGAGTTGGCGGCGGCCCAGAGGGCGGGGTAGGCGCGGCTGCTGCGCTTGCAGCTGGAGCCGTCGTAGCTGCCGGCTCCGACGCCGGAGGAGTACGAGTCGCCGAGGGCGACGTAGTCGACGGCCTCGACGGAGGCGTCGGCGTTCGCGATCCCCGCACCGGTCAGGGCGAGGGCGGCACCGAGCAGGAGCGAGGACGAGAACGCCACGAGTCTGGACATGTTCATGGGACCTCCAGGAGCAGGGGGTATCTGCCTACTCCGTAGTAGCAGCGCACTCGGCCGCCTGGAAGTGTTCATGCCAAAAATAAGTGGCGAGTGCTTCCGCCCGCCCCCTGGAGTTCAACGCGCGTGCCTTGACCAGCCGGTGTCGTCGCGTCACCTGGAGCACGTACGGTGTCGGCGCGGCCGGACCGCCGTACGTCGGCCGGGCCGACGAAACCTGGTGCGCGGGGTGGTCCCGTGCCGGATCATGGGCGCCATGTCTGCCAACCCCGAGTCCGCTCTGCCGATCCGGCTCACCGTCGACGACAGCGATTCCCCCTCGGACGTCGTCGACGCGCTCTTCCTCGGCCGTTTCGCGACGGGCGAGCAGCCGTACTCCCACAGCTCCTCCCTCGACCGGGTCAGAGCCGGGGCGACCCTGCTGCCCCCGCACTCCTCCGTGCTGCGGGCCACTCGTGACGACGACCGCAGTGCCACACTGGCCGAGGGCGACGGCTGGACGCTGCTGATCTCCCGGTGGAACCGGGGCGCGGACGTCACGGTCACCGCGACCAGCGCCGAACTGGCGGAGAAGGTCCTCGGGCAGGCGACCGACGGCGCGAGGGACGAACCGGAGCCGCAGCCCGACAACGTGACCATGGGCTTCTGGTACGTCTCCCCGCGCCGCGGCCCGTACCGCACCACGCGGCGGATCGCCGCCGGCAGCTGGGACGAGGTCCGCCCCAACTACACCGCCCCGGTGGCCGGTGCCATGGACCGGCTGATGAAGGTGACCCCGGACGACATCGCCGGCCGGCTGCTCCTGCTGCACGGGCCGCCCGGCACCGGCAAGACGTCCGCGCTGCGCACCCTGGCCCGCTCCTGGCGCGACTGGTGCCAGGTCGACTGCGTGCTGGACCCGGAGCGGCTCTTCAACGACGTCGGCTATCTGATGGACATCGCGATCGGCGAGGACGACGGCACGGCGAAGGGCCGGTGGCGGCTGCTGCTGCTGGAGGACTGCGACGAGCTGATCCGGGGCGAGGCCAAGCACACCGCGGGCCAGGCCCTGTCCCGGCTGCTGAACCTGACGGACGGTCTGCTCGGCCAGGGCCGGAACGTGCTGGTGGGGGTCACCACCAACGAGGACCTGGAGCGGCTGCATCCGGCGGTCGTCCGGCCGGGACGCTGCCTGGCCCGGATCGAGGTGGGCCCGCTGACCCGGCGGGAGTCGGTGGCCTGGCTGGGCACGGAGGAGGGCGTGAGCCGGGAGGGCAGCTCGCTCGCGGAGCTGTACGCGCTGCGCCGGGGCATCGGCCCCGCGTCGGTGCCGAAGCAGGACGCGGGGGCGGACGCGGGGCTGTATTTGTAGCCGGTGTGCGCGTGGAGCCGAGGGCTTGGGTATCGGCGGGGGCGGGTGGTGGGTGGCCGGTTTAGACCCGTCCCGTCCCGTCAGCGCGCATACGCGGCCCGGACCGCGTCCTGGGCGAGCGACAGCGCCCGGTCGCGGGGCAGCCCGAGCCGCTGGGCGGCCTCCGCATAGCTCTGCGCGGCGGCGGCCGCCTTCTGCTCGGCCGCTCCCCCGGCGGCCGCGACGAAGGTCCCGTTGCGCCCCCGGGTCTCGATCACGCCGTCGGCCTCCAGCGCGCGGTACGCCTTGGCCACGGTGTTGGCCGCGAGGCCCAGCTCCTCGGCGAAGCCGCGTACGGTCGGAAGCCGGTGGCCGACCGGGAGCGCGCCGGAGCGGGCCAGTTCGGAGAGCTGGGTGCGCAGTTGCTCGTACGGGGCGATGCCGGAGTCCGGGTCCAGGACGATCTTCTCAGTCACGGGCCGATTGTCCCCCACGGGCGGAAAAAGAGGAGGCGATCGCGGCAGGGCCGCGCGTAACCTCCGCGGCATGACAGTGATTGTGCGCGATTTCCGGCCGTCCGACGCCCAGGCGTGGAACCGCGTCCGGCGGACGGTGGTCCCCTACATGGTGGCCACCCCCGAGCAGGTCACCCACGACCTGGCCCACGCCCACCCGGACCGGCACTACCGGCTGCTGGTGGCCGAGCGGGACGGCGAGATCATCGGGACCGCGCAGGCCGGCGTCGCCCACGACAGCACGGAGCCGGGGCAGGGCTACTGCACCCCGCACGTCCTCCCCGGCCACACCGGTCTCGGGGCGGGCTCGTTGCTGCTGAGCACGGCGGAGGAGCATCTGGCGCAGGCGGGGGCCACGGTCGTCCACGCCTGGGTGCTGGACACGCCGGAGAGCCTGGAGTTCGCCCACGGCCGGGGCTACCGTCCGGGCCGCTCCGCCCACTTCCAGCGTCTGGACCTGGCGGGCACGTCCCTGCCGCCGCGCCAGGAGGTCCCGGCGGGCGTCGAGCTGCGGTCGGGGGCCGACTTCGCCGACGACCCCCGGCCGCTCTTCGACGCGGACGCCGCGGTGACCCTGGACGAGCCGAGCGACATCCCCACCGAGCTGGACGACTACGAGGACTGGCTGACGAACATCTGGCGCCACCCGTCCTTCGACGCCGGGCTGACCACGGTGGTGCTGGTGGACGGTCAGGTGGCGGCGTTCAGCGCGGCGGGCACCGACGGGG
The DNA here is from genome assembly GCF_044752765.1 of Streptomyces sp. NPDC088706. Classification (NCBI taxonomy): domain Bacteria; kingdom Bacillati; phylum Actinomycetota; class Actinomycetes; order Kitasatosporales; family Streptomycetaceae; genus Streptomyces; species Streptomyces sp. NPDC088706. Next base: position 252,111 of record NZ_JBIVLW010000005.1, read on the forward strand.
TCCGGACGTACTCCAGCAATATGACCGGCACCCTGCGGGCGTTCCGGGGGCGGGGTCTGGCGAAGCTGGCGAAGAACGACTCGCTGCACCGGGCGCGGGCGGCCGGGTACACGGACGCCTACACCTCCAACGACACCGGCAACGGCCCGATGCTGGCCGTCAACAAGGGGTTCGGCTACACGATCTGCGCCACGGAGGTCCGCCATGCCCGCACCCTCGGCTGAGCCGCGCGCGCCCCGCTACAGGGGTCTGGTCGTCGCCCTGACCAAGGCGGGCCGCACCAAGATCAGGTACCCGGCGGAGCTGGTCCGCGACGACGGCACCCGGGTCACCGTCCGGGCCCCCTGGGCCGCGCCCGGGGTGCGGGACTTCGGGTTCGTCCGGTTCGAGCCGGGCGATGTCTTCACCGAGCACTACTGGCGGAACCGGTGGTACGCGGTGAAGGAGGTCCGCACCGGTGGCGGCGAACTGAAGGGCTGGTACTGCGACATCACCCGGCCCGCGGTCCTGGCCGACGGGGTGCTGGCGGTCGAGGACCTGGACCTGGACCTGTGGGTGTCGGCGGACGGCTCCCGCGTACTGCGGCTCGACGAGGACGAGTTCGAGGTGAGCGGCCTGGCCGGACGTGACCCCGCGGCGGCGAGGTCGGCGGCCCGCGCCCTGGACGAGCTGGAGCGGCTGGCCCGGGCGGAGGGGCTGACGGGCCTGGTGGACTGACGAGCCGGGTGGACTGACGGGCCGGCCTGCCTCCACGCGGGAGGGGGCCTCAGGGGCGGGGCGCGAAAGCCGCTTCAGGGGCACGGACGCGACTCCGCCACCAGCTCCACCTCGTATCCCGCCTCGTCCTCCAGATGGGCGGCGCGGTGCCCTTCACCGCCCGCGTGCGGATGGCGGTCGGGGTGGAGCAAGCGCCACCCGTGGGCGGGAGCCTCGGCCGTGAGGGAGTCCAGCGTGGCCCGGTCCGCGACGTGGAAGGCCAGGTGGTCGAGGCCCGGACGGCGGCGGTCGTGGTGGTCGGCGGAGAGGTCGGGCGACTGCTCGATGACCACGTAACTCTCGCCGCGCCGCCAGCTGCGGCCGTCCGCCCAGCGCTGGTACGGGCGGTGGCCGAGCCGCTCCAGGAGCCAGCCCCAGCGCCGCTCCGCACCCGCGAGATCCGGCACCCACAACTCGATGTGGTGCACCCGGCCGGTCCGCTCGGCGGCGGACGGCAGTCCCACGGCCCGGCGGGGGCCGTCCGGCCGGTGGGCGATCGGGTCGCCGTCCTCATGCCAGTGGAGCATGAAGTGCTCGCCCGCCCGATAACCGTCCAGGCCCGCACGGCAGTACGCGACCATGTCGTCCGGGAGGGCGTCCAGCGGGAACCAGTCCAGCTCGGAGCACTTCCGCGGCTCCGCGTTGTGCGGCGGGTGCTCCGCGTCGTACTCCGCGACGAAGAACCAGCCCATGCGCGCCCCGCCGCCGGGGCCTCGGTGCTGCATGACGAGGGCGACCCGCAGCGCGTCGGCATCCAGCCTGACGCCGATCTCCTCGGCGGCCTCCCGGATCATCGCCTCGCGGACGTCCTCACCGTCCTCCGCGTGGCCGGAGGGCATGTTCAGCAGGCCGTCCGCATACCCCGTGCCGGCGCGGCGGGCGAGCAGGACGTCCGGGCCGCGGCGCAGGATCAGGTGGACGTCGACGACCTCGGTGTGCCGGTGGGGCGGCTCGGCGCGGGCCACCAGGGCATACCGCTCGTCGTCGACCTGCTTGCCCCACAGCCGCGGGTCGGCGGCCAGGTCCTCGTGGTGCACGCGCTCGGTGTGCGGGGCGAGCAGAGCGGTGATCCGGGCGGCGGAGAGCCCGACACCGCCCCGCACCCCCTCGATCAGCACGAGCCGGCCGCCCGGCTTCAGCAGGCCGAACCAGTGGGCCAGGACGGCCGCCGGGTCGGGCAGCAGCCAGACGACGTGCCGGGCCATGATCACGTCGAACGCCCGCTCCCCCACCGGCGGCCGGGCCGCGTCCCCGACCAGGACCTCGGCGCCGGTGCCGGCGAGCTTGGCGCGGGCCCGCTCGGCCATCCGGGGCGACCGGTCGACGGCGGTGACCCGGTGGCCCTGGCCGGCGGTGAGGAGCGCGAGGCTCCCCGTACCGCACCCCAGATCCAGCACGTCGCTGCGGATGCCGGGCAGCCAGCTCTCCAGCCGCCCGGCCCACGCGTCGCGCACAACGGGGTCGAGGAGCCCGTGGTCGGGCTCCTCGTCGAAGGATCCGGCCGCCGCGTCCCAGTCGATGGTCGTCATGCGTCGATGTTCTCAGCCGCCGCTGACACCGGCGGATTCTTCGCTCTCCGCCCGGCCTCCTCCCCGTCGTACGACGACCAGCCGGCGCACCAGCGGCCACGCCACGATCAGCGCCACGATCGCGTGGACCGTGACGGAGAACGGGGTGTTGACCAGCCCGGTCACGCTGCCGTCACTGATCTGGAGCGCGCGCCGCAACTGCTGTTCGGCGGCCGGCCCGAGGATCACGCCGATGACCGCGGGGAGCACCGGCAGTCCGTAACGCCGCATCCCGAGCCCGATCAGGCCGATGATCAGAAGGATCACCAGGTCCAGGGACTCGCCCCCGACCGCGTACGCACCGACGGCGGCGAAGAAGAGGATGCCCGCGTACAGATAGGGGCGCGGGATCCGCAGGAGCTTCGCCCAGACGGGCGCGAGCGGCAGGTTGAGGGTGAGCAGCAGCACCATGCCGACGAAGAGCGAGGCGATGAGGCCCCAGACCAGCTCGGGTTCGCGTTCGAACAGCAGGGGCCCGGGCTGGATCCCGTACTGCTGGAAGGCGGCCAGCATCACGGCGGCGACCGCGGTGGTGGGCAGGCCCAGGGTGAGCATCGAGACGAGGGTTCCGGCGGCAGAGGCGGAGGCCGCCGACTCCGGTCCGGCGACGCCTTCGATGGCTCCCTTGCCGAACTGGGCGCGGTGCTTGGAGAACCGCTTCTCGGTGACGTAGCTGAGGAAGGTGGGGATCTCCGCGCCGCCCGCGGGTATCGCCCCGAACGGGAAACCGATCAGCGGACCGCGCAGCCACGGCTTCCAGGTGCGGCGCAGGTCGTCCCGGCCGAGCCAGGGGCGGCCGACGGGGATCGCCTCGCCGGTGGTGCGGCGCAGGTGCGCGGCGACCCAGAGGGCCTCGCCGATGGCGAAGAGGCCGACCGCGACGATCACCACGTCGACTCCGTCGGCCAGGTGCAGCGAGCCGAAGGTGAGGCGCTGCTGACCCGTCATCCGGTCAAGGCCGACCAGACCGATGGTGAGGCCGATGAGCAGGGAGGCGAGGCCGCGGATGCGGGAGGCGCCGAGGACGGAGGTGACGGCGATGAAGGCCAGCACCATGATGGCGAAGTAGTCGGGGGCGCCGATGCCGATGGCCAGGGCGGCGACCGTCGGGGCGAGGACGACGAGCAGGATCGTGCCGATCATGCCGCCCGCGAAGTGGCCGATCGCGGCGGCGGCCAGCGCCTGGGCCCCGCGTCCGGCCTTCGCCATCGGGTTGCCCTCGATCGCGGCGACCACGGCTGCGCTCTCACCGGGGGTGTTGAGGAGGATCGAGGTGGTGGAGCCGCCGAACATCGCACCGTAGTAGATCCCGGCGAACATGATGAAGGCGCCGGTCGGGTCGAGTCCGTACGTCACCGGGAGCAGCAGGGCCACGGCCATGGCGGGTCCGATGCCGGGCAGCACACCGATCGCGGTGCCGAGCAGCACACCGAGGGCGGCCCAGAGCAGGTTGGCCGGCGTGAGCGCTGTACCGAAGCCGTCGAGGAGGGAGTTGAGGGAGTCCATCGGTCAGATCACCCCCATCAGCGGGCCGCCCGGAAGCGGGACACCGAGCAGGTTGTCGAAGACGACATAGGTGGCGAGCGCGAGCACGGCGGCGATCAGCGGATCGCGGTCGTGGTGGCGGCTGCCGAGCGCGTACGCGGAGCCCCAGAAGAGCAGCGCCCCGGCGATCGGGAAACCGAGCGGGCCGATCAGGACGGCGGCGGCGAGGAAGACGCCGCTCAGCAGGAGGACGGTGCGCCAGTCGGCGGGTTCGTCGAGGTCGACGTCCTCGCCGCCCTCGGCCTCGCCCCGGCCGCCGCGCAGGACGTCGACGGCGAGGAGGACGGCGACCAGGAGGAGCGCCGAACCGACGACGAGGGGGACGGTACGGGGGCCGACCGGGCCGCGCTGGGCGATGCCGACGCTCATGGTGAGGGCGTCGGTGAGAACGAGGGTGCCGATGGCCAGGAGCAGTACGCAGACGCCGAGTTCGGAGTGGTCGCGCAGCCAGGAGCGGGGGGTGTTGTCCCGCTTCTCGGCGGACTCACCGGTGGGAACTTCGGATTCGGTGGTCACAATCCCAGCTCCTTCAGGACGGTGGCGACACGGCGGTCCTGCTCGTCGAGGAAGTCCCCGAAGGGTTCACCGGCGAGGAAGGCGTCGTCCCAGCCGTTCTTCTTCATCGACTCCTGCCACTCCTTCGATCCGTGCAGCTTCCGGATCAGGCCGGTGAGCTTGGTGCGTTCGGCGTCCGAGAGACCGGGGGGCGCGACGACGCCGCGCCAGTTGGTGAACTCGGTGTCGAGACCGGCCTCGCGCAAGGTGGGCGCGTCCATGCCGGGCACGCGCTTCGGGCCGGTGACGGCGAGCAGCCGCAGTTCGCCGGCCTCGATCTGGTCGCGGTACTCGCCGAGGCCGGAGACGCCGAAGCCGACCTTGTTGCCGAGGACGGAGGCCAGCAGCTCGCCGCCGCCGTCGAACGGGACGTAGTTGACCGCCTTCGGCGCGATCCCGGCGGCCTGCGCCATGAGCATGGGGGCGAGGTGGTCGGGCCCGCCGGGCGACGATCCACCACCGACCGGCACGGCGGCCGGGTTCTTCTTCCAGGCGGTGAGCAGGTCACCGATGGTGCGGTACGGGGAGTTCTTGGCGACGACGACGATGTCCGGCTCCTCGGTGAGCCGGGCGATCGGGGTGGTGTCGGCGAGGGTGCTCGGGGACTTGTTGGTGTGGACGGCGCCGACGACACCGAGCCCCATGGAGAGGGCGAGCTTTCCGTTGCCGTGTTCGCCGACGAGCCGGGTGAGGCCGACCGTGCCGCCGGCGCCGGGCAGGTTGAACACCTCGATGTTGTGGGTGAGTCCGGCGTCCTCGGCGTCCTTGGCCAAGGTGCGGGCGGTGATGTCGTAGCCGCCGCCGGGGGTGTTCGGGACCATGAAGCGGAGCCCGGGAATCTGGGTGCCGGTGTCGGAGCCGTCGCCCGTGGCGAGCAGGGGTGGCCCCACCAGCACCAGCAGCGCGGCTCCGAGCAGGGCGAGGGGAGTGCGTAGTCGCACGGGTTCCGCCTTTCGCTGTGAAGTGGCCCACATGTTGCCCGCGCGTTAACAACCTGTCTCCCTTCCGGAATCAACGGACGTTGTGGTCGTTGTGGTCGCGGCTTAGCGTGTCGGCGTGACAACCGTGCTGGTGGTGGACGACGACTTCATGGTCGCCAAGCTGCACAGCCGCTATGTGTCCGCCATGGACGGCTTCACGGTCGTCGGGGTGGCCCACAACGGCGCCGACGCGTTGCGGGCGGCCGAGCGGCTGCGCCCCGACCTGGTGCTGCTCGACATCTACCTGCCCGACATGGACGGGATCGACGTGCTGCGCGCCCTGCGCACGGCGGAGGAACAGGACACCTCACGCCCCAGCACGGACGCCCTGTTCATCACGGCGGCGAGGGACGCCGGAGTGATCCGGGCAGCGCTGCGGGCAGGGGCCCTGCACTACCTCATCAAGCCGTTCAGCCGGCCCGCCCTCCAGGAGCAGCTGCGCCATGTCGTCGCGCTCCGCATCCGCCTGGACGAACTGGGCGAGGCGCGCCAGGAGGACGTGGACCAGATCTTCGGCACCCGCCCGCCCGGCTCCCGCGAGCTCCCCAAGGGTCTGGCCGCGCCCACGGCGGACCTGGTGGAACGCACCCTGCGCGCCCGCCCCGAGGGCCTGTCCGCCTCGGAGTGCGCCGAGGCGGGCGCGCTGTCCCGGGTGAGCACGCGCCGCTACCTGGAGTACTTCGTGGGCACCGGCCGCGCCGAGGTGACGCTGCGCTACGGGGGGACGGGGCGGCCGGAGCGGCGCTACCGGTGGGTCGGGTGAGGCACCGCGACCACGGCGCCAGGACAACCGGGCGACCGGCCGAAGATCGCGCCGCGTCAACTCCGTACGGCGAGCAGGCGCCGCCAGCGGGGCTGCTCGGCGATGAGGCCGGCCGCGGCCAGCACCGCCACGGCAACGGCCCCCCACGTCGGCCAGGCCACCCAGGAGGAGACAACGGCCACGGCCAGGTGGAGCAGCATCACTCCGACGGTCACGACGCCCGGGACGGGCACGAGGATGTGCTCCCTCGCCATCCCGTTGTCGCCCGGGGTGACGAAGACGGTCAGCAGGGCGAGCAGCAGGACCACCGACACCACGGCGAGGAGCACGGAGTGCGGGGCGAGCGCCCAGGGGCGGCAACCCAGGCGACGAGCATGCAGAGGAAGCGGAGCGGGTCCGCCAGACGTATCACGCGCCGACCTTCCCACAAGGAGTCGCGGCGCGGGGCCACTTCCGCCCCATCGGACCGGTGATACGGGAGCCTCCGCTGCGGCCTCTCACCTGAGCCCCCTCTTAGCCCCTCCTTAAAGCGGCCATAAGGATCGCCTCCACCCAGTCCCAGCAGGCCTTTTCACCTTTCCGAGCGGATAGCTTGCTGATCGCCGGGGCGGATTCGGTCCCGGCGCCCCACTGTTGTGCCGCTGTGAAGGAGAACCCTCCATGACCGCTCGTCGCAAGGCCGCCGGGATCGTCGCTCTCGGCTTCGCACCCCTCGCGCTGGCCGGATTCGCCGCCACTCCGGCGCTCGCCCACGGTTCGCTCACCGACCCGGTGAGCCGGGTGTCCGCGTGCTTCGCGGAGGGGCCGGAGAGCCCGGTGTCGGCGGCGTGCAAGGCGGCGGTCGCGGCGGGCGGTACGCAGGCGCTGTACGACTGGAACGGGGTGAACATCGCCAACGCGGCGGGCAAGCACCGTGAGTTGATCCCGGACGGCAAGCTGTGCAGCGCGGCCAACGACAAGTTCCAGGGGCTCGACCTGCCGCGCGCCGACTGGCCGGCCTCCCCCGTGAAGGCGGGCAAGCACACCTTCAAGTTCCGGGGCACGGCCCCGCACAAGGGGTCCTTCGAGCTGTACCTGACCAAGCCCGGCTACGATCCGACGAAGCCGCTGGCCTGGTCGGACCTGGAGGCGAAGCCCTTCGCCGAGGCCACCGACCCGGTGCTGGTGGACGGTTCGTATGTCTTCGACGGGACCATCCCGGACCGGGCGGGGCGGCAGCTGATCTACACGGTGTGGCAGCGCTCCGACTCCCCCGAGGCCTTCTACGCCTGCTCCGACGTGGTCTTCGGTGGCGGGTCGGCCGGTACGGGCGGCGCGGGCGGCGGCGACGCACAGGAGGAGGAGAAGCCCTCGGGTGAGGCGCCGGAGACCGGCGAAGGTGCTCCCGCGCCGGCCCCTTCCGCTCCCTCCGAGGACGCGATCACCGAGGGCGCCGACAAGTCCTCCGTCGAGCACAACGGGCACGGCGACGACGACGCGAACACCGGCGCGAAGGTCGACACCGCCGTTCCCACCGCCCCGGCCGCCGAAGCCGCCGAGGCCGACGCCGGCAACGCGCCGCAGGCCAACGCGGCCGGTCAGGAGGATGTGCTCGCCAAGACCGGGGGGTCGAGCAGCAGCACGTACCTCGCCGTGGGCGGGGCCGCCGTGCTCGCCGTCGGTGCGGCCGTGCTGTTCTCCTCGCAGCGGCGCCGGGCCGTCGCCTCCAGCGGTCGCCACAGCCGCTGACCCACGCGCCGGCCATGAACACGGGCCGAGGTCGCTGTCCGCCCCACCGGACAGCGGCCTCGGCCCGACCTGCGTCGTACGTCAGCCGATCACCGAGGAGCAGGTGGTCGGGGTGGCACGCGCCGGGTCCAGGGCGTTCGCCACCTCATGGAACGCGATCCGGTCGACGGTCCCGATCGCCACGTGCTCGGACAGGTCCAGCGGGCACAGGTCCTGGAGCAGGACGTTGCGTACGTTCGGTCCGTCCAGGTACTGCGTGCGGTACGGGGTCACCACCTGGTCGTACTTGGTGGCGATCACGGTGTAGCGGACACCGGGGACGGTGTCGCCGCCCGCGGTGAGCTCGTTGATGAAGGGGGAGCCGGCGACCTGGTCGGCGAGGCCGGGGGTCTTGTCGCTGATGAACTTCTCGACGCCGGGGAAGTACGGCAGCAACTTGGTGAGACCGAGCAGCGTGGTGCCGTGGTTGTCCGGGGCGAGGCCGACGAGGGCGTTGACCTTGGGGCCGCCGCCCAGGAACTTGAGGTAGTAGTTCGGCATCATGCCGCCCTGGGAGTGGCCGACGAGGTCGGCCTTCGGCGCTCCGGTGGAGACGAGCACCTTGTCGACGAACACGTCGAGCTGTTCGGCGGACTTGTCGATGGGGCCGAGGCCGTGGAAGAACGGCACGCCGGGGAGCTGGCCGTAGTCGAGGGAGAAGACGCAGTAGCCCCGGTTGACCAGGTAGGGGGCGAGGACCAGCCAGTTGTCGATCGAGTTCCCGAAGGTTCCGTGGACCAGGACGACCGGGCGGGGGTGGGCAGCGGAGGGCTTGCAGGAGTAGTCGTTCCAGCCACGGGAGGTGGCCGCCGCGGCGCTGGGGGCAGCCGCCGTCGCCGTCGCCGTGGGGGCGACGAGGAGGGTGAGGGCCAGGAGCAGGGCGGCGAAGACGCTGCGCGTGCGGGGAACGCGCGCAGCACGGAACCAGGGCAGCATCGAGTGGTCTCCTTGCGGCTCAAGGGGGGTGCGATGACGGTGCGCCCTGTGGCCCGGACCACAAGCTTTCGGTGCTCATGCCAAATTACGCACGGGTAAGGTCGGGAGGGAAGTTACGCGTCGGTAAAAAGTGGCGCGGCCTCACCGTGGATCGCGCAGCGGCGTCGACCGCGTGATCGCTCAGCGGCTCGGCTGGGTGATCGCTTAGCGGCGTCGACCACGTGATCGCGTAGCGGCATCGGCCAGGTGATCGCTCAGCGGCTCGGCCAGGTGATCGCGCGGCGGCATCGGCCACATGATCAGGCCGCGAGTCCCGCCGGCTTCACTGCCCCCGGCCCGAACCTCTCCCGCAGCCGGTCCGCCACCTCCTCGATCCGGCGCGACCGCTCGTCCGCCGGGTCGAAGGTGAGCTGGCGGGAGGCCCGCTCGGCGTCGGCCAGACCCTCCGCGCGCAGCGCGATCCCCCGCACCCGGGCCCGCTGGAGCCCGAAGGACTCGTGGATCCGGTAGGCGAGCGCGGTGAGCGCCGCCGAGTGCGCGGTGGGCTCCCCCAGCGTCCGGCTCCGGGTCAGCGTCGCGTAGCCGGTCCGGTCCGCGTACCGCACCGAGACCGCCAGCGACCGGCACACCTGCCCCTCGCCCCGCAGCCGCGCCCCCAAATCCTCGGTGAGCGAGAGGAGGGCGCGGCGGTGCTGCTCGGGGGCCAGTTCGTCGCGCGGGAAGGAGCGTTCGGCGGCGATCGAGCGGGCGGCCGCGTTCGGGACCACCCGCGTACGGTCGATGCCCCGCGCCCGCTCCCACACCTCGCGCCCGGTGCGTACGCCGGTGACGCGCTGGAGCGTGGCCAGGGGGGCGGCGGCGATCCGGCCGACGGAGTCGAGCCCGTATCCGCACAGGGTGCGGGCCGTGGCGGTCCCGACCCCGTCCAGGGCGGCGGCCGGGAGCGGCGCGAGGAACGCGGCCTCCTCGCCCCGGTCCACCACGAAGGTGGTCCCGGGCGCGGCCCGGCGGGCCGCCATCCGGGCCAGCATGGGGTTGCTCCCCGCCCCGATCGCGCAGTCCACGCCGTGCAGGGCGAGCGCCCGGACCCGGATCACCGAGGCCAGGCCCCGCGCGTCGCGCCCGAAGTAGCGCAGCGCGCCGCCCACGTCGGCGAGCGCCCCGTCGGGCGGTGCGGCCTCGACGACCGGGGTGAACGCGTCGAGCAGGGCGAGCAGCCCGGTGTAGCCGGCGCTGTCGGGGGGCCCGCCGCCGGTCCTGCGGAACCGCAGGTACAGGATTGCCGGGTCTTCCGTCATCCCGCGCTCCCCGGTGAGTGGTGCCACAACTTCCTTCCGGTGGGTGCCCCTTCGCCGGGTGGCTGAAGGTCGGCCCAGGGGTTCATCTCAAAACCGGTCTCCATCCGTATACGACGTCCGGGCCCCGGCTCCTTCTCCTCGTCGCCCTTCTCCGGTGTCCCCTCCGCCAGCCGGGCCGCCACCGCGTCGAGCCCTCCGGTGCGGCGCAGTTCGGCCAGTTCGGCGAGGTTCCAGGCGGCCGCGCCCACCACGCTCAGGCTGCGCGCGCCGCGCCGCTGCACCACTCCGCGCACCAGCAGCAGCCAGGAGTGGAAGACGGTGTGCGAGCAGGCGGCTTGACTGTCCTCGAAGAACGCCAGGTCGGCCAGGCCGCTGCCGTCGTCCAGGGTGGTGAAGATGACCCGGCGGCCGGAGCGGATCGGGGGCGTCTGGGTGGCCACCTTGGCCCCGGCGACCAGCACGGTCTCGCCGTGCCGGGCCTCGCGCAGCCGCTTGGCGGAGACCACGCCCAGCTCCTCCAGGAAAGCGTGGTGGTCCCCCATCAGATGGCGGGAGACGTCCATGCTCAGCACCCCGAGCTCGGCGCTCAGCCGCTCCGCCTCGTTGAGGTCGGGCAGTCCGACGGAGCCCGTGCGGTGCCCGTCCCCCAGCGGGAGCTGGGCTCCCCGGGCGCCGGAGCCGGAGCTCCGGTGGGCGCGGTGGAGCTCGGAGAGGTGCAGCAGCAGGTCGCGGCGGTTGGCGCCGAAGGCGTCCAACGCGCCGACCTGCGCGAGGCGTTCGGCGACCGGGCGGCCCGGACGGGCGCGCTGCCAGAAGTCCAGCAGCGAGGTGTAGGGCTGACCCTCCTCGATCCGGGCGGCCTCCGCCTCGCTGATGCCGTGGACGTCCGAGAGTGCGAGACGCAGCCCCCACACCTCTTTCCGCTCCCCTTCATCAGACACCAGTTCGATTCGATGGGCGACCGCCGACCGGTTCACATCGAGCGGCAGCACCGGCACCCCGCGCCGTCGGGCGTCCGCGAGCAGCAGCCGCTTCGGGTACATGCCGGGGTCGTGCGTGAGCAGACCGGCGTAGAAGGCGGCCGGGTGGTGCGCCTTGAGCCAGGCCGACTGGTACGTCGGGACGGCGAACGCGACGGCGTGCGCCTTGCAGAAGCCGTAGCTGCCGAACGCCTCGATGATCTTCCAGGTCCGGGCGATCACCTCGCCGTCGTACCCTCGGGCCGCCGCGTGCCGTGCGAACCAGACCTTGATCAGCCCCTTCGACTCGGGGTGGGAGAGCCCACGCCGCACCCGGTCGGCCTCACCCCGGCCGCAGCCGGTCATGATGGCGACGATCTCGATGATCTGCTCGTGGAAGACGACCACGCCGTAGGTGCCGCGCAGCGGTCCTTCCAGGTCGGGGTGGGGGTAGCGGACCGGCGCGCGGCCGTGCCTGGCCTCGATGAACGGCCGCACCATGTCGGCGGCGACCGGGCCGGGGCGGAACAGCGAGATGTCGACGACCAGGTCGTGGAAGGTGGCGGGCTGGAGCCTGCCGACCAGGTCCCGCTGGCCGGGCGACTCGATCTGGAAGCAGCCCAGCGTCTCGGCGGTGCGGATCATCCGGTACGTCTCCGGGTCGCCCGGCGGTACGGCGTCCAGGTCCACGTCCGCGCCCGAGGCGCGTTTCACCTCGGCGACGGCGTGCGCCATCGCCGACTGCATCCGTACGCCCAGCACATCGAGCTTGAGCAGCCCGAGGTCCTCCACGTCCTCCTTGTCGAACTGCGCCATCGGGAAGCCCTCGCCGCTGGTGGGCATCATCGGCGTACGGTGCAGCAGCCCGACGTCCGAGAGCAGCACCCCGCACGGGTGCATGGCGACCCCGCGCGGCAGCGCGTCCAGCCCTTCCACCAGCTCCCAGAGCCGCCCGTACTTGTCCTGGTTGCGCGCGACCTCCTTCAGCTCGGGCAACTCCTCCATCGCGGCGCGGGCGTCGCGGGCCCGGATGTGCGGGAACGCCTTGGCGAGCCGGTCGGTCTCGGCCGGGTCCATGGAGAGCGCGGCCCCGACGTCCCGGATGGCGTGGCGCACCCGGTAGGTCTCGGGCATGGCGACGGTGGCGACGCGTTCGGGTCCGAAGCGTTCGATGATCCGGCGGTAGACGTCGAGCCGGCGGGCCGATTCGACGTCGATGTCGATGTCGGGCAGGACGAAGCGGCGCTTGGACAGGAAGCGCTCCATGAGCAGTCCGTGCTCGACCGGGTCGGCGTGCGCGATGCCGAGGAGATGGTTGACCAGGGAGCCCGCGCCGGAGCCGCGCGCGGTGACCCGGATACCCATCTCCCTCACGTCGTCGACGACCTGAGCGACCGTCAGGAAGTACGAGGCGAAGCCGTGGTGGGCGATGATGTCCAGCTCCTCGTGCATCCGCTCCCAGTGAACGCGGTCGCGGTCGTGGCCGCGCAGCACCATCCCGGCGGCGGCCCGGGAGGCGAGCACCCGCTGGGCGGTACGCCGGCCGGCGCCGACCAGGTGCGGCTCGGGGAAGTGGATGCCGCCGAGACCGAGGTCGGTGGCGGGGTCGACCCGGCAGGCGTCGGCGGTCCGCCGGGTCTCGGCCAGCAGCCGGGCCGCCGCGCCCTGCCCGAGACCGGCGGCGGAGGCGACCCGCTCGGCGGTCTCCCGCATCGCGCCCTCGTCCTTGAGCCAGCGCTCACCGCTGTCCAGGGGCGAGCGGCGCGGGTCGACGGGGACGAGCCTGCGGGCGGAGTCGAGGACGTCGGCGATGGGGCCCTGCCCCGGGTCGGCGTACCGGACGGCGTTGGTCAGCACGGCCCGTACGCCCTGGTCGGCGGCGAAGCCGAGGGTACGGGCGGCCAGCCGCAGCGATCCGGGCCCGGTGCCCGCGCGGCCGTGGTGGACGGCTTCGAGGCGCAGGTCGTCGCCGTACATCTCCCGCCAGGGTGCGAGCAGGGCCGCAGCCCGGTCGGGGCGGCCCGCGGCGAGCGCCCGGCCCACCTCGGAGGCGGGCCCGAGCAGCACGGTCAGCCCGTCGGCGGGCAGCGCGGCCCGGCCGACCAGGGGCGGCCCGGTGACGCCGGGCGGCCCGGACCCGTCGAACGGCCCGGTGACGTCGAGCGGCCCCGACCCGTCGAACGGCCCGGTGACGTCGAGCGGCCCCGACCCGTCGAACGGCCGGGACCCACCGGGCGATCCGGAAGCACCGGCGGCCACGACACCGCCCTCGGCGCCACGCGCATGGGCGGCGGTGACGAGCCGGCACAGCTCGGCCCAGCCACGTGCGCCGTCCCGGGCGAGGAAGGTGACCCGGGGTGCGGATTCATCGACGAAGGCGCCACCGCGTGCGGGAGTGCGCGGGCGTGCGGCCCGGCTCGCCTCCTGCGCGTACGAGGCGACCGCGAGGTCCACCCCGAAGAGGGGCCGGACCTCGACCGCCTCCTCCTGGCACGCCTTGGCGAAGCGGACCGCCCCCGCGAGGGTGTCGCGGTCGGTCAGCGCGAGGGCGCCCATCCCCCGCCCGGCGGCACGCTCGGCGAGCCGCTCGGGGTGCGAGGCCCCGTACCGCAGGGAGAACCCCGAGACGGTATGGAGATGCGTGAAACCGGACATCCGCACCTCCTGAACCGTTCCGACCGTTCCGTCACTCACCACCCCCGTTCTCCACCATAGACCAATCTTCGAACACTCGTACGATATCCAGTGTGCGGAGCGCCACGTAGGCCGCGTGCGCGCCCCAGGGGGTGTCCGGCCCCGATCCGCCGGACTCCCCCTAAGCCGTTCGGCCCCGCCCCGCCTGCGCGAACACCGTCCCGCCCGGACGGTAGGGGCATGACCTTCGTCGACGAGGTGAAGAACGCCGTCACTCCACGGGCCGCCCTGCTCGTCATCGGCGTACTCGGACTGCAACTGCTGTTCATCGCGTCCTACGTCGGGGCACTGCACCACCCGAAGCCGACGGATGTCGCCTTCGGGGTGGTGGCCCCGCAGCAGGCGTCCCAGCAGCTCGTCACCCAGCTCGACGGACTTCCCGGCGGACCGCTGGACCCCCGTGCGGTGAGCAGCGAGGCCGAGGCGCGCCGGCAGATCATGAACCGCGACATCGACGGCGCCCTGATCGTCTCGCCCCAGGGCCGGACCGACACCCTGCTGGTCGCTTCCGGCGGTGGAACCGCCCTGGTCACCGCCCTGGAGCGGACCCTCACCGAGGCCGACGCCTCCCAGCAGCGCAGCGTGCGGACCGTGGACGTCGCCCCGGCCTCCGGCGAGGACTTCAACGGGCTCTCGTCCTTCTACCTGGTCGTCGGCTGGTGCGTGGGCGGTTACCTCTGCGCCTCGATCCTGGCGATCAGCGCCGGCGCCAAGCCCGCCAACCGGCAGCGCGCGGCGATCCGGGCCGGCAGCATGGCCCTCTACTCGATCGTCGGCGGCATCGGCGGCGCGATCATCGTCGGCCCGGTCCTCGACGCGCTGCCGGGCAGTTTCTGGGCACTGTCCGGCCTGGGCGCCCTGGTCGTCTTCGCGGTCGGCATGATCACGCTCGCCCTGCAGGCCCTCACCGGCATCGTCGGTATCGGCCTGGCGGTCCTGATCGTCGTCATCGCGGGCAACCCGAGCGCGGGCGGCGCCTTCCCGCTCCCGATGCTCCCGGACTTCTGGCGGGCGATCGGCCCGGCCCTCCCCCCGGGCGCGGGCACCTGGGCGGCCCGCTCGATCGCCTACTTCCGGGGCAACGCGACCACCGGCCCGCTGCTGGTGCTCTCCGCCTGGGCGGTCGTGGGCACGGCCCTGACCCTGCTGCTGTCGATGCGGCACCGACCGGAGACCGGCCCGGCGGACACCCCCGCCACCCCGGCACCGGGCACCGGCGGGTCGACGGCGGCCTGAGGCCGGGCCCGCTTCCCCGCCCTCCCTCTCACCAGGGTGCCTGGTCCGCGTACGGCTTCGACCGGACGACGGACCACTGCAGCGGCTCCCCCGACAACCCGTTCGGCTTCCCGGGCAGGACCGGCTCCGGCGGTCTCGCCCGGGCCGCCTGACCCGGCCACGGAAGAGGCCCCCGGCGGACCGGGGGCCTCTCCTCACCGCACTACCGCGACGCGGACCCGAGGGTCAGCCGATCTCGGCCCCGTAGGCGGCGAGCGCCTCGGTGACCGGCTGGAAGAAGGTCGTGCCACCCGAGGAGCAGTCGCCGCTGCCGCCCGAGGTCAGGCCGAGTGCGGTGTCGCCCGCGAAGAGGGCGCCGCCGCTGTCGCCCGGTTCGGCGCAGACCGTCGTCTGGATGAGGCCGTTGACGATGTCGCCGTTGCCGTAGTTGACCGTGGCGTTCAGCGCGGTGACCTCACCGTCGTGCAGCTGGGTGGTGGAGCCGCTGCGGGTGACCGCCTGGCCGACCGTCGCGTCGCCCGCCTGGGTGATCGCCTGGGTGGAGCCGTTGTACAGGTTGACCTCGCTCGGGTGCGCGGTGTCCGAGGTGTACTTGACCAGGCCGTAGTCGTTCTCGGGGAAGCTGGAGCCCTCGTTGGCCCCGATCTCCGCGCCGCCCTGGGTGTCGGACCAGCTGGTGACCGACGCGGTGCAGTGGCCGGCGGTCAGGAAGTACGGCTCACCGTCCTTGACCACGTTGAAGCCGAGCGAGCAGCGGGAGCCGGAGCCCCAGATCGCGTCGCCGCCCGCGATCAGCGGCTTGAACTCGCCCGACGTCTTGTTCAGTTCGGCCTTGCCGCCGAGACCCTCGACCACGGCCGAGAGCTTCTTCCAGGCCGCGCCGTCGACCGTGCTGTCGGCGGTGACGAGGACCTTGTTGCTCACCGGGTCGACGGCCCAGGAGGTGCCCGGGATCGTCGCCTTGTCGGTGAGGGTCTGCCGGGCCGACTTCAGCTCGGCGAGGGAGTGCTCCACGACTCTGGCCTTGCCGCCCGTCCGGCGGACCTGCTCGGCGGCGCTCTCGTCGACGACGTTGACGACGAGGGCCTTCGTCCTCGTGTCGTAGTACGAGCCGGCCGCGTCCGCGCCCAGGTCCCGGTCGAGCGTGGTGGCCAGCTTTCCGGCCGCGTCCGCGCTGAGCGTCTTGACCGTGGGCTGCGGTATCTCATCGCTGGCGTTCGCGGTCTGGACCGTGAATCCCGCTACGACCAGGGCGACCACGGCCGATCCGGCCACCGTCGCGCGCTTCCTGGAAATGCGTCGATGCTGCAACTTCGACCTCCTGTGGGGCCGTGCACGGAGCAAGTGGGGTGCCCGTACACGGAGGATGGGGCGCTCACTATTCCGAGGCCGTGAAACGCACACAAGGTCGGCTTCCAGACGTGCACACGACACCGACGGTTCACCCGCGCCGTGTTCACTTACCCTGGGTCACGCCCCGTCGATGCCCCCGGGACCTTCACAGTTGCTGCCGCCGAAGAGTCCCCGTACCGCCCCTGATGGGTCATCATCGAGACGGCAGCACACGCCGGGCGCACCGTGCCCGGGCCGGGCCGGGGGTGAACCGAGCTGAGGAGGCGCGGGTGCGCAGTCGGGTGCGCGCGGCGGACGGGCGGCATCTGATGGTGGAGCGGCTGGGTGATCCACGGGGCAGACCGGTCTTCCTGCTGCACGGGACGCCTGGCAGCCGGCTCGGGCCCGCTCCCCGTGGCATGGTCCTCTATCAGCGTCATACGCAGCTGATCGCCTACGACCGCCCGGGGTACGGCGGTAGCGACCGGCACGAGGGCCGCCGGGTCGCCGATGTCGTGGCGGACGTCTCGGCGATCGCCGACTCGCTGGACCTGGAGCGGTTCGCCGTCGTGGGCCGCTCCGGCGGGGCCCCGCACGCGCTGGCGTGTGCGGCGCTGATGCCCGAGCGGGTCACCCGGACCGCCGCCCTGGTCGGGCTCGCGCCCCGGGACGCGGCCGGGCTCGACTGGTTCGAGGGGATGGCCGCGTCCAACGTACTCGCGTACTCGACGGCGACCGCCGACCCGGACGGTCTGGCGGAGTCCTTCATCACCCGCTCGGCGCAGATCCGGCAGGACCCGGCCCGGCTCCTGGACGATCTGCGCCGGGAGCTGACCGACTCCGACCGGGTGGTGGTCAACGACGCGGGAATCCGGCGCATGCTGCTGCGCAACTACCGCGAGGGGTTACGTACGTCGGCCTACGGCTGGATCGACGACGCCATCGCGTTCTGCACCCCCTGGGGCTTCGAACCGGCCCGGATCACCGGCCAGGTGATGCTCTGGCACGGGGTGAAGGACGTGTTCACCCCGGTCGGCCACTCCCGCTGGCTGGCCGGTCAGATCCCGGGCGCCACCGTCGTACTGGAACCGGCGGCGGCGCACTTCGACGCGCTGTCCGTGCTCCCCGACATCCTCAGCTGGCTGCTGGACGACCGCGAGGAACCGGACCGGCCCGCCACGGCGGCCACCGTGCCCGGCAGCTGAGCGAGCCGGTCCCCGGGAAGGAACCACGCCGGGCCCGCCACGGCGGGCCCGGCTCCGTCAGACCGACATCGGCTCCAGCTCACGCCGGAACCGCTTCTCGCTCCGAGCTGTCCGGGTCAGCGGATGGTCGTCGCCGAGCTGCCGGGACAGCTCCACGACGACCTCCTCCCGCAGCTGCACGGCCTCGTCCTCGCGCCCCATCGCCTCCAGCGTGAGCGCCATGTTCGAGGTCATGGCCAGTGTCTCCGGGTGATGGGCGCCGAGCGCGTCGCGCAGTTGGGCGGTGAGCCGCTGCTCGGTCTCCAGCACGATGTCCAGCTCGCCCCGGTCCGCCGTGGCGTTGGCCAGGTTCATCACGCAGAAGAGGGTGTTCGGGTGCTCGCGGCCGAAGGCCTCGCGCATCGAGGCGACCACCATCTTGAGCAGCCTCTCCGCCTCTTCCGGCTCCCCGGTCGCGGAGAGGTAGATGGCGAGGTTGTTCTGTGCCGCCAGGGTGTACGGGTGCTTCTCCCCCGGCACCTTCCGGTACTGGTCCACGACCTCCTGCGCCGTGTTCCTCGCCTCGACGGTCTCGCCCGCCGCGTACAGGTCCGCGGCCAGGTTGAGGTCGCAGGCCAGCGAATCGGGGTTGGCGGTGGTGTACTTCGCCCGGTACCGGGCGCGGGTCGCCACCGTCAGCCTGCGGGCGTCCTCCAGCCGCCCGGCCCGGCGCAGCGACACCGCGAGGCTCTTCGCCGCGCTGAGCGTGGCGGGGAAGGAGCGGCCCATGGTCCGCTTGAAGCTCTCGTAGGCGCGGCTGAGCAGCCCCACGGAGTCCTCGTACCGCCCGACCTCGCGCAGATCGCGGGCGAGGTTCATGGCGGAGGACAGGCTGCTGGGGTGTTCCGCGCCGAGCACCTGGGAGCGCAGGTCGTAGACGTCCTGGTCGATCTCGCGGGCCCGCGCGTACTGGCCGACGCTGCGCAGGTTCAGCGCCAGGTTGTTGGCGGCGGCCAGGGTCCTGGGGTGGGAGTCGTGGAAGATCTGGCTGAAGCCCTCGTGGGCCTCGGTCGCCATCTCGATCGCCGTGCCGTAGTCGCCGAGCAGGCCGAGGTCGATGGCCAGGCTGCTGGTGGTCATGTACGTGTGCGGGTGCTCGGGGCCGAGCACCTCCCGCTGCCGCTGGAGGGTCAGCTCGTCGAGCTCCTTGGCCTCCACGTACCGCCCGCGGGTGCGCAGGATGTTGGAGAGGTGGAAGCAGAGGTAGAGGTACTGCAGGTCCCGCTCGCCCAGCTTCTCCAGCCAGACCTCCCGCAGCTCCTCCCCGAGGCTCGCCGCGGTCCTGACGTCCCCGCGCTTCCACAGGTAGCGCACCCGGTCGATCAGGAGCCTGCGGACCTCGGGCTCCTTGCAGTGGCGCGCCTCGGACGGGCCGAGGTGCGGCCAGATCGTGGCGAAGCGCGGCCAGGTCTCCGGGTTGTCGATCGGCTCGTCGCCGTCGGGCCGGGCTCCGGCCAGCACCCGGTGGACCACGTGCCGGGCCTCGCGCTGCTCCTGCTCGCTGAGCTGTGCCTTGATCACGGCCTGGACGAGGCGGTGCACCTGGATGGAGTTGGAGACCTGGTCGACCTTGGCGAGGGCGAACCGGCCGATCTCGCGGATGACCCGGCCCAGCACCAGCTTCTCCTGGAGTGAGGAGTCGTACGGCTTCAGCGCCTCGATCATCTCCTTGCTGTAGAGGAGGTCGGCGGAGATCGGCTCCGGGGCGAAGAAGGCGCAGAGCTGGAGCAGCCGCACGGCCGCGGGCGAGCGCTCCTTGAGCCGGGCGATGGAGATGTTCCAGGTGGCGGCGACCGGCTGCGGGTATCCCGGGGGCTGGTTGAGGGCGAGCACCTGGGGTGCCTGCCGGGAGAGCTGTTCGAGATAGGTGTCGATGGGGGTGGCGGTCTCCGCGATCCAGGCCGCCGCCTGTTCGACGGCGAGCGGCAGGTCACCCACGGCGGTGGCCACCTGGTTCGCGTCGTCGATGCCGAGTCCCGGGGCCCGGCGCTGGAGGTGCTCGATGGACTCCTCCCGCAGGAAGACGTCGACGGGCAGCGCGTCCCCGTGCTGGGACCAGCTCTGGTTGCGGGAGGTCACCAGGATGTGGCCGGAGCCGCCCTGCGGGAAGTAGCGGCGCAGCTGTTCGGGGTCGTCGGCGTTGTCGAAGACCAGCAGCCAGCGGTCCGAGGGGACGCCGCGCCGGAGCAGGTCGACGGCCTCCTGGGAGGCGGCCGCCATGTCGTCGCCGCCCTGGGCGCCGAGCCGGACGGCGAGCTCGGCGAGCGAGGCGACCACGTCGTCGGTCTGCTCGGAGGATATCCACCAGACCAGGTCGTAGTCGGCCATGAAGCGGTGTACGTACTCCAGGGCGACCTGGGTCTTGCCGACGCCGCCGAGTCCGTACAGGGTCTGGGGCTGCGGCAGGACGACGGCCATCCCGCCGCCGAGCTGGTCGCGCATCCGCTCCAGCACGAGGGAGCGGCCGGTGAAGCCGGGGTTGCGGGGCGGGGCGTTCCAGATCTTGGGCACCGCGCCGGGGAAGCGGGGCCCGGGAGAGACCCCGTCGGTCACCTGTACCGGCCGGTCCAGGGCCCGCATCAGGGCGGAGGTGGCGTGCACCTCGTCGAGCCGGAACAGGTCGACCGGGTTGCGGTCGATGTACGGGGCGGTCAGGCGTACGTCCCCGATCCGCAGCGCCAGCAGCTGGCGGCGGCCGCCGCCGGGGTCCTCGGCGACCGCCCGTTCCCACACCTCCACCGCGCGCTGCGACTTGAGGTAGGCGCTGGAGAGCAGCACCACGGTGCGGGCGGCGGTCTCCGGGGTGATCGCCGACGCCTCCTGTTCGGGCCGTTCGGCGGAGACGTCGCGCGGGACGACGCGGAACCCGGCCCGGGTGAGGACCGATTCGATCCAGTCGGCCCACATCCGGTTCTCCGCCACATAGCTGAGGAAGAGGTCGGCGGGCAGGCTCGGCCGGCGCCGGGTGAAGGCGTCGCGGATCCGCAGGCGTACCTCCTCGCCGACCGGCGGCATCGAGGTGATCTCCTGACCGGTGATGACCGCGGTGAGCCGCTCGAAGGCGGAGAGCAGGGAGTTGGTGAGCCCGGCCTCGTCACCGAAGGTGGCGAGCGTCTCCTCGTAGGCGTAGTAGGGGCGGTAGGGGATCTCCACCGCGCCCCAGTAGGCGGTGAGTTCGTCGCCGGACAGGTCGCGGGGCAGCCGGTCGAACTTGAGCCGGGCCACCGCGCGTCCGGCGTCCGCCTTCTCCTTCTCGCCCTCGTCGATCCGCATGGGTACGGGGAAGATGGAGATGGGGCGGCCGGTGTAGCGCTCGGCGATCTGGCGGGCCACGGCGGCGGCGCCGTCGATGGACTGGTCGCTGAGGGTGAAGCAGTCGACGAGGACGTCGGGGAGGTGGACGGTGCAGATGTCGGCGATGTCGCTGAGGCCGGTCCGGCTGTCGATGAGGACGTAGTCGTAGTTGGCCTTCATGTCCTCGCGCAGCGCGTCGAAGAAGTGCCCGCCGCCGAGCCGGTCGTAGAAGTTGTCCCAGTCGAAGGTGGAGACGGTCGCGGAGTACTCGCGGTTCTGCCGTCCGGCGGAGACGAAGTCGAGGGTGCCGCCCCGCGGGAACTCCCAGCCGAGCGACTCCGGGGTCAGGGAGACGGCGTGCGGCTGGATGCGGGCGTAGTCGCGGTGCCAGTCCGCCGCGCGCTGGGCGGGGCTGGTCGCGGCCCAGGCGTACTCGGTGATCAGGTCGATCACACCGGTGGTGGCGCCGAGGGTGGCGGGTTCGAGGAAGGGGTGGAAGAACCGGTGGAGTCCGGGGGCCTCCAGGTCCCAGTCGACGGCCAGCACCCGTTTGCCGTTGGCGGCGAGGATCCAGGCGGTGTTGGCCAGGGCCATGGTGCGTCCCGTGCCGCCCTTGTACGAGTAGAAAGTGACGATGCGCCCGTCACGACCGGCACTCATAGGTCCTCCGCTTCCGTCGCAGGGTCGTGCGGGTCGGGTGTGTAGCCGGTGTCGCCCATGGGGCCCGTCAGCCGGGTCCGTTCGCCGTGTCCTCGGCCGGTGACCGGCGGGTAGGCCTTCGCGTGCTTCAGGTACTGCTGGGCGGCCACTTCGACGACCTGGGGCAGGATCTGGCCGAACGCCTCCATCGTCGGCACCCCTCGGGCCGCGGCGCGGCAGAAGGTCCGTCCGTGGCGCATCTTGGCCGGCATGGTCGCTTCGAGTTTCTCGGTCAGTTCGGCCTCCGCCGCCCGGCTCTGGTGGTCCTCGCGGCTCCACGGCACGACCATGGTCACCCAGGGCCGGTCCTCCGCGTCGAAGGCGGCGAGCCTGCGCCGGCGGTCCTCGTCCTGGAGGGCCCAGCGGTCGACGAGGAGGATCTCGGGGGTGCTGGGCGGCGCCTTGCCCTCGGGCCTGCCCGATTCCTCGTCGAACGAGGTGATGCGGGCCTGGTAGTTGAGTGAGCGCACCA
Organism: Streptomyces sp. NPDC088706; assembly: GCF_044752765.1. Lineage (NCBI taxonomy): Bacteria > Bacillati > Actinomycetota > Actinomycetes > Kitasatosporales > Streptomycetaceae > Streptomyces > Streptomyces sp. NPDC088706. The sequence goes on from NZ_JBIVLW010000005.1 coordinate 274,209, forward strand.
GCTCCTCGGCGACATAGGCCAGGGGGCGGGCGGCGGCCGGATGGTAGGGGTTCCAGTCCTGCGGGTGGTCGCCGTAGTAGTCGCTGTTGCGCCCTTCGGGCAGGTCGTGACGGGTGGGCGCGGCGATGGTGATCTGCATCGGCCGGGGGGCGCCGACGCCGCTGCTCGGGGAGCCGAAGGCGCTGGGTGCGAGGCGGTAGTCGACGGGCCTGCCGGTGTCGATACGGACCGTGTCGGCGACGCTGACGATGCGTTTGGCCAGTTCGTAGACGGCCCGTTCGTATTCCTGGGCGAAGAGTCTCAGCTTGATCAGGCCGTAGAGGCCGTCGGTGACGTACCGCTCCCCGAAGTCGCGGTGGTTGAACTGTAACCGCTCGGCAGAGCCCGGGAGTTGGCTCAGTGGTACCGGGACCCAGAGGGCCGGGACGATCGCTTCGGCGGGCTGGTTGGAGCGGGCCCGGTGGTGGATGGCCCGCTGTTCGAAGGCGTGCCACTCCTTGCCGCACATCTCACTGGCGAAGTAGCGGGGGGAGAACAGCGGGACGAAGACCCGGCAGGTGGCGAGAACCTCGCCGAGCCGTTCCGACCAGCCTTCGCCGGAGCGTATCTCCCGGTCCATGAAGCCGGGGGACGCGCCGGCGGGAAGGTCGGTCATGGCCAGCACATGGCCGCACAGGTCGCGGAAAAGGCGTTCGACCCACATATCGGGGTCCGTTCCGCTGCCGTGCCCCGGCGTGTGGGCGTAACTCAGAAAGAAGTACGGCCGATGGTCCGCCGCTCGCTGCTGCGTCGATGCGTGCACACGACCCCCGTCCTGTGTGAGCACTCGCACCCGAGGATGAGGAAGGGAATGCGAGCGAATTCATCATTCCGGAGCGGGCTGCGCTTACCCCCCTGCCGTTCGGTCATTGAACCTCGCTTTCCGGTCAACCGTCAGGATGTTCGACGCATGACCCGCATGATCGGAATGACCTTGCCACCATTCCTCCCGGATGTCCCCCTGTGTGCCACCGGCCTCTTTGCGGAGGGCCGCGATCAGTTGCTTCCCGTCGATGGTCGGCTCGGCCGCCGTCTCGATCATGTCGAGGACTTCGGGTACGCCTTCGAGGAAGCGCGGCTCGAAAAGACCGAGTCCCACCCGTTCGAATGTCTCGGCCAGCAAACGGGAGAACGGAACGGGCTCGTCCTGCCAGGGCGTTCGATGTTCCCAGGAACCGTCCGAGGCGTAAAGATCCGTCACTTCGGTCAGCGCCCGGAACTTCGCCCGGCGGAAGCCGCTCAGCAGCCCGAGCGCCAGCTCCTTCGCGTCCCCCGTGACCGTGAGCCCGAGCCCGCCGTAGCCGTGGCGACCCGGCGCGGACGGAGCGCGCAGGAGCGGGGTCAGCGTGGTCAGCGTCGACGCCGCCTCGGCGCACTGGCCCGGCACGGTGTCGTCGAGCAGGGCCCAGGCCGCACCGATCCGGTCCCCCCAGGCGTCGGCCTCCGCCCGGTCGAGCCGCTCGGCCGGGGGGGTGTCGAAGCAGTGGCGGTACGGATCGAGGTCGTCCAGGGCGAACGCGGGCGCCGGGCCGGAGCGCAGCGTACGCACCGGCCGCCAGTGCGGGCCGTCCTCCGCACCGGGCTCGACGCGCAGCTCCGCGGCGGGGCCGGCCTGCTCCAGGTGGACCAGGAACCCCTCTCCGGTGGCCCGCACCACGGCCGCGCCCCGCTCGCCCGGGCCACCGGCCCGTACGGCACCGAGCCCCGGCAGGAACAGGGCGCCGTCCCGGTGGGCCACCGGGACGGCCAGGTCGAGTCCGCCCCGTACGACCGCGGCGGCCACCGACACGGCCAGCCGCTCAGCCGGGAGATCCGCCCGGGCCGGGCCCCCCGTCCGCACCGCGCGCAGCGCGTCGAGCAGCCAGGTACGCGTATAGGGGTGGGAGAGCACCGCGTCGAGCGCCGCCGCGCCCTCGGCGCTCCGCTCCACCTCCGCGGCCAGGTGCCAGGCCTGGTCCCAGAGATCGCCGCCGCGGCCGTCGAGTGCGTCGTGGAGGTGGACGAGCAGGGTGCGCGTCAGGTCCTGCTGCGCCGCGACGAGCTCGGCCGGCTCCCGGACGGTGCCGGACTCGGTGGCCGCGGCCGTACGGTCCTCGATGCCCCGCACCAGAGCGGCCAGATCCGCACAGTAGACCGAAGGGTTGTCGAAGCCGTCGGCGGAACGGTAGCGGTGGGTGTACAGCCCGCCACCGCACGAACGAACGACGGGGCACCGGCGGCAGGTCTCGCTGACGCCCGCCAGGCCCAGCTGGCGCGCGCGGACCCCGGGGTGGGCGGCGACCTCGTCGAAGCTGTGGGTGAAGACGTCGAATCCGGTGGCCGCGGCACCCTCGTAGGCGCTCTTGAGCGAGTCGACCTGTTCCAGTTGCCCGTCGGTCTCGATCACGACGAGGTCGGTGGGGGCCAGGCCGAGCGACTCGGTGAGGCTGGGGCCGCCGCTGAGGCTGGAGAGCACCGAGGAGAAGAGCCGCACCGGAACCGGCCGGCCCTGTTCCGTCCAGCGGTCGAAGATCGTGAGCAGCCAGTCGGCGTACGCCGTCGGGGAGCCGTCCGGCCGCGGGGGCGGCTCGTCCCAGGTGGCGTGCGGCAGCAGGAAGTCGACCATCGGCGGGGCGAGTTCGGCGAGGGCCTCGTACACCGCGACCGGGTCGTTGCGGATGTCGACCGTACAGAGCAGACCGAGGTCGAGATGGCGGTAGCGCTCCTGGCGCAGCAGCTCCACGGCCCGCAGCACGAGGGGATGGCTGGTGCGCCCGTCGGCGAAGCGGCGGTGCCGGTCGTTGGCCTCGCGGTCGCCGTCCAGCGAGATACCGACCTTGACGCCGAACTCGGCGAAGAGGTCCAGGTAACGGGGGCTGAGCTGGACTCCGTTGGTGTGGATCCTGAGGTCCAGCTCAGCGATGCCGTGCAGCGCCGAGCCGAGCTCCTCGCAGACCCGTCGCAGACGCGCGGGGCCGGCCAGGAGCGGTTCCCCGCCGTGCAGGATCACTGCGACGGAGGGAAGCGCATGCGTGGTGGCATGCTCGGCCACGCGTCGGGCGGTCCAGGAAACGGCCTCGTCGGAGATGGTCCTGGGGCGGGTCCGCCAGCTCTGATCCGCGTGTTCGTAGACATAACAATGGTCACAGGCCAGGTCGCACCTGCTGTGCACCTTGAGGACGAATTCGCGGAAGGGGACCAGGGGTCCTGTCATTCCGTCATTCTAGCCATCCTGAAGGCGTGGATCAGAGGGCCGAACTGAAGGTGGAAGTCCGGATGGAGCGGCCGGTTGACGCACCGAATACACGGTCGATCTTCCTGGTCGCGTCGGCGCTGCGGGCTTCGGTCGCGGCGAGGGTGGTGCGGGGCTTCGCGTGGGCGAAGGCGGGGGTGGTTCCGTAGGTCTTCACGGCCGTCCTCGGGGATCCTTGATGGTCTATTTCCGGACATTGAAATGCTGCCGGTTTCTGCATATGTGCAGAGTCCGGAAAGGCAGACTTTACTCCCAGGCCGCCCCTTCCACACGCCGACGAACGAGCCGTCACACTCCGTTTCACCGATCGGGACCGCGCCTTCATTCACCCGGCCGAGTGAGCGGGATCCCGGCCGCGCCCCGCCCGCCCGGACCGTCCGGCGGCGTGGGCGGACCGTCCGGCGGGGCGGGCAGTCCCGCCCGCGCCCCGCGGACGAGGTCCAGGACCCGTTCGTGGCTGTCGCCCACCACGTCGGTGACCCGCGCCCGTACGTGCAGGGCGTCGACCTCCTTGACGAACCGGCGCGAGAACGCCCCCGCCAGGACGGTCTCGTAACCCGCGGTTCCCACCAGCGGAAACCCCCGCTCGAAGGCGATGAGCTGGAAGTCCTGCCCGGCCCGCAGCCCGTGCGCCGTGAGCGTGGCCACGGCGTCGGACATGCCGGTCCAGGGCGCGGCCCCGGCGTCGGGGTCACCGCGGTGCACCACCCGGAAGTCCCAGCTCTCGACCACCGCGATGTGCTGACCGCCGTTCAGCACACCCACCCGCCACGCGGGCGTGTCCCCTTCGAGGAACCCCGGGGCCCAGGAGCCACGCCACCCCAGATAGGGGCGGACCGTACGGGCGTACTGCGCCCTCGCCAGCACGGCGCCGACCGCGACGGCCAGCAGGCTGCCGAGCGCCTCCACGTCCAGCAGCTGCAGGCGCCACGGCCAGACGTCCCGGGCGCCGGGGGACACATTGGCCCGGACGGCCTCCCAGAGCAGGACGAGGATCAGCACCGCCAGCAGCACCAGTGGGGCGGTGAAGAGCAGCGGACTGCGGCGCACCCTGCGCTGGCTGTCCTGGAGCGGCACGCCGTCCGCCTCGCCCGTGCCGTCCCGTTCGATGGCCCCTCCCCCCGCCGAGAGCTGACCCCGCCCCGTCGAGAAGTGCGGCAACTCACCTACCGGTGCATACAGTTGAGAAACTCTCTCATACGTCCCGCTTCGCACGAGGGCCTTCGCCCCAAGTGGCCGAAGTCCGCCCCGCAGGCCCCCCGCGAGCCGGTCGCGCCCTTGCCGCGCCCCGGCCCCGGACCTACTCTCGTGGCCCCGGACGGGGCGGGGCGGCCGGGTGACGGCCGGGTCTCACCGACAACCGCAGACGGGGGTGACCATGACGGCGCTGCCTGAACCGCTGAGATCCATGGTCTTCAGGAACGAGGACCTGCCCGCACTCTTCCACCGCACGGACACCATCGCGGTGGCCCGCCAGCGCGAGGCCGTGAACACCACCCGCGTCCAGCTGGCGCTGCTCGTGGCGGGCACGGTGCCCGCGGCGCTCCCGTGGCACGCCGAGGAGACCCCAGCCGTCCAGCTCCTCTACGGTGCGGCCGTGTTGTCGTACCTGGGTGTCCTGTTCACGACCTACCTCGGCTCCCGCCGCAAGGCGAAGTCGCACTGGCAGCTCAACCGCTCAGCCGCGGAGTTCATCAAGTCCCTCTGCTGGCGCTACGCGGTGCACGGTTCACCCTTCGAGAGTGCGGCCGCGCACCCCGAGGCGCTGTTCGCCAGCCGGCTGGAGGAGGGGCTCCAGGAGCTGAGGAAGGTAGGGTGGGCCGATCCGCGGGAGGTGATGGCGGAGAAGGACGGCGCGGTCATCACGGAATCCATGCGCGCGTTACGGGACAAGGCCTTCACCGTACGCAAGGAGACCTATGTACGGGACCGGCTGATCGAGCAGCGGCGGTGGTACCGCAGACGGCGGCTGGTCTCCCGGCGCGGCGCGCTCGTCTGGTCCGGGGCGATCGTCGCGCTGACCCTGCCGGCGCTGGCGCTGAGCGTGCTGCAGGCCTTCGGGGTGGGGCGCTCGCTCGGGCTGACCGGGGTGCTCTCCGCGGCCGGCGCGGCCTGTCTGGCCTGGCACGAGCGGCGCCGCCACCACCCGCTGATCTCCGCGCACTCCCTGGTGGAGGACGACCTGGAGTCGATGCAGGCCGCCATGGAGACCACGCTCACCGAGCGGCAGTGGCCGGTGGCGGTCTTCGAGACCGAGCGGATCGTCTCGCCCGAGCACACCGACTGGCTGGTGCGGCACCGCACCTGAACCGGCTTCGCCTTCGGGGCGGCGCCCCGGGGTCAGCCCCGCTCCACGCCGTCCCGCCAGATGACGGTGACGGGCCGGCCCCGCGCACGGGCGTACGTCACGATGTCGCCCGTGCCGCCGAGGCCCCGGGCCGGGCGGCCGTCCCAGACGGCCAGCAGCCGGTCGCAGTGGTCGGCGATGTAGGCGCCCGCCGCGTAGTACGCCTCGTCGGTGGAGTGCGGGAAGTCCAGCCGGATCTCCTGGGCGGCCCGGGACCTGAGCAGCCGGTAGCGGGCCAGGTCGGCGGCGCTCTCGAAGCAGGCCTCGTAGTCGCCGCTGGGGATCACCACCGTCAGCTTGGCACCGCAGGTGAGGGCGAGGTCGGCGAAGAGCTGGTCCGCGCCGACCGCCAGGCTGGAGAGCGCCTCCGTGGCGCCGTCGAGTCCGCACAGGGCCGCGCGCAGTCCGGCGAGCACATGGGCCTTCGCCCCGGCGGGGATGGCGCGGTGACCGGTGATTCCGATGCGATTCACGGACCTGGGACCCCCTGGTGTCGGCGCTTCGCGTGCGACCGGTCGTGGCGACATCCTCTCAAGAGCCGGGGGGCGTGCGGGAGCCCCCGTCCGGGATTCCGGACGGGGGCTGGTATGTACGGGCAGCTCCGGGCGTGGGCCGGTACGCCGGTCACGGGACCCGGTACACCGGCCGGACGCCTCGGTGCGCCGGTCAGTAGACGCTGACGCCGTACGCGTTCAGGGCCTCGACGACCGGCTGGAAGAAGGTCGTACCGCCGGAGGAGCAGTTGCCGCTGCCGCCGGAGGTGAGACCGATCGCCCGGGTGCCGGAGTAGAGCGGGCCGCCCGAGTCGCCCGGCTCGGCGCAGACGTTGGTGCGGATCATGCCGTACACGACGTCGCCGCCGCCGTAGTTGACGGTGGCGTTGAGGCCGGTGACCGAGCCGCTGCGGGTGCCGGTGGTGGAGCCGCGGCGGGTGACGGCCAGCCCGACGGTGGCGTTGGCGGCGCTGGTGATGTCCTGGCCGCCGACCGTGCCGTCCTTGGGGATGCTGTTGTTCGTGTAGCGCACGATGCCGTAGTCGTTGTTCGGGAAGCTGGAGCCGGAGGTCGTGCCGAGCACCGTGGTGCGGGCGGAGTTGGCCCACCAGGTGGTCGCGCCGTCGGTGCAGTGGCCGGCGGTCAGGAAGTAGTAGGTGGAGCCGCTGCGGACGTTGAAGCCCAGCGAGCACCGTCCGGTGCTGGAGTAGATGGCGTCGCCGCCGGAGATCAGCTTGGTGAACTTCCCGGGGGTGCGCTCGATCTTGAGGGCGGAGGCGTTGCCGCCGGCCGCCTTCTTGATCCGGGCGATCTCCGCCTGGGTCACCGTGCTGTCCACGGTGACCAGGAGGCGGTTGGTCTTCGCGTCGATGTTCCAGGCGGTGCCCGCGATGTCGGCGCCGAGCACGGCGTCGCTCGCGGAGGTCAGCTGGGTGGCGCTGAACGTACCGGTGGGTTCGGCACTGGCGGTGGGAACGGTGAACGCCGCGACGGCGGCGAGTCCGGCGAGGACGGCCGTGGTACGGACACGTCTCGCGTAGGTGCGGCGGGGGTTGGTGCGCTTGATCCTCACGTCGGGTTCCTCCGAGGGGAATCGGGGGCCCTCCTGTGGGGTGGCGGGCCCGTGAGGCGCAGTCGGGGGCCTGGCCGGATTCCGAAGTTGCCGTGCCCCTGACAATCGCTGACGGGAGTATCGAGGGGTCCTGACAACCGGCGCAAGCATGCCTTTCGGCCACCGGCGCACCACACACCCCGCGGCCCCCGGCAGCCGTCGCGCCGCCGGGGGCCGGGAGGACCGGGCGGTTCAGGCGTCCAGGCGGTTCCGCTCCCCCGCCGGGACCGGCACGGTGAGGGTGTTGCCCGGGGGCGGGAAGGGGCAGATGAAATGATCGGCGAAGGCGCACGGCGGCAGCAGCGCGCGGTTGAAGTCGACGTTCACCCTGCCGTCGGCGGCGGGCGGACCGGGGCGCAGGAAGCGGAAGCGGTAGCTGCCGTTCTGGCTGGTGGCGTCGGCGAAGACGGCCCACAGCGAGCCGTCCGGCTCGACCGCCGCCTGGAGCGTGTGCTCGTCCCCGGCCACCGTGAAGGCGATCTCCCCGCCGAGCCCGAGACCCCGCTCGACCCCGTCCGCGTTGGCGACCCGCACCGCCCGCTCCTCGGCGTACGGGCGGAAGGTCCCCGGCAGCGCCCAGTCCGGGTCGTACGGGGTCGCGTCGATGGTCGAGAAGGCGTGCCGCGAGGGTGAGGCCGGGTCGAAGTCCCGTACCGCCCAGAGCCCTTCGCGCCGGAGCACCACCAGCCGCCGCTCGCCCCGCGCCACCCGGGAGTCGTCGACGGGGCCGCGGTCCGCGGTGAGCCGGACCTCGCCGGTCAGCGGCTTGCCGTCGAAAACGATGCCGTCCTCGGCGGTGGCGGTCAGCACCACCTCGTCGCCGTCCTCGCGCCACTGCCCCGGGACGGCCGGAATTCGCCCGTCCGGGTGGTCGGAGAGCCAATGGGTTCCGGTCAGGGAGAGGGGGCCGTAGGGGGCCGCGACCGCGAGGACGCGCTCCTCGTGCCACCGCTGCCAGTCCTGTGCGGCGTCCGGCCCGCCGGCCTGCTGGTGCTGCTGTGCGTCCGTGCTCATGCGATCAACCTTTCCACACCGGCTCCGCCAGGCCGAGGTGCGACCGCAGCGTGGAGCCGGAGTACTCGGAGCGGAATGCTCCGCTCTCCTGGAGGAGCGGGACGACCCGGTCGACGAAGTCGTCCAGCCCACCGGGGGTGAGGTGCGGCACGAGGATGAAGCCGTCGGCCGCCCGCTCGTCGACGAACGCGGTGAGCTCCGCCGCGACGGTCCGCGGGGAGCCGATGAACGACTGCCGGGTGGTCGTCTCGATGACCGTCTGCCGGAGGGAGAGCCCCTTGGCCCCGGCGATCGCGCGCCAGCGGGCGACCACGGCGAACGGGTCCCCGTACAGGACCCTCCCCTTGACGAGGCCGGAGTCGATGACGGGGTCGACCTCGGGGAGCGGCCCGTCGGGGTCGTACGCGGAGAGGTCGCGGCCCCAGAGCTGCTCGGCGGCGAGGATCGCGTTCTGCGGGGAGACCTGCTGCCGGCGGATCTCGTACGCGTGCTCCTGCGCCTCGGCGTCGGTGTCGCCGGTCACCACGGTGACCCCGGGCATGATCTTGAGGTCATCGGGCCTGCGCCCGTACGCGGCGAGCCGTGCCTTGACGTCGGCGTAGAAGGTGCGGCCCGCCTCCAGGGTGCCGTGCCGGGTGAAGATGATGTCGGCGGCGGATGCGGCGAACTCCCGGCCCTCGCCGGAGTCCCCGGCCTGGATCACCACCGGGTGGCCCTGCGGGGAGCGGGGCACGGTGAACTCGCCGGAGATCGTGAACTGCTCCCCCTCGTGGGCGAAGGGCCGCGACCGGCCGTCCGGCGTCCAGGAGTCCCACAGCTCGCGGGCGGTGGCGACGAACTCGGCGGCCCGGGTGTAGCGCTCGGCGCGGTCCAGGTAGCCGCCGCGGCGGAAGTTCTCCCCGGTGAAGGCGTCGGAGGAGGTCACCACGTTCCAGGCGGCGCGCCCCTCGCTGAGGTGGTCCAGGGTGGCGAGCCTGCGGGCCAGCTCGTAGGGCTCGTTGAAGGTGGCGTTCACGGTGGCGGCGAGGCCGAGCCGTTCGGTGACGGCCGCCAGCGCGTTCAGCACGGTCAGCGACTCGGGTCTGCCGACGACGTCGAGGTCGTGGACGCGGCCGTTGTGCTCGCGCAGCCGCAGCCCCTCGGCGAGGAAGAAGAAGTCGAACTTGCCGCGCTCCGCCGTCCTGGCCAGGTGCACGAAGGAGGAGAAGTCGATCTGGCTGCGGGAGCGGGGGTCGGCCCATACGGTGGTGGCGTTGACGCCCGGGAAGTGCGCGGCCAGATGCATGGTGCGGGGCACGGTCAGGCCTCCTTCGACGTGGCCGACGAGGCCGGCACGGCCCTGGCGGTCGCGTAGCGGCTGGCGGGGCGGGCGAGCCCCAGGTGTTCGCGCAGGGTTCCGCCGGGATGGAAGGTGCGGAAGAGGCTGCGGTGCTGGAGGAGGGCCACGGTGCCGTTGACGATCCTTTCGAGGTCGCGCTCGGGGGTGATGGGTGTGAGGTGGAAGCCGTCGGCCGCGCCCGAGCGGTGCCACTGGGCGATGAGGTCGGCGAGGTCGACCGGGCCGCCCCGGAAGTAGGTGCCCCGTCCGGCGAGTTGCGGTCCGCTCTCCAGGCCGGGTTCCGGTGCGCTCTCCACGTCCCCCAGGTCGACGGTGAGCGCGACCAGGACCCGCAGCGCGTCGGGGTCGCGCCCGTGGGCGGCGGCCCTGTCGCGCAGTTCGTCCTGGATCGCGGCGGCCTGCTCAGGGGTGGTGGCCCGGATGTGGGCGATGTCCGCGTGCCGGGCCGCCGCCGCTCTGGCCGGGGCGGTGGTCGCGTCGATGACGGTGACGGGCCTGCCCTGGGGCGGGCGCGGCACGATCGCGGGGCCCTTCACGGTGAAGGTGGAGCCCTCGAAGTCGACGTAATGCAGCTTGTCCCGGTCGATGAAGCGTCCGGTCGCGGTGTCCCGGATCTCGGCGTCGTCCTCCCAGCTGTCCCAGAGCCGCGCGGAGACGTCGGCCACCTCTCCGGCCTCCTGCCACAGGGCGGCGGGCGGGGCGGCGGGGCGTCTGCCGAAGAGCCGGGCCTCCGCCTCGGTGGTGGAGACGTCGACGTGCCAGCCGGCCCGGCCGTTGCTGACCCAGTCCAGGGAGGCGACGGCCGAGGAGACGTGGAAGGGCTCGGTGTGGGTGGTGGTGACGGTCGGGACGAGGCCGATGCGGTCGGTGGCGGGCGCGACGCGGGCGAGGACCGCGAGCGCGTCCAGCCCGGGGCGGGCGAAGGAGTCGCCGAGGGTGACGTAGTCGAGGACGCCGCCCTCGGCGAGCCGGGCGAGGCGGAGGTAGTGGCCGGCGTCGTAGTGCGGCGGGCCGCCGATCTCGGCGGCCAGGTGGAGGGGGGTACGGGCGGACATTGCGGGACCTCTCGGGTCGACGGTCGGGCGGGGCCCCTGGGGGTGTCCGGCGGGTCGGGGCCGGACATCCCCTGGTGGTCATCGGCGGTGCGATGCCCCGGAGCGGGAGACCTGCCGGGCCGCGCGGGACGTGGTGGACATCCCGCGCGGCCCGGTCGCGGTCAGCTCTCGGTCTTGGGCAGGCCGGGCGGGTTGATCTCGGACTTCTCCACGGCCTCGCCGGTCAGCAACCACCGCTCGAGGACCTTGCCGTACGAGCCGTCCTCGATGATGTGGTCGATCGCGGCGGCGTACGCCTTGACCAGGCCGCTGTCCTTCTTGGTGGTGGCGGCGATCTTGCCCTGGAGGTCGCCGCCGGCGCCGGAGATCTGGCCGGCGATCTCGCTCTGGCCGGCCGTCGCCACGTGGTAGGCGGCGGCGGGACTCGGGCCCAGGTGGGAGTCGATACGGCCCGACTGGAGGGCCAGGTAGTAGTCGCTCTCGTTCTGGAAGTACTTGATGTCCACCGGCTTCCGCCCGGCCTTGACGTTCTCCTCGCTCCACTCGACGAGGATTTTCTCCTGGTTGGTGCCGGAGGAGACCGAGACCGTCCTGCCGGCGAGGTCGGCGGGACCCTTCACCTTCCAGCCGGCGCCCTTCTTCACCTCGAAGGCGACGTTGTCGAGCCGGTAGGTGGCGAAGTCGTACTTCTCCTTGCGCTCCTCGGTCACGGTGACGTTGGAGAGGACGGCGTCGAACTTGGAGCTGTCCAGGCCGACGAAGAGGTTCTCCCAGGAGACCTCCTCGAACACCGGCTTCAGGCCGAGGGTGTCGGCGACGAGGGTGGCGAGGTCGATCTCGGAACCGATCCGGGTCTTGTCGTCGGTCGCGTAGAAGCCGAGGGGGGCCACGGCGCCCGCGCTGGCCCCGACCTTCAGCGTGCCGCGCTCGCGGACCGCTTCGGGCACCAGGGCCGCGACGGCGTCCACCTTCTTGCCTCTGAGGCGGTTCTGCTCGGGTCCGATGTTGATCCCGGTGTCCTTCTTGCCCTTGGGCGCCGCCACGTCGGTGGAGGCGTCGGGGTTGCCGCAGGCGGTGAGCAGTCCGGTGGCGGTGAGCGTGGCGACGGCGAGGGTGATGCTGCGGCGGACGGACACGTACGTACTCCTTGCGAGTGATGCGGAGGAAAGGGACACGAAGCGGTTCAGAGAACCTTGGAGAGGAACGCGCGGGTGCGCTCCTGGGCGGGGTGGTCCAGCACGTCGGCGGGCGGGCCCTGCTCGACGATCCGGCCCTCGTCCATGAAGACGACGGTGTCGGCGACCTCGCGGGCGAAGCCGATCTCATGGGTGACGACGATCATCGTGGTGCCGCCGTGTGCCAGGTCCTTGATGACGTCGAGGACCTCGCCGACGAGCTCCGGGTCCAGTGCGGACGTCGGCTCGTCGAAGAGCAGCAGCCTCGGCTCCAGCGCCAGGGCGCGGGCGATGGCGACGCGCTGCTGCTGGCCGCCGGAGAGCTGGGCCGGATAGGCCGATGCCTTGTCGGCGAGCCCGACCCGGGCGAGCAGCTTCTCCGCCGCCTCGACGGCCTCCTTGCGGGGGCGGCGCAGCGCGGAGACGGGCGCCTCGATGATGTTCTCCACCACGGTGAGGTGCGGGAAGAGGTTGAAGTTCTGGAAGACGAACCCGATCTTGGTGCGCTGGCGCAGCACCTCGCGCTCGCGCAGTTCGTAGAGCTTGTTGCCGTCCCTGCGGTAGCCGACCAGGGTGCCGTCGACGCTGATCCAGCCCTGGTCGACCTTCTCCAGGTGGTTGATGGTGCGCAGCAGGGTGGACTTGCCGGAGCCGGAGGGGCCGAGGATGACCGTGACCTCGCCGGGCCGCACCGACAGGTCGATGCCCCGCAGCACCTCCAGGGAGCCGAAGCTCTTGTGTACGGCGCGGATCTCGACCATGGCATCGCTGGGTGTGCTCATCGCACGGCCCCCTTGGCGTAGTGACGTTCGACGTAGTACTGGAGGATGGAGAGCGCGGTGGTCAGGAGGATGTACCAGGCGGTGGCGACCATCAGCAGCGGGACGACCCGGCCGCTGCGGCCGTACACGACCTGCACCTGGTAGAAGAGTTCGCCGATCGCCATGACGGAGACGATCGAGGTGCCCTTGAACAGCGAGATGATCTCGTTGGCCGCGTTGGGCAGGATGGAGCGCATCGCCTGCGGGAGCACGATCCGGCGCAGCTGCCGCAGCTTGGGTATCCCGAGGGCCGCCGCCGCCTCCAACTGCCCCCCGCCGACAGCCAGTACGCCGCCGCGCACGATCTCCGCCGCGTACGCCGCCTGGTGCAGCGCGAGACCCAGGACGGCCGCGCTCACCGCGCCGACCAGGTTCATCGTGTCGAAGGTGAAGAAGCCCGGCCCGAACGGGATGCCGAACTGCAACTCCTTGTAGAGATAGGCGAGGTTGAACCAGAACAGCAGCTGCACGATCAGCGGGATCGAGCGGAACGCCCAGATGTAGCCGTAGGCCACCGTGCGCAGGAACGGGCTGGCCGACAGCCGCATGAAGGCCAGCACGATACCGAGCGCGAAGCCGAGGACCGTGCCGTAGAAGGTCAGCTGGAGGGTGAGCCAGACGGCCTTGAGGATGACCGGCGCGGAGAAGAACTGCGCGAAGACGTCCCATTCCCAGCCGGGGTTGGTGACCAGCCCGTTGATGAACTGGGCGACCAGGACGGCGGTCACGGCGATGGCGACCCAGCGCCAGGGGTAACGGGCCGGGACGACGGTCAGCTCCCCGTAGTCGGTGCCGGGGCCGGCGGCCTTCGAGGCGAGCGGGCCGTCGGGGGTCCCGGCGGACGGATCGATGGGTGGATCGCTGGTCAGCGACATGGCGGGGTTCCTTGGGAGCGGTGGTGGCGGTGGTACGGGAAGGAGCGCGGGTGCTGCGTTCAGGAGGCGATCCGGTCGCTACAGGAGAGGTCGCGCAGGAAGGTGAGGGCGGCGCGGGCGGCGGCGTCGTTCTGCCGGAAGGCGGGTCCGCCGGTACGGGGGCGGGTGAAGGCGCCGCTGTTGCGTGCCGTGGTGAACGGGCCGAGCGCGAAACGGCGCGGGTGCGGCCGGCCCTCGCGGTCGACGACGCGGCTGTCCGCCGGGTCCACGGAGAGCAGGCCCGTGTCGGTGACGGCGGCCCCGCCCTCGTACAGGGTGCGCAGCAGCGGGCTGGCGGTGTGCCGGAGCGAGGGGTCCGGGAGGCGGGCCTCGACCAGCGCGCGGGCCTCGATGTGCTCGCCGGGGACGGAGGCGCCGGAGGCCCGGAAGACGCCGCGCTCCTCGTCGGCCTGCACGACGATGGAGGCGCCGACGAAGCGGACGACGCCGGCCCGGGAGAGGGCGAGGAGCTGTTCCAGGCGGGGCCCGGGCGGGCCGGAGGCGAGGTAGCTGAAGAAGCCGTGCCACCAGTTGCCGATGTCACCGAGCCGGATGAGCTGGGCGTAGGCGGAGAGCAGCCCGAGGAAGACCGCGAGATCCGTACTGCGGTCCGGGTCGTGACGACGGGTCAGGTCCGCGGTGATGTAGTCGCGCAGCCCTTCCTGGAGCGCCTGGGCACTCTCGTACGTCACGCCGTCCAGTGGCCGGTCGAGCGCGTCCAGGTCGAGCCGGTCGGCGGGGTCGGGCACGGCACCGGCGACGAGGCCGGCGAGCTCGGGCCCGCCCGGCTCGGCGGCGGCGTACTTCGCGTCGAAGACCTCGGGGTCCAGGGAGGTGCGCTCGGGGTGGGCGGTGAACAGCCGGTGGTAGTGGGCGTGCCCGAGCTCCTTGGCGACCAGCGGCCACACCTCGCGCCGGAAGTCCAGCGGCCCGGGGCGGCTCAGCAGCTCGTCCGCCCAGGCGGGGGTCAAGTAACGCGGCAGGGGCGGGCGTTCACCGCTCCAGGGGTAGCCGATCTTCGAGTGGTACGGGACGCCGCGCCGCGATCCGACGTACAGCACGGGCTCGCGTCCCGAGGGCAGGTAGACGCCGTTCTCGTGGCGCCCGCCGCGCCCCTCGGTGAGCAGGACCATCAGGTCGATGAAGGCGAGGCCGAAGCCCCGGACGATGACCGGTTCTCCGGCGGGCAGGGCGGCGAGGTCGGTGTCGGCGGTGAAGTCGGGCGGCAGGTGGACCAGCCCGTGCCGCTCCGCGAACGCGCTCAACTCCGCCTGTTCCGGTTCCTGTTCCGCGTCCAGGTGGCCCACGGTCAGGACGACGAGGTCGGCGAGGAGGGGTTCGGTGCGGTCCTTCAGCCGCACGCGCTGGCGGGAGCCGCGCGGTCCGGTGACGGCGAGGGCGGTGGTGCGGTGTTCGTGGACGGTGACGGAGGGCGGCAGGGCCGCCAGGGCGCGCTGATAGGTCCAGCGCAGATAGGCGCTCTGGAGCCGCCGGCTGGGGAAGCTCTGGCCGGTGAGGCCGCGTATCTCCGCCAGCACGGCGGGCTCCGCGTCGGGGGTGATACGCCCGGCGCGGACGTCCTCGGCCCAGGCGTGCAGGGCCGGTCCCGCCACGACCGGTCCGGCCAGCTCCACCGTGTCGTCGGTGAACATGGTGACGTCCTCGGCCATGGAGTTCATCCAGAGCAGCGGCGACTGGTCCGGCCGCCAGATCCGTCCGCCGCCCGCCGGATAGGGGTCGACCAGATGGATGTCCAGGGGCAGATCCCCGTACAGCTCAGGGGCGTTGGCGGCGATGCGCTCGATGACCCCGGTGCCGCGCGGCCCGCCGCCGATCACCACGATCGTGGGTGCGGCGCTCATCGCGCACCCGCCGTGCCGCGGGCGTAGTAGCGCTCCACATAGCGCTGGCCGACGCTCAGCAGGGAGGTGACCGCGGCGTACCAGAGGGTGGCGACGAGCAGCAGCGGGATGACCTGGTAGGTGCGGTGGTAGACGAGTTGGACGGAGTAGAGCAGGTCCTGCACGGCGATGATGCTGACGATCGAGGTGCCCTTGAGGGTGCCGATCAGCATGTTCCCGGCCGGCGGGACGATGGAGCGCATCGCCTGCGGCAGCACGATCCGCCGGAACCGCCGCCAGGGGCCGAGGCCCAGGGACTGGGCGGCCTCCACCTGGCCGCGTTCGACGGAGAGGATCCCGCCGCGGACGACTTCGGCGGCGTAGGCGGCCTCGTGCAGGGTCAGCCCGATGACGGCGATGGCGACCGGGCCGAGGAGGGTGACCGTGGAGACGCCGAGGATCTGCGGGTACAGGGCGCCGATGTTGAACCAGAACAGCAGCTGGACCAGGATCGGGGTCGACCGGAACAGCCAGACGTAGCCCCAACTGACGGCCTGTAGAACGGGGTTGCCGGAGAGCCGCAGCACGGCGAGGAGCGCCCCGAGGGCGAAGCCGAGCACCATGACGACCGCGGTGAGCCACAGGGTGAGCCAGAGGCCGCGCAGAACGGTCGCGGTGGCGAAGTAGGAGGCGACGACGTCCCACTCGAAGGCCTCGTTGCGGATGACCGAGTTCAGCGCCAGCGCGAGGAGCACCAGGACGGCAACCGCCGCTGTCCAGCGGCCCGTTCGGCGTACGGGAACGATGCGGGGCACCGCACTGTCGCCGTCTTTCCTGACGGGGGGCGGCGGCGCGGAGGGCGAGGGAGGCAGCAGATCGGTCTGCGGGGGCATGCGAGGGCTCCGTGGATGCTGAGATCGAACACGGGGCGTACCTTCACACCACGAACCACACACGGACCGGGCCCCTCAGCGCCGGTCCGCCTCCGAGGTAAGCGGTGAACACGGCCCGCTGTCAAGCCTGTCCACACTATGAGCGGCATGTCTCACGTCGGTTGACGCGCACCCGGATGCCTGTTCCACTGGCCCCATGCATTCGCAGCAGTGGCTGGTCACCCGCTCCCACATCGACTTCGGTCGCGTGTGGTCCTCTTCCTGTTGAGCTGACCCTCTGCTGTCCGCTTCTCCCTGCTCACGCCTGTTCTGAAGGCGTTCGAGCACCGTTTCCCGCGTGACTTCACCTCCACCACACCGCGTCGCCCTCCCCTCGCTCCGCCGCACGTTCCGCGCACCACCGGACCTTCCGTCGCCGCTCCGCGCCCGCTGGGCGCGGGGCCGGTCGGCATACCTTGACGAACCCGGAGAAGACAGAGCCATGCCCAGATCGCGCCACAGCGTCCTGTTCGCCTTGATCACCGTCGCCGCCCTGGCCCTGACCGGCTGCGCGGACCCGGCGGAGCCCGGCGCGGCCACCACCAAGGGCGAGGCCAAGGGGAAGACCCCGACCACGGACGTGGTCTCCTCGGTGAAGAAGGACGAGGCCGCCGCGAAGCTGCTGCCCGAAGAGGTCCGGAAGGCCGGCACCCTGCGGATCGCCGCCGCCACCGGCTCCCCGCCCGGAGCCTTCTACGAGAAGGACGGCACCACACTGTCCGGGGCGGACATCGACTTCGCGGACGCGGTGGCCAAGGTGCTCGGGGTGGAGCTGAAGCGCGAGGTGGCCTCCTTCGAGGCGATCCTGCCGGCGCTCGGCAGCGGCAAGTACGACCTGGGCACGGGGAACTTCGGTGTCACCGACGAACGCCGCAGGACCATCGACTTCGTGACGTACATCAACGACGGCCAGGGCTTCGCCGTCCGCGAGGACAGCGAACTGAAGGAGGTCACCGACCTCACCGACCTGTGCGGCCTGAACGTCTCCACCGGCGCGGGCACCACCTTCGAGGTCGCCCTCCAGGAGAACCTGCCCCGGTGCGCGGAGAAGGGTGAGAAGCCCTACGAGGTGAAGACGTACGCCGACCCGGCGGCGGTCTGGCTCTCCCTCAAGCAGGGCCGCACCGACGTGAACATGTCCACCATCAACGGACTGCGCTACGCCGTGACCCAGCAGGAGGGGCTGCGCTTCCTCAACGAGTACAAGCGGCTCGACGTCGGCTTCGCCTTCAAGAAGGGCAGCCCGCTGACGCCGGCCTTCCAGGCGGCGGTCAACCAGCTCAAGAAGGACGGGACCTACGACCGGATCCTGGAGAAGTGGGGCACCACCGAGTCCGCGATCGAGAAGTCCCGGATCTCGCCGCCGGAGCTGAAGGGCCCCGAGTCGAAGTGACCTGACACCGCCCCTCGGGCCCGCCCGCCGGAACTCCGCGCGGGCGGGCCTCAGCCGGTCGCGGCCTCAGCAGTCGCACCCGCAGGACTCGCCGCAACAACAGCAGCCCTCGCCGCACTGGCCGCAGCAGTCGCACGCCTCGCAGCAGTCGCCGCAGTTGTGGCACAGCCCTTCCCGGCGCTCCCGGCTCCACGGGTCCTCGAAGCTGCCGCAGCACAGCTGGCAGGTGCAGGCGAGCCCGGCCCACACCAGGCACCCGGCGATCAGCCCCCGCCGGTCGCGCGGCGGCCGGGGCGGGGGCGGAGCGGCCGGACCGCCGGGCGTCGGACCGTACGGGTTGCCCGGCGTCGGACCGTACGGGTTGCCGGGCGGCGGCCCGAAGGAGCCGTCGGGTGACAGCAGCCCTCGGGGCACGTCGAGGCCCTGGTGGTCGAGGCCCTGGTGCGAGCAGGACGACGTACCGAACGCCCGGTCGACCGAGCGCCGCAGCTCATGGGCGAGCAGGACGTGGACGAGCTTGCCGTCGGTGAACTCCGCCTCCCGCAGCGCGAGCCGTATGCCGTGCAGCGCGTCGTCGCAGAGCCGGCGCGCCTCGGTGAGCGGGGTGCCCGTCGCCGTGAGCGGGTTCCAGGCACCCGACGCGGCGTCAGCTTCCCGGTCCTCCACGGCGTCCAGCAGATGCGCGAGCCGCCCGAAGAGGCGCCCGGCCTCGGCGAGCGGTGCGACGTTCTGCTGCCTCCCGGCGAGGTGGGCGGTGTGGGCGAAGGCGGCGGCGGTGGCCGTCTCGGTGGGTTCGGTGACCGTCAGCAGCGGGGTGCCGGGCCCGGCGAGCGCCTCAAGGCCGGTCTGCCGGTCGACCGCGTCGACCAGCAGGGCGGTGTCGAAGCCGAGCGCCGCTCCGGTACGGGCTCCCGCCCGGTCCCAGCCCGCCGCCACCCGCCGCGCGGCCGCGGCGACGGGCCGGCGGGCCAACAGCCCGTCCCCGTCGGCGACGTGGTCGCGCACCTTGGCGGAGGCGAGGACGAGGGAGACCGCGGCGGCGAGCCTGGCCCCCTCGCCCCGGGCGACCGGAGCCGTCCGCATGGCGCGCAGCGGGCACGGTCCGGCGGTGCGCCGCCCGGCCGGGGTGCGGCCGGCCTGAGCCTCCGTCAGGACCGAGACGATCAGACCGTCATAGTTCGTGACGATCCGGGCAAACTGTCCGTGATCCGTCCTCAGGGCCAGGCAGAGGCCGCAGAGATGGGCCATCCATTCGGTCCGCAGACCTTCGGAGAGCCGATGGGTACAGGGCCTCACGATTCCGAACATGCCGATCCCCCGCGAGCCGTTCCAGCCGGTACGCGCTGTTCGCGCACCTGAGCGCCGTGCATCGTATCGAGTGATCCGTTCACCCGTACGTCCCCCGTGTCACCCGTACGGACCGGAGCATCATATTTTCCTACCGGAACCGGCCTTGTTCAGGAACAACCTTGACGAACCGCCACATGTTCTGCACCAGTACCGTCACGAATCACCTGTGCGGCGACTATCCACTTGGCGCCGCATCCGCATCATGGACGACCATAGGGATAGGTAAGAGATGCGGAACACCAAGGAACCGCGGCTGAGAGGAGGCGTCCATGGGATCGGTGCGCAAGGCGAGTGCCTGGCTGGGCCTCGTAGAGGACAACGACGAGCGGTACTACGACGACGAGTACGCCGAGGGTACGGAGACGGGCACGGACCACCGGGCGGCCTGGGTCACCGACCCGCGGGTGCAGGTGGCCGCCGAGGCGGCGCAGGAGCAGGACCGCCGGATCGCCACGGTGACCCCGGACAGCTTCCGGGACGCACGGGCCATCGGCGAGCTGTTCCGGGACGGTGTCCCGGTGATCGTCAACCTCACGGCCATGGACCCCGCCGACGCCAAGCGCGTGGTGGACTTCGCCGCCGGGCTGATCTTCGGCCTGCGCGGTTCGATCGACCGGGTGGCCACCCGGGTCTTCCTGCTCTCCCCGGCCGACACCCAGGTGGTCGCCGGTGAAGCCGCCGGCCGCAAGGCCGACGGCTTCTTCAACCAGAGCTGAGCAGGGCGCTCGCCGGAAAGTTCCGGTCAGCGTCTCCGGTCGGTGCGCCCCCGCGGACGCGCCGTGGTCACCGGAAGGCGTCGAGACCGGTGAGCGCCTTGCCCAGCACCAGCTGGTGCATCTCCACGGTTCCCTCGTAGGTGAGCACCGACTCCAGATTCGTGGCGTGCCGCATCACCGGGTACTCCAGCGAGATCCCGTTGGCGCCGAGGATCGTGCGCGAGGTACGGCAGATCTCGATCGCCGCCCGCACATTGTTGAGCTTGCCGAAGCTGACCTGCTCGGGGCGCAGCCGCCCCGCGTCCATCCGTCGGCCCAAGTGGTGGGCGAGCAGGATGCCCTTGTGCAGTTCGAGCGCCATGTCCGCCAGCTTCGCCTGGGTGAGCTGGAAGCCGCCGATCGGCCGGCCGAACTGTTCCCGGGTCCTCGCGTAGTCGAGGGCCGACTCGAAGCTGGCCCGCGCCGCGCCCATGGCGCCCCAGACGATCCCGTACCGTGCGTGGCTCAGACAGCTGAGCGGGCCACGCAGCCCCCTCGCGTCCGGGAGCACCGCGTCGGCGGGGAGCCGGACGCCGTCCATGACCAGTTCGCTGGTGACCGAGGCGCGCAGCGACCACTTGTGCCGGATCTCCGGCGCCGAGAAGCCGGGCGTGTCGGTGGGTACGACGAAGCCCCGGATGCCGAGGCCCGTGTCGCCCTCGTCGGTCTGCGCCCAGACGACGGCGACCCCGGCGACCGAACCGTTGGTGATCCACATCTTGCGGCCGGTGAGGATCCAGTCTCCCCCACTCTCGGCTCCGCTCGAGCGGGAGGTACCCCCTCCGTCGCGCTTGGCGTACGTCCGCATCCCGGCCGGGTCGGAGCCGTGGTCCGGCTCGGTCAGGCCGAAGCAGCCGATGATCTCGCCGGCCGCCATGCCGGGCAGCCACCGCTGCTTCTGCTCCTCGGAGCCGAAGCGGTGGATCGCGTACATGGCGAGCGACCCCTGTACGGAGACGAGCGAGCGGATTCCGGAGTCGGCGGCCTCCAGCTCCAGGCAGGCCAGCCCGTACTGGACGGCGCTCGCCCCGGCGCAGCCGTATCCGTCCAGGGACATGCCGAGCGCACCCAGCGCCCCGAGCTCCCGGGCCAGCTCCCGTACGGAGGGCAACTCCCCCTTCTCGTACCACTCGGCGATGTGCGGCAGGACCCGGTCGGTGGCCCAGGTGCGGACGGTGCTCCGGATCGCCAGGTCGTCGGGGCCGAGCAGATCATCGACGCCGAGGGGGTCGCCGGCGTCGAACGGCGGGAGCTTCGACGGCTTCGCGGACTCGGTGCTGGACATGAGGGTGCCTCCGGCGGCTCGCACGGTGCTCGAAGGGCCGGGACAGATCGCGGCCCCCGAAAACTAGCAGTGGTAGTCAGGGCGTCGTGGAGACGTTACGGCTCAGCGTGCCGCTCGTCCAGAGCCGGTGGCCTCGGCCGGTTCGCGCCGTGCGGGGAGCATGAGGCGCGCGGCCGGGCGCTCCGGGGAGGGCGCCGGGACGACGCCGGGGGTTGCGGAGCCGGCGGCCGCGGACTCGGAGCCGCCCGGGAGGCAGGCCTCCTTCGGGGGGCAGTCCATGGCCTTCGGCAGGCGCAGCGCCGCGAGTGCCCCGAGCAGCAGCAGACCGGCGCTGACGAAGAGCGTGACGTGCAGCCCGCCGACGAAGGCGTGCCGGGCCGTGGAGCGCAGCAGCTCTCCCGCCGGGCCGCCGAGCTGCGCGGCCACCTGATAGGCCTCGCCCAGCGAGTGGGAGGCCTCCGCGCCCGCGCGGGCGGGCACGCCCCTGTCGTGCAGCGTGGCGAGGCCGGGGGCGTAGGCGGCGTTCATCACGCTGCCGAGGAGGGCGATGCCGAGGCCCGCGCCGAGCTGGTAGGAGGTCTCCCCTATCGCCGCGGCTCCGCCGGCCCGTTCCGCGGGGGCGTCGCTGAGCATCGACTCGTACGCGCCGAAGAGCGTCGTCTGGAGACCGAAGCCGAGGAGGACGAAGCCGGCGGTCAGCAGGGCCGGCCGGTCGTGCTGGCCCATGGCGGTGAGGAGCAGTACGGCGGAGGCCGTCAGGACGAAGCCCCAGCCGACCATCGCGCGCGGGCCGACGCGGCGCAGGGTGTACGAGCCGGTGGCTCCCGCGGCCATCGCGGCGAAGGTCAGCGGCAGCAGCCTCAGCCCGGTCTCCAGCGGGCTGAGGCCCAGCACCAGCTGGAGGTACTGGACGGCGATCAGCTGGAGGCCGACCAGGGCCAGCATGGCGAGCACGATGCAGCCGACGGCGGTGGAGAAGGCCGGGCGGGCGAACATGGCGATGTCGATCAGCGGATGTGTACGGCGCTTCTGGCGGCGGACGAAAAGGACCAGGAACGTGAGCCCGAGGGCGAACGGGACGAGCGATACGGGGTCCAGGAGACCCGCGCCACCGCCCAGGCGCTTGACGCCGAGCACGACTCCCAGCACCCCGGCCGCGGCGGTCAGCGCGCCCAGCACGTCCCACGGGCCGTCCTCGGCGCCGCGCGACTCCGGCAGCAGCCAGCGGCCGAGCGGCAGGATGACCGCCATCAGCGGGATGTTGATCAGGAAGACCGAACCCCACCAGAAGTGCTCGACGAGGAAGCCGCCGATGACCGGCCCGGTGGCGGCGCCGACCGCGGCGACCGCGGTCCACACCCCGATGGCCAGGGCCCGCTCCCGGCGGTCGGGGAAGACCTGGCGCAGGATCGACAGGGTCGCCGGCATGATCATCGCGCCGCCGACGCCGAGCAGGGCGCGGGCCGCTATCAGAACGGCAGGGGTGTCGGCCGTCGCGGCGAGCAGGGAGGCGACGCCGAACAGCGCGTAACCGAGGAGCAGCACCCGCCGTCTGCCGATCCGGTCACCCAGTGTGCCGAAGAGGATGAGCAGCGAGGCGCAGACCAGGGGGTAGGCGTCGACGATCCACAGGAGTCCGGTGGCGCTCGGGCGCAGGTCCTCGGTGACCGAGGGGACCGCGACATGGAGCACGGTCGCGTCGAGCGCGACCACCAGCAGGCTGAGGCAGAGGACGACGAGGACGACCCAGCGGTCGGCGCCGTCGGCGGCTCGGCGCAGCCGGACTCCGGCCGTGATCGTCCCGGACATCTACGTACCTCCCGATGGGTCTCTCGCGCTCGGTGGACCGGCGGGGACGCGGTCTGCGTGTCTCCCGGGGCCCGGCATCGACGGGCGAGTGCGCCGTCAGCGTACGCGAGTTCGGCCTGGTGACACGTGGTCCACCTCATACGCCGGTCCGCCACACAGTGTGGCGTACGCCACGCCGGACCCGTCGACGATCCCCGGTGCCGAGCTCCGGCGGAACGGTGTGCGCCTCCCCCGATCGGCCGGATCAATTCCCACGGATTCCCGTGTACGAAATTGACCGGAAGATCAAACATGTTTCCGAACGGGACCCCGGGGAAATTTGCCGCACGATCACGGGAGTTCTTCTCCGGGCCCGGAAAAAGTCACCGCCCTGAGACGAAGTCCACATCACATCGTCATCACAAAGCGGCCGGATTGGCCTGCTCACACACTCACTCGCTGTAACGTCGATTGGGTGCGTACCGACATCTTCGCCCGCCTGGACCGGGAGCCGGAACCGCCGAAGATAGTGGCACCGCGGATGAGCCGTCACCGCATCGCCCTCTTCGGCGGGACGTTGGCGTTCTATCTCGCCATCGTCTTCGCCGTGCTCGTGACGTCCTGGCTGGTGACCCTGGACTGGAAGGTCATGCTGTTCCGGCCCTACCAGCAGTGGCCCGAACTGCACGCCTTCCTCGACTACTACGTCGTGCTCGGCCAGCGCGGCCCCACGGCGGTGATGGTCGCCTGCTGGCTGGGCTGGCGCTCCTGGCGTCAGCACACGCTCCGGCCGCTGCTGGTTCTGGGCACCTCCCTGCTGCTGCTGAACGTGACGGTGGGCGCGGTCAAGCTGGGCCTGGGACGGCTCGGCCCGCACTACGCGACGCAGATCGGCTCGGCCGAGATGTTCGCCGGCGGCGATATATTTCCCTCCGGCCACACCGCCAACGCCGTCGTGACCTGGGGAATCCTCGCCTATCTGGCCACCACGCCCCGGGCCAGGCGCTATCTGTCGGCGGTCTCCGCCACGGTCTCGCTGGGCGTCGGCCTCACGACCGTCTACATCGGCACGCACTGGCTCAGCGATGTGGTGCTGGGCTGGGCGGCGGGGCTGCTCATCCTGCTGGCGCTGCCCTGGTTCGAGCCGCTGATCGCCCGGACGGAGAGCTGGATCTTCGACGTGCGGGAGCGGTGGCGCGCGCGGCACCGGACGGACCGTCCGGCGCCGGCCCCCGAGGCCGGTCCGCAGCCGGTGCTGCTGCCCCAGTCGATCGCCGCCGAGGGGACGACGGTCCTCGCGGCCGGTGCGGGCGCCCCTGCCCCCCACCTGGCGACCGGAGCCCGGATGCGGGGGCACTCGGTGCCCACCGTCTGCCCCGAGCGGCCGGCAGTGGCTCCGGCGGGCACCCGCCGGCCGCCGTCCCATCCGGACCACGGCTCCCGTGGCGCCGCCACCCCGGCGCACCCGATGACGGGCGCCTAGAACGGCACGCACAAGCCGGTACGGCGAGGGCCCCGACCGAGACGGTCGGGGCCCTCGCCGTACCGGCGCGGCCGTGCGTGCGGGGGTCAGCCCACCCAGCAGCGCGTCACCGTGGCGTCCTCGACCTGGAAGTTGATGCGTCCGGAGCGGAACTCCATCGTCAGGAACGTGCCCGGCGGAACCGCCCGGACCGTTTCCCAGCCACGGCTTCTCGCCAGCTGTTCGGCGGAGTCGGCACCGAGGCCGACGTACGACTCGGGGGCGTCGTCCGGCTGTGCGGGAGGGGTCGGTAGAGATGCCATACCCCTCACCGTAGGCGGCCGTGGACCAGGACGGAAGGCCGGGCCAGGGGCCGGACCCCGCAGGTCCGCGTCCCGTGGCGGTCACGCTTGTGTCACAGGATCCCCACACCCGTATATCCCGGTCCATTCACCCGAACGGTCCGTCCGGAAGCGGGGGGAGGAAATAGCCGGCCGCCGTCGTACGCTCGCGTCGCGGGTCCGGTGGTCACGCTCCGGAAAAACTCGGGGTGACCTGCCGTTTTCATGGGCCGGGAGCCCGTCACCCGAATGGCCGGGACACCTGAATTTCACGCTCCCTTATACCTGTCTTATATTCCTCCATGTTTCCCCGCCGGGTTCGGCCTCCCGGACGCCGGCCGGAATCTCACGACGCGGCCAGTGCCCGGGTGAGCCGGTCCCGGGCCCGGGTCATCACCTCGACGAGCTCAGGTGGCTCGACCACCTCGAAGTCGATCCCCATCAGCAGTACACGGATCACCAGGACCTCCAGGTCGGGCGCCCCCGCGGTCAGCCGGCAGGTCCGCGCGTCGATGGGCTCCAGCACACCGGCGGAGGGGGAGATGTGCCGGGCGGCCTCGTCCGCCGGGGCCCGCAGCACCAGCACCGCCCGCGCCGCGTAGGCGGAGACCGAGACGCCCCGGGAGACGTAGGCGGCCAGGTCCTCGGCGGGCGGGGGCCGGGGCGTGAAACGGGGGCCGTGCGGCGGGGTCGGGGTGATCCGGTCCACCCGGAAGGTCCGCCAGTCCGCCCGGTCCAGGTCCCAGGCGACCAGGTACCAGCGGTGCTCGGTGCAGACGAGCCGGTGCGGCTCCACGGTCCGGCGGGAGTCCGCACCCCCGTGGTCGCGGTAGGAGAAGCGGAGCCGCTCGCTGTCCCGGCAGGCCCCGGCCAGCTCGGTGAGGAGGGCCGGCTCGACGGTGGCGGTGTCCGCCCAGCGCGGCATCGGCACGGTGAAGGCACCGAGCGCGCTCACCCGGTGGCGCAACCGGTTCGGCAGCACCTGTTCGAGCTTGGCCAGCGCGCGTACGGAGGTCTCGCCGATGCCCTCGATGCCGTGGCCCGCCGCCGTACGCAGCCCCACCGCGACGGCGACGGCCTCCTCGTCGTCCAGCAGGAGCGGCGGCAGCTCGGCCCCGGCTCCGAGCTGGTAGCCGCCACCGGTGCCGGGGCTGGCGTTCACCGGGTAGCCGAGCTCACGCAGCTTGTCGACGTCGCGGCGCACGGTGCGCGGAGTGACGCCGAGCCGTTCGGCCAGGTCGGCGCCGGACCAGTCCCGGTGGGCCTGGAGCAGGGAGAGCAGACGCAGCAGTCGTGCCGAGGTCTCCAACATGGGGACGAGTCTGCCAGGGCTCGCGGACACCTTCTGTCCGCAAGTCGTTCAGGGGGTGGCGGGGGTGCGGTACGGCCTACGGGTCGGGGCGGCGGTGGGGTCCAGGCCGAAGGCGAGCGCTCCGGCCGGATCGGCGGCACAGTCGGCGCGTACGGTGGCGGTGGCGGTCAGGCGGGCTTCCCCTTGCGGAACACGTCGGCGGCCTTGTAGCGCAGGGCGTACGCCCCGTCGAGCACCGTGCCCCGGGTGCGGTGCAGCGCGGTGCGCAGGCGGCCCTGGCCCCGGCCCCGGGGGCCTTGGGCGACGAGTTCGGTGAACAGGCTCTCGTGGCGTTCCGCGATCCGCGCCGGGTCGAAGCGTGTCGACGCGGAGAGCGCGGCGCGGCCCATCCGGTGGCGCAGGTCGTCGTCCTCGATCAGCTGGAGCAGCGCGGCGGCGATCGCGTCGGAGTCGCCCACCGGTACGAGGCGGCCGTCGGTGCCGTCCTCGATGATCTCGGCCGGTCCGTGCGGGCAGTCGGTGGCCACGACCGGCAGTCCGCCGCGCATCGCCTCGACGATGGTCATGCCGAAGGACTCGCGGTCCGAAGTGACGGCGGCGATCGACCCCTTGGGCCACTCGGCTTCCAAGGGGTCGGCCGCGCCCATCAGGAACACGTGGTTGTGCAGGCCCAGTTGGTCGATGAGCGCGCGCAGCGAGGCCTCCTCGTTGCCGGAGGCGTCCCCGCCGCCGTAGATCCGCAGCCGCCAGTCCGGGCGGGCCGCGGAGACCTGGGCGAAGGCCAGCAGGAGCAGGTCGTACCGCTTGACCCGGTGCAGCCTGCCCGCCGCGACGACCCACTTCAGGTCACCGCCGGCGGGTGGACAGGCGGGCTCGGGAACGGCGTTGGGAATGGCCTCGATCCGCACGCCCGGCAGTCTCATCCGACCGCGGTAGTCCTCGGCGTCGGCGCGGGTGACGGTGGTGAGGGCGTCGAGCAGCGTGTACCGGTGGGCGAGTTCGCGCCGCAGGCGGTAGCCGTGGTTGTCGAGCGTGAGGTGCTCCTGCCCGACCCGCACCGGGCCCCGGCGGGTCTGCCGGCTGATGTGCACGTTCAGGCCGGGGCGGGTGCCGACGACGACATCGGCGTCGAGCGCCTGGAGATGGGCGGCGATCTTGGCGTCGGTGAGCCCGCTGTACTGCTTGTACCGGCTGTCGCCGCGCGGGAACACCGCTGCGGGCCGGGCGTGTTCGGCGGCGTCGCCGTCGTACGTCGCGCTCTTCCGCCGCAGGTCGACGAGGTGGCGCAGCGTCACGCCGCCGGGCGCGCCGAGCGCGGGGGCCGCACGGTGCCGGAAGACGGAGACGATCTCGACGTCGTGCTGTTCGGCGAGGGTGCGGGCGAGTGTGAAGGTCGAGCGGATCGTCCCCCCGATGCCGTACGCATTGTGCAGAAGAAATGAAATACGCATGCCGCTTCCCCTGGTCTGGCCGGTCTGTTCCGACTGTACGTCCCGGCGGTTCACCACCCGGAATGCGTCCGGAATCCGGCTGGATTCCGTTGCGGAATGCGTTGCCCTGCCCGGCGCTCGTGGCATGCCACTCGAACGGGGTCTGACCAGCGGTTTTCTGGAAGTCTTGGTACGGTTCGCCATCCTTGCCCGGCGTTCGGCGCACGGTGCGGGGGTGGCCGGTTCATTCCCGGCCACCTGTCCGCCACCCGATTCGGCGATGTATTCCTCCGTGCTTGACGTGGGAAAGAGCGGGGGGGGTTGCTCGGGTTCGGGTGAAACCTCGGACGACTGGCCGCACCCGCGGCGCACCGGCTCCCGGGACGCACGGATCGTCGCCTCGACATGGCGATGTGTCGATGGTGTCCGCACTTCCGTCTCCGCCGGTGCGTGACCCCGGCCACGGATCCCGCGTTGTCTCTTCATGAGCCGGGAACCCCTCGGCCCACGCACCGAGTTCGAGGAGCCACCGTGCCGCGCATGCTCGACGTCAGTCAGGACGTACGCGCCGAGATCGGCGACGACGAAGCCGACCGGCTGCTCGTCGGCGACGACACCCCCGGCAGTTACGACTGCACCTCCTGCCGCACCCCCGGCGACTCCGACCAGGAACGCACCAGCACGGTGCTGTTCATCGGGGACGAGACCGCCGTGCTCGCGTTCGCCCACGCGACGTGCATCCCCTCGCAGGTCGTCAAGGTCGCGGAGGACCAGCTCCAGGGCGCGGTGCGCAGCATCACCGGCAGCGAGCAGCAGAACACGGAGGGGCGCATGCCCGATCAGGCCGTCCTCGGCATCACCAGCGGCCTCGTTCTCATCGAGGACGATGTCCGCCCGGCCCTCGTCGTCGAGCCGACCGGGCCGGTCGCCCGGCCCGGCACCGACGGCAGCGGGGGCGACGAGTTCCTCCAGCTGCTGCTGGAGCAGGGCTTCCACCCGGCCCCCGACCTGAGCGGGCTGCCGGCGCCGCTGCCCGGCTGGTCGGTGCTGCTCGCGGTGGGCCAGCTGCACGCCGTGCTGCAACCGGGCTCCGGCGGCGGCAACCCGGTCGCCTGGTGGCAGGCCCACCAGCCGCTCCAGGTGACCGACGGCTGGCGGGCCGCGGTCAACAAGTCGCAGACGGTCCTGGTCTTCGCCGCACCGGCCGGCACGATCGGCCAGCAGCCGCGTGAGGACCTGTTGCGGGACGCCCTGGAGAAGGCCGCGGCCAACGGGGTCCTGGTCGCCGCCTCGATGCCGCTGGCCGGGACCTGATCGTGTCCGGCCGGCTCGGGCACCCCCGCCGAACAGCGTTTTCTCCGGCGGGACCGCATCCCATGGGCGGTGAGGTCGTTGGCACCTACGTGCACTCATACGACCCCTCCCGCCAGCACCAGAGCCAGATTCCTGCCATGCGCCCCTCGCAGGATCCATCGGTGGGCACGTCCGCCACCCCGATCTACGACGCGCTGTACTCCGAGTACCGGCGCTCGTTCCGGGCGCTGCCGGGTGACCGGAGCGGCGAGGAGAACCTCCGCTTCCCGGCCTTCGGCGCCGGCCTCTTCGCCTCCCGGGCCCCGCTGGGCGGCCACCCCCCGGCCCCGGCCGGGCAGGGGCAGCACGCGGCGGCCGGCAGCGGCCAGAGCCAGCACACCGGGACCCTCGGTTCCTGGCAGCGGGTGGGCCGGCACGCCGGGCGTCCCCGGCCCGCGGCGCTTCCGCCGGGGTCCCGGGAGTCCTGAGGACGGCTACGACGGAGCCCCGGCGGCCCCCTCCGTGGGGGGCCGCCGGGGCTCCGTCGTAGCCGCCGGGCGGGTCCTACTTGTTGCGGCCGCGCTTCTCGCGGACACGGACCGAGATGTGGATCGGGGTGCCCTCGAAGCCGAACTCCTCACGCAGCCGGCGCTCGACGAAGCGGCGGTAGCCGTGCTCCAGGAAGCCGGAGGCGAACAGCACGAACCGCGGCGGCTTGGTGCCCGCCTGGGTGCCGAACAGGATGCGCGGCTGCTTGCCGCCGCGGATCGGGTGCGGGTGGGAGGCGACGATCTCGCCGAGGAACGCGTTCAGCCGGCCGGTGGGGACGCGGGTCTCCCAGCCCTCGATCGCGGTCTCGATCGCCGGGACGAGCTTCTCCATGTGCCGGCCGGTGAGGGCCGAGACGTTGACGCGGGGGGCCCAGGCGATCTGCGCGAGCTCCGTCTCGATCTCGCGCTCCAGGTAGTAGCGGCGCTCCTCGTCGAGGGTGTCCCACTTGTTGAAGGCGACGACGAGGGCGCGTCCGGCCTCCACGGCCATGGTGATGATCCGCTGGTCCTGGACGCTGATGGACTCGCTGGAGTCGATCAGGACGACGGCGACCTCGGCCTTCTCCACGGCGGCGGCCGTGCGCAGCGAGGCGTAGTAGTCCGCGCCCTCCTGGAGGTGGACGCGGCGGCGGATGCCGGCCGTGTCGATGAACTTCCAGGTGATGCCCCCGAGCTTGATCAGCTCGTCGACCGGGTCCCGGGTGGTGCCGGCCTGCTCGTTGACGACGACCCGGTCCTCCCCCGCGACCTTGTTCAGCAGGGAGGACTTGCCGACGTTCGGACGGCCGATCAGCGCGATGCGACGGGGGCCGCCGAGCGTGGTGCCGAACTTCTGGGCCGGAGCGTCCGGGAGGGCCTCCAGGACCGCGTCCAGCATGTCGCCGGTGCCGCGGCCGTGCAGCGAGGAGACCGGATAGGGCTCGCCGAGGCCGAGCGACCACAGGGCGGTGGCGTCCGCCTCACCGCTCTGGCCGTCGACCTTGTTGGCGCACAGCACGACGGGCTTGCCCGCCCGGCGCAGCAGCTTGACGACGGCCTCGTCGGTGTCGGTGGCGCCCACGGTCGCGTCGACCACGAAGACGACGGCGTCGGCGGTCTCGATGGCGTACTCCGCCTGGGCGGCGACGGAGGCGTCGAGGCCCAGCACGTCCTGCTCCCAGCCGCCGGTGTCCATGACCTTGAAGCGGCGGCCCGCCCACTCGGCCTCGTAGCTGACGCGGTCGCGGGTGACGCCGGGCTTGTCCTGCACGACGGCCTCGCGGCGGCCGATGATCCGGTTCACCAGGGTCGACTTGCCGACATTGGGGCGACCGACGACGGCGAGCACGGGAAGCGGGCCGTGACCGGCCTCTCCGAGGGCGCCCTCGACCTCTTCGGCATCGAAGCCTTCCTGCGCGGCGAGCTCCATGAACTCCGCGTACTCGGCATCGCCAAGTTCTCCGTGCTCGTGGTCCGAGCCGTCGGAGTGAATCTGGTCGTTCATGAAGTCCGTTCCTCTTTGCATCATCATCGATGGACCGCGATCACCGCGGTCCACTACTCAAGTCTGGCCTATCGCCCGGTGAGGCGCTTGGCGCTCTCCAGGTGGGCGGTGAGCTTCGCCTGGATCCGCACGGTCGCCTCGTCCAGCGCCTTGCGGGTGCGCCGCCCGTCGCCGTCGCTCGCGTCGAACGCTTCACCGAAGACGACGTCGACCCGGCTGCGCAGCGGGGGCAGCCCCCGTATCAACCGCCCGCGGCGCTCCGTGCTTCCCAGGACGGCCACGGGGACGATGGGCGCCCCGCCGCGCACCGCGAAGTACGCGAGTCCGGCCCGCAGCGAGGCGAAGTCACCCTCGCCCCGGGTGCCCTCGGGGAAGATCCCGAGCGCCCCGCCGTCCGCCAGGACCCCCAGGGCGTGACCGATGGCGGTGCGGTCGACGGTCGTACGGTCCACCTCGATCTGGCCGATCCCGTGCAGGAACGGGTCGAGGGGGACGACGAACGCCTCCTTCTTGATCAGGAAGTGCACCGGCCGTGGTGCGGTGCCCATCAGCATCGGTCCGTCGATGTTGTGGGAGTGGTTCACCGCGAGTATGACGGGTCCGGCGGCCGGCACGCGCCACGCGCCGAGCACCCGGGGTCTCCACAGCCCGTACATCAGGCCGATGCCGATCCTTCGCCCGACCGCGGCCCCGCGCGGTGTGGGCGCCCCCGTGGCGTCGCTCACGCGGCGGTCCGCTTCTCCTCGACGAGGGTGACGACGCACTCGATGACCTGCTGGAGGGTCAGCTCGGTGGTGTCCACCTCGACGGCGTCGTCCGCCTTGGCCAGCGGCGAGGTCTTACGGCCGGAGTCGGCGGCGTCCCGCAGAACCAGCGCCTCGCGGGTGGCGGCGAGGTCGGAACCCTTGACCTCACCGCTGCGGCGGGCGGCGCGGGCCTCCGGGGAGGCGGTGAGGAAGATCTTGAGGTCGGCGTCGGGCAGCACGGTGGTGCCGATGTCCCGGCCCTCGACGACGATGCCGCCCTCGGCGCCCGCGGCGATGGAGCGCTGGAGCTCGGTGATGATCGTGCGCACCTCGGGGACGGCGCTGACGGCGCTGACCCGGGAGGTGACCTCCTGGGTGCGGATCGGGCCGGAGACGTCCTCCCCGTCGACGGTGATCGTCGGGGAGGTCGGGTCGGTGCCGGAGATGATCACGGGCTTGGCGGCCGCGGTGGCGATCTCGGCCGGGTCGGTCACGTCGATACCGTTGTTCAGCATCCACCAGGTGATGGCCCGGTACTGCGCGCCCGTGTCCAGGTAGTTCAGGCCGAGCTTGGCGGCGACGGCCTTGGAGGTGCTCGACTTGCCGGTGCCGGAGGGCCCGTCGATGGCGACGATCACTGCGGAGCTTGCGGTTTCCACGGCGGTGGACACCTTCCTGGTACACGGGGCGGGGACGGACGGGCCTGGAGGCGGCCTCGTACCAAGGTTACCGAGTGCCCTGAGCGCCCTTGTACCCCGTACGGGGGAGCCCGCGTCCCCGTATCGGCGGCCTCAGCCGCGGATCAACCAGCCGCGCTCGGTGAGGGCCGCGCCGAGCACGGGGGCCGCGTTCGGTTCGACCATGATCTGGACCAGGCCCGCCTGCTGGCCGGTGGCGTGCTCGATGCGGACGTCCTCGATGTTCACTCCGGCCCGGCCGGCGTCGGCGAAGATCGCGGCGAGTTCGCCCGGCTTGTCGCCGATGAGGACGGCCACGGTCTCGTACGCGGCGGGTGCGGCGCCGTGCTTGCCGGGGACCCGGACGCGGCCCGCGTTGCCGCGGCGCAGGACGTCCTCGATGGCGTCGGTGCCCGCGCGCCGCTCCTCCTCGTCGGCGGAGCGCAGCCCGCGCAGCGCGGTCACGGTCTCCGCCAGGTCGGCGGCGACCCCGGCGAGCACGTCGGCGACCGGGCCGGGGTTGGCCGAGAGGATCTCCACCCACATCCGGGGGTCGGAGGCGGCGATCCGGGTGACGTCGCGGATGCCCTGGCCGCACAGGCGTACGGCACTCTCGTCGGCCTCCTCCAGCCGCGCGGCGACCATGGAGGAGATCAGCTGCGGGGTGTGGGAGACGAGGGCGACGGCCCGGTCGTGGGCGTCGGCGTCCATGACGACGGGGACGGCCCGGCAGAGCGCGACCAGCTCCAGGGCGAGGTTGAGGACCTCGGTGTCGGTGTCCCGGGTCGGGGTGAGGACCCAGGGGCGGCCCTCGAAGAGGTCGGCGGTGGCGGCGAGCGGCCCCGAGCGCTCCTTGCCCGCCATCGGGTGGGTGCCGATGTACGGGGTCAGGTCGAGGCCCATCGCCTCCAGCTCGCGGCGCGGGCCGCCCTTGACGCTGGCGACGTCCAGGTAGCCGCGGGCCACCCCGTCGCGCATGGCGGTGGCCAGGACGGTGGCGGTGTGGGCGGGCGGTACGGCGATGACGGCCAGGTCGACCGGGCCGGCGGGTGGCTCGTCCGTACCGGCGCCGAGCGCGGCCGCGGTCCGAGCGGACTCGGGGTCGTGGTCGACGAGGTGGACGTGGATGCCACGGCGGGCCAGGGCCAGGGCGGCGGAGGTGCCGACGAGGCCGGTTCCGATGACGAGGACGGTTCTCACTGGGCGATGTCCTTGCGCAGGGCGGCGGTGGCGCCGAGGTAGACGTGCTGGATCTCCGCGCGGGAGAGGTGGGTCTCGACGTGGGCGAGGAGACGGACGACGCGGGGCATGGCCCCCTCGATGTCCAGCTCCTGGGCGCAGATCAGGGGTACGTCCACGATCCCGAGTCCGCGCGCGGCGGCGGCCGGGAAGTCGCTGTGCAGATCCGGGGTGGCGGTGAACCAGATGCTGATCAGGTCGTCGGCGACCAGCCCGTTGCGTGCCAGAACCGCGGTGAGCAGCTCACCGACCCGCTCGTCCATGTGCCCGGCCTCGTCCCGCTCCAGCTGGACGGCTCCTCGGACCGCTCGTACCGCCACGTCGTACTCCTCGCTCGTTCACTTCCGCGCCGCCCCCAACGTCCTGGAGCCGCTGCGATCACCCTAGAGGGGACGCGTCCGGACCGGTCACCGCGCTCCGTCCGTGAGACGGGGCGGGGCTGCGGTGCCGGGCGGCGGCGTGGACCGCGAGGAGCATGCGCCAGATCCGGCCGGCCAGCTGCCGGGGGTTCGCGGTGATCCGCCCGTGCACCCAGTCGGCGAGCACCCCGGTGAAGATCCCGGCGACGGCGCTCGCGGTGAGGTCGTGCCCGGTGTCCGCCGGCCGTCGGGCGCGCAGCTCGTCGAGGCTGCGCCGGCGCAGCTCCCGGTGGAGCAGTTCGCCGAGCGGCCCGCCGCCGCCCTCGCGGAGCAGGCTCCGGTAGACGGCCGCCCGGGTGTGGATGCCCGCGAGGAGCGCGGCGAGCGGAGCCGGCGGTGCGTCCGGGCCGGGTGGTGCGCCGTCCCAGGCGTGCAGGGCGTCGACCGCCTCGGTGACGACCTCGGCGCAGGCGTCCACCGCGAGGGCGTACAGGTCGTCGTAGTGGAGGTAGAAGGTGGCCCGGCCCACGCCGGCGCCGCGGACCACCTGGGCGACGCTGACCTGTTCGAGTGGCCGGTGCTCGCAGGCGGCGAGCAGGGCGGTGCGGAGCTTGCCGCGGGTGCGCGTGGTACGCGGGTCGGTGCTGCCGTCCGTCACCGCGGGGGTCATCGGGCGAGCAGGACGAGGCCGAGGGCGAGCGCGGACGGCACCGCCTGGACGTAGAGGATCTTCCGGCTCACGGTGGCGGCCCCGTAGACCCCGGCGACGATCAGGCAGCTCAGGAAGAAGACCTGCGCCTGGAAGGCGACGGGGTCGCTCGCGAGGAGGCCCCAGACCAGCCCGGCGGCCATGAACCCGTTGTAGAGGCCCTGGTTGGCGGCGAGGGTGGCGCTCTCACGGGAGAAGGCGGGAGTCGTACCGAAGGCCTCGCGGCCGCGGTCGGTGTCCCAGAGGAACATCTCCAGAACGAGGAAGTAGGCGTGGATCAGCGCGACGAGCGCAACCAGGACCTGAGCTGCGGTGTGCATGACGAGAGACCTCCGGGGACGATTTCCTGGACGACTGTACAGGAACTGTCTTTGGCCCGCCCGGTTGCTTCACGTCGGCGCTCCCCGGCACCACCATGGCCAGCACAGATCACCCCTGGACAACTGGAGAGCGCATGAACGCACGGCGTAGGACAGTTCTGACCGCGGGCGCGGCGGGCGCCGCCGCCCTGGTGACCGGCTGCGGATCGTCCGGCGACGAGGGCGGCGGAGGCGACGCGAGTGGTACGCCGACGGCGTCGGGCACCCCGTCGGACACGGCGTCGGACACGGCGTCGCCCGGCGCCTCACCCGGCGGCGGTGAGCAGCTCGCCGCGACCGCCGACATCCCGGTCGGCGGCGGCACGATCTTCAGGCAGCAGAAGGTGGTGGTGACCCAGCCGGAGGAAGGCGAGTTCAAGGCCTTCTCCGCCGTCTGCACCCACGCCAGCTGCCTCGTCTCGACGGTCAGCGACGGCACGATCAACTGCCCGTGCCACGGCAGCAAGTTCTCCATCACGGACGCGGCGGTCGAGGCCGGCCCGGCGACCCGCCCGCTGCCGGCCGAGCGGATCACCGTCTCGGGCGGGTCGATCCGGTTGAGCTGAGGACGGGGCCGGCGCCCGGGGCAGGTCGGCCGGAATTCCGGAGCGGGGCGTCCCGTCGCCCCCGTACCCTCGCCGGCATGATCACTCCCGCCGACGAGGCTCTCGTACGCGACCACACGGTCTACGCGTGTGTGATGGGTTCACGCGCGTTCGGTCTGGCGACGGAGGGCAGCGACACCGACCGGCGGGGTGTGTTCGCCGCCCCCACCCCGCTGTTCTGGCGCCTCGACAAGCCCCCGGCACACATCGAGGGCCCCGGACCCGAGCAATTCTCCTGGGAGCTGGAGCGCTTCTGCGAGCTGGCGCTGCGGGCCAACCCCAATGTGCTGGAGTGCCTGCACTCCCCGCTGGTGGAGTACCTGGACGACACCGGCCGCGAACTGCTGGAGCTGCGCGGGGCGTTCCTCTCCCGCCTGGCCCACGGCACGTTCGTCCGCTACGCGCTGGGCCAGCGGAAGAAGCTGGAGGCCGACGTACGGGTCCACGGAGAGCCCCGCTGGAAGCACGCGATGCACCTGCTGCGGCTGCTGGCGAGCGGCCGGGACCTGCTGCGCTCCGGCGCGCTGCGCATCGAGGTCGGCGACGCGCGCGAGGAGCTGCTGGCGGTGAAGCGGGGCGAGGTGCCCTGGCCGGAGGTGGAGCGCCGGCTGAACCGGCTGGCCAAGGAGAACGACGAGGCGGCGCACGCCTCCCCGCTGCCGCCCGGCCCGGACCGGGCGGCGGTGGAGGACTTCCTGATCCGGACCCGGCGGGCGTCGGCCTGTTGACCGGCTGAGGGCGCTCGCGGATCAAGCGTCCCAGAGTGCCGCCAGGGACAGCAGGTCGCTGCGGTACTCGATCCGTTCCGACCACTCCTTGGGCCAGGCCGCCGCGCCCAGGTGGGCCCCGGCGAAGGCGCCCGCCAGGCAGGCGAGCGAGTCGGAGTCACCGCGGGTGCAGGCGGCCCGGCGCAGGGCGGTGAGCGGGTCCTCGGGGAAGAGCAGGAAGCAGTGCAGGGCGGTGGCGAGGGCCTCCTCGGCGATCCAGCCGTCTCCGGTCCGCTCGCACGGGTCCGTCTCCGGGGACGGGTCGCGCAAGGCCTCCTGGACGGCGGCCAGCGCGCCCTGGCACTCGTCCCAGCCGCGGCTGATGTACGCCTCGGGCGAGACGTCCCCGGCGTACCGCCACAGGTCGCCGAGCCAGCGGGTGTGGTACCGGCCGCTGTTCTCGTACGCGTAGCTGCGCAACCGGCCGATCAGGCCCAGCGGTTCGGCGCCCTGGGCGAGCAGGAAGACCGCGCGGGCGGTCAGGTCGGAGGCGGCCAGGGCGGTGGGGTGGCCATGGGTGAGGGCGGCCTGGAGCTGGGCGGCTCCGGCGCGCTGTTCGTCGCTGATGCCGGGGACGAGACCGACGGGGGCGACCCGCATGTTGGCACCGCAGCCCTTGGAGTGGGTCTGGCTCGCCTCCTGCCAGAGAGGGCTGAACTCCAGCATGCGGCAGGCGGTGAGGCAGGTGTTGCCGGGAGCCCGGTTGTTCTCCGGCGAGTGGTACCAGGCGATGAACTCCCCGCGCACCGGGTCCACCAGCCGCTCCGGGGTGAGCAGTCCGCTGTCCATGGCGGTGCGGATGCCCCGGCCAAGGGCGATCGTCATCTGGGTGTCGTCGGTGACCATCGCGGGGGTCGGCAGGGCCATCTGCCGCCAGGGGCCGCACTTGGTGAGGATGGCGGGGACGTCGTTGAACTCGGTGGGGAAGCCCAGCGCGTCACCGAGCGCGAGCCCGGTCAGCGAGCCGGTGGCCGCCTGCTTGGTGAGTCTTCGGGTGGCTATGGTCATGGCGTTCGTCCTTCCGGGCGCGAGAGGGGTGGTTCGGTGGAGGGCAGGCGCAGCAGCGGCGGATGCAGGGTCGTGGCGCCGCCCGCCCGGTACAGCGCGGCCGGTTTGCCTCGGCCGCCGGTGCGGCGCGGCGGGCCGTCCACCGGCTGGACGAAGCCCGGCGCGTTCAGGACCTTGCGCCGGAAGTTGGGCCGGTCCAGCTCGACGTCCCACACCGTCTCGTACACCTGCTGGAGCTCGCCGAGCGTGAACTCGGCGGGGCAGAACTCCGTGGCCAGGCAGGTGTATTCGAGCTTGGCGCCGATCCGGTCGCGGGCATCGGTGAGGATGCGGTCGTGGTCGAAGGCGAGCGGTCCGGTGGCGCCCGTGGCCCACCACCGCGCGCTCGCCGCGTCGCCGCCGCCGCGCGGTTCGGGCAGGTCCGGCAGGAGTGCGGCGTACGCGACCGAGACGACCCGCATCCTCGGGTCGCGGTCCGGTTCGGTGTAGGTGCGCAGCTGCTCCAGGTGGAGAGCGCCGACGGCGTCCGGGCCGAGGCCGGTCTCCTCGGCCAGCTCGCGGCGGGCGGCCTCGTCGGCGGACTCGCGCGGCAGGACGAAGCCGCCCGGCAGCGCCCAGCGGCCCTGGAACGGCTCCTGGCCGCGCTCCACCAGCAGCACATGGAGCGCCGCGTCCCGGACGGTGAAGACGGCCAGGTCGACGGTGACCGCGAAGGGCGGGAAGGCGTGCGGGTCATACCCCTCGGGTACGCCGGTGCTCATCGCCTCTCCGGAAGCGGCGCGGCGAAGTCCCAGCCGGTGGCGAGGAGTTCGTCCACGGCGGCGACGGCCTGCGCGAGGCGGACCTCGGGCGGGCCGGTGACCTCGATGAACCGGCGGCCCGTACGCGTGAGTTCGGCGCGGAAGCGGTCGGTCATCCAGGGCCGCAGCTCCTCGCCGTCGCGCAGCCCGTCGTCCTCGAAGGCGACGCCCTCGTGGTCGGTGAGCAGCCACAGGTGGTGTGCGGTCCGGTCCGCGATCTTCTCGACCAGCGGGTTGCGCCCGCCGACGTACCGCTCGTGCCAGACGGTGGTGGCGAAGGAGTCCGTGTCGCAGAAGAGCACCGGGGAGCCGGTGCGGGCGGCGGCCTCCTCCCGGTCGTTCTGGGCCTGGGCGATGACCGGGAAGTCGTCGGTGGTGAAGGTGACGTCCTCCCAGGCGGCCCCGGGCCACCGCTCGCGCAGGGCGGCCAGCTTGCGTTCGCTGTACTCGCGCCCGTACTCCGCGACGTACTCCGTCCGCGCCCAGACCCCGCCCCGTGCGCGGTAGTGGCCGGTGAGCGCCCGCGCCAGGGTGGTGGTGCCGGTGGACTCGGCGCCGAGGACGACGACCCGGCGGGCGAGTGCGGCCCGGACGGGCGGGCGGAGAAAGTCCCAGCGGCCCACCGGGTCCCTGCGCACGGCGGTGCCGGAGACCGGGAAGAGCGTGCGGTCGGGGTCGACGAGGACGGACGCGGCACCGAAGCGGCGGCCGAGCTCCTCGCCGTACGCCTCCGAGGTGAAGACCGCGTCCACCCGCTCGGGCACGGCGGCGGTGAAGACCGCCATGTGCGCGTCCCAGACCGCCGGATCGGTCACGTCCATGTGCGTGTCGTCGACCGCGCCCACCACCGTGACGTCCGGGTGGATCTCCCGCATCCAGGCGACCCGGTCGGCGAGCGGCACGGACTCCACGGATGCGGCGCAGACCAGCACGGTCAGCCGTTCGCAGTGGTCCTGGGCGGTGCGGACGAGGTGGTGGTGGCCGGCGTGCGGCGGGTAGAACTTGCCGAGGACCAGGCCGTGTTCGTAAGCCTTCATGCCGTGACCACCGCCGGCGGGCGGGAGTTACGGGCCGTCAGGTCGCGGTGCCAGTTGCGCAGGCCGACCAGGCAGAGGGCGAGGAACCCGGCGTACAGCAGCGAGGTCAGGTACAGCCCCTTGTGCGCGTACAGCGGGATGTAGACCACGTCCGCCGCGATCCACAGCCACCAGGACTCCAGCCGCTTCCGGCACTGCCCGTACGTCGCCATCAGCGACAGCGAGGTCGTCAGCGCGTCCCAGAACGGGACGGTGGAGTCGGTGGCCCGGGTGAGCAGCAGGGTGAGCCCTGCGGTCCCCACCACCCCCGCCGCGAGCAGCCAGGCCCATTCGGTGCGGGTGGTTCTGCGCACCGGCAGGACCGAGGTCCCTGGTCCACCCCCGTGGGTCCAGGTCCACCAGCCGTACGCGGCGAGGGTGATGAAGACGATCTGGAGGCCGGCGTCGGCGTACAGGCCGGCCTGGGCGAACAGCAGGATGAAGAAGACGTTGTTGGCGATGCCGATCGGCCAGTTGGCGATGTGCTGGCGGGCCACGAGCCAGACGCAGAGCGCCCCGCTGCCGAAGCCCAGCACCTCGGTCCAGCTGACCGGGGTGTCCAGCACGGTCACCAGGGGCTGTCGCAGGGGATCGAGGATGTCCGCGAGGCTCACGGGCCCGCCTCCTTCTTAATAGTCACTCTGACTATAAAGGGTGGACGGGGGCGGCAAAAGGCCCGCGGCCGGTTCTGTTCGAACTTTCCGAACGGATACCGGCCGCGGGCCTCTGGAGAGCGGGGGCGGCTAGAGACCGACCTCGCGCATCAGCATGCCGACCTCGGTGTTGGTGAGGCGGCGCAGCCAGCCGGACTTCTGGTCGCCCAGCGGGATCGGGCCGAAGGACGTCCGCACGAGGCGCTCGACCGGGAAGCCGGCCTCGGCCAGCATCCGGCGCACGATGTGCTTGCGGCCCTCATGGAGGGTCACCTCGACCAGGTAGTTCTTGCCGGTGTTCTCGACGACGCGGAAGTGGTCGGCGCGGGCGTAGCCGTCCTCCAGCTGGATGCCGTCCTTGAGCCGCTTGCCGAGGTCGCGCGGCAGGGGGCCCTGGATGGCGGCCAGGTAGGTCTTCTTCACGCCGTACTTGGGGTGCGTGAGGCGGTGGGCCAGCTCACCGTGGTTGGTGAGCATGATGATGCCCTCCGTCTCGGTGTCGAGCCGGCCGACGTGGAACAGCCGCGTCTCGCGGTTGGTCACGTAGTCGCCGAGGCACTGGCGGCCGTCCGGGTCCTCCATCGAGGAGACGACGCCCGCGGGCTTGTTCAGCGCGAAGAAGAGGTAGGACTGCGCGGCCACGGTCAGGCCGTCGACCTTGATCTCGTCGCGGTGCACATCGACGCGCATGCCCTGCTCGACGACGATCTCGCCGTTGACCTCGACGCGGGACTGCTCGATCAGCTCCTCGCACGCACGGCGCGAGCCCATGCCGGCCCGGGCGAGGACCTTCTGCAGCCGCTCGCCCTCCTGCTCGGCGCCCGGGTGGGTCTTGGGGAGGTTGATCTCGGGCTTGTTCGCGTACCGGTCGCGGTTGCGCTGCTCGATCTTGGCGTCCAGCTCACGGGGGCGCGAGGGGGCCGCGCGACGGAAACCGCCGCTGCGGCCGGAGCCGCCCTGCGCGGGCTTCGGGCCGCCCTTGGCGCCGCCACGGGCCGCCGAGCCGCGGCCCTTGCGGGGGCCGTCCTGCTCGGACCGGGCGCCGGGGGCGTCGTTGCCCACGTCGTAGCGGCGCTCCTCGGGGCGGGGACGGCGCGGGCGCTGCTCCTGCTCGCCCCAGCCGCCGCCCTGGGAGCCCTGGGAGCCTTGGGAGCCCTGGCGCCCGCCCTGGCCGGTGGGCCGGCCACCCTGGCTGCCGCCGGGACGCCCGCCCTGGCTGCCGCCGGGACGCCCGCCCTGGCTGCCGCCGCGACCGCCCGGCGCTCCGGGCCGTCCGCCCTGGCTGCCGCCGCGTCCGCCGCCGCCCTGGCCACCGGGACGGCCGCCCTGGCCGCCGCCGCCGCTCCGGCCGCTGCCGCCGCTTCCGCTGTTCCTGCCACTGCTTCGCATCAAAATTCCGTCTTGTCGTCTGCGTGAGTATCCGGGGTGTCCGGTGCGTCCGGATCGAACGACGGCACACCCTCTAGCGTCTCAGCCTCGATCGCGTCCGCCTCCGGGAGGAAGGGCGCGAGCTCCGGGAGCTCGTCCAGGCCTCGCAGGCCCATACGCTCCAGAAAGTAGTTCGTCGTCCTGTACAGGATCGCACCTGTTTCGGGTTCCGCGCCCGCCTCCGCCACCAGGCCCCTCTGGAGCAGGGTCCGCATGACGCCGTCGCAGTTCACTCCGCGCACCGCCGAGACCCGCGAACGGCTCACCGGCTGCCGGTAGGCGACCACCGCCAGGGTCTCCAGCGCGGCCTGCGTCAGCCGGGCGTGCTGGCCGTCCAGGACGAAGCCCTCGACGGCGGCCGCGTACTTGGGGCGGGTGTAGAAGCGCCAGCCGCCCGCGACGAGCCGCAGGTCGAAGCCCCGGCGCTGCACGGTGTACTCGTCGGCCAGCTCCCGCAGCGCGTCCGCCACGGCTCTGCGGGGCCGCTGGAGCACCTTGGCCAGCCGGTCGACGGTGGCGGGCTCGTCGACCACCATGAGGACCGCCTCCAGGGCGGGCTTGAGGTCGAGCGAGGCGACCGCGCCGGCGTCGTCCTCCTGAGTCGGCTGTGCGCTCATTCCCGTACGTCCTCCTCCTGCTCGGCCGTCCCGTCGAGTTGCTGGTCGAACTCGTCCGTCACCACCGGCTCCGCGTCAGCCCCACCGCACCAGGCCACCAGCAGGTCGCCCAGCGCCTCGTCCTGGTCCAGGGTGACCGCCTTCTCCCGGTACAGCTCCAGCAGGGCCAGGAAGCGGGCCACCACGGTGAGGGTGTCGGGGGCGTCCTCGGTGAGCACCTGGAAGCTCACCGCCGCCCCGGCCGCGCGCAG
This sequence comes from Streptomyces sp. NPDC088706, assembly GCF_044752765.1. Lineage (NCBI taxonomy): Bacteria > Bacillati > Actinomycetota > Actinomycetes > Kitasatosporales > Streptomycetaceae > Streptomyces > Streptomyces sp. NPDC088706. The sequence goes on from NZ_JBIVLW010000005.1 coordinate 316,260, forward strand.
CCGCTCCACCACGATGCCCGCCTGCTCGCGCACGCTGACCAGCGGGGCGTGGATGTGGTCGACGTACACCCGGGGCCTGGGCTTCGGCTGCATCGCCTTCACCGCGAGCTCGGCGAACCCGTCGGGACCGATGCTGATGACCACCTCGGGCAGCAGCTCCGCGTGGCGGTCCTCCAGGCCGACGGTGCGGGGGTGACGGCGGGCCTCGGACTCCAGGCGGCCCTGGAAGATCTCGGCGATCTGCTTGTACGCGCGGTACTGGAGCAGCCGCGCGAAGAGCAGGTCCCGCGCCTCCAGCAGCGCCAGGTCCGCCTCGTCCTCCACCTCGGCGGCGGGCAGCAGCCGGGCGGCCTTCAGGTCGAGCAGGGTGGCGGCGACGACGAGGAACTCGGTGGTCTGGTCGAGGTCCCAGTCGGGGCCCATGGCGCGGATGTACGCCATGAACTCGTCGGTGACCTTGGAGAGCGCGACCTCGGTCACATCCAGCTTGTGCTTGGAGATCAGCTGGAGGAGGAGGTCGAAGGGGCCCTCGAAGTTCACCAGCCGGACGGTGAAGCGCCGGCCGTCCGCGTCCGGCTGCCGACCGAGCTCCTCCGGCTCGGCCGCCGGTACGGGTTCCGGCTCCGCTGCCGGTACGGGTTCCGGCTCGGCCGGCGGTACGGGTTCCGGCTCGGCCGGCGGTACGAGCTCCGGCTCGGCCGGCGGTACGAGCTCCGGCTCCACTGCCGGTACGGGGACAGGTGCCGCCGCGGGCTCCGGCCCGGCTTCCGGTACGGGACCGGCTTCCCGCTCCCGTACCGGCTCCGCAGCCGCCTCCTCCGCCGCCGCGGGCGGCGCCGCCGTGCCCGGCCCCCGCCCCAGGGCACGGCGGCGCGGGGCGGTGGGGTCGGCGGGCGTCGGCATGGTGGTCCAGGGGTGGGGCGGGGGCGCGGGTGGGCCCCGCCGGTCGGCGGGCCCCACCCGGCAGGCTACCGGCGCGGCGCCGGTCAGCGGCCGCGCAGCCGCCGCACGAGGATGCTCGCGTCGCCCCGGGACTCCAGGTCGGCGAGGACCACCGCCACCGCCTCGCGGACGATGCGGCCGCGGTCGACGGCGAGGCCGTGCTCGCCGCGCAGGACCAGCCGGGCGTGTTCGAGGTCCATGAGCTCCTCGGCGGAGACGTAGACCGTGATCTTCTCGTCGTGGCGTTCCCGGCCGCTGGGGCGCCGGTTGGCGCCGCGTCCGCCGCCGCGCCTGCGCTGCTGCTGGACGGCCGGGGTCGGCTTTGCCGGGGCGGCGGCCGGGGACCGGTCGCCGGATGCGGCGGGGTCACCGGCGGCGGCCTGGCGGTCGCCCTCCGCGCCGCGGCCACGCGCATCGTCGGTGTCGGCGGAGGCGGAGGCGTGCTCCTCACCGCCCTCGGGCCGACGGCCGGCCGGATCGCTCTCCCCCGCCGGTGCGGGCACCCGGGGCTCGCCGTTCGCCTTGCGTCGCCGGTCCGCCGGGGAGGAGGACTGCAGGCCCATCCCTCCCCCGGTGGTGCGGAACAGTTCGTCGGCCCCCGGCAGACTCACTCGGCGTGACACCGGGCGAGCACCTCCCTGGCGAGCTGGCGATAGGCGGCGGCACCGACCGAGTTGGAGGCGTATGTGGTGATCGGCTCACCGGCGACCGTGGTCTCCGGGAAGCGGACCGTGCGCCCGATGACCGTGTGGTAGACGTGCTCGTCGAAGGCCTCGACGACCCGGGCGAGGACCTCGCGGCTGTGCACCGTACGGGAGTCGTACATGGTGGCGAGGATGCCGTCGAGCTCCAGCTCGGGGTTGAGCCGCTCCTGGACCTTCTCGATGGTCTCGGTGAGCAGCGCCACCCCGCGCAGCGCGAAGAACTCGCACTCCAGCGGCACTATGACCTTGTGAGCGGCCGTCAGGGCGTTCACGGTGAGCAGGCCCAGCGAGGGCTGGCAGTCGATCACGATGTAGTCGTAGTCGGCCATCAGCGGCTTCAGGGCCCGCTGGAGGGTGGACTCGCGGGCCACCTCGCTGACGAGCTGCACCTCGGCGGCCGAGAGGTCGATGTTGCTCGGCAGCAGGTCCATGTTCGGGACGGCGGTCTTCAGCAGCACCTCGTCGGCCGCCATGCCCCGCTCCATGAGCAGGTTGTAGACGGTGAGGTCGAGCTCCATCGGGTTGACCCCGAGGCCGACGGAGAGGGCGCCCTGCGGGTCGAAGTCGACGAGCAGGACGCGGCGCCCGTACTCGGCGAGCGCGGCACCCAGGTTGATGGTCGACGTGGTCTTGCCGACGCCGCCCTTCTGGTTGCACATCGCGATGATCTTCGCGGGGCCGTGGTCGCTCAGGGGGCCCGGGATCGGGAAGTACGGCAGGGGCCGTCCGGTCGGGCCGATGCGCTCGCGGCGCTGGCGCGCGGCGTCGGGCGCGAGCGTGGCCGCGTACTCCGGATCGGGCTCGTACTCGGCGTCGGGGTCGTAGAAGTGCCCCTCGGGCACCTCGGCGAAGTCGGCGAAGCGGTCGGTGTTCCGGCCACTCTCGTTGCCGGCCGTGGCGTTCACGTGTAGGCCGTCCATCATCTGGGGGGCTGTCGTCATGTGCTGTTGGGTGGCGAAGGTGCGGACAGCGACGGAGCCGACAGCTTCGAGCCCGATCGGGCTCAGACCCCGTGCAGGCATCCCTGGTTGACCACCCCCGGGAGTAATTGTCGACTCATTCACAAGTCGTCTTACCTCCTTGGACGTGACCAGGAAACTTATCGATAGGTCAGCGTGGCACCATGCCGACGATTGGCGACTCTATGGCGTGCCACCCGTCCGCAGCAACACAATCCGCCGGACCCGGCCCGATGTGTCGGCAATCGAACGTCTCGCTGTCAAGGGCGCACAGCGACCAAGCCGCACATTTCGCCGCCGCACGAATCGGGTAAAGGGTTACGTTCGAGGCGAGTTGCACAAGGGCCTCATGGGGCCCGATACACCTCCGGCCGGACCTTGCTCGGCAAGGTCCGGCCGGAGGTGCGATGTTGACGGAGGGTGTTGACCCGTCAGCCGAGCAGGGCGCTCAGCTCGACGTGCGGCAGGCCGTGCGCCTCGGCCACCTCACGGTAAACGACCTGGCCCTCATGGGTGTTGAGGCCCTTGGCCAGCGCGGCGTCGCGGCGCAGGGCGTCGGCCCAGCCACGGTTCGCGAGCTCCACGATGTACGGGAGCGTGGCGTTGGTGAGCGCGTAGGTGGAGGTGTTGGGGACCGCGCCGGGCATGTTGGCGACGCAGTAGAAGACCGAGTCGTGGACCTGGAAGGTCGGCTCGGCGTGGGTGGTCGGGTGCGAGTCCTCGAAGCAGCCGCCCTGATCGATTGCGATGTCGACAAGTACACTTCCGGGCTTCATCTTGGCGACGAGCTCGTTGGTGACCAGCTTCGGGGCCTTGGCTCCGGGGATCAGCACGGCGCCGATGACGAGATCGGCCTCGACGACGGCCTTCTCCAGCTCGAAGGCGTTGGAGACGACGGTCTGCACCTTGGTGCCGAAGACCTTGTCGGCCTCGCGCAGCTTGTTGATGTCGCGGTCGAGCAGCGTGACGTGGAAGCCGAGGCCCACGGCGATCTGCGTGGCGTTCCAGCCGGAGACGCCGCCGCCGATGACGACGGCCCGGCCGGCGTGGGTGCCGGGGACGCCACCGGGGAGCACGCCGCGGCCGCCGACCGAGCGCATCAGGTGGTACGCGCCGACCTGCGGGGCGAGGCGGCCCGCGACCTCGGACATCGGGGCCAACAGCGGCAGGGCGCGGTTCGCGGTCTCGACCGTCTCGTAGGCGATGGCGGTGGTGCCGGAGGCCAGCAGCGCGTCGGTGCACGCACGGGAGGCGGCCAGGTGCAAGTAGGTGAAGAGGGTCTGGTCCTTGCGGAGGCGGTGGTACTCCTCGGCGACCGGCTCCTTGACCTTGAGCAGCAGGTCGGCGGTGGCCCACACCTCGTCGGCGGTGTCCAGGATCCGCGCGCCGGCGGCGACGTACTCCCCGTCCGGGATGGACGAGCCGACGCCGGCGTCCCGCTCGATGACGACCTGGTGGCCGTGGCGGACGAGCTCATGCACTCCGGCGGGGGTGATCGCCACCCGGAACTCGTTGTTCTTGACTTCGCGGGGGATGCCGACCTTCACGTCGATCACGGTCCTTGGCTCGGAGGGTAATCCGGGCGCATACCTACAGACCCGGACATACACAGCATAAATGGAGACGCCACGAACGGACGCGGCAGAGCCAGTCTAATGAAGGACTTCGCGCTGTCTAGCCTTACAAAGCATTAACTTTCTGTCGAAGCACTGCGGATTTCGTAGGCAGAACCCTCCTCGCCCAGCAATCTGTCGGCGGCGGCCCGGTGCAGCCGGGCCGCCGCCGCGTCGCCGAGCCGGTCCAGGGTGTCGGCCAGCCGGAGCTGCAGCGCCGCCTGAAGCCGCACGTCATCGGCGCGACGGGCCAGCTCGGCCGCCTCCCGGCAGGTGTGCAGCGAGTCGTGCGGCCGTCCCGCGTACTCCTGCACCCGGGCGGCCTCGCTGAGCGCCCGCGCCTGGGCCGCCAGGTCGCCGAGCCTGCGGTGGCCCGCCGCGGCGGCCCGCCAGTTCCGCAGCGCCTCGCCGTACCGCCCGGCGTAGCTGTGGACGGCGCCGAGCCGCCCGTAGAGGCGGGCCTCGTCCGCCCGCTCGCCCTGGGTGAGGCGCTGGGCGAGCGCCCGGCCGTACCAGTCGGAGGCCCGGTGGTAGTCGCCGAGCTCGGCGTACGTACTGCCTACGGATTCCATCGCGCGGCCCGTCGCGTACAGGTCTCCGGCGGCCCGTCCGGCGTCCAGCGCGGCCCGGTAGCGGGTCAGGGCGTCCCGGGGACGGCCGGTGCGCGCGTCCAGGTCGGCGAGGTTCAGCAGGGCCGCCGCCTGCTCGCGGGGCAGATCGCGGCGGACGGCCACGTCCAGGACCAGGCCGTGCAGCCCGTACAGCTCGGGGGCGGCGGCCTCGGTGCCCCGGTGCGCGGCCAGCGCCCGCACCAGTGCGGCGACCAGGCGCCGGGCCAGGGTGTCCAGCTCCCCGTCGGCCACCGCGAGCCGGGCGGAGGCGAGCAGGGCGGGCCGGCGCAGCAGCAGCCAGACGCCCGCCTCCTCCGCGCTGGGGAAGCGCAGGGAGCGCGGCAGCCCGGCGACCTTGCGGTGGGCGGTGGAGCCCGCCGGCTCGGTGACCGCCCGGCAGGCCTGGAGCCGGCGCACGGTCCGCTCCAGCATCCGGGCGCGGGCCAGCTGGATCTCGGCGGGCCGGTCCCGGTCCTCCAGCAGGGCCCGCAGCATCGGGGCGAGGCAGCCGGGGATGCCGTACTGCGGGTGGGCGGCGCCGTCCGTCCGCAGCAGCCCGAGCCTCACGAAGTCGTCCAGCGTCGCCTGGGCGGCCGAGACCGAGCAGCCGGCCAGCGCGGAGGCGGTGTGGGCGTCGGCGAGCCCGGCGGGAGCGAGGGCGAGGAGGCGCAGTATCCGGGCGGCGGCCTGCGGCAGGGAGTCGTGGACGAGGCGGAAGGCGCGGGCCAGCGGGCGGGCGCCGGTGGGCTGCTGGTCGCCGGAGTCGGGGAGTTCGTGGAGCTGTTTGGTGACATCGGCCACGGAGGCCATGGGGTGGGCGGCGAGCCAGCCGCCGATCAGGGCGAGCGCGGCGGGCTGCCCCCCGCACTCCTCGGCCAGGCTCTCCGCGGTGCGCGGGTCGACGGTGATGCGGACCTGGCCGATGGCGCGGGCCAGCAGCCGGACGGCGGCGCCCGCCTCAAGACCGCCGATGGTGCAGGGCCGTACGTCGGGGATTCCGGTCAGCGGGCCGGTCGCGGTGGCGAGGACCAGGCAGTCCGGGTTCTCCGGGAGCAGCGGGTCGACCTGTTCGGCGTCGGCCGCGTCGTCGAGGAGCAGGACCAGCCGGCGTACGGCGAGGGCCTCGCGGACCATCGCGGAGAGTTCGTCCTGGTCGGCGCCGGGCGGCACGGCTACGTCGAGCAGGCCGAGGATCTCGCTCGCGGTGCGTTCGGTGGGGACGGGTTCACCGCCGGGTTCGGTGAGGCCGACCCGGAGCACCCCGTCGGGATAGTCGCCGGAGCCCGTACCGGGAACGGCCCAGGGCAGCGCGCCCGTTCCGGTTTCCGGTCCGGAGGCGTCGGCCGGGGCCGTGCCCGTACCGGTGAGCGCGCCCGCGAGTTCGGCGGCGAGGGCGCTGCGGCCCGAGCCCGGGCGGCCGGCGATGAGCAGGACCCGGGCGCGGGGGGTCTTACGGCCGGCCAGGGTGTCCAGGCCGGTGCGCTCGATGTCCGCCCGCAGGTCCTTCAACTCGCGTTCCCGGCCGAAGAACCGGGGCGGGGCGGCGCCGGGCGGCTCCTCGGTCCCCGCAGCTTCGGCCGGGCCGCTGGTGTCCACCGCCTGATCGGTCACGAGCCACGCTCCACTTCGCTGCACGCGGTGCCCGCCGGAACTCCGGACGGGGCCTTTCGAGCGTAGTTCAGCGGTGGTGTGGATCACTGCGGAGCGGGGCGGAGCACGGGAGAACATCCCCCGATCGGATCAGCATTTCTTACGATCATCGTTTCGGACGATCGGCCAGCCAGGGGCCGGAAAGGGGAGCGGGCGGGCCGTCAAGCCTTGAGCGGACGGGCCGTCAGGCCTCGAAGGGACGGGCCGGCCAGGGAGCCTCGGCGGGACGGAGCGAGTGGACGCCGTCGCCCGAGAGGACGGCGGTGAGCGCGAGCACCCCGACGACCAGGCAGTTGTTGTGCAGGTCCCCCGCGATCACCGAGCGCACCAGCTCGGGCAGCGGGACGCGGGCCTGCTCCATGTCGGCCTCCTCCTCGGCGACCGCGAACCGCTCGCCCTCCACGTCGGAGAGGCCGCGGGCGAGGAAGATCCGTACGGCCTCGTCGCAACCGCCGGGCGTGGTGTAGACGTCGGTCAGCACCCGCCAGTCCTCGGCCTTGACGTGCGCCTCCTCGTACAGCTCGCGCTGGGCGGCGTGCAGCGGGTTCTCGCCGGGCACGTCGAGCAGTCCGGCCGGGATCTCCCAGAGCCGCCGGCGTACCGGGTGGCGGTACTGGCGTACCACGATGACCTGGTCGTCCTCGTCGACCGCGAGGATCGCGACGGAGCCGGGGTGGACCTGGTAGTCACGGCCGTGGACGGAGCCGTCGGGCATGACCACCTGGTCGGTGCGGACGCTGGTCTTGTTGCCGGTGAAGGGGGTGACGGTCGCGGTGACCTGCCACTCCTCGGGCGTGTCCTGGATACCCATGTGCGTCCTCCCACGTACAGAACGAGAAACCGGGGCACGGTGTCCGTGCGGGATCCGTACCCCGGTCAACCGTAGTGCCTCGGAGCTACTGGCCCGCGCCGACCTTGCGCTCGACGGCCGCCTTCACCAGGCCCGCGAAGAGCGGGTGCGGGCGGGTGGGGCGGGAGCGGAGCTCGGGGTGGGCCTGGGTGGCGACCAGGTAGGGGTGGACCTCGCGCGGGTACTCGACGTACTCCACGAGCTTGTTGTCCGGAGAGGTGCCGGAGAACATCAGTCCGGCCTTCTTCTCCAGCTCACCGCGGTAGGCGTTGTTGACCTCGTAGCGGTGGCGGTGACGCTCCTCCACGTACGGCTCGCCGGCGTACGCCTCGCGTACCAGGGAGCCCTCGGCGAGCTTGGCCGGGTAGAGGCCGAGCCGCATGGTGCCGCCGAGGTCGCCCGCGCCCTCGACGTAGGCGAGCTGCTCCTCCATGGTCGAGATGACCGGGTGGGAGGTGGCCGCGTCGAACTCGGTGGAGTTGGCGTCGGGGATCTCGGCCAGCGAGCGGGCCGCCTCGATCACGATGCACTGGAGGCCGAGGCACAGGCCCAGCAGCGGGACCTTGTTCTCGCGGGCGTAGCGGATGGCGCCGACCTTGCCGTCGACACCGCGCTCGCCGAAGCCGCCGGGGATGAGGATCCCGTCGACGTCGCCCAGGTGCTCGGCGGCACCGGCCGCGGTCCGGCAGTCGTCGGAGGTGACCCACTTCACCTTGACCCGGGCCTTGTTGGCGAAACCGCCGGCCCGGATGGCCTCGGTGACCGAGAGGTAGGCGTCGGGCAGGTCGATGTACTTGCCGACCAGGGCGACGGTGACCTCGTGGTCGGGGTTGTGGACGCGGTCCAGGAGGTCGTCCCAGGTGGTCCAGTCGACGTCCCGGAAGGGCAGGTCGAGCTTGCGGACGACATAGGCGTCCAGGCCCTCGGTGTGCAGCACCTTGGGGATGTCGTAGATCGACTTGGCGTCGATCGCGGCGACGACCGCGGCCTCGTCGACGTCGCACATCAGCGAGATCTTGCGCTTGATGGAGGTCGGGACCTCACGGTCGGCACGCAGCACGATGGCGTCCGGCTGGATACCGATGTTGCGCAGGGCGGCCACCGAGTGCTGGGTCGGCTTGGTCTTCAGCTCGCCGGAGGGGCCGATGTAGGGCAGCAGCGAGATGTGCACCACGAAGACGTTGTCGCGGCCGACCTCGTGGCGGACCTGGCGGACGGTCTCCAGGAAGGGCAGGGACTCGATGTCGCCGACCGTGCCGCCGACCTCGGTGATGACGACGTCCACGTCGTCGGTGGCCATGCGGCGGATGCGGTGCTTGATCTCGTTGGTGATGTGCGGGATGACCTGGACGGTGTCGCCCAGGTACTCGCCGCGCCGCTCCTTGGCGATGACCTGCGAGTAGACCTGGCCGGTCGTCACGTTGGCGGAGCCGTCGAGGTCCACGTCGAGGAAGCGCTCGTAGTGGCCGATGTCCAGATCGGTCTCGGCGCCGTCGTTGGTGACGAACACCTCACCGTGCTGGAAGGGGTTCATCGTGCCGGGGTCGACGTTGAGGTAGGGGTCGAGCTTCTGCATCGTGACCCGCAGGCCACGTGCCTTGAGCAGGGCACCCAGGCTGGAGGCAGTCAGACCCTTGCCGAGGGAGGAGGCGACACCCCCGGTGACGAAGATGTGCTTGGTCGTCGTGGATGTGGGCTGCATAGCCAAAGGGGGCTCCCGTGGTCGCGGTTGTGAGGTGCGTACCGGCCGCCCAACCGGGGGTTCCGGGGGCGCCGTCGCTGCGGTTCGGGGGCCTCGTCCGCTCTCGGGCACGACCACCGGTCCACGGGCTACCAGGGTAACAGCGACGGGGGGAGGCTGCTTCCGGCCACACCCTGCACAAGGGGGTCACACCATCACCCCAGTCGTTTCACGTCCCACCCGATCAGCGCAGAGATCTTGCGGGGACCGTCGCGCGGATCTTCGTACCGCGTCGTATCCTGCTCGGACACTCGCTGCCGAGACGGCCGGGCGGCGGCACCACCTGGGCCCGCTACCGGTACAGGAACTCGTCGGTTCCTCCAGGGTGAGAGACCCTATGACCCAACGACCCCCTTGACCCAGTAAGCGCCCCCGACGGGGGCGACATGGCCGTTCGACTGGAGACGCACGTGGCCGGGCGCATCGAGGATTACGCACTCATCGGAGACATGCAGACCGCCGCCCTGGTCTGCCGGGACGGCACGGCGGACTGGCTGTGCCTTCCCCGCTTCGATTCGCACGCCGTCTTCGCAGGACTGCTGGGCACCGAGGAGCACGGCTTCTGGCGCCTGGGTCCGGCGAGGGCGGAAGGCACCGAGCCGCTGTCGGCGGACCGGCGCCGCTACCGCGGTGACTCCCTCATCCTGGAATCGGAGTGGGACACACCGCGCGGCACCGTACGGGTGACCGATTTCATGCCACCGCGAGACGGGGCGCCCCAACTGATCCGGATCGTGGAGGGCGTCAGCGGCCGGGTGCCGATGCGCTCGGAGCTGCGGATGCGCTTCAGCTACGGCCGGGTGACCCCGTGGGTGCACAAGGTGGACAGCCGTACGGTCGCCGTCGCGGGGCCGGACTCCGTCTGGCTGGACACCGACGCGGACACCTACGGCAAGAACCTGACCACCTACTCCGACTTCACCGTCGGCCCCGGCGACCGGGTGGCCTTCACGATCAGCTGGCAGCCCTCGCACCGCGAGCCGCCCGCCCTCCCCGATCCGGAGGGGGCCCTGGAGGCGACCGAGCTGTTCTGGCGCGAGTGGGTCGATCAGTGTACGTACCACGGGCCCTATCGGGAGGCGGTCGTCCGCTCCCTGATCACCCTCAAGGCACTGACGTACGCCCCGACCGGCGGCATCGTCGCCGCACCGACCACCTCGCTCCCCGAGGAGATCGGGGGCGTACGGAACTGGGACTACCGCTACACCTGGCTGCGGGACGCCGCGATCACGCTCTCCTCGCTGCTGCGCACCGGCTACCGCGAAGAGGCCCGTGCCTGGCGCGAGTGGCTGCTGCGGGCGGTGGCGGGCGACCCGGAGAACCTGCAGATCATGTACGGCATCGCCGGTGAGCGCGAGCTCGGCGAGGCGGAGCTGGACTGGCTGCCCGGCTACGAGAACTCCGGCCCGGTCCGCGTCGGCAACGGCGCGGCCAACCAGCTCCAGCTCGACGTGTACGGCGAGGTCACCGAGGCCCTGCACCTGGCGCACATGACCGGGCTGACCCGCAACGACTACGCGATGGGCCTCCAGCTCAAGCTGATCGAGTACCTGGAGAAGCACTGGGAGGAGCCGGACGAGGGCATCTGGGAGGTGCGCGGGCCGCGCCGGCACTTCGTGCACTCCAAGGTGATGGCGTGGGTCGCGGTCGACCGGACGATCAAGCTGGTCGAGTCCGGGGACGTCGAGGGACCGCTGGAGCGGTGGTACGAGCTCCGCGACGACATCCACCGGGACGTCTGCGAGCGCGGCTACGACAAGGAGCGCAACACCTTCACCCAGTCCTACGGGTCGAAGGAGCTGGACGCCTCCCTGCTGCTCATCCCGCAGATGGGCTTCCTGCCGCCGGACGACAAGCGGGTCATCGGCACGATCGAGGCGATCCAGCGGGAGCTGTCCACGGAGGACGGCTTCATCCTGCGCTACCCCACCGAGGGTGAGGACGCGGGCGTCGACGGCCTGGCCGGCGACGAGGGCGCGTTCCTGGCCTGCTCGTTCTGGATGGCCGACGACCTGGCGATGATCGGCCGGGTCGACGAGGCGCGCCAGCTGTTCGAGAAGCTGCTGGCGCTCCGCAACGACCTGGGACTGCTGGCCGAGGAGTGGGACTCCAACCTCCAGCGCCAGGTGGGGAACTTCCCGCAGGCCTTCAGCCACGTTCCGCTGATCGACACGGCGCTGCGGCTGACGGCGAGCGGCGCGTACGTCGGCTGAGCCGTCGCTGTCCGTGATGGTGGCCGCCCCCGGTTCTTCGGGGGCGGCCATCGCGCGTCTCAGGGTCCGGCCACCGTGCGTCTCAGGGTGCGGCCATCGTGCGTCTCAGGGTGCGGTGAGTGGTTCGGCCTCGTACGCGCGGTGCAGCGCCTCCAGGAAGCGGGGCGCGTCGGGCAGTTCGGTGGTGCCGATCCGGTGGACGGGCACGCCCGGGGTCCAGGAGTTCATGACGGCCGCGCCGGCGAGGGCGGGGAGGTCGCCCGCGCTGACTGCCGTGACCCGCTGGTCGATGCCGAGCGCGGCCAGCTGTCGGCAGACGATGCCCAGCGTCGTTCCGGTGAGAATCCGGCCTTCGGGCCACACCACCGACGCACCGTCCCAGAACGCCAGGTTCCAGATCGTCGCCTCGCTGAGCCGACCGTGCCGGTCCAGGAAGGCGGCGTCGTCGAAGCCCGCGGCGACGGCCTGCCGGAGCAGGTGCGTCTTGGCGACCTCGCCGACGTGCTTGACGTGCGGCAGGAACCGTTCGTGTTCCGTCGTCGCCAGGGCGAGCGGGCCGCCGGGGCCGGAGGACGGCGGCCCGGTCCGCACCAGGAGGGCGAGGTCGGCGTCGGCCGCGGTGAACTCTCCGGCCGCGGAGTACACCGTGGCCGTCAGTGAGAGGTCGGCCGGTCCGGCGCGGAGTGCGGTACGCAGGTGGGCGCGGACCTCGTCCTCGGGCAGGGTCCGGCCGAACAGCTCCACCGACGCGGACCGCAGCCGCTCCAGATGGAGATCCAGGCCGCGGACCCGGCCGTCGCGGACCTGCATCGCGGTGAAGTGGGCGTGGCCCGCGAAGGCGAGCGGCGCGAGGTCGCCGGCGGTCGCCGTCCGGCCGTTGACGTGCACGGGGTGAGGGGAATCTGCGCTCATGGACGGGACGTTAGGGCTTGACATCGGTGACAAGGTCAAGTCCGACGGGCGGGAAGGCGCGGGGGAACATGCTGATCGGGGAATTGTCGCGGCGGACGGGCGTCAGTGCGCGGTCGCTGCGGTACTACGAGGCGCAGGGGCTGCTGGAGGCCCGGCGCGGGGCGAACGGCTATCGCGGCTACGACGAGGACGCGGTCTCCTCCGTGCGGAAGATCCGTGCGCTGCTGCGGGCCGGGCTCTCCACCGAGGTGATCCGTCAGGTGCTGCCGTGCGCCCGGGGCGAGCAGCCGGGGTTCGACTGGTGTGCGGAGCTGCGGGCGATCCTGGACGGGGAGCTGGCGGAGCTGGACGAGCAGATCGACGCGTTGCGGCGCAGCCGCGGGGCGCTGGTGGGGCTGCTGGCCGGCGGTGACGTGCGCCGTCCGGCCCCCCGGAGCACCGGGGGCCGGGGGTTGTCTCACTCGAAGGCCGCTGCCGCCTGCTTGAGCGCGGCGGCCACCGCCTCCGGCGAGTCGGGGCCGGGCTCCCCGGGGGTGTAGGTGACCGAGCCCAGGACGCCTCCGTAGCGGAACGAGCGGTGGCGTTCGAACAGGGGCCAGGAGACCGGGGACTTGCGGTCGATGCCGACGCTGATGCCCTGGAACGGGGCCATGCCGATGAGCTGGTGGACGCTGGGCGGGGCAGCCCTCACCTCGCCGTCGACGCTGACGGTGAACGACCAGCGCAGGCCCTTCTCCGCCGCGGCGGAGAGCACGACCACGTGTCTCCCCGGCGCGAGCGGACCCGCGTCCGTCTCGTGCAGCACGCCGTACTCGTTGTACGCGAGGTGCAGCCGCCCGTCCTCGACGTACAGGCTGTAGCCGCCGCCCTGGTCGCCGTGGGAGACGAGCACCCCCTCCCCCGTCTCGTCGACGGCCACGGTGATCTCGAAGGAGCGCAGGGAGACCAGCCGGGAGGAGCGGTAGCGCTCCAGCTCCGGGGTGCCGGGCAGCAGGGTCAGGGGGCGGGTCAGCCGTTGTTCGGCGGGGTTGCGGCGAGCCAGTGCGCCGCTGCCGTCGGGGAGGGGGAAGACCCCGTTGCGCCAGGCGGCCGCCTCCCAGGCCTGCGACAACTCCGCGACCAGGCCGGGCTGTTCGGCGGCCAGGTCGTGGATCTCGGTGGGGTCGGTGCGGATGTCGTACAGCGCCCACTCGGAGTCGTCGTAGGGGGTGCCGGGGCGGTGGAGGGTGACGAGCTTGCGGCCGTCGCGGTAATAACTGCGGTTGCCGGTCATCTCGCAGTACTGCTCGGGGTGGGTGGAGGCGTGGTCCGGGTCGGCGAGCACAGAGGTGAAGCTGCTGCCGTCCAGTTCCTGGAGGGGGACCCCGCGCCGCTCGGCCGGGCGGTCGAGGCCGACCAGTCGCAGGAGGGTGGGGGCGATGTCGGTGACGTACTGGTACTGCGGGCGCACCCCGGGCGCGAGCAGCCCTTCGCGGGCGCCCCGGGGCCAGGACAGGACGAACGGGACGCGGACCCCGCCGGCGTACGTGTGCCCCTTGTAGAGCCGGAAGGGGGTGTTGGAGGCCATGCCCCAGCCGCGCGGGTAGTGGACCAGGCTGCGCGGGCCACCGATGAGTGCGGGGTCGCGGTCGACGTCGGGGGTCCAGTCGCCGGGGAGGGCGGGGTGGTGGACGAAGCGGCTGAAGTAGGAGCGGGTGCCTTCGGCGCCGCCCTCGCCGGTGCCGCCGTTGTCGGAGGTGAAGACAATGATGGTGTTGTCGAGTTCACCGAGCGCTTCGAGGGTGTCGGTGAGCCGGGCCAGGTTCTGGTCGATGTTGTCGACGAGCGCCGCGTACACCTCCATGTACCGGGCGTAGAGCCTCTGTTGCTCCTGGTCAAGGCTGTCCCAGGCGGGGACGTCGAGTCCGGCCTCGCTGTTGCGGTCGGGCAGTTCGGTGCCGGGCGGGAGGAGTCCGGCGGCGAGCTGGGCGGCGAAGCGGCGTGTCCGCAGGACGTCCCAGCCCTCGTCGTAGCGGCCCTGGTGGCGGGCGATGTCCTCGGCCTTGGCCTGGAGCGGGCCGTGGACGGCGTTGTGGGCGAGGTAGAGGAAGAACGGCTTGTCGGGGTCGTGGGCGCGCAGTGACTTCACCATGGAGATCGCCTGGTCGGTGATGTCGTCGGTGTAGTAGTAGTCGTCCGCGAACTCATCGATGTCCAAGGGGCTGTTGTCGCGGACCAGTTGGTGGGGATGGAAGAGGCTGGTGAGTCCTTCGAGGACACCGTAGTACTGGTCGAAGCCCTTGTTCAGCGGCCAGTTGTCCCGGTCATCGGCCGTGTTGGAGGCGGAGTCGCGGACCAGGTGCCACTTGCCGACCGCGTAGGTGGCGTAGCCGGTGTCGTGGAGCAGTTCGGCCAGGGTGGGGATGTCGTCGGCGATCTCCATGCCGTAACCGGGGAAGCCGGGGTCGGAGTTGGCGACCATGGCGTAGCCGACGCGGTGCGGGTTGAGGCCGGTGAGCAGGGCCGCGCGGGCCGGGGAGCAGAGCGGCATGGTGTGGTAGTTGGAGAGCCGGACGCCCTCGGTGGCCAGGGTGTCGAGGGTCGGCGTGGCGATCTCGGAGCCGAACGGGCCGATGTCGCTGTAGCCCATGTCGTCGACGAGGACGACCACGATGTTGGGGGCCTTCTCGCCGGGGGCCCTGCGCGGCGGCCAGGCCGGCTGCGACTCGGCGAAGGTGCGGCCGATCCGGCCGGGGAAGCCGTCGTAGGGGTCGCGGCGGGTGCGGTCGGTGGTCATCGGCTGGGCTCTCCGTCATGGCTGGGGTGGTGGTCTGACGCGGGAAACAGGCGGGCCAGTTCGTCGGCGAGCGCGGCGAGTTGAGGTCGCGCGGGGTGGCCGGTGAAGGCGGCGATCTGGAGGAGGGTGGAGTCGCCCCGGACGGTGAGCAGCTCGGTGTCGAGCAGGCCGGGGACGGCCCGGCGGATCGCGTCGGCTGCTGCCGGTTCGGCCAGGAGGTCCGCCAGGGGGGTACGGAGGTTGAGCACGCCCTCCGTGAACTCGTCGGAGCGTGCGGCGGGTTGGCGTCCCGTCTCGGCCCGCTCGCGCTGGACCTCGACCAGCAGGTGATCCTCGGTGACCTCCTCGGGGGTGTACGGGAGGCCGAGGCGGGCGTACTGGTCGGCGGGGGCGTCGTCGGCGCGCAGCCGCTCCGCCAGCAGCCGGGCCATGCGCAGCTCGACGCCGGTGTCGCTGACCGGCTTCTCCTGGTGCGGGTCGGCCGCCAGGTCGAAGAGGAGGGTGCCGAAGTCGAGCCCCGCGTCGAAGGTGAGCGTCTGCAATTGCTCGGCCTCGGTGTCGAGGTACTGCCGGTTCACCCAGTCCTGGCGCCAGAGGTCGCCCCGGGTGGCGCGCGGAGAGTCGGGGATGTCCGGGTCGGCGACCTGCCCCCTCCAGGCGTCGCCCTCCTGGCCCCGGAAGAACTCCCAGGAGTTGTACCGACCGTGGTAGGTCGCCCCACCGTCCTCCCAGTAGTGCTGGTGGTCGCTGACGAGATGGGTGTAGACACCGAGCCGCTTCAGGATCTCGGGCATGGAGTCGTCGAAGGGCTCCAACGGGCCCCAGCCCCGGTGGAGGAAGTTGTGCCGCCCGGTGTGGCGTTCGCGGCGGGCCGGCATGCAGGGCATGGAACCCGCGTAGCAGGTGTCGTAGGTGACCGTACGTTCCGCGAGGCGGCGGAAGTTGGGGGCATGGGTCCAGTCGGCACCGTACGGCGGCAGCAGGTGCCGGTTGAGGCTGTCGAACATCACCATGACGGCCCACACGCGGTGGTCCCTCCTTCCGTAGCGGTGGCGGTTGCTGCGAGAGGAGCCAGGTCGCGGGCGCGGCGGAACCCGCCGTGGCCGGTAGAGGAGTCGGGGGTGTTGTGGGAGCGGGCGGCGACCCGGTAGCGGTTGCAGTACGAGGCGTGGCAGAGGTAGGAGCCGCCCCGGATGACCCGTTCACCGGCCCCGACGGCGTCGGCGCACCACTCCCAGACGTTGCCGGAGGTGTTGTGGAGCCCGTAGCCGTTGGGCGCGTAGGCGGTGACGGGCACGGTGCCCGTGCGTCCGCCGGGCCGCTCCGAGCGGTGCGGGAAGCGGCCGAGCCAGGTGTTGCACATCTCCCGGCCGCCGGGGGTGAAGTCGTCGCCCCACGGATAGCGCGCCCCGTCCAGGCCGCCGCGTGCCGCGTACTCCCACTCCGCCTCGGTGGGCAGCCGGGTCCCGGTCCAGTCGCAGTAGGCGAGGGCGTCGTCGTACGAGATGTGGACGACCGGGTGGTCCGCGCGGTCCGCCAGGTCGGAGCCCGGCCCTTCCGGTGCGGCCCAGGACGCGCCGGTGACGCCGAGCCACCAGGGTGCGCCGGGCACCCGGCCGAGGACGTGGCGCTCGGCGGCCGTGGGGTGGAGCAGGAGGTGAAAGACGTAACTGCTGCCGTAGCGCTCGGCGTCGGTGCGGTAGCCGGTGGCGTCCGCGAAGGCCGCCCAGTCGGTGTTGGAGACGGCGGTGGTGTCGATGGCGAAGGGGGCCACGGTGACGTCCCGTACGGGCCCCTCCCGGTCGGCGAGGTAGCCCTCGCCGAAGGCGTCGCCCATGCGGAAGGTTCCGCCCGGGAGTTCGGCCATCCGCCCGGCCTCGGTGGTGACCGGCCGGCGTACGGCGGTGAGCGGCAGGAGAGTTGTGGCGCCCGGTGAACCCGCACAGGCGCGTCCCGGGGTGCAGCAGCCGTTCACGCGAGCACCTCGGACTTCCAAAGCGGGGGCTTTACGGGTACGGGCTCGGGCGCCGCCGCCAACAGGGCCCGGGTGTACGGGTCCTGGGGGTGCTCGCAGACGTCGTCGGCGCTGCCGCTCTCCACGATCCGGCCCTGGTGCATGACCGCGATGCGGTGGCTGACCTGCCGGACGACCGCGAGGTCGTGGGCGATGAAGACCAGGGCGAGGCCCAGATCGCGCTGGAGGTCGGTGAGCAGGCCGACGATCTGCGCCTGGACCGAGACGTCGAGCGCGGAGACGGGTTCGTCGCAGATCAGGACGGACGGCTCGGGGGCGAGCGCGCGGGCGATGCCGATGCGCTGGCGCTGCCCGCCGGAGAAGGAGCGCGGGTGCCGGTCGGCCACGGCCGGGTCGAGCCCGGCGAGGGTGAGCAGCTCGGCGACCCGGCGCTCCCGCTCGTCCCGGTCACCGAGTCCGAAGGCGATCAGCGGCTCGGCGACGATCTGGCCGACCGTCATCCGGGGGTTGAGCGAGGCGTAGGGGTCCTGGAACACCATCTGGATCTGCCGGCGCACCGCGTGCAGCTCGCGCCGCGAGGGCCGGGTGACGTCCTGGCCGCGCAGCCGCAGGGTGCCGCCGTCCGAGGGGTGGGCGTGGGCCAGGACCCGGGCCAGGGTGGACTTGCCCGAACCGGACTCCCCCACGATGCCCAGGGTCTCCCCCTCGGCCAGCGTCAGGGACACCTCGTCGAGAGCGGTGAACCCGCGCCCGCGCACCCCGCGCCGCCGGTATGTCTTGCGCAGTCCGTCCGCCTCCAGGACCACGGCCCCGGTCGCCGGGCGGTCGATCCGGGCGGGCGGGGCGGGCGCGGGCAGCGGTTCGGTGCGCCCGGCGGCGGGCAGGCAGGCGGCCCGTACGCCTTCGCTCAGCTCGACCAGCGGGGGCACCCCCGTACGGCAGCGGTCCTCCACCAGCGTGCAGCGCTCCGCGAAGGCGCAGCCGTCCCCGCGGAGGGTCAGGTCGGGCGGGGAGCCGGGGATGCCGGTGAGGCGGGTGCCGGAGGGGGCGGAGAGGCGGGGGACGGCGGCCAGGAGACCGGCGGTGTAGGGGTGGCGGGGGCGGGTGAGGACCTCGGCGATGGGGCCGTCCTCCACGACGGTGCCGCCGTACATGACGAGGACGCGTTCGCAGGAGCGGGCGACGACGCCCATGTTGTGGGTGATGAGGACGAGCGCGGTGCCGGTCTCCCGGTTGAGGTCGGCGAGCAGGGTGAGGATCTGCTCCTGGACGGTGGCGTCGAGCGCGGTCGTCGGTTCGTCGGCGAGCAGGATGTCGGGTTCACCGGCCAGGGCCATGGCGATGAGGATGCGCTGGCGCTGGCCGCCGGAGAACTGGTGCGGGTGGTCGTCGATACGGCGGTGGGGCTCGGGGATGCCGACCCGGTCGAGCAGTTCGACCGCCCGGGCCCGGCGCGCGGCCCGGTCCCGTCCACCGTGGGCCCTCAGCACCTCGTCCAGGTGGCGGCCGACGCTCAGCACCGGGTTCAGGGCCGTCATCGGGTCCTGGAAGATCATGCCGATCCGGGCGCCGCGCACCGCGCGCAGCTCCGCCGCGTTCGCGGCGGCGAGATCCTGCCCGTCCAGCAGGACCGAGCCGGTGGTCAGGCGCCCGGTGCCGGGCAGCATCCGGGTCAGCGCGAGGGCGGTGGTGGACTTGCCGGAGCCGGACTCGCCGACGACGGCCAGCGTCTCGCCCCGGCGCAGGGTGAAGGAGACCCCGCGCACAGCCGGCAGGGTCGAGCCGTCGGGGGTGGTGAACTCGACGCCCAGATCGCGGACTTCGAGCAGTTCGCGGGCGGCTCTCGGTGCTTCGAGCCGTTCGTGGGCGGCCCTCGGTACTTCGAGCAGCTCGTGGGCGGCTCTCGGTGCTTCGAGCAGCTCGTGGGCGGCCCTCGGTACTTCGAGCAGCTCGTGGGCGGCCCTCGGTACTTCGAGCAGCTCGTGGGCGGCCCTCGGTACTTCGAGCAGCTCGTGGGCGGCCCTCGGCTGCACGGCGTGCGGCTGGGCGGCGTGCGGCTGGGCGGTCATCGGCGTACCTCCCGGTTGAGCGCCTCGGCGATGAGCGAGAGTCCGAGGACGAGCGCGGTCACGGTGATCAGCGGCCCGGCCGCGAAGTGCGGGGCCTGGGCGAGATAGGGCATGGACTGGCTCAGCACCGAGCCGAGTGTGGGCTCCGGCGGCCGGACGCCCACCCCGAGGAAGCTCATCGCGCCCTCGATGAAGACGGCGACGGTCAGCGAGACGGCGACCTGCACGACGAGCGGGTCGGCGGCGTTGGGCAGGATGTGCCGGACCAGCACCCGGGGGCCCGAACTGCCCCCGACCCGGGCGGCGGTGACGTACTCCCGCTCCCGCTGGACGAGGATCCCGCCGCGTAGCAGCCGCCCGAACGCCGGGATCTCGGCGAGCGCGATGACCAGGACGACGGGAAGCCGGCCCGGACCGAGGATCGCGGTCACGGCGAGCGCCAGGATCAGGCCCGGGAAGGCCAGGATGAGGTCGAAGATCCGCTGGACGAGGGTGTCGAGGACCGGATGGGCTGCCGCTGCCAGGGCGAAGAGGCAACCGAGGGCCGCGCCGACGGGGACGGCGACCGCGATGATCCCGAGATCGGCGCGGATGCCGTACAGCACCCGGCTGAGCAGGTCGCGGCCGAGGTCGTCGGTGCCGAGCGGGTGCCCGGGGGTGCCGACGGCCGCGAGGCTCAGGCCGCTCTGGTCGGTGGGCCCGTGCCCGGCGATGAGCGGGGCCAGCAGGCCGGCGAGGACGACCGCTCCGACGAGGACGAGGCCGGTGCGGGCCCGGGCGGTGGAGAGGGCGGCAAGGTAGGGGTGGCGAGAGGTCTTGCGGGGGCCGCTGCCCCGGAGGGCTGGGGCAGGTTTCCACAGGGCGACCGGAGAGCCCGGGAGGTCCGGGGCGGTGCCCGGGGCCGGCGGGTCGGCCGGGGCGAGGTCGGGGGTCGAGGTCATGGCGGTGTCACTCCCACCTGATCCGGGGGTCGAGCCAGGCGTACACGAGGTCGGTGAGCAGCTGGACGACGACGAAGACGGCGACCAGGAGGAGCAGGAGGTCCTGGACGACCGGGTAGTCGCGCCGGCTGAGCCCCTGCTCGGCGAGCTGGCCGAGGCCCGGCCAGGCGAAGATCGCCTCGACCAGCACGGCCCCGCCGAGCAGGTGTCCGGTCTGCATGCCGAGCAGGGTGACGACGGGCGGGAGGGCGTTGGGCAGGGCATGGCGCCACAGGAGCCGGCGCGGGGCGACCCCGGCGGCGGTGGCGGTACGGATGTAGTCCTCGGCCAGCGCGCGCTCGATGCCGTCCTTGAGGTAGCGGCCGAGGACGGCGGCGCTCGGCAGGGCGAGGCAGAGGGCGGGCAGCAGCAGGTACTGCGCGGCCAGGTCGGGCGCGCCGAGGAAGGACACCCGTCCGCCCGGCGGCAGCACCCCGAGGACCACCGCGAACAGCAGCACCAGCAGGACGCCGCTGACGAACGGCGGCACGGCGAGGGCGGCGGTCGTCGTCACCCGGATCGCGCTACGGACCCAGCCGCTGCGGGAGGTGGCGCCGAGGATGCCGAAGGCGGTGCCGAGCACGATGACGAACAGCAGGGCGGCCGCCGTGAGTTCGGCGGTGGCGCCGAGCCCGTCGGCGATCAGGTCGGAGACCTGGCCGCCGATCGCGTACGAGGGTCCGAGGTCCCCGGTGAGCAGGGAGCCCATCCAGTGCGCGTACTGGGAGAGCAGGGGCGCGTCCAGGCCGAGCCGTTCACGGATCGCGGCGACGGTCGCCGCGTCCGCGTCGGGCCCGGCCAGCGAGGTGGCCGGGTCGCCGGGGACGAGCCGCAGGATGGTGAAGATCAGGAACGAGGCCCCGAGCAGGACGAGGAGGGCGGAGGGCAGCCGCCTCAGCAGGTAGCCGCGCATGTCACACCAGGTAGGCGTCGTCGAGGTTGAGATAGGAGAACTTGTTCAGGGCGACGCCGTGCAGCCGGTCGGCGTTGACCTGGACCTGGCCGCGGACGACGAGGTCGATGATGAACGCCTCGTCGAGCAGGATCCCGGAGATCCTCTCGTGCCGGGCGTTGGCCTCGGCCGCGCTCGACTCCGGCCTCGTCCAGGCCTCCTGGACGACCTTCGTGTAGGCGGCCGAGCGGTATCCGGAGGTGTTCTTGGCCTCGTTGAACGGGTACGCGCTCACCGCGAGGGTGGAGGGCTGGACCTGGGCGAAGCCGTGGCCCATGGACCACAGCGCCGGCATCTGCTGCGAGATCAGCTTCTTCTGCGCGGTGGCCCCGTCGGTGGGCTCCAGGGTGGTGTGGACGCCGATCTGCTTGAGGTCGTACTGGATGGACTCGGCGATGGCCGTCTCGCCGGGCAACGCGATGTGCAGCAGAGGCAGTTGGAGCTTGCTGTGTCCGGCGGACCTCAGCAGCTCGCGGGCCTTGCCGGGGTTGTGGGTGTAGTGGGTGCGGTGGGCCTCGCTGAAGGCGGGCGAGGACGTGGGCCACGGAGCGGCGGAGGCGAGACCGTAACCGCCGAGGGTCTGCGCGAGGAGCCGGTCGCGGTCGACGGCCCAGGCGAGGGCCTGGCGGACGGTCTTGTCCTTCAGCGGGGCGACGGTGGTGTTGACGCCGAGGTAGCTGGCGCCCGCCCCGGTGTCGTAGTCGGTGATCTTCAGCTGAGGGTCGCTCTTGACGACGCTCAGGCTCTTGCCGGGTACGTGAAAGGAGAGCTGGGACTGACCGGAGCGCAGGGACGAGATCAGCGCGTCGGCCTGGGGTATCACCCGCAGTTCGACGCCGTCGAGGTAGGGGCGGTCCGGCAGCCAGTAGGCGTCGTTGCGGGTCAGGCTGAGCCCGGAGCCGGGACTCCACTTCTTCAGCCTGAACGGGCCGGTGCCGATGAGCTTCTTGCCGGTGACGGCGTCCTCGACGGTCTTCTCATCAGTGATGATCATGAACTCGAAGAGGTCGAAGAGGTTGTTGACCGGGTGCGCGAGCTTGAGCACCAGCTCGTGGTCACCGCGCTTCTCGAACCCGTCGACGGCGGCGGCCGTACTGCGCAACTGGGCGGCGCGCACGGGGTTCTGGAGGTTCTTCACCGCGAAGATCACGTCGTCGGCGGTGAAGGGCCGGCCGTCGTGGAAGGTGACGTCGTCGCGGAGCCGCAGCGTGATGCTGCGCCCGTCCTTCGCGTACGTCCAGGAGGTGGCGAGCTCCGGCTTCGGGGTCAGGTCGTCGTCGTACCGGGTCAGGGTGTTGTAGATCAGCCGCTGCTGCAAGGACTGGCCGCTCTGCGCGAAGAGCAGGGCGGGGACGAAGTCGGCGTTGACAGCGAGGGTGAGAATGCCACCACGCTTGGGCGCGCCACCGGTCTCCTGAGGAGCGGACGAGCTCTCCGAGACCGCCGAGCGGCAGCCCGTCAGGCCCAGTCCGAGCAGCAGGGCGCTGCCGCCGCCGGCGAGCAGGGTGGAGCGCCGGGAGGGCCCGGTGGGCGGGGACGGGGAGGGGTACAGCTCGGTCATCGAAGCCTGCCTGTGACAGTGAGGGACGGTGGGGTGGGGCGAAGCTGGTGCGGACGCCGCTAATTGATTCCGCTGCGGGAGCAATTGAACGGAGACGTGAGCGTCATCGGCGCGCGGAGCACGGGTGCGTGGACATACGGAATCGGGCCGTACGGATCAGGAGCGGGTCGACCGCGAGACGTGGCGCGGAGAGGCGCAGGAACAGCGCTGCTCAGGGCGGTGCCGGGCACCGGACCGGGTCCGTGGAACAGCTCCGCGGCAGGAATCCGCGGAACGAGGAGGGGTCCGGGTCAGCCGCGGACGGCACAGACCGCGCTGGCCTGTCGACAGAGGTCGACGTGCCTGCGGGAGATGAGGCGCATGTCCGGGTTCACGGGAGCAATATGACAGTGGCTTCGCCGGACGGTCAACCCGGTCTGTCCAGATCTTGGTACGAAATCACCTCCTGCCCCATACGCGCGGCTACCGCTGAGAGGTCGCCAAAGGGCTCCTGAACAGGGGATTCAGCGCGATCGTGCCACCGGCGACCGGCAGCACCGTCATTCCGGCATGCGGACTGACGATCCGTTCGGGGTCCCCGCAGACATGGGAGAGATCGACCGCGGCTCCCCTGATCTCCTCCAGGTACTCCGGGTTGAGCAGGCTGGAGTGCTCGGTGACCACGACCAGGTCGGGGTTGAGGACGTCGAGCAGCAGGGCGGTCGCCCGGCCGACCGCGCGGGCCCGCTCGCGCAGCAGCCGGTCCGCCCGCCGGTCCCCGGCCGCCGCCGCGTCCACCAGCAGGAACACATCCGCCTCGGGCACGATCCCGCGTCGCACGGCGGTCCGGGCGACGGCGATGTTGGAGGCCGTCGCCCCCAGGCAGCCGGTCCGCCCGCACGGGCAGGTGACCGTGGAGTCCGGTACGGGCAGGTGGGCGACGTCCCCCGCGCCGGAGCCCGGCCCCTGGTGGACCACCCCGGCGATGCCCAGGGCCGCGTCGACCACGTTGCCGATGAAGAGGTGGACCAGGCTGCGGCGGGCGGCGGGCCGGCCGAAGAGGATCTCGGACTGGGCGATGGCGCGGGCGTGGTTGTCGATGCGTACGTCGATCCCGCCGAGGCCCCGGGAGAGTTCGGCGGCGAGCGGCCGCTGGTGCCAGCCGAGGGTGTCGTGCCGCACCGCCGTCCCGAGTGCGGGGTCCACCCACCCGCCGAGCGCGGCCCCGACTCCCAGGAGGTGGTGGTCCCCGGTGGTGTCGGCGAGGAAGGCGCGCAGCCCGGCGACGACTTCGCGCGAGAGGTCGCCGGGGGCGATGCCGTCGTGCGGGAAGGTGCGGCGGGCCAGCAGCCGGCCGCGCAGGTCCAGCAGGCCGAACGTCGACCCGGGCACCCCGATGTGGACCCCGCCCGCCACCGGGCCGTCGCCCTCCCCGGTGTGCAGGTCGACCGGGATCTGGGGTCTGCCGACGCCGCTGCTCTCCACCCGTTCGGGCAGCTCACGGACGAGGCCGAGGCGGACGAGATCGACGCACTGGCGCGATACGGCGGCGGGGCTGAGTCCGGAGAGCTGGGCGATCGACCCGCGGGCGACGGGCCCGTGGTCGAGCACCGCGCGCAGCACCGTCGCGGCGTTGGCCTCGCGGCGGCCGTCACCGGTGGTCCGGGGGGACGGGGTGGTGATCGTCCGAGGGAGCTGGGGGGCGGCAGTCATGGGGCCTTCCTTCGGTCCTGCGCCACGGGGGCACTCGCAACATTACGGCGGCATGAAATCGCGCCGGGTTCCGCACCCGGTCGACGGGCGGGGTGGCCGACCGGCTCGGGAGCGCCGGGAAAACCGCTGCTCAGCGGCGGTTGACGGTACGTCGCCGGACAGCGGCCGGGCCGTGCGCGAGCGCCGATTCAACCACCGTCGGACACCTCCCGGGGCACGGACGGGTGCTTGACGGACGCGGAGGCGCGCTGGAATTCTCCGGGGCATGTTCGCGACGGCCGTTTCCGACGCGCGGCCCGCCCACGCCGGCCGCTCCGCGGCAGCGCCCGGGTGTCCCCGCCGCTGTACCGCCGCCTGACCGGTCGCCTCTCCGGCCGCGCAGGCCCAGGGACCTCCTGCCGCGGCACCACGCACCGCACGGCAGGACTCCGGCACCCTTCTCCTCCTCCTCACCGGCCCCCGCTTCACCCCTGCTTCTTTGGCGGGGGCCACCCCCGGCCCGATTTAATTTCTCTCCAAGATTAATCAACCAACGGTCTTGGCTCCGAAAGTCCCCTGAAAGGAACCCCGCCATGTCCTCGGCAACCACCGCCCCCGCCGACACCTCCACCCTCACCGTCCAGAAGGTCGGCGGCCGCCTCGGCGCCGTCGTCTCCGGCGTCCGCCTCGGCAACGACCTCTCCCCCGGGACCGTCGCCGGCATCCGGGCGGCGCTCCTCGCCAACAAGGTCGTCTTCTTCCGCGGCCAGGACCACCTGGACGAGGACAGCCACGAGGCGTTCGGCAAACTCCTCGGCACGCCGGTCGCGCACCCCACCGTGCCGTCCGCCGACGGCCGCTACTCCCTCGGCATCGACTCCGACCACGGCGGCCGGGCCAACCAGTGGCACACCGACGTCACCTTCGTCCCCGCCTACCCGGCCTTCTCCATCCTGCGCGCCGTCGTCATCCCGCCGTACGGCGGCAACACCCTGTGGGCCAACACCGCCACCGCGTACGACGGGCTCCCCGAGCCGCTGCGGGTCCTGGCCGACTCCCTGCGCGCGGTCCACTCCAACGACTACGACTACGCGGCGCTGCGTCCGCAGGCCCTGCCCGAGGCGCTGGAGCAGTACAAGAAGGTGTTCACCTCGACGAAGTTCCTCACCGAGCACCCGGTGGTGCGCGTCCACCCCGAGACCGGTGAGCGCACCCTGCTGCTGGGCAACTTCGTGCAGCGGATCGCCGGACTGACCGGCAAGGACTCCCGTACGCTCCTGGACCTGTTCCAGTCGCACATCGAGCGCCCGGAGAACACCGTGCGCTGGCAGTGGCAGGTGGGCGACGTGGCGATCTGGGACAACCGGGCGACCCAGCACTACGGTGTCGACGACTCCGACGCCCACGAGCGCAAGCTGCGCCGCGTCACCATCGACGGGGACGTGCCGGTGGGCGTCGACGGCCGCTCCTCCACGCTCATCTCCCCCGAGGAGGTCCCCGACCCGTCCTTCGGCATCCCGTCCGGAGCCTCCACGGCGGCCTGAGCACCGTCTGTGCCCCTCCCCTGCCATGCGCACCCCGCACCCCGGGCGGTAGCGTCCTGAACAGGACGACCGCCCGGGGTGCGGGTGCGGAACAAGGGGAAAGCGGGCCGGGTACGTGGAGAGCCACAGCGGAATCACCGTGCAGCGGGCGCTGGAGCTGCCGGGGCTGCGTGCGGGCCTCCCGGAGGTGGTGGCCGGCGCGGACCGGCTGAGCCGTACGGTGCGCTGGGTGCACGCGGGCGAGGTGCCCAACATCGCCTCCCTCCTCAAGGGCGGCGAGCTGCTCCTCACCACCGGCCTGGGCCTCGGCACCCGCCCCGCCGAACAGCGCGCCTTCGTCCGCCGCCTCGCCGACCGGGGCATCGCCGCCCTGGTGGTGGAGCTCGGTCCGCGCTTCAGCAGGCTGCCCGCCTCCATCGTGGACGCGGCCCGCGCGGCCGGTCTTCCGCTGGTGCAGCTGCACCGCGAGGTGCCGTTCGTCGCGGTGACCGAGGAGGTGCACACCGAGATCGTCAACGGGCACTACGCCCTGCTCCAGCAGGCGGAGGAGGTGCATCGCCGCGCTACTCGGGCGCTGCTGGACGGTGGCGGGGTGCCGCAGGTCCTCGGCATCCTCGCCGACTTCACCGCCAACCCGGTCTTCCTGGAGACGCCGGACGGGCAGCTCCTGTACGCGGCGTCCACCGGCACCGGCCCGGTGGGCGCGGACCCGCTCCAGGTCTGGGAGGGCATGCGCGGCGACCGGGCGGCCCGGGAGTCCCCGCCGGTGGGCGCGGTCCTGGTGGATGTGCCGGGCGGCGGTCCGGACACCGGTGCCGTACGGGCCCGGCTGGTGCTGCTGGCCGTCTCGGGACCGCTGGCCACCGTGCACCGGATGGCGGCCGAGCGGGCGGCGGGCTTGCTCGCGGTGGTCCTGATGCAGGCCCGACAGGAGGAGGAGCTGGCGGCCCGGGGGCGGGGCGACTTCCTCACCGACCTCGCGGAGGGCCGGATCACCCCGGAGGACGCCCCCGCCCAGGCCCGGGTGCTCGGTTTCCGGCCCGGGGACACCCCGCTGCTCCCGGTCGTGATGCGGCTGGCCCCCGAGCTGTCCCCGTCGGGCAACTGGGCGCTGCTGGCACGGGCGGTGCTGGAGGAGCTGGCCTCGGTCGGCGTACCGGTGCTGCTGGGCGTACGGCCGGTGGAGGGGCGGGTCCCGCTGCTGCTCGGGCTGCGCTCGGAGGGCGAGCGCACGGCGGTCGCGGACCGGGTGGCGGCGGCGCTGCGGGCGGGTGTGGGACGGGCCGGTCTCGACCGCGCCGGGTCGCAGCCGCCGGTGGTCGTGGTCGGCGTCGCGGGCGGCTGGGCCGGGGCGGGCGCCGGGCTGCGGCATGCCTCGGAGACCGCGGCGGCGGCACAGGGCCTGGACGACCGGCCGTGGTACGACGCCCGGCGGCTCGACATCGACCTGCTGCTGTGGCGGCTGCGGGACCACCCGGACCTGGCGGCGTTCGTGAACCGGGCGATCGGCCCGTTGCGCGAGCACGACCGCACCTCGCGCCCGCCGCTGCTGCCGACGCTGCAGGCGTACCTGGCCCACGCGGGCCGCAAGGCGGAGACCGCCCGCGAGCTGCACCTCAACCGCCAGACGCTCTACAACCGGCTGGCCCGGATCGGTGAGCTGCTGGGCACGGACCTGGACGACCCGCAGACGGTCCTGGCCCTCAGCCTGGCACTGCGGGCCCGCCGCCACACCACGTAGGCCTCTTCAGCGGCCGCGCGACAGACCCCTAGGGCCGTGGGGCCAGTGGCTGCGCCAACTCGTCGTACACGCTGAGTACGTGGGCGATGGTGTCGTCCTCGGTCGGCCAACTCGCCGCCTGCGACCGCCCGGCACCGGCCAGCGCGACGCACCGCTCAGGGTCCCCCAGCAGCCGGGCGACCGTACGGGCGAGCGCCTCCGCGTCGCCGTACGGCACCAGTTCGGCGGCCTCGCCGACCAGTTCGGGCACGCCGCCGACCCCGGTCGCCACCAGCGGCACCCCCAGCCGCAGTGCCTCCCGCGCCAGCAGCGAGCGGCCTTCCCAGCGACTGGGCAGCACGGCCAGGTCGGCGGTGGCGAGCAACTCACCGACGTCCTTCCGGCACCCGATCAGGCGGACCGGCAACTCCTCGCTCCTGATGCGTTGTTGCAGGGCCGACCGGTCGCGCCCCTCTCCCGCGATGACGAGCAGGGGCACCGGGTCGAGACCGCGCCAGTGGCGGGCCGCGTCCAGCAGGGTGTCGAACCCGTGGTGCGGCACCAGGCTGCCGACGGCCATCAGCAACGGTCGCTCGACCGCCCCCAGTTCGGCCCGCACCTTGCCCGCGTCCAGAGCCCCGGCCGACCGCGGCAGCGGAGCGGCGAGCGGGGCCAGCCGTGCGTCCCGGGCCCCTCGCCGGCGCGCCCGGTCCACCAGGTCGGAGGAGGGGGCGAGGACAACGGCCGCCGCCCGTACGGCTCGTCGCTCCAGCAGGTGCAGGATCTGCCGGCGGGCCCCTTCGGCGTACCGGCGGGTGTGCCAGGTCATCACCAGCGGCACGGTCCGCCCGCTGAGGGCCAGGGCGGTGCGGGACGCGGCGTGCAGCCCGTGGGCGTGGACCACGTCGGCCCCCGCGCAGGCGGCCCGCAGCGCGGCGACGGCGGCCGGGTCGCTGCGCCGGGGCACCGGAAGGAAGTGGGCCCCGGCGGCGGTGAAGTCGTAGGCGTCGTCCACCGCCGGCGGCGCGCAGACGGTGACGTGCACCCCGCGCGCCACGAGCCCGGCGGTCAGCGAACCGACGTGCGCGCTGCTGCCCGCACTGCCGCCGCCCAGGACTTGGACCGTACGCAGCTGTGACACGTTGATTGGCTCCCCGGGGTCCCCGAGTCGGCGGTAAGGACAGCGCCAAGGATGCCAGTCCGCACGCACGTTCCGGCACTGCCGGAACGTTGCTGCCGGGCACCCGGCAACAACCGGCCACACGGCACCACTCTCACGGGTGAATTTCGAGGCTCACCGGTGACCCATGTCATACGGGAAAGACGTGGCTACGGGAACGGGTCCGGCCATGCGTACGGGTTCGGACGGGGAGCCCCCGCCCGAACCCGTGAGGCGTCAGCCCCCGCTACGCGTCCTTGCGCGCCGTGGCCAGCAGCTCCTCGGCATGGGCACGGGCCGTCTCGGAGTCCTCCTGGCCCGCCAGCATCCGGGACAACTCCCGGACCCGGTCCTCGCCCTCCAGGACGGTGACCCCGCTGCGGGTCACCGAGCCGTCCACGGTCTTCTCGACCAGCAGCTGCCGGTCGGCGAAGGCCGCCACCTGCGGCAGGTGCGTCACGACCACCACCTGTGCGGTCCGGGCGAGCTTGGCCAGGCGCCGCCCGACCTCGACCGCCGCCTTGCCGCCGACGCCCGCGTCGACCTCGTCGAAGAGGTACGTGGGCACCGGGTCGGAGCCCGCGAAGACGACCTCGACCGCGAGCATCACCCGGGAGAGCTCACCGCCCGACGCGCCCTTGGCGATCGGCCGGGGCTGGGCCCCGGGATGCGGGGCGAGCAGCAGCTCGACCTCGTCGGCGCCCGAAGGGCCGTAGGCGACGCTCCGCCCGCCGATGTCGATGCCGGACGCCTCGTCCGCCGCCTCGGTCTGCCGGATGGCGAAGGAGACCCGGGCGTGCGGCATGGCGAGCGAGGCCAGCTCCTGGGTGACCGCCGCCGCGAACCGGGCGGCGGCCTCCGTCCGGGCATCGGTCAACGCCTGCCCCAGCGCGGACAGTTCCGAGCGCAACACGTCCCGCTCGGCCGTCAGCTCGCCGATCCGCTCGTCGTCGCCCTCCAGCTCGGTGAGCCGGCCCGCCCCTTCCTGCGCCCAGGCGAGCACGGCCGCGATGTCCTCGCCGTACTTGCGGGTCAGAGTGGTCAGCGCGGCCCGGCGCTCCTCCACGGCGGCCAGCCGCAGCGGATCGGCCTCCAGCTGGTCGGCGTACCCGGCCAGCTCGCCGGAGATGTCGGCGATCAGGATGGAGATCTCCCCGATCCGGTCCGCCAGCGCGGCCAGCGCCGGATCGTGGGCCCGGACCCCGTCCAGCGCCTGTCCGGCGGCGGCGACCACCGTCGTCGCGTCGACGCTCTCCGGGTCCTCGGGGTTCCCCGCCAGCGCGGTGTGCGCGAGGGAGGCGGCCGAGGCCAGGGCCTCGGCGTGCCCGAGCCGCTCCGCCTCGGCGGCCAGCTCGGCGTCCTCCCCCGGCAGCGGCTCCACGGCGGCGACCTCGTTCAGCCCGAAGCGCAGCAGATCCGCCTCCTGGGCCCGCTCCCGGGCCCGGGTGGTCAGCTCCTCGAGTTCGGCGGCGACGGCCCGCAGCCGCCGGTAGGCCGCCGCGTACGCGGCGTGCGGGACCTCCACACCGTCCCCGGCGTACCGGTCCAGCGCCTGCCGCTGCCGCGCGGGCTTGAGCAGGCCCTGCTGGTCGGTCTGCCCGTGCACGGCGACCAGCTCGTCCGCGAGCTCGGTGAGGACCCCCACCGGCACGGATCTGCCGCCGAGATGGGCCCGGGAGCGTCCTTCCGCCGAAACGGTACGGCTGATGAGCAGCGCACCGTCCTCGATCTCCGCCCCGGCCTCCTCGGCCCGCAGCGCCGCCGCGTCGCCCTCGGACACCGTGATCCGGCCCTCGACGACCGCGGCCTTGGCCCCGACCCGTACGAGGGCGGGATCGGCGCGCCCGCCGAGCAGCAGCCCGAGGCTCGTGACGACCATGGTCTTGCCCGCGCCGGTCTCACCCGTCACCGCGGTGAAACCGGGTGACAGCTCCACCACCGCGTCGTCGATGACTCCGAGCGACCGTATCCGCATCTCCTCCAGCACGGACATGACCTTACGAGGTTCCGAGGCGGACGCGCGACGGCCCCCGCTCCCGGATTCACTCTCCCGAGCGTTCCTGAGGGTCGCGGGGGCCGCGAGGCGTCCTCGGCAGCCGTCAGTGCGGCGCGCCCCGCCACCCCGAGACGGGCAGCGCGAACTTGGCCACCAGCCGGTCGGTGAACGAGGCCTGGTGCAGCCGCGCCAGCCGTACGGGCACCGCACCGCGCCGCACCTCGACCCGGGCCCCGGAGGGCAGCTGAACGGTCCGCCGGCCGTCGCACCACAGCACCCCGTGCGGGGTGTGCGGCTGGACCTCGACGGCGAGCACGGACGTGGGCGAGGTCACCAGCGGTTTGGCGAACAGGGCGTGGGCGCTGATCGGGACCATCAGCAGCGCCTCCACCTCGGGCCAGACGACGGGCCCGCCCGCCGAGAAGGCGTACGCGGTCGAGCCGGTCGGGGTGGCGCAGACGATCCCGTCGCAGCCGAACCCGGTCACCGGCCGGCCGTCGATCTCCAGGACGACTTCGAGCATCCGCTCGGGCGACACCTTCTGCACCGCCGCTTCGTTGAGCGCCCAGTCGGTGTGGACGATCTCGCCGTTGCTGTGCACGATGACGTCGATCGTCATGCGCTCCTCGACCTCGTAGTCGCGGGTGACGACCCGCGAGACCACCTTGTCGAGGTCGTCGCGCTCGGCCTCGGCGAGGAAGCCGACCCGCCCGAGGTTGACGCCGAGCATCGGCACACCGGAGGCGCGGGAGAACTCCGCGCCGCGCAGCAGGGTCCCGTCACCGCCGAGGACGATCAGCAGCTCGCAGCCGTCCACGGCGACGGGCGAGGTGTCGGTGACCGTCTCCACGGCGTCCGGGAGCGGCAGATCGGCCGCCTCCGTCGCCAGGACCCGCACGCCGAGCCCGTTGCGCAGCAATCCCTGCACGACGAGCTCCGCGCTGCGGATCGCGGCCGGGCGGCCGGTGTGCGCCAAAAGAAAGACTGTTCGTGCCGCATTCGTCGTCAACGAGGCCCCTCCGCCACTGCACGGTCGACATCCGCGGGATCCAGCTCAGGTGCGCCGGCCCGCAGCCACAGAAAGTACTCGACGTTCCCCGAGGGTCCGGGCAGCGGACTGGCCGTCACCCCCCGTACGCCGAGGCCCAGACCCCAGGCCCGGCGCGCCACTTCACGTACCGCTTCGGCGCGCAGCTCGGCACTGCGCACCACCCCGCCGCTGCCGAGCCGTTCCTTGCCCACCTCGAACTGCGGCTTGACCATGAGGACCAGATCCGCCTCGGACGCCGTGCACCGGGCCAGGGCGGGCAGCACGAGCCCCAGCGGAATGAAGGACAGATCCCCCACCACCAGGTCGACCGCCTCCCCGTCGATGTCCTCCAAGGTCAACTCCCGCACGTTGGTACGGTCCTTGACGACGACGCGTTCGTCGGACTGCAGCGACCAGGCGAGCTGCCCGTAGCCGACGTCGACCGCGACGACCTGCCGGGCCCCGGCCCGCAGCAGGACGTCGGTGAACCCGCCGGTCGACGCCCCGGCGTCCAGCGCCCGCCGCCCCTCGACGGTGAGCCCGAGCGGGACGAAGGCGGCGAGCGCCCCGGCCAGCTTGTGCCCGCCGCGCGAGACGTAGTCGGGGTCGTCGTCGTCCTTGGTCACGACGATCGCGGCGGCCGTCTCGACCTGGGTGGCGGGTTTGGTCGCGGTGGTCCGGCCGACGGTGACCCGCCCGGCGGCGATCAGCTGACTCGCGTGCTCGCGCGAGCGGGCGAGCTTGCGGCGTACCAGCTCGGCGTCGAGGCGGCGACGTGCCACTCCTGCCACGTTCGGTTCAGCTCCTGTGGTCGTGCGGGTCGTACGAAGGTGTGGTTACGGGCCTGGGCCCGGGTGCGGCGGCCGGACGGGCGTCCAGCGAGGTCAGCGCGGACTTGAGCCCACGGTGTACATCCTCGTACACCTCGGTGTGCCCGTCGGCCGGGAGGTGGTCCGCATCGGCCAGCCGCTCCAGCAGCCCGTCGACCTCGGCCCGTCCGGTGGGGGTACGCCCCACGCCCAGGGGCGCGGGCCCGTCGGGCTCGAAGGAGGGCGCCCCGGCCGCGGGCCCGTCCTGCGGCGGGTCCGGCTCCTCGGGCGGGTCCACGGGCGGCGTCCCCGCCTCCGGCATCCAGTCGCTCATGCCGGAACGCTACCGCGACGGGCCGGTGTACCGTCGAGCACAATGGCGACCATGGCGGAGTGCCGCAGCGCACTGAGAAGACTTTCCGACAACCTCGCGGCGGCGGACAGCGACGTACGCGGCGCCGCCGCGCTCGACCGCTCGCTGAGTTGTCACATCAAGGACCTCGACATCACGTTCACCGGCCGCCTGGCCGACGGCCGGATCCGGGTCCAGGACACGATCGAGGGCCCGCCCCGCGAAAAGGCCGAGATCCGACTGGCGATGACGGGCGACGTCCTGGTGGCCCTGGTGGACGGCGAGCTGAACTTCGCGAAGGCGTGGGCCTCGGGCCGCGTACGCCTGGAGGCCGGCTTCCGGGACCTGCTGAAACTGCGATCGATGCTGTAGCAGCACGCTCAAGCCCGTGCGGCCCGCGCGATCACGTCCGTGCGGTGGCACACCGACGCGGGTGCGGCGGCACGATCACGCCGGTGCGGCGGCAGGATCCAGTCCGTCCGGCGATCGAGGACCGGGCGCCCACCAACGCGCCACCCGCACACACCCACCGCCCTCAGGCGGCCACCTTCCGGGCCTTCCGGGCCGCCGGCACGACGAGCGGCGTCCCGGTCTCGGGATCATCGATCACCTGGCACCGCATCCCGAACACCCGCTCCACCAACGCCGCGTCGACCACGTCCGAAGGCGCCCCCTCCGCGACGACCTCCCCGTCCCGCATCGCGATGAGGTGCGTGGCGTACCGCGCGGCGTGGTTCAGGTCATGGAGCACGGCGACCAGCGTCCGCCCCTGCGTCTCGTGCAGCTCCGCGCACAGGTCGAGGACATCGATCTGGTGCTGGATGTCGAGATACGTCGTCGGCTCGTCGAGCAGCAGCAGCGGCGTCTGCTGGGCCAGTGCCATGGCGATCCAGACCCGCTGGCGCTGGCCGCCGGACAGTTCGTCGACGTAGCGGTCGGCCAGTTCGGCCACCCCGGTCGACTCCATGGACTCCTGGACCACCCGCTCGTCCTCCGGCGACCACTGCCGCAGCAGCCCCTGGTGGGGGTAGCGGCCACGGGCGACGAGGTCGGCGACGGTAATGCCGTCGGGGGCGATGGAGGACTGCGGGAGCAGCCCCAGCGTGCGCGCGACCTTCTTCGCGGGCAGCTGGTGGATGACCTCCCCGTCCAGCAGCACCTGTCCCCGGCTCGGCTTCAGCATCCGGGCGAGCGAGCGCAGCAGGGTCGACTTGCCGCAGGCGTTGGGCCCGACGATCACCGTGAAGGAGTTGTCGGGTATCTCGACCGAGAGATCCTCGGCGATGATCCGCTGGTCGTAGCCGAGGGTCACCGATTCCGCGGTGAGGCGCTGCATGGTCGTACTCCCGGAGTCATCAGAGGGTGTCCGGCGGGTCAGGGCCGGACAGACCGCCGACCGACACCAGGTTAGGTCACCCTATCTTCC
Source organism: Streptomyces sp. NPDC088706 (assembly GCF_044752765.1). Classification (NCBI taxonomy): domain Bacteria; kingdom Bacillati; phylum Actinomycetota; class Actinomycetes; order Kitasatosporales; family Streptomycetaceae; genus Streptomyces; species Streptomyces sp. NPDC088706. The sequence continues at coordinate 350,475 of NZ_JBIVLW010000005.1, forward strand.
CCATGGCGTCCCGTGTCACCCCTGCCTCCGCGGCCGACGGCCGGTGTCCCCGCCGGGGGCCGGCTACAGCCCGAGCCGGACGACGGCCTTCTCCGTCTCCAGCCCGAACATCCCGCTCCCGGCGAAGGTCCACGCGGCACCGCAGAGCGCCCGCAGCCCGTCCAGCGGATCCCCCTCGCCCGCCAGGACCAGCTCCCGCCCGTCACGCACGGCGGCCGTCCACCCTCCGCACCGGAACACCTCGCCCGCGCCCCCCTCCGAAGGCTTCGAACGCTCCGATGTCACCTCGGGCTGCCCGGTGAGCAGCCCCCGCAGATCCCGGTCCACGTACGTCGGCCGGTGCTGCGGCGGGGCGGCGAGCAGCTGGGCCGCGTCGGTCACCCCGGTCAGCACGAGCAGCGAGTCCACGCCCCCGTTGAACGCGCCCTCGATGTCGGTGTCCAGCCGGTCCCCGACGACGAGCGGGCGCTTCGCCCCGGTCCGCAGCACGGTCTCCCGGTGCATCGGCGGCAACGGCTTCCCCGCCACCTGCGGTTCCGCGCCGGTGGCGATCCGTACAACCTCCACGGCGGCACCGTTGCCCGGCGCGATACCCCGGGCGCCCGGAATGGTCAGGTCCGTGTTGGACGCGTACCACGGCAGCCCGCGCGCGACGGCGTAACTCGCCTCGGCGAACCGCCCCCACGCCAGATCCGGCCCTCCGTACCCCTGGACCACCGCCGCCGGATCGTCGTCCGCCGACTCCACCGGCACCAGACCGCGCTCCCGCAGGGCGACCCGCAGCCCTTCGCCACCGACGACCAGCACCCGGGAGCCGGCGGGCAGCTGATCGGCCATCAGCCGGGCGACCGCCTGGGCCGAGGTGATCACGTCGGCGGCCCCGGCGGGCACGCCCAGCTCCGTCAGGTGCTCGGCCACCGCGTCCGGCGGGCGCAGGGCGTTGTTGGTGACGTACGCGAGGTGCATCCCGCCGTCCCGCGCGGTGCCCAGCGACTCCACGGCGTGGACGATCGCCTCGCCCCCCGCGTAGACCACTCCGTCCAGGTCGAGGAGGGCCGTGTCGTACGCCTCATTCAGCGCCGCGCTGCTCCCCGACGGCCGGTACCTGTCGTGCTGCTGGCTCATATGGCTCCGTTCCCTCTTCGTGCTTCTCCCCCGATCATCGCGCATGCCCCGTGCACACATACGATGCTCAGATGAACACTTCAGGCCCCGACGAGCAGGGGCTGCGGCTGATCCCGTTCCGTGGACTGCGTTACGTCCCCGAGCGGGTCGGCAGCCTGGCCGCGGTGACCTCACCCCCGTACGACGTGGTGGTCAGGCCCGACGGTCTGCACCACCTGGAATCGGCGGACCCGCACAACATCGTGCGCCTCATCCTCCCCCAGGCGGACACCGCCGAGGACCGGCACCGGCAGGCGGCGCGGACACTGGAGCGGTGGCTGGCCGAAGAGGTCATCGCCCCGGATCCGGCGCCCACGCTGTACGTCTACGAGCAGCGCAGGGGCGAGATCCTCCAGCGCGGCCTGATCGGCGCCCTGGCCCTCTCCCCCGCCGCCGACGGGATCGTGCTGCCGCACGAGGACGTCATGGACGACATCGTCGCGGACCGCGCGGAGCTGATGCGCACGATGCAGGCCCACCTGGAGCCGCTGCTGCTGACCTACCGGGGCGGCGAGGGAGACCGGGAAGGCGCCGCTGCGGTCATCGAGCGCACGGCCGAGCGCCCCCCGCTGCTCTCCACCACGACGGAGGACGGGTTCCACCACCGCCTCTGGTCCGTCACCGACCCGGCCGAGCGCGCCGAGATCGAGACGGACCTCGCCCGCCACCAGGCCCTGATCGCCGACGGGCACCACCGCTGGGCCACCTATCTCCGGCTCCAGCGGGAACAGCCCGCCCCAGGCCCCTGGGACTTCGGCCTGGTGCTCCTCGTCGACACGGCCCGCCACCCGCTCCAGGTCCGCGCCATCCACCGGTTGCTGCGCGGCCTGCCGGTGGCCCGGGCCCTGGGCGCGCTGGCGGGCCTCTTCCGGATCCGTACGGTCGAAGGCCCGCTGCCCCGGGCGCTGGAGGCCTTGGCCGGCGCGGCGGCGGAGAGCAACGCGTTCCTCCTCGCCGGCGACGGCGGCTTCCACCTGGTGGACCGCCCCGACCCGGCCCTGCTGGCCAGGACGATCCGCACGGACCGCCCCGAGGCCTGGCGCACCCTGGACGCGACGGTCCTGCACTCGGCGCTGCTCGACGACGTCTGGCGGATCCCCGACGCCCCTGAGCACATCGGCTACATCCACGACACCGAGGCGGCCGTCGAGCAGGCCGAACGCCTCGGCGCCACGGCGGTGCTCATGCATCCGGTACGCGAAGGAGTCGTCCGGGACCTGGCCAGGCAGGGCGTCACCATGCCCCGTAAGTCGACATCCTTCGGCCCGAAGCCGGCGACGGGCCTGGTCATGCGCAGCCTGACCATCGACTGACGAGGCCGGCGGGCATACAGGAAGGGGCGGCACTCCTCGGGAGTGCCGCCCCTTCCTGTATTTCGCTACCGGCTACCAGCTACCTGCGCTCTTCAGCGCCTAGCCCTTGGCCGCCTCATCGCCCTGCTCGTCCTCGTCGTCCTCGTCGTCCTCGTCGTCGTCCTCGGACGTATCGTCGACGGACGGGACGGTCCCGGCTGCCTCGGCGACATCGACGGTCCCCACGACCTCGTCGTCACCCAGGGCATCGACGAATTCCACTCCGTCCAGCTCGGCCAGCCGGTCCGACGCGTCGGTCGAGCCGTCCTTGTCGGCCTCCAAGGCCTTGCCGAACCACTCGCGGGCCTCGTCCTCGCGCCCCGCCTCAAGCAGCGCGTCCGCGTAGGCGTAGCGAAGGCGCGGTGTCCACGGCTGGATGGAGTTGGAGGCGAGTTCGGGGCTTTGCAGCGTGACGATGGCGGCGTCGATCTGCCCCATGTCCCGACGGGCCCCGGCGGCCACCAGCCGCATCTCGACCTGGCCGGCCTTGTCCAGCTTCTGCACCTCGGGCTCACCGGCCATGGCCATGGCCCGCTCGGGCCGGCCGAGACCACGCTCGCAGTCCGCCATGACGGGCCACAGGTCCACCGACCCGGTCATCCGCCGGGAGGCCCGGAACTCGGCGAGCGCCTCCGCGTACTTCTGCGTCGCGTAAGCCGCGAAGCCGGCCGCTTCCCGCACGGCGGCGACACGCGAGGCCAGCCGCAGAGCGATACGGGCGTAGGCGTACGCCTCCTCCGGGTCCTCGTCGATCAGCCGGGCCACCATGACGAGGTTGCGCGCGACGTCCTCGGCAAGGGTCTTCGGCAGGCTCATGAGCTCCTGGCGTACGTCCTTGTCGATCTCGTCACCGGTGACGTCGTCGGGAATGGGCAGCCGCTTGATCGGCTCACGGTCCCGGTCGTCCCTGCCCCGGAATCCGCCACGGTCACGGTCGTCACGCTGCCCGCCGCGGTAGCCACCACGGTCCCGGTCGCGGTCCCGGTCGTCCCGCCGGAAGCCACCGCCGGAGCCACCCCCACGATTGTCGTCACGGCGGAAGCCGCCACCGCGGGGGCGGTCATCGTCGCGGCGGGGGCCGCGCGGCCGGTCGTCACGACGCTCGAACCCACCACCACTGGGGCGACCGCCACGGTTGTCGTCACGCTGCTGACCACCGCGGTAACCACCACGGTCGTCATCACGACGAGGCCCACGATCCCGATCGCGGTCCCGGTCGTCCCGCCGGAAGCCACCACCGGAGCCACCGCCACGGTCGTCACGGCGGAACCCACCACCGGCGCCACCCCCACGGTTGTCATCACGGCGGTAACCGCCACCGCTGGGGCGGTCATCGTCACGACGCGGCCCACGCGGCCGGTCATCACGACGCTCGAACCCACCACCGCTCGGACGGCCACCACGGTCGTCATCACGACGGAACCCACCGCCGGAGCCACCGCCCCGGTTGTCATCCCGCCGGAAGCCACCGCCGGAGCCACCACCACGGTTGTCGTCACGGCGGAAGCCGCCACCGCTGGGGCGGTCATCGTCGCGGCGGGGGCCGCGCGGCCGGTCGTCACGACGCTCGAACCCACCACCACTGGGGCGACCACCACGGTCATCGTCACGACGGAACCCACCGCCGCCGCGGTTGTCGTCGCGCCGGAAACCGGCACCAGCCTTGCCACCACGGTCGTCACGGCGGAAACCGCCGCCGGCGCTACCGCTGCGGTCATCACGACGGAACCCACCGCCGGAGCCACCCCCACGGTTGTCGTCACGGCGGAAACCGCCACCGCTGGGGCGGTCGTCATCGCGGCGGGGCCCACGCGGCCGGTCGTCACGACGCTCGAACCCACCACCGCTCGGACGGCCACCACGGTCGTCATCACGACGGAACCCACCGCCGGAGCCACCGCCCCGGTTGTCATCCCGCCGGAAGCCACCGCCGGAGCCACCGCCACGGTTGTCATCGCGGCGCGGCCCACGATCCCGGTCGCGGTCCCGGTCATCACGGCGGAAGCCGCCGCCGGAAGGCCGGCTGTCATCCCGGCGCGGGCCGCGGTCGTTGTCACGTCGAGGCGCTGCGGAACCGGACCGGTCGTCACGACCACCGCGGAAACCGCCCCGGTCACCACCGTCCCGGCGACGCGGCTCGCGCTCCGGACGATCGTCGGGAGAGTTGGTGGACATGGGTGTGACTCCTGTCTTCGGGTACCACAGACATTCTCGCGCAGCCGACCGTCCGACGCGCTTCGACAAAAACAAAAGGACCCCTGGTCCCAGCGTGAACGCTGGGACCAGGGGTCCTTGAAAGATTGTTCGGCGGCGTCCTACTCTCCCACAGGGTCCCCCCTGCAGTACCATCGGCGCTGAAAGGCTTAGCTTCCGGGTTCGGAATGTAACCGGGCG